>CAYPOT010000013.1:35648-66040 GCA_964412455.1 uncultured Nitrospiraceae bacterium | reverse complement strand
TCCCCGCACGTGCGGGGATGAACCGACCTTCTTCGCCTTTCTTGGTGTCTTGGTGCCATGTTCCCCGCACGTGCGGGGATGAACCGGGGTTATAAAAAGGCTCGCGTCAATTTATGTTATGTTCCCCGCACGTGCGGGGATGAACCGTCCTCAATTACGTTGCCGAGGGCGAAGAAGCCATGTTCCCCGCACGTGCGGGGATGAACCGGAAGTGATCACCGACCCCGGCAACGTGAAAATATGTTCCCCGCACGTGCGGGGATGAACCGTGTGCGAACAACGTCCAGTCCGGCATTGATTCATGTTCCCCGCACGTGCGGGGATGAACCGGCATCAAACCCCTTTGTTATTCAATAAATCTTATGTTCCCCGCACGTGCGGGGATGAACCTGATGGCAACCATGCAGGACATAGAACGGGAGGATGTTCCCCGCACGTGCGGGGATGAACCGCGATTGAAAATCCCACGTGGAAGGAGAAGAAGATGTTCCCCGCACGTGCGGGGATGAACCGGCTTCTTTGTAATCGTTCGTGTTCTTGTTCTTATGTTCCCCGCACGTGCGGGGATGAACCGTCCGCGAATCCGTCAGCACGCGCGATCGCGTTATGTTCCCCGCAAGTGCGGGGATGAACCACCCGTGCATTGCTTCAAGCGGACCACGCCGGGGATCTATCCTTTCTTCGTCGTCACTTCCTCCAAGACCTTCACCAGCTTCTTCCAATCGTATTCCTGCAGGTTCATGATCTGGGCACGCACGAGATTCACCGCCTTGGTGATGTCCTTTTCCTTGTCCCTCTGATAGAACGGCGGGACCGCGGCAAAGGGCTGATTGACGTAACCCGGCAGCGGGACGTGGACAGGGAGGCGGAGGCAGGATCGCAGGATAGTTGCTATATTGTGCCCTATATTAATTTCCCCTATCGTGCTAAAATGACTCATCTTAAGGTGGCAACCGGGAAGGCGCAGTGCTGAGCCGCATCAATTAAAGGGAGATATGGAAAAACTTCCTGTCAGAGTATTGATCGCCGACGACGAGAAGAACATCCGGGAGCTTCTCCGGGATGAGCTCGCGACCGGCATGGTGCACGTGGCCGCGGTAGAAAGCGGCCCCGCGGCCCTGGCAGAGCTCGAACGAAACGAATATGATATTATCCTGCTCGACCTTACCATGCCCGGCATGGACGGCATCGAGGTATTGAAAAAACTGAGATCCCTCGATATCTCCGCCGAAGTCATCATCCTTACCGCCAATGCGACCGTTCCGACCGCTGTCGAGGCCATGAAGCTCGGGGCTTATGACTACCTCATGAAGCCCTTCAAGATCGCTGAGCTTGTTCCCCTCATCGAGAAGGCCTACGAAAAAAAGAAGCTTCGCACGGAAAACCTTCTGCTCAAGACCCAGGTCAAAAAGCAGGCGGAAGTCCCGACCCTGATCGCGGAAAGCCTGTTGATGCGCGAGGTGATCGAGCGGTCAAAGAAGGTCGCACCGTCGGATTTCCCCGTGCTGATCACCGGCGAGAGCGGCACGGGCAAGGAACTGATCGCGCGGTTCATCCACAACACCTCTCCCCGCGCAGACCGGTCCTATGTCGCGATCAATTGCGGCGCCCTTCCCGAGAACATGATCGAGAGCGAGCTCTTCGGCTACGAGAAGGGCGCGTTCACGGGGGCCCAGACGAAAAAGCCCGGATTGCTCGAAATAGCCCATGAAGGGACGCTCTTCCTGGACGAGATCGGGGACATGCCGCTGCCGCTCCAGGTGAAGCTGCTGCGGGTCATCGAGACCGGGTCGTTCTACCGGCTCGGCGGCACCCGGGAGCAGCAGGTCAGCGTGAGGGTCATTTCCGCGACGAACAAGCAGCTGAAGGCCGAGATCGCAAAGGGCTCCTTTCGGGAAGATCTCTATTACCGGATATCCGCTCTGACCGTTCATCTCCCTCCGCTGCGGGAACGCAGGGAGGATATCGTCCCGCTGATCGAGCATTGCAGGCGCGGCAATCCCGCGTTCAAAAAAAAGCAGTTCAGCAGCGATGCGCTTAACATATTGTCCGGCCACGCATGGCCGGGAAATGTCCGGGAACTTCAGAATGTGGTACATCATGTTCTTTTGTTGAGCAAGAACGATCTGATCGAGCCCGCGGATATTCCCGGTGATCTGGGAGGACGATCAGGCAGCGGCAGTATCCGGCTTGATGACCTGGAGCGGGAGCACATCCTGCGCATATTGCAGCAGGCCGGCGGCGATCGGAACAAGGCGGCCGAGGTGCTGGGGGTCCATCCCCGCACCCTGATGCGGAAGCTCACGAGCTACGGGATCGGATAGGAAACGCAGAACATGGTGTCCGGCATGAATCTATTCGGCGAACCTCTTGACAGGAAGAAAGCAGCGGTGTCCCTCTTCCTGGGCCTCTCGGGGTTCGCCGGCACTTTTTTTTCCATCAGCGTCCCGTTCCCTCTCCACACGATCTCCTTCACCTGGAGCCTTTTTCTGCCGATGCTCGCTGCCCTGGCGTACGGCCGGCGCTCTGGCGTCATCGTCGTGACGTTGGGCGGGATGGCGTTCTTCTCCCTCTTTCTCTGGCCCTCCAACGGGTGGGCCAATCTGGTCAACGTGGCCATCTACGGCAGCTGGTACATCGTCCATGGCCACGCGGCGGACCTGCGGCGGACGCGCCCGTCCTTCTGGAACCATCCCTACAGCGTGCAGGTCCTCTGCTCAGCGGTCTATACGGTCCTGCTGGTGACGGTCTTCCCCCGGCTCTTTATGATCAACCCTCCGTTCTGGCATGCCGCTGCGCCCGTGTTCATCCCGACTGCGGTCGTGCAGGGTATAGCGGTAACGCAGGCCTTCCTGATGTTCTTTTCCCTGTTCCTCTGCGATCTGCTCATGAACCTACGGGCCGTGCCCCGGCTGCTGGGTCTTCCGGTCCCCTCGTCTGCGCGCTTCACGCCGCGGGTCACGGCCGCATCCATCCTGATAAGCCTTGGAGTCATGATCGCGTACCTTGTGCTCAAGACCACGCTTACACGGTATGATGTGGATAAGGCCATCGAACATGCCACTACCGAGGAGCATACGCGGATGGCGTTCCTCGTCATTTTCCTCAGCATGGCCGCCGGACTGCAGTTGGCAAAGTACATGGGGCGGCGGCATGATGCCGAGGAGGCCCTTCGGGCCAACGAGGAGCGGTTCAGCGCGATCTTCGATTCGGTTAACGATGCCATAATTATCCATGACGCGGACACGGGCGCCATTCTGGACGTCAACCGGAAAATGACCGATATGTTCGGTTATTCCCGGGAAGAAGCCTACGGGATGACGATGGAGGCGTTAAGCTCCGGTGAGCCGCCCTACACTCAGCGAGACGCCGTCGACTGGATCAAGAGGGCCTCTTTGGGAAAACCGCAGCTTTTCGAATGGCGATACCGGCATAAAGACGGCCGCCTGTTCTGGGGCGAGGCCAACATGCGTATTGCAGCGATCGGGGGTCTGAACTACGTGCTGGTGGTGGTACGGGACATTACCCAGAGAAAACTCGTTGAGGAAAGGCTTCATGAGAGTGAGCGGCTCTACCGGATGCTCTTTGACTCCTCCGGAGACGCCATCTTCCTAATGCTGGAGTTGCTGTTCGTCGACTGCAATAACAGTGCTCTGGAAATGTTCGGGTGCTCCTGGGAGCATCTCCTGGGCGCAACACCGGTCCGGTTCTCTCCAGCGGCGCAGCCGGACGGGCAGGATTCACGGGTGCTATTTCTTGAGAAGATCAGAGCGGCCTATGCCAGCGAGCACCAGTTTTTTGAATGGCAATATTGCACACTAGGGGGCGCCTCCTTTGAGGCGGAAGTGAGCCTGAACCGGATAGCGTTGAGTTCCGGAGAGTATCTTCAGGCGATTGTCCGCGACGTCAGCGATCGGAAGAGAGCGGAAGTTGAACGGGAAAAGCTCGTCACCGATATCCGGAAGGCCCTCGGGGCGGTGAGCCGCTCGCAGAAGGAATGGCAGGACACGTTCGACAGCATTACGGACCTCATATCGATCCATGACCGTGACTTCAACATCGTCAGGGTCAACAAGGCCTTCGCCGAGCATGTGGGTCTACCGTACCAGCAGGTGATCGGCAGGAAGTGCTATGAGCTGCTGCACTTCGGCGCCGCTGCGCCGGTGCCCGACTGTCCCCATGCGCGGACGCTGGCCGACGGAACGCCTGCAGCGGAAGAGTTCGCGGACGCGGTCTCGGGCAAAGTGTTGCGCGTTTCCACCTATCCCTACCACGCGCCAGACGGAAGCCTCATCGGCTCCATCCATGTCGCCCGGGACATCACCGAGGATAAGGAGCGGGAGATGCGGATGATCATGACCGAGCGGCTCGCGTCGCTGGGCCAGATGGCATCCGGGATCGCCCATGAGATCAACAATCCGCTCGAATCGGTCATGATCTGCGCGGAAATGCTGCTCATGCGGGTCACGAAGGACACCTATGACCATGCGCTGTTCGAGAAGTACCTCAAGATCATCGACGAGGAAGTGCTGCGCTGCAGGGATATCACGAGCAACATGCTTTCGTTCTCGCGCCAGACGACGCTGAGCAGATCGGATGTCGATGTGCATCTGCAGATCGACAAGGCCGTTGATCTCGTAGGCTACCAGGGTAGACTGAAGCATACAACGGTGATAACAAAATTTGGGGAAAAGCTCCTGATCAGCGGGAACGAAGGCGAGCTGCGGCAGGTCTTTCTCGTCCTCCTGATCAATGCCCTTGATGCCATGGAGAACAAAGGCACGATCACGGTCGAGACCGGAACGGAAGCGGGCAGCGCATGGGTCAGGATCAGAGATACCGGTCCGGGGATCGTTCCGGAGAATCTTCAGAAGATATTCCATCCTTTCTTTTCCACGAAGGCCGAGAAAGGAGGAACCGGACTCGGTCTTTCCATTGCCCATCGGATCATTGCCAATCATCGCGGTTTTCTTACCGCGGTCTCTGAACCGGGCAAGGGCACGGTGTTCACCGTAACCCTTCCCCGGTAACTTGCGATCCTCTGTAGCTTGCTTAAGGATTACTTTGCAGGTCTCTCTCCCTTGAGAAAGCACCCGCACCTTTTTTCCTCCGTCAGATACATCGCCCTCCCCTCGATCCCCTCCCATCGAAGGGAGGGGAGAATTAAGACAAGATACCCCGTAGTTTGCTGAGGTTCATTCATTAGCTCTTCTCTTTGACAAGTTGTCGGGCCCTCATGACAACTTGTTCCGCTTGACAGCATCCTCATAGGACCTACCCCCAGACAATTCAATGGCTTCCGGTATGGCACGGCACTTGCTCTAGGTATGGCAGTGCCGCGGGTACGACAGCCGATTCCAGTTCCTCGTCCCGCGCCGGAAGGATAGACTCTGACATGACCTCCAGGATATTGCTCATTGACGATGAAGACAGGATCCTTGAAGCTCTCGCATGTATGTTCAGGGATATCGGATGGGACGTCGCAACAGCCGCAACGCCCGCCGATGCACTCCGGCTCGTGTCAGCTGAGCCGTTCCGAATGGCGTTCGTTGACAACCATCTCGGGTCCATGGAAGGCATAGAGCTCATCGAGCGGTTAAAGAGGGCCGATCCCAATCTTCATTTTGTGATCATGACCGGCAATCCGGACATCGAAACAGCCATTCGCGCGCTCAAGAACGGGATCGCGGATTTTCTGCGAAAACCGTTCCGCTTCGAGGACCTGCTGGTAAGCATCGAGTACGTGAATAGAAAGATAGATATGGAACAGCAGAAAAAGGACCTTCTGGCGGGACTGGAGTTGATGGTCCAGGAAAAAACAGCCGAACTGAAGCAGACCTATCTGTCCGTTCTGGTGACGTTATCGCGAACCGTGGAAAAAAGGGACCTGGGGACCTACGGCCACAGCATGCGTGTCAGCGAGACGTCAGCCAGGATCGCCGAGAACCTCGGCCTTTCAATGGATGAAGTAGCCGATGTCAGGGCCGCATCGCTGCTGCACGATATCGGGAAGATCGGGATAAGCGACAGCATTCTGGCGAAGCAGGAACCGCTCACGGAAGAAGAGCTTGGTATGATTCGCAGCCATACCCAGAAAGGGGTGGAGATCCTGCAGCCGCTGAAGCAATTTGAGGCGCTGCTGCCTGCGATCCTTCATCATCATGAGCGGTATGACGGTTCGGGGTACCCCGCGGCTCTGTCGGGCGATGCCATCCCGCTTTCGGCACGGATCATCGCCGTGGCTGATACGTATGATGCGATCCTGTCGGACCGGCCATACCGGTTGGCGGCCACTCACGACAATGCCATGCAGGAGCTTCGTGCCTGGTCGGGAAATCAGTTCGATGCACGGGTGGTGAGCGCTTTTAAACATATCATGCAAGGGGAAGAAGACAACGCTGTTTTTGCGAGGACCGAATAATGGAAGAGATAAAAGGCCACCTTGACGAGGATTCGGCGGAGTATATGGCCGCCAGGCTCCGGGAACTGTTTCGGGAGGAAGCATATGAGCTTATAGCCGAGCTCGAGAGCGCCGTGCTGGAGATCGAAAAAGCACCGGGGGACAGGGAACAGATCGGCCGGGTGTTCAGGGCGATGCATACGATCAAGGGGTCAGGTGGGGCATGCGGGCTGGACGATATCGTCAGCTTTACCCATGAAATCGAGACGTTCTATGATCTTGTGCGGCAGGGAAAGATATCTCTCGACAGGGAGAGCATTGATCTGACCCTCGCCGCCCGCGACCAGATCAAAGCGATGCTCGACACATGCTATTACGAAGGAACCACAGACGAGGCGAAAGGCCGGAGGATCATCGAGGCGTTTAAAAATAGTATTGCCGGCACAGAAGCGTTGCGGAAGTACGCATTGCCCCTCGAGGAAGAAACGCAGTCCAGTTGCGGGGTACTGCCGGTCCCGAAGAAAGAGCAATCGTACCGCATCAGGTTCCACCCGTCGCAGGCCATGGTTGGGGGGGGCATGGACCCATCCGAGCTCTTAAACGGGCTTGCCGATCTCGGCATCTGTGCGGTCGTGGCAAAGATGGATGCCCTTTCATCTCCCATGGGAGCGCCCTGCTGGGAGGTGCTGCTGGTCACGCGCTGGGGAATCGATGCCATTCAGGATGTCTTCATTCTGGCCAAGGACCAGTGGGAACTGTCGATCGAGGTCTCGGACGGACCGGATTGTGACAAGAACGAAACGACAGCAATGACGGACAAAGCGCAACGGTCATGCGGCGTAGATGCGCCCGGGACGAAGGTTGCGCCGGCGTCTCCGCAGCAGGGACAGGAGGACCCGTTCGGGAGCCTCCATGGCGGAGCCCTTTCGAGCATCCGTGTTGCAACGGATAAACTGGACACCCTCGTCGACCTCGTGGGCGAACTCGTAACGATCCAGGCGCGGCTCAGCCTGACCGCGCTATCCCGGGGCATTCCCGAGTTCATTTCCATTGCCGAAGAGGTGGAGCGGCTGACCGGAAATCTCCGCGACGAAGCCATGAGCATCCGCATGATGCCTATCGGAGCGACGTTCAACCGGTTCAAGCGCCTGGTGCGGGACCTTGCCCGGGAGCTGGGAAAAGAGGTTGCGCTTGTCACCGAGGGCGCGGAGACTGAATTGGACAAGACGGTCATAGAGCGCCTGGGAGATCCGCTCATGCATCTTATCCGCAACAGCATCGACCACGGCATCGAATCGCCTGAGGCCCGCACCAGGGCCGGCAAACCGGCGGCAGGCACGGTGGTCCTTTCCGCAGCGCACTCCGGAGCGCACGTCCTGATCCAGATCAGGGATGATGGATCCGGTTTTGACCTTGAGACGATCCGTGTAAAGGGTGTTGAGCGCGGCCTTATACGGGAGGGAGAGAACCTCTCGGAGAAGGAGCTCCTGTCGCTCATTTTTATGCCGGGCTTTTCCACGGCAAAAACCGTCACGAGCGTTTCGGGGCGCGGCGTGGGGCTCGATGTGGTCAAGCGGTCAATAGATTCCCTGGGCGGAACCGTCATGATCAGGAACAACGAGGGAGCCGGGACCACTATTGTGCTGAAATTGCCGCTCACCCTCGCGATCATCGACGGGTTTTTGACACAGGTCGGCGCGGAGCGATACATCTTCCCGCTCTCGATGGTCGAGGAATGCGTTGAACTGAACAATGTTGCATCCGCCGCAGGCAACGGTAAGCACATGATCAACGTGCGCGGCCAAATCGTGCCGTATGTGCGGCTGCGGGAACAGTTCGCCATCACGGGAACGCCGCCGTCCATTGAACAGATCGTGATCGCACGGGTGGATGACAAGCGGGTCGGCTTTGTCGTGGACCACGTGGTCGGCGGCCACCAGACCGTGATCAAGAACCTCGGTGCGTTCTACCGGGATGTTGAGGGCCTGTCCGGCGCGACCATCCTCGGCGACGGCACGGTGGCGCTCATCCTCGATGTGCCGAGGCTTGTTCAGCTCGCCGAGCGGGAGGAACTGGCACTATGCAAAGCTGCCGGTTTGAGCGTACGGTGATTCTGTAATGACAACCTGTTCCTTGTGCAGGACAAGTTGTCCTTGACAAATGAGGTTGGCGACTATCAACTGCTTGAATTAATGGGAATTGTCAGTTGGCATCACTACTGCAATAGGTAGTGCACGCGAATGCGGATACTCGTTCGTGGAGAATTGCCTGATTGCATAGTAACAGTGTCGTAAATACAATTTAACAGGAGGACGTACTATGTTTAGCCGAATCGTAAAAGCAGGAATGGTTGCACTCGTTGTCTGTGTGGCAGTTGGATGGTTCCGTCCGGGTACGGTATCGGCGGAGATCAAGCTCGGTCTTCTGCCGCGGCTGAGCGCGACGGAGATGACGAGCATGTTCACTCCGCTGGCGGAATACCTGAGCAAGGAAACGGGCGAAAAGGTCAGCCTAGTGGTCCCGAAGGATTTTGACGCATTTAAGACACTCGTTGCATCCGGCCAGGTCGATATGGGATTCGCCAATCCGCTCGTGTATGTGCAGCTTAAAAAAGATGATGCATCGATCGACCCGCTCGGCCTTGCCTCGGAAAAAGCCGGCACCAAGTTCCGGGGCATTATCATCGTTCGGAGGGACTCAGGCATCGAAAAGGTTTTGGATCTGAAGGGCAAAAAACTCATATTTGTGGAGGAGGACTCCGCGGCGGGACACATCTTCCAGATGTTGACGCTGAGCAAGGCGGGCCTTGATGTGAAGACGGACTTCACCAAGCTTCCCTTTGCCAAGAAACATACGAACGTTGCCTTGGCTGTTTTCAACAAGGCGGCTGATGCGGGCGCTATTCGCGAGGATGATCTCGGAAAGATGAAAGAGGTCGTGGATCTTGCGCAGATCAAGATCATTGCCTATACGGACTATTATCCGAACTGGCCGCTGTTCAGCACGAAAAGGATGAATAAATCCGCGTCGGAGAAGGTGAAGGCGGCATTGCTGAAGTTGAAGCCGAACAGCCCCGAAGCGCAACAGGTGGCTGGCCCGGCCAAGATCACGGGTTTCGCACCGGTCGTTGATAAGGACTACGACCTGCTCCGGCAGGCGGCCAGGGTGGCGGGAGCGTTGTAATAAAAGCAGAGAGACGCCCCGGAACGGGAGGTCCTCCCTTCCGGGGCAGTTGAATTCAGGAACGAGTGATTGGAATAACGATAGCGTCCTTGAGGATCGAATATTCCCTGTCCCGCCAGGGCGGGACTGCAGGGAGCTTCAATGTCACGGACGGGATGTTAATGGTTATGCAAGTAAGAAAGGAGTAGGTCATGAACAACCGCTATCAAAACTGGACGGTAACAAGGAAATTTCTGGTGAGCATCCTGTTGGTGCTGACGCTGGTGTCCGCAGCATTGGTTGTGACGCTGGGAATGAGCCAGAAAGCTGCATTGATGCGCCAACTGGAGGAGAAAGGACAGAACACAGTGCAGTTCCTCGCGGCAATCTCTGCCGAGCCGATCATGTCCTACAACTTCATGTACCTCGAAGGGTACGTGAAGGACATATCCCGTGACCGGGAAGTGTTCTCGGCGGTCATAGAGGACAAAACGGGCGCCCCCCTGACCAAGCTCGGCACCGAGCAGGGTAAGAAGGCGGACCTGATCGAGTTCTCCAGTCCGGTCAAGCAGAGGGACGAACAGATCGGCACGGTACGGATCGTGTTCACAAAGAAGTACGTCAATGAGGCAACGCGAAAAGCGCAGGGGATCATCGTTGCACTGTGTCTTGGCGCCGTAGTGGTGATATCCGGCGTTGTCTATCTGCTATTCAGCAGGATCATTGTGACGCCGCTGGCATCATTGAAGACATCGATGGAAAGAATGGCATCAGGGGACCTTGATATCAACGTGGAGTCCCTGAGCAACGACGAGGTGGGCATGCTTGGCAGGTCCATGAATACAATGGTCAAGAAGCTGCGCGATGTGGTCGCTGATGTGAAAAGCGCCGCCAACAGCGTTTCCACCGGGAGCCAGCAATTGTCGTCAGGCGCTTCACAGCTCTCCGAGGGAGCGACGGAGCAGGCCGCATCGGCGGAAGAGGCTTCTTCCACGGTAGAAGAGATGAACGCCACGATCAGGCAGAACGCCGATAACGCCATGCAGACCGATAAGATCGCCATGAAGTCCGCCAATGACGCCCAACTGAGCGGAGCGGCCGTGACCGACGCGGTTCGTGCGATGAAACAGATCGCCGAAAAGATCGGGATCATTGAGGAAATCGCCCGCCAGACTAACCTGCTGGCGCTGAACGCGGCCATCGAAGCGGCCCGCGCCGGAGACGCGGGGAGGGGATTCGCTGTCGTGGCGGCCGAAGTGAGGAAGCTCGCCGAGCGGAGCCAGGCGGCTGCAGGTGAGATCGGCCATCTGTCGAGCTCGAGCGTTGACGTTGCGGAGCGGGCAGGTACCATGCTGGCAAAGCTGGTGCCGGATATCCAAAAAACGGCCGAGCTGG
This sequence comes from uncultured Nitrospiraceae bacterium, assembly GCA_964412455.1. Taxonomy (GTDB): domain Bacteria; phylum Nitrospirota; class UBA9217; order UBA9217; family UBA9217; genus JAAXXJ01. Next base: position 55,083 of record CAYPOT010000013.1, on the reverse strand, counting down.
TGCAGGAGATCAGCGCTGCATCGAAGGAGCAGGCAGGCGGCGCGGATCAGATCAACGGTGCGATCCAGCAGCTGAATCGTGTTGTGCAGCAGAACGCCGGCGCAGCGGAGGAGATGTCAAGCATGTCCGAGGAGCTTTCCACGCAGGCTGAGCAGCTCCAGGCGGCCATCGGGTTCTTTAAACTGAAGGAAGGCGGTTCAGAAAGGGGCATGGATATTCAAGCGCGCAGGGAACTGCAGCAGGTGAAGAATGAGAAGTCAGGGTTGAGGGCCCGCGTTATGCAGAGGAGCGTTGCGATGCTCGAACCGGCAAACATTGCAACGGGAAGGAAGTCCGTGCGGGGAGGCGTTGCCTTGAATATGAACGGAAAAGTCGGCGGTAACGGCGACAGCCGGGACGGTGAGTTCGAAAAGTATTAGCGAAGCAAGGGTCACGGGGCAAGGGTCATGGAACGTCAACCGACCTTTTACTCTTCCCTGACCCTTGACCCTTTATATACGCACAGGAGGCTGACATGGAAGTAGCAGAGATGACTCAGGCGGCGCAGTATCTGACCTTCCGGCTTGCCGACGAGGTCTTCGCTCTTGACATAACCAAGGTTCGTGAGGTCCTTGATTTCACCACGGTGACCAGGGTACCCCGGACGCCGGACTTCATGCGGGGCGTGATCAATCTCCGGGGCAGTGTCGTGCCGGTGGTTGACTTGCGGCTCAAGTTCGGGATGACCAGGACGGAGAGCAGCGTGAACACCTGTATCATCATAACCGAGGTGACCGTGGACGGCGATAGGACGGTGCTCGGAGCCCTGGCAGACTCGGTGCAGGAGGTGATCGACCTGGCTCCCGAGGATGTCTCCCCGGCGCCGAAGATCGGGGCCAAGCTCCGGACGGAGTTCATCCGGGGGATGGGGAAGCGGGACGACCGGTTCATCATCCTTCTGGATATCGACCGGGTCTTTTCCACGGATGAACTGGCCCTTGTGCAGGCCGCACCGGGGGACGTCCTGGTAAACGGGAGGACATGACCGTTAACACCGGATCTTGTTGCTCAGGTCCGCCGATGCCGAACGGTCGTATCAATGCGAACGTCGATGAAATTAAATCTGAAGAGAGAAAAAGGAGGACACAATGAGTAAGCGATCATTGCAGTTGTTGAGTTTGTTTGTGGTGTGTTTTGCCCTGTTAGTTGGTTTAGCCGCTGCAGCGGAGGAGGGGTTCCCGCTGCGAGAGAAGTTTCCCAAAGTGAAGTATCTCACCACGGAGGCAATGTTTAAAGAGTATCAGAGGGTGATCATTGTCGATGTGCGCTCAAAGATCGAATACGATGTCATCCATATCAACAAAGCCGTCCATCTGCCGATGGCCACAGCCATGTTCGTCAAGGACCTGGAAAAGCTGCGGCCGAAGAATGGATCGTTCCCGATCGCATTCTATTGCAACGGACATACCTGCGCCAAGTCCTACGAAGCAGCGGAACAGGCAATGGATGCGGGATTCACGAATACCTTTGCATACGACGCGGGTATCTATGACTGGGTAAAAGCGCATCCGGACAAAGGCATGCTGATGGGGGAGACCCCAGTGAGGACGGACAAGCTGATTTCCAAGGAGATGCTGGCAAAGAAGAAGATAGCATACGAAGAATTCAAGACGAAATCGCAGAATCCCGCAGCAGTGGTCGTGGATATCCGAGAACCCGTTCAGCGTGAAAAAGTGCCGCCATTGCCAGCGCTCAGGAACATTCCCTCTGACCGCTTCGCCGAGCTGGTCAAAATGGGCGAGTTCAAGGGAAAAGAACTGCTGATACTGGATGCGGTAGGCAAACAGGTGGATTGGATCCAGTATTATCTTGAGCAGTATGGATATACGAATTACTTCTTTTTGGATAAGGGCGTTGGGGGCATCAAGTAGGCCGGCGCTCAAGACCGACCGAATCAGCCTCTTCTGAAGAACGGTCTGCCGGCTTGCCGGCAGGCTGCAGTATAGCAGCATACAGGTTCGAGCCGCTGTGATTGGGTCGAGATATCTACATGTACGCGTTGGCCACTTTTGGGACACGCCTGTAAGAACGGCAACGATTATTTGCTGTTCAGCATGACGTTCCCGATATGAACGGGTATATCAGCGGTACTAAAATCCCTGAGCGCCCTGGCCGACTCGGTGCAAGAGGTGATCGATCTCGGGCCGGAGCACATCGCGCCCGCACCGCGCATCGGAACGAAGCTCAACACCGAGTTCATTCGGGGAATGGGGAAGCAGAACGACCGGTTCGTCATCATCCTGGACATCGACAAGATCTTTTCCACCGATGAGCTTGCCCTGGTCCAGGCGGAGCAGGAAGTGACTGCCGAGGCGTGACAATGAGATGGTCCGGTATCGCCATGCCGGTCTTCCTGCACAGGCACACCTCCCCGGGTTTTGTTGCATTGATTTGAATGATCGATGATGTTTCCTGATTCAGAAGTGACCGGCATCCGTACCGGTAAATAAAAACGAGAAGGAGAGTGTCATGAAAAACAAAACGACATCCATCAAAACGAGAGCGATCGTACTGGTCATCGCCATTTTTATCGCGAGCAGCGCCGCTGTGGCGCTCGTGACCTCCCGGAGCCAGATTAATTCGTTCGACGAAAGCATCAGTGACAAGATCAAAAACGACGTAAATCTCATTTCGTCTCAAGTTGAGGCCGAGGCGGAAGGGCTGTGCCGGCCCCTGGGCTTCATGCATGCGGATGCCATGCTCCCATATTCCGCGATAGAAAATAATCCTGAGCAATAAAAAACCTTGTCGGCCGCTGTGCGAGCGGGTATAAAGGGATTGCCGCCAAGCAAATCCTTTAACCGACAAGGCGGAATCATGATACGACAAACTGTATTTGGGTTCAAGATCGAAAAAACGAACGAAGAGCTGACTGCCCACGGGGGTTTGGCCCTTCTTGCGGATTACAACCACGGAATGGGATTGCGGGATTTGGCCGACCGCTATCTCCCCGGTCCCGGGAGCAATCGCGGCTATGTCGCCTCAGCGTTTGTGGACAGTCTGGTTCTTCTGCTCCAGGCGGGAGGCAGGCGTTTAGAGAATCTACGGGAACTGCGGCGCGAGGGGCCGTTGCTCAAGCTGGTGGGACGAGACCTCATCCCTGACAGCGACACGATGGGAGGCTGGCTCAGGCGCATGGCCGATCCCAAGACCGGTCAGGCGGGCCTTGTCGGGCTGGGAGCGGTCCGGGACATTCTCAGCCATCGTCTTTTGCGGCGTGATGAGCGGAAGGACTATACCCTCGATATGGATGCCATGCAGGTGGAGGGGGAAAAACAGGACGCCCATTACACGTATCAGGGGGAGAAAGGCTACATGCCGATGCTGGGATACCTCTTCGAGCCCAGCGTCTGCCTGTCGGAACGAAGCTCAGGACGGAGTTCATCAAGGGGATGGGCAAGCAGAACGACCGCTTCGTCATCGTCCTGGACATTGATCGTGTATTCTCTGCTGACGATCTTGCTGTCGTGACTGACGTCCAAGCCGAGACCTCCCTCGCGGCGACGCGATAAAGCCGGCCCGGCCCGGTCACCAACAGGAACCACAAAAGCATGGCGCCACGATATGAAGACGATACTCCTCGTCAGTGATGATCCGACAGCGCTCAACGGTCTTGAAGAACTCCTGCAGAGACGCCGGTACGCGGTCATAGCAACACGCGATGGGTCCACCACGCTTGCGGCGATCACGTCAGAAGAGCGCATCGATCTCGTGATCATGGAACACCGGATGAGCGGCATAGGCGATCTTGCGATCCTGAGGGCCCTCAGGCAAACGCGGCCGAACGTGCCTGCCATTATTCTGACGGAGAGAGGAACTCTCGACAGCTACCTGCAGGCAAGCAGTCTCGGGGTGACCGCATATCTTGAACGAACGGTCGGGTCCCGTGAACTATTGCGCATTGTCGCCGATGCGCTCGGCGACAGCACAAAGGAAGAAAAAGCCGCACGACAGCCTCCTCACGCTGTGAATCAGGGACCCGAAACAAAACTGAACAGGGCTTCCCTCAAAGCGATCCCGTGATCGGCGGATCGGAAACCTCGATCTGACTTGCTGCCGGCCCACGGTATGTTTCGCTGATCTGAGAACGAAGATGTGCGTACGATAATGACCATCAATAATAGGATGATAGAGGAACCAGTGGAGATGCAAGAGAGGCAGGAGGATATATTCCGGGAAGCGATGGAGAAGGCCAAGAAAACCGTATCCTGGGAAAAACTGACTACGTCGCAAAAAGAAATGCTTATCACAATGTATCTTCGGGGTCACTACGAGACGTCCGATAGACAGCAAGAATAACCTGTTATCAGTTCTTATCAGAGATAACCGCTTCCATTACCTTCACCAGCTTCTTCCAGTCATATTCCTGCAGGTTCATGATCTGAGCGCGGATGAACTTCACCGCCTTCGCAACGTCCCGTTCCCCCTCCAACTCGTAGAACTTCACTACCGCTGAGAAAGCGCGGTCGGTATAATCCATGATGGGCACAAGAACGTCGCTGCGCCGTGTGTAGTAGGGGTCCTCGCCGGGAGCGCAGGGTGTGGTGAATACGTTGTACTGCCGGCAGGCGACAGGACGTACAGGATGGACGGCGCAGGAGCCGTCGACCAGGAAAGGGCAGGGTGAGCCAGGCGCATGTTGTGCGAGCTGCTGCCTGACCATTTCCCGCTCCCGACCGGTCATTTTTTCCGATACGAACCAGTAGATGCCGACAAGTTCGTGGGGGTAGAGGGGGATGTCCTTTTGCCGGCAGCAGACATCACAGCCTTTTGAGCATGCCAGCTTCTTCTGTTCCTTCTTTACTGCATCCCGGAGGGCTATGGCAACACCGGTATCCGCGACGGCAAACGCGTCGAGCAGGGCTGGCAGCCAGGGGATGCGCTTTTCGTCGTCAGGGAAGTGAAGGCGGCGGGAAAGGCCGCCGGATGGCTTCTGCCGGGGTTTTTTCACTGCACGTCCTGCCTCGTGTTCGGTATTATCCATCAACCTAAAATAAAGCATTTGGACACGGAAAGATCGGATCAACGTCAGATAAGGGCGGATACATATCGAAATGAGACTCTGATCAAAAAGATAAAAAATTCCATCTTATGAAAAATCCGCTTTTATCAGGTTCTTGTCAGATTTGATCTGTGTCAAATGCCGTGTTCTTGCTTAAGTGTGTTTTGAACAATAACACAGCCATTTGGAAAAAACAACAATGGGGGAACAGATCGTTGCACTGGGAAGATTTGTTCTTTGCTGTCTGGTTTTCTCGAAATATGGCATGCCGGGACCGGCGGAAAATAATTAGTGCTATACTTGTCTTATAGGGAGGCAAGTATGATCGAGATAATCCTGGGTATCGGCGTCGCGACGTTCATTGTGTATACCGTTTTCAACATCACCTATATACTGAGCATGAGACGGACGAGCGACAGCATGACGGCCTTCTTCAGGAACGTCGAGGGAAACCTGAATGCCGCCCTTGCCGAACTGAGAGGAACGCTCGAAAATACGAAAAATATCACGGGCGACGTGGGTGCGGTAACGCAAGAGGTGAAGCAGATATCCGACTCCGTAGCGAGCCTGGAAAGGAGCATTCGGGGTTTGTATGATCAAATGAAGGAGGGCCTCGGGTCTGCCGTCGGGGCGAACATAGCCGGTTTTAAGGCCGGCATAACGACCGGAGTCGGGAAGGGAAATGAGGAAGGACATCAAGGACATTGCCGCGGACACGCGCGACAAGATCGCCACGACCGTTGAGGAGGGCAAGGAGCTCTATATCGAGGGCACCACGGCGGTCAAGAATGCCATTGAGGCGGGAAAGGTTGCGTACGTTTCGGAGATGGAGAAACACCGGAAGGCCGCATGACAGACACCTCGTGAAGCGCGCTCGTCGGCAGGGAGCGCGCTTCACATGTTATCCCACCCCTTCATGACCCACCGAAATAGCTTTATTCTGCACGGTTCTTTCATGACAGATCGAAACCAAGCCATCTCGCGCAAAGCCGCAAAGCGCGCAAAGGAAACCAGGCGGATCTTTCAGTCTCTATAAGCCGTTGACTACCCGCTCGATCCCATCTTTAATAAGATTCGAATTGAAATTGACGAGGAGTCCGAGCTTCTTGCCGGTCAATTTGAGATAGGTCATCAATTGTTTCTTATGGACGGGCAGGACCTTCTCTATGGCCTTTAGCTCAATAATGACAAGGTCCTGGACGATCAGGTCCGCCCGAAAACCGATTTCAAAAATGATGTCCTCATAGTGAATCGGAATTCCAACCTCTTTCTTACAATGTAATCCCATTTTTCTCAATTCGTAAATGAGAACCTCTATATAGACCGATTCCAGCAGTCCAGGCCCAAGGGTCTTGTGGATCTTGTAGCAGCAATCTACGATTATTTTTGAAATTTGATTTTCATCCATCTTGCCCAGCCTTTCTTGGCGTCTTTGCGCCTTTGCGCGAAAATAGGTTCTGATTTATCTTGGGAATGCGGCCCTATACCTTCAGCAGCTCCGGATTCGTGTGGGGGATGAACACGGCGCCCATGAACTCTTTCATGAACTCGGGATCATCGTGCATGTGCTTGTAGGTGATCTTGTCCACGAGGCGGTCCGCCGTCCCGGCGAGGCCCGCATTCCGGAGCAGCATACCGCAGCCTGCGAGCGAAGTGTTGCCCATGGGCTTCACGATCTCCGGAGGCCAGCCCGGCACCATGCCGATGCCTGCCGCCTTCTTCACGTCGATGCCCGTGCCGAGGGCGCCCGAGACGAAGACCCGCCCGATGTCACTGAACGAGATGCCCACGGAGCGGGTCAGGACCAGGAGCAGTGTGAACATGGCGGCCTTGGACCGCATGAAGTTCTGGATCTCCCCCTGGGTGATGAAGAGAGCGTCCTCGCAGTCGCAGTCGATGGAAAAGGCCTTTTCTCCCTCGACCTCCGTGATATGCCGTTTGCCGGTCAGCACGCCGGTCTGGTCGATGATGCCGGCGGTGTAAAGCTCATAGAGCAGGCTTACCATGCCGGAGCCGCAGATGCCCTCCGGCTTTCCGCGGTCAAAGGTCTTGCACGAGATCCCGTTGTCCCTGATCTCGACATCATAGACGATGCCTTTGTTCGCCCGTTTCCCGATCCGGGATATCCCTTCCTCCAGCGCCGGCCCTGCCGCGCCGGCACCCACGATCATCCATTCGCTGTTCCCGATCACCACCTCGGCATTGGTGCCAACGTCCACCAGGATGGAGGGCTTATTCGACTCATGCATACCTGTTGCGATGATGCCGGCGGTGATGTCGCCTCCCACATAACTTCCCGCGTTCGGGAACACGTAGACGGCGGCCTCGGGGTTCATGTCGAGGCCGAGTACAGAAGCAGTGAAGAACCCCGGCGTCCTGACCACAGGGACCCAGGGCGCCACCGGGATGGTGCTGATATCGAGGCCGAGGAAGAAGTGGGTCATAACGGTATTTCCGGCCACAGCCATGCCGTGGATGTCCCGGCCGTTGATGCCCGCCCCGCGGCAGAGCGAAGCGATGAGCGTGTTGATGCCGTTCGTGAGGACGCGATACACGTCCTCACTGTCCCCCGTCATGGCATGGTGCATACGGGTCAGAATGTCGCTGCCGTACTCGATCTGGGGGTTCTCGAGCGAGCGGGTCAGCACCTCTTTCTGCGCCAGGTTGTCGTACAGCAGGGCGACGAGGTTGGTGGTGCCGAGGTCGAGGGCGACGGAATAGGACCGTGACCGGTCGATGTCGATCAGCGCGTACCCGCTTCCGACCCGGCCGATGATGCAGGAAAGCTCCTGTTTCGCGCTGATGACGGAATGGATCGAGCGGAGCAGGTACAGCGGGATGTGGAGCGGGTCCAGACCAAGGGAATCCCGGAGCCGCTGGTCGTGGGCCCGCCGGTCGTCATCCGACGGCGGGGGGAGGGTTATGCATCTGGAAAATATGAGAGGATCCATTGATCAGAGTTCCTTAATACGGTGTCTGGAACAATACCATAGATGGGGGGAGAAAGACAAGAAGGGAGCAGGGGTCAGGAGACAGGAGACAGCAGACGGTAGACAGTAGAAAGATCAACTACTTCTTAAAGCAAAACGGGTCCTTGTCCTCGAAGATGTTCAGGCCGCTGCTCAGCGTGCCGGCGAGACAGCCTCCGCAGGCGGAGCGGATGTCGCATTCCCGGCAGGCCGACGGTCCCAGCCGGTAGCGGCGCGCCTCATCGGAGTCATAGATGTCTGCGAGGGATTTGCGGTAGAGGTTGCCGATGGGAGAGGGGAGCTTCCGGCAGGCATGGACCTCGCCGTCGGCGAGGAGCGATACGAAGTTGAAGGCAGCTCCGCATCCGTAGCCGGCGCAACCGCCGAAGAGGTCGATCCCTTTCTCGCGCCGCAGGATGTTGATGAGGTTGTCCTTGATGCCCATGACCGGGTTCGATTCCGCGGCTGCGAGATACTCCTCCAGGAAATTCCGGTACCGCGACCGGTTGGGCTGGGCGAGGTTCGCGCCTTCGCCGAACAGCGCGAGTCGGTTGAAGTGGAACACACCGGTCTTTTCCCGAAGCAGTCCTGCCAGCGCGATGACCTGGTCCATGTTGTCACGCGTCAGCGTGAGCATCATCATGGAGTAAACATCCAGGTCGCGCAGGACCTGCAGGAAGGCCATGATGCGGTCGAAGTGGCCGGCCCCGCGGATGCTGTCGTTGTGCTCGCGCAGGCCCTCGAGGCTCACCTGGAAGAAGACGGGCTTCTGCACGCCGATGATCCCTTCGATCTTTTCCCGGGACGCGGGGTTCCCGAGAATGGCGGTGCCGAATCCTCGATCCACGGCTGCGCGGTATATCTCGATGAACCGCGGATGGAGCAGTGGATTGCCTCCCGTGAAGGAGACCGCGCCCCGGACCCTGCGGTCCTTGCAGAACGCGTGCAGGTCGTCGAGGACCTTGACCGCCTGTTCGAAGGCGAGGGGAGAGCGGTCGGTCCGGTCGTAGCAGTGTTTGCAGTGCAGATCGCAGATCTGGGTGATATGCCACTGAAGCGTGAACGAATCGGATACAAGGAATTCCTCATCGCTTTTCCGCTTGGCCGTGAAGACCGCCGGGTCGCGTTGAAGCTTCGAGGGTGGCGCAAGGAGCAAGCCCTGCCGGACGGCGCGGTCGAGCACCGCATCAACAACGCTGACGGGAAGCTTGCCTTCGGCCGCAACCGCTTCCGCGGAAAGGTCTTCCACGGCCATCTTGAGCGCGAGGAGGTCGTCGTTCGCGACCGGCTTGATACGGGCCTTGTTCTCCCGCGGATCGAACCAGAGGATGAGCCGCTCCGGTCCTTCGACCGGGCCCGCCTCCGAGCCCGCACTCGGTTCCAGCAGGCCGGACAAGCCGCGCCAATGCGCTTCCTGCACGGTCACGGTGGGATTTACGGTAAGAGCGTCGACGCGTTCCGGCAGGGAAGCTGACCGGCCCCGGAGGAGCGAGAGCGCATGTTCGAGCCGCAGGAGGTCGTGCACATACCCGGGAAGGTCGTTCTTCGCAGCGCGCAGCGCACCGAACAGGTCATCTGGTTCCGGTACCGCATCTGCAGGCTTGACGTGCCTGTCCCAGAGGCCGGCGCCGACAGCCGACCGGGAGGCCGGATAGACTGCGTTTATGGTGTCTTTGGTCATGGATGGATGAGACCGAAAAATTATATCCCGGGCATGGTTCAAAGTCCATACCCGGGATCAAGTGGATGCTGAAAGGTCGGAGCGGATGCCCCGCGCAGGTATTCTGGTACGAGGTCTTGTATAGTGCGACCGCACTATTATTTGGAACCGCCTCAGCTGCTCTTGGGCGCTTCCGTTTTTGTGCCGCTTCAACCGCTTTGTGCCGGCGCCGTCTGGGTGGGTTCCGACTTGATCGTTGCGGTGGGGGCAGACGTGGGTGTGCCATCCGCTTTCGGCGCTTCCGCGGCGATGAGGCTGGTGCCGGCCAAGAGACCGGCTATGCCGAGCCCTGCCAGGTACTTCTTGAGGTCCTTTTGATCCATTGGTCATTCACCTCCCTTCCTGGTCGGCGTTCGTGTTGTCGATTGTTCACAGATGATTCCGATGGAAAAGGAGAGCAACTGTCAGCCATAATAACAGGGTGCCTGGTCGCTGTCAAGGAGAGGGGCTGCGTTCCTATGAGCAAGGACATCTTGAGATGTTCATGGGAGGCATCAAGGGGAGAGGCTTCACTGAGGGCCGCAGACCCGGGGCAAAAGAGGGCCCGGGCAGGAATTGTTCGCCTGACCGGGTCGGAGGGTGATTAGCTTTTCCGGACCGTCAACCGGCCCGGGTGCGCATCGTGATGCGCCGGTATAACCGTGGTATGCTGGATAGTGCGACCGCACTATTTCGGGGTGCCGCTTCAGCTGCTCTTGGCAGGGGTTTGCTGAGCGTCGCCCATTGCGCCGCTACAGCTGCTCTTTGCCGGAGCCATCTGAGCGTCACCATGCGTGCCGTTTCAGCTGCTCTTTGCCGCGCAGCCGCCAGCCATCATGCTGGTGCCCGCGAGGAGACCGGCAATGCCAATCCCTGCCAGGAACTTCCTGAGTTCCAGTGCGTCCATGGTACACCTCCTTTCTCTAATGAGAATCAGATACACATATGTTAAAGACTATCATCGTCCCATGGTTGTGTCACGCTGGTGTACACGAGAAAATCTGTCCTGTTTTTATTGTTCCCACAAGGACAGAAGAGGTATAATAGAACCATGAAAAAAATAGTAACCATGGGTGTGTGTATGGCCGTGCTTCTGGGGGTGGCGAACATGTCAGAAAGCGCCGAGAAGAGTGCGGGACAGGTTCCCGCGACCGAGAAATCGGAGAAGGCAACTTTTGCGGGCGGATGCTTCTGGTGCATGGAGCCGCCTTATGAAAAACTGAGGGGCGTGAAAGAGGTCGTTTCAGGCTATACGGGAGGCCAAACGGTCGATCCCAAATATGAAGAGATCTCATCAGGCCGCACGGGGCATGCCGAGGCGGTCGAGGTGCTGTACGATCCGGCGCAGATCTCTTACGCGGAGCTTTTGGACGTGTTCTGGCGGAACATTGACCCGACGACGCGCGACCGGCAGTTCGTGGACACAGGGAGCCAGTACCGGACGGCCATCTTTTACCATAACGACGAGCAGAAGCGGCTGGCCGAAGAGTCAAAGAAGAAGCTTGATGCTTCGGGACGGTTCGGGAAGCCCATCGTGACCGAGATCGTTCCCGCGGGGAAGTTCTACGCCGCGGAGGAATATCACCAGGACTATTACAAGAAGAGTTCAGCGCGCTACAAGTTCTACCGCTTTAATTCTGGCCGCGACCAGTACCTCGAGAAGACATGGGGCAAGGAGAAGTAGCTCTGATCGCGGAGTGCGGAGCAGCAAGGCAGAGATCAGGGGTACCGTGACCGTAGTAGATCAACTCGGAGGATAGGCTCTATGAACATTGTCCTTATCATTATGGCGGCCCTTGTCATCCTTTATGGTTGGGGTGCGGTCTCCTATTATTACGGGTTCTATAAGCGGAATCCTCTCTGAGGGACTACGTTATCGCCGGAGGTCCTGGCGAAGAGGGAGAAACAGCTTAAAGCCGAGGGAAGACCCGTTCCGCAATGGGTCACTGACGGCCGGAAAAAGAGGTCCTGCTGAACACAGGAAGGCCCGTCCATCGACAAGGAACACATCATTGTGCAGACATTCGCACCGCGACCGAAAGATACGTCATCATTTCAGGAGCCCTTATGACCACGCGTTCCCTATGCTCCGCCCTCTTGCTGCTGTTGACGGGAATTTCCGCCTTGTCGATCTCGACGCAAGCGAATGCCGCCGATGCCGGGCCATTCCGTGAAGGAAGCGTGCGCATGTCCATCATGCTCGGAAGCGGCCGGGCCTTTCAGCAGGACTACACGATCCTGGGCGCCGGCCTGGGCTACTATGTCGCCGACGGGATCGAAGCGGGTGTTGATGTGGAATCCTGGCAGGGCAACGATCCCCGCATCACCCGGTTGAGCCCCCAACTTCTGTACGTCTATCATCAGATGGCCGGAAATGCTAAACCCTATGCCGGCGTGTTCTACCGCCGGACCTTCATCAGCCAATACAAGGACCTCAGCGATGCGGGCGCGCGGACGGGACTTCTGTTCCTGTACGGGAGAAAGGCATATCTGGGCCTGGGTCTGGCCTACGAGTCGCATCTCAACTGCGACAGGACCGTCTATGAGTCATGCGCCGACACGTATCTGGAACTGCGGATCGCGATCATGTTCTAACCGGCATCTGCCAGAACTGGACCAGGAGTGAACAAGAGCGGCCTTTGCCTGTATTCGGACGAGAATTCTTTCACTTCCCCTCTAATCTCCTTCTAAAGTCAACATAGTTTATTTTTTGATACGTTATTAATAGCATAATATCGTAATAATACAAATGCTTAGCTGTGCTGGCCAGAAGAGTTTGCAAAATATTGCACCATAGGATAACTGTTTCTAAAAAGAAATGAAGATTTTCATTAAATAAAGGTGTATAATAGCCCACGTTATATATCTATATGATTGATTTATTGATAGATAAAATTGAGCGTGAATGTCCTAAGGAGGGTCTATGCTGGAAAAATATCAGGCTGGTGAGAACATCGTATCTTATTGCACAAAATGCAAAGTAAATCTTGACCATGCCATCGTTGCCATGGATGATGAAACTATTGTCAAAGTGAAATGCAAGACCTGCAACGGAACACACAAGTTCCGCAACCCCGCGGAGGTCCGGAAGACCCGGGTATCCAGGAAAAAAGCCGGTGCGGCCGAAACCGTGGCCATCCTGTGGCAAACGAGCATAGCCCAGTCCAAAGGCAAGGAATTGAACTACAACATGACCGGCAGGTACCGTGTTGGGGATGTTCTGCTCCACGACAAGTTCGGAAAAGGCGTGGTCCGCAAGCTGGATATGAATAAGTGCCATGTGCTGTTCGAGGACAAGGAACGGCTCATGGCCTCGGCGAACTAAGGCTATCCATTTCTGCAATCAGCGACGCCTGGCCCTCACGGGGGCCAGGCTTTTTTTTATTCAGACGGTATTTTTGTACGGCTATCTCTTCACGCACTGGTCGGTACGGTCCCTCGGTCCCCGGTCACAATCGTTGATCCACGCCTGCTTGCCGGGGTGAGCCTTCCGCTGCCGCCGGTGACCCGTCCTTTACATGGAAGCCATCGGGCAATGAATAATCCATCGCGCGTCTCCTTATATTTGATCTGCGTCAACTGCCGTTTTCAGGTTCATTCGTTGTCCGATCACTAAGTGCGCGAGCGCCACTTCGCATTGTCCTTGATCAGCAAGGCGAACACAGGTTTGTCGGTTCCGGATGCAATGTTCTGTTGTTATAAAAGAGGGTGATGATGGAGCGGAATATGGGAGCAACCATGCAGAACAGTATCATTGATGGCCGATCGTGTCAACAGAGTTTCCCTCTCCGGCCGTGCAGATTCGCGTGACGCGCGGGAGAAAGGAGAGGACGAACGTCAGGGTGGTCTGCTCCGGGAAGAGGACGCTTCAGCGTCGATGGTGAGGAAAAGCAATGCTCAGCGACGGCCCTTTTTTGCAGCGGATACATCCGCAGCAAAACATCCTTGACATGCCGGCGGGTGATAACTATAATCTAACGGTTTCTTTGACAAACGGGGCTCATGGACCGTGCAGGTGATCCTGGAACTGGGAGCTGGATGATGCGCAAGCCGCGGGTGATCATTTTCGACGACGAAGTGTTCATTTTGAACATGCTGAAGGACTTCTTCCTCATGCGGGGATACGAGGTCCTTTCGTACAGCGATCCGACATCCATTTGCCCGATCAACGGAAAGAGTGGCGATCTGTGTTCGAGCCGTGACCGCTGCAGCGATGTCATGATCACCGACTTCAGCATGCCCAGAGTGAACGGAGTCGAACTCCTCGAAGCCCAGAGCCGGAAAGGCTGCAAACTGGACATCAGGAACAAAGCGGTCATCTCGGGATATATAGATGACCAGAACCGGATGCGGGTCCGACAGTTGGGGTGCACCTTTTTTCAGAAGCCTTTCAACCTCCCTATCCTCATGGAATGGCTTGCCGCGTGCGAACAGCGCATCGACCTGGGCCAGCAGTTGGCCACGCGGAGAAAAGAGCCGCGCTTCGACAGCGACCGCGAGGTCGTGTTCAAGGTCCCTGATTCCGAAGACGTTCATGCCGGCATTGCTGTCAATACGAGTCCCACCGGGCTTTGCCTCAAGGTTCCCACGCCCCTGCATCGGGAGCAGAGCATCAACTTTCACGCCAGCCCCTTCCACTCTTGCAACAATGCCTCCGTTCGCTGGGTCACCAAGATCAACAACGGCATTTACCTGGCGGGCGTGCGCTGCGCATAGCGAGAGTGGTGCTCAGCATACGGTAAGGATCCCGTCCCCTTTTTGTGTCTTCCTCATATCTTTCCAAGAAAAATCCGCTTTTATCCGGTTCTTATAAGATTTGATCCGTGTCAACTTTCGTTTTCAGGATGATGCGAACCAGCAAGCGCACGAGCGCGGTCATCATGCCGTGCGTCCAGTGGCAGGCGGTTGTCAGGGGAGGAGCGGGAACTATCGGAAATGCAGGGGGGAAGAGGTTTCCGCCGCTCTGCGGCAATGGGGGAGGAGGCTTCTCAGCAGGTGATGTGAAGGGCGGCAACGACCTTTTCTGTGTCCTGGAGGGTGTTGAACAGCTCGATGGCTTGTTTTGTCTTGTCGACGCGGACCTCTATCCCCTTGGAGGTCAGATAATTGCGGATCTGGTCCGGGACGGACAGGACGCCGGCATAACCCGTCCCGATGATCAGGATGTCCGGTTCGGCATTGACGATGTCCGCGAATTCACTGATCTGGGGGCGGTGTTCCTCTTCCCGGGACCACGAATCGTCCACGCGGTCAGGATATACGATCACATCACCACGATAGGTCTTTCCCGCTATGGTAATGCTGCCGAATTTGAAGTCTTCGATCTTCATTCAGATAAACTCCCCGTAAAGAACTGCAGTTTATATACCATGAACGAGAACAAGAATCAATATGATTATGTGCTCCCCAAAATAATTGTTATCCGACAGTCCGTGACAGCAGCAGGCGAATGGGATTCGCAAGGGTCATTATTTCTGAAGGCTCTTTTCCTCTTTTTTCTGAACATACTTCTTATCCCCGCAGGGAAGATTTTTGTGAACAAGACTTCTTCTCTTTTTACAATAGAGAGCAACGCAGGTCCGGCAGTTGCCCGAACCGTCGACAGCCTCTGATGTTGGGAACGATGCATGCTTACCGTTGAGGTCACCGAAGTCCATGGAAAGCTCTTTGTGTGGATCCAGGCGCGACCGCATTATTTGCAGCCTGCTGCAGGGAGCTTCAATCTCGTCTCCGCCGATAGCAGTTCTCGCACCATGTAATTATACCCGCGCAGGAAGGAAAAGCAAGGCCCCCGGCATTTCGACCGTCCGGGAAATCACTCTTTGCAAATTCATTCTCCGGGTGTATTGTGTCACAGTCAATGGTGATATCCTCTGCGGCAGCAGGTCCATGCTTTGCATTTCGGATCCGCCTGCCGGGGAGGAACGCGCCGCGAGAAAGGAACTGTTCCTCATGCTCAAATATATTCTGGTGCTGCTCTGCCTTGCCGCCCCTGCCGCGGCAGAAGTTCAGATCGCAGGGCTTCCGCCCGTCTGGTTGAGAAGCGTTTCCTGCCGGATCGCAAGCAGAGAGGCAGGGACTTCCGCGAATATTCGCGTTCTGAACGACGTTATCGTCGATACGGTCAGCAAGGTTTCTCTTGACCATACCTTGAACGCGGTCATCACCGGCGGTCGCATGCTTGGCGTCAGCGTTCAACATGTTTATGTGAAAATGCCGGGCGAGCGTTTCAACGTGGCCATGACCCTGGACGGCAAGTCACATCTCCGTATGAACCACCTCGATCTCGACATCTATCTCGAGACGTCCATCGACGGTCATGTCTATATTCTGCACTGTTTCCGGGAGTCCGCCTAGGGGGGCTTCGCGTCCCGGTAGACCGGAACGGCTATAATTTAACTTCTTTTGCCACCGAGAACCCCTGATAAAACATTGGCTCATTCGTAATAAAGTTGAAAAGGCAAGGTATGGTCACAGAAACAAAGGCTCGGAGGAAAAACTTATCCGCAGATTACGCAGATTTATCTTTAACCACGGTCCAGAACGGTCGTTTTTTAATCTGCGAAATCTGCGGACGAATCTTGGCCTTTCTCGTTTTCTGGTTTGTTCAACTTTTTTCAACTAAAATACGAAAGACCCAAAACATTCAAGGGCAAACTGCGCGAGCACAGAGAAGGGCCTGAGAAAATGAGCGTTTATTAATCTTTTCTAGGTGCCCTTGAAGACCTCTGTGGCAAAGCGCTTAATGCTCTTGAAAGTAATTCATCAAGGGAAGCGAAAAAGGAACACGAAGGCAGTGAAATTCAAGATCGATCTTCATGTCCACTCCCGCAACAGCGGCGATAATGACGCAGATCCCGAGGAGGCCGTGAGCCGCGCCATCGAGCTCGGGCTCGACGGCATTGCCTTTACGGAGCATTATTCGTTCCAGGCTTCGGAACCCGTCGAGCGGTTGCGCGAAAAATACCGCGGCGCCATCATGATCTTCCGGGGAGTCGAGTTCTCGGCGGCCGAAGGACACTGCCTCGTCTTCGGCGTCGACACGGACAGGCTGGATATGCGGTTCGCCCCGATCAGGGACGTTGTGCGCGTCGTGATGATGGCGGGCGGCGTCGTGATCCCTACGCACCCGTACCGGGGAGGGAACAGCATCGGCGAACTGATCTTCTCGGTCCCGGGTATCAGCGCGGTGGAGGGTTACAACGGCGCCAACATGCACGCCATGAACGTAAAGGCGGTAGAGGCGGCAGGCAGGATGAACCTTCCCTACACCGGCGGTTCTGACGCTCATCAGCCGGCCGAGGTGGGCTCCTGTTATACCGTATTCGAAGACGCGGTCACCAGTGAGAATTTTCTCCCGCTTCTCAAGGCCGGCAGGTTCAGTGGCATAGACACACGAAAGATATCCCGAGCCATGATGCTCTGAGGTTCGTTCCGCGCCGCCATCAACAGGGTCCCTAGCCCCTTCCCCCTCTCTCAATCGTACCGTCCCTTGATCGAGGTCTTCCGTTTCGTCGAAAAGTCCCCTGGTGCCGCAAGCGTCGGAAAAAACTCGGGTTGTTTGACGGCAGGGCATTGACATTCGGCACCCCGAGCGCTATGCTATATATACAGGATAGAAATAGACCCGATTGTTTGGCCGCATGGGTTTCTGCATGGGCGGTCCGCGCGAAAGGGATGCCATGACCGGGGCTGCGCTTCGGTGTCGAGGAGGTGTGGAATGTTGGTCATAACGGGAGCTACAGGAAAAACAGGAAGCAAACTCACTGAAATACTGATAGAGAAGGGGCATAAGGTTAGGGTGATCGGGAGGGACGCCGGAAAGCTCAAGGGATTTACCGCGAAGGGAGCGGATGCGGCCGCGGGAGACCTGGCAGACAGGTTATTTCTGACCAGGGCGTTCACCGGCGCTGAGGCGGTATTCACCCTCATCCCGCCGAATCCCGGCGCCGCAGATTTCCGGGCCTATCAGGAAAAGATCGGCAAGAACATTGTTGCAGCGATAAAGGACAGCGGGGTCAAGTCTGTTGTGAACCTGAGCAGCCAGGGCGCCCATCTGCCGGACGGGACCGGACCCATCAAGGGTCTTCATGACCAGGAACAACGACTGAACGGGCTCAAAGGCGGGAATGTTCTGCACCTTCGGCCCACCTATTTCATGGAGAACCTCCTGATGAACATCGACATGATCAGGAAGATGAACATCATGGGATCCGCGGTCCGCGGTGACGTGAAGTTCGCCATGATCGCTACCAGGGACATTGCAGAGTACGCGGCCGAACGTCTGGCGAAGCGTGATTTCACCGGCAAATCCGTCGCGGACCTTCTCGGAGAGCGCGACCTGTCCTTGAGCGAGGCTGCATTGATCATCGGAAAGAAGTTGGGAAAACCGGACCTCGCCTACGTGGCCTTTCCCTATGAGGACGCCGAGAAGGGGATGGTGACAATGGGCCTTACCCCTGATATGAGCAGGCTCTATATCGAGATGAGCAAGGCGTTGAACGAAGGCCTGTTCGCCGTGAACATTGCCCGGACGAAAGAGAACACCACGCCGACCGCGTTCGAGACCTTCACGGAATATTTTGCGGCCGCATACCATGCCGCAGGACCGGGAGACCGCAAGGTCGCCTGACAAACGGATGAAAAGCACGTTCTTCTTGGTCCCGGGCAGCGTAGCCGCTGGCCCGGGTTTTTTCTCGCGTTCCGTGCGAATTATGATACAATCACCCCTATGGATTTTCGGAAGCCGAGGAAAGCGTGAAGATAAAGGGCGCACTGATCCTTGCCGCCCTGGCAGCGGCCATCATAGTTTTTTTCGCTCTTGCGGACAGGAGCGTACCCTTTATCCCCCGGGATATTTTCCACGCTCTCGTTATCAACAACGCCGCTTGTACGACCTGTCATACACCGGGCAAGCAAGCTCCGCTAAAAGCATCCCACCCGCCGAAAGAAGAATGCATGTTATGCCATAAAACGAAACAGTCGAGGTGAGCCTATTGAATCGAGGAGCGAGCGCATTCCCCGTAGCTTGCTGCAGGGAGCTTCAATACCACCTCTCCACGTTGCGAACATGCATGATATTTTGACAGGGAACGCATTTTTTCGTATAATTCTCCCGCAGGGGGAAAAACCTACCCCTGTACAGGGACCAGGAGGAGCAGAGCATGAAGATCAAGCCGTTGAATGATTGGGCGGTCATCGTACCGTCGGAAGCGATGACCCGGACCGCGGGAGGGCTTTATATTCCCGAAGCGGCTAAAGAGAAGCCGGCCGAAGGGACCGTCGAGGCCATCGGCCCCGGCGCATTAGAGGAAGAGAAGCGGGGAGAGAAAAAAAAGGAGAAAAAAGAACGCAAGTTCATCGCCACCTCGGTCAGGCCGGGCGAGAGGGTCATGTATGACCGGTACGCGGGCCAGAAGATCGAGATCGGCGGCGTGGAACGGGTCCTGGTGCGGGAAGTGAACATCCTGGGCATCCTCCCGCCCGCTCCGGCCCTGCCTAAGGAGGATCTGCCGCCCCTCATGCTTCCTGCAGTGACCGCGACCGGTTCCTCGACAGCCCTGGCAGCGCGCAGACCAGGCGCTGTCATGGTGAAAAAAGAGACGCCTTCGCCGATGGTGAAGAAAGCCGTCAAGAAAGCGGCAAAAAAGGCGGCCAAAAAGACCGTGAAGAAGGCGGTGAAAAAGAAGGGTCAAGCGTCAGGGGTCAAGGGTAAGGGAACGGCAA
>CAYPOT010000013.1:0-35638 GCA_964412455.1 uncultured Nitrospiraceae bacterium | reverse complement strand
GGCAAAGAAAAAGACGGCAAAGAAAAAGATTGTCAAGAAAACAGCCGTGAAAAAATCAGCGTCTAAGAAAACAAAAAAGAAAAGGTAGCGACCAATGACGGCCGTTGATGATCAGAACAGTTTCCGGGAGGCGAAGATCCGGGATATCCTTGAGCAAGAGGTCCAGGATGGTGAGGACCTGGCGAACGATGCCCGGAAGCTGATCGGCTATCTACTCCGGGACAAGAAGGGCTACGCTCCGGAGGACGTTCGGAAAGGCCTGGCCTTCGAGGTGACGCTTGGGCACGAGACCTTCTGGTCCTCTGCGGATTTCATCGTGTCCGTAAACGGCAGGATGGGCATGATCATCAAGTGCGCCGCCGGTTCGCTCGATTCCCGTGAGCGTCAGGCTGTTGCCGCGGCGCGGGTCATCGCGTCGCCGCCGCTTCCCGTAGCGGTCGTGGCAGACCCCGTGACAGCCGGGGTGCTCGATGTCGCAACGGGTAAGGTGATCGGCGAAGGCTTCGGCGCCATCCCGACGAAGGAACAGCTGGAGGTCATCCTGAACAAGAACGTAACGCAGCCTCTGGACGCCAAACGGCTCGACAAGGAGAAGCGCATCCTGCTCGCCTTCGACGCCATAAAGTGCTGTGTGCCCCAGGGCGGTGGCGGTGGCGTGCAGATCGGTCCGGAACCGGCAGAAGATAAAAAATCACAGGGCTGACGTTTCGCGCAATCCAAAGAAGGCGCTTCTAAGCGAGCCGCATAGCGCGCAAAGAGAGCAATGGCAAGGAATACCGCTTCAAGTGCTCCTGACCTTGATTCAAACCTTTGCGGCCTTGGCGTCTTTGCGAGAGAATGACTTTCGGCCTCTTCCTATTTCGTCTCCACTTTTTCTCTTTTTTCCCCTATGACCCAACTTACCGAAGAGACCTTCGAAAAGACCCTCCAGACCTTCGTCCGTTCGGACCAGATCGACCTCCGCGGCGTTTCCTTCATCGACCCCTACGGCATGGTGGGGCTCCTCGAGATCGGCGAGCTCTGCATGCTCGAAGACATCAAGAAGACCATCCTCCTTCCCCGTTCAGCTGAGGTCCAACGGTATCTCGAACGCATGGATTTCTTCGCGAACGCCAGGCGATACTTCTCCCTCGAACCGATGCATGTCCCTTCCCCTGCGGCGGGCAAAGCCGCGGACTCCGACGTCCTGCTCGAGATCACACCCATCGAGCGTGCGAACGACATCCACTTCATCGTCGGCAAAGTGGAGGAGCGGGCGCAGGCCATCCTGGCAAAGCACCTTCGCTATGACAGCCGGGCGATCAACGGTTTCATCGTGGCACTCTCGGAGATCTGCCAGAACATCGTCGAGCACAGCGAGAACAAGGGGTTCGTGGGCATCCAGAAGTACCGGTTCCCGAACCTGGGAAAGAACATCGTCAAGATCGCGGTCATGGATGGGGGCATCGGGTTTCGAAAATCGCTTTCGTCACGGTTCAAGTTCAAGGGAGACCTCGATGCCATCGAGAAGGCCCTGCTCCACGGCGCGTCGCGCCACGAGGATGAGGGCAGGGGACACGGCCTCGCCGCTGTCCGGCGGTTCGTCGGGCAGTGGCAGGGCAGGCTTTCCATCCGCTCGGGCACTGCCCGCCTGTCGCTCATTCCGAAATGGGCGCGGGGCAAAGAACGTGAACTGAACCTAACGAACTTCCCCGGCAGCCAGATCAACATCATCCTTCCGGAAGTATGATCCTCATCTTACCTCGTATGGGGTCAGACTTGACTAGTTGAGTTGTTGACATACTTGTCTTCTTCTGTTACCTTTTTTTCATGCCTCGAAAACCCCGCATTGAATACTCCGGCGCCTTCTATCACGTCATCGTCCGCGGCAACCAGAAGCAGCGCGTCTTGAAGGACGCCGCGGATTTTCAAAAATACCTCCTTACCCTCACCACTTACAAGAACCGCACTGGCAGTCGCATTTACGCATATGTTCTTATGGGCAATCACGTGCATCTCCTGATCGAGGCCGGAGATATTCCGCTGTCCAAGATCATGCAGGGGGTGAACCAGACCTATACCATGTACTTCAACAAGAAATATCACACTGTCGGCCATCTCTTTCAAGGCCGGTACAAGGCCATCCTCTGCGACCGTGACGCCTATCTGCTCGGCCTGCTCAAATACATCCACAAGAACCCTCTACGGGCGAAAATTGCTGAACGTCTCGATGTCTATCCCTGGAGCAGCCATCATGCCTACACCGGGAAGAATAATCCGCTGGGCCTCGTGGACGTAGATCAAATACTACGATTGTTCTCCGAGAGTAAAGGTCGCGCTCGATCAAAGTATCGCGAGTTCATGGCCGATCAGGACACCTTGGAAAAAACAGTCGTCTATGCAACAATCGACCAACGCCTACAGGGTGACGAAGAATTCGTCGAGCGGGTCATGGAACAGCACGACCGGGAGGCAGCACAAGCCCTGCAAAAGAAAAAAGGGCTCAACGAGATAGCGCAAGAGATCGAGAAACGGTACAGGACAACTGTAGACGATATTCGATCCAATTGCCGGACAGAAGATATTGTGCGAGCCAGAAGGATTTTCAGCCAAGCGGCCAGCGCTGTGGGCCACAGGGGAAGTGAGATTGCGAAATACTTGAGGAAGGATCCGGCAGCGATCACGCGGCAGCTGCGGGATACGGCGCAGGAGAGGGAAGTAAGGACGGTGTTAAAGGGGCTCGAAGGTGATAAGTCAACAAGTCAAGTCTGACCCCATACGCACCCATACGCACCTGATTTTTCACGGAAGGTCATTATCACAGGTAATGATATTGGCTCGACTCCGACAGGATTTGGGAGAATAAAGCTATGGAATTAAAGATGAGAATGTTTGTGATGCTCTTGACTTTGGCCGTGCTAAGTGAGACTAGCTATGCATCTTGGACCGAACCAGCGGAAGTGCTGTCTGGCACGTGGGGCAGTAATTCCGGACAATTTGCAATCAAACATGGTGACACTGGCGATAGTTTTCCCAGGGCATTCTGTGTGAGTAGTTCCGGGGTTATCGCAGTAGCAGACGAATTCAATAGTAGGGTTCAAACTTATAAGCCAGACGGTGCGCTTATAGCTTCTTTTGGACCTAAATCTATTACGGAATCCGAGGGCTGGAAACTTGGCTGGCCGCTGAGGATAGGATGTCTGTCAAATGGTGTGTACGCGGAATTTGATAAGTATACGCAGATTTATGAGAATGGCAGCGGACTCATCATGAGCCGAGATAATCTGAATGGTGGTTTAGTTGCAATTTTGTCGAATGACAATTTTGTTTCTAGAACTGCCACTAAATATTATTTCTACTCCCCCATTGGCGAGCTCATCAAGACGAGCGCTACGAGGCCGTTGGAACTGGGACAAATAGAAAGGTAAAACTTAGGGGACGGGTAAAACTTAGGGAAAACTTAGGGGACGTAGTTGCACCCGTTGCGTAGCGATTTTGGCACGGGATTAGCGCATCGCAGCATAGGTCAGTTTGTTTGAGATAAGAAAACAGGACCACACATGCCGAGAAAAGCGAGATTGGATGTCCCCGGAGCTCTGCATCACATCATGGTGCGCGGGATCAACAAGTCAGCCATCTTCGATGACGATCAGGATCGGCAGAAGTTTTTGGAACGATTAGGAGAGAACATTGTCGAAGCAAAATGTTCGATCTATGCCTGGGTACTTATGACGAATCATGTGCATATTCTATTCAAGAGCGGCGGTAAAGGAATTTCAACGGTCATGCGCAAGCTTTTAACGTGGTATGCGATCTACTATAACCGCAGACATAAGCGGACCGGACACTTATTCGAGAATCGCTACAAATCCATTCTCTGCGACGAGGACAATTATCTTTTGGCCCTGATTCGGTATATCCATCTCAATCCTGTTCGGGCAGGGATGGTCAAGACCATGGAAGAGTTGGACCGTTATCCTTGGAGTGGCCACAGCGCGATCGTGGGGAAAAAAGAATGTCCCTGGCTGGACGACAATTACGTGCTGCTCCAGTTCAACGATACAAAGCGCAAAGCACGGAATGCATACCGACAATTTGTGCACGAGGGGATCGGCATGGGCCACAAGCCGGAGTTGACCGGAGGCGGACTAGTCCGCAGTCTTGGAGGCTGGTCGCAGGTCCAGTCAGCGCAGAGAAAAGGTCAGAAGACCGAATACGACGAACGCATTCTCGGAAGCGGTGATTTTGTTACGGCGATTTTCAAAGAGACCGAGGAAAAGCAGATACGCCAGTTCAAAATCAAACGGACGGGATTGACCATCACGGGCATCATCGAGATGGAATGCAAAGCCGCGCGGATCAGCGAGAAGGAACTTAAGAATGGCAGCAAACGGATGATTGTACGAAACGTACGCGAGAGAATCGCCCGAAGAAGCGTAGAAGAACTTGGGCTGACGTCTGCAGAGATAGCCCGGAATCTTGGCGTGTGTACATCGACCGTCACGCGGGCATTGGTCAGAGGGGAGAAGGCGGCATGATGATGCGATTAAACCGCTACGCAACGGGTGCAACAACGTCCCCCTACGCCTTCCCCCTACGCCTCCATGGGAAGATTACGTTTAAAGTAATAAGTAATACGGCGGGAGTATCAGCCAATGTCACTATAACTGCGGCAGATAGTTATGGGCAAGGCCAAGCAACCGGTCAGATACCCGTTACATTTTGATTATAAAAACCGGACAAAACGGAGGAATGCTTATGAAGAAAACGTTTATCTATCTAATACTTACTATCAATTTACTAAGCATCGGATCAGAGGTCTCAGCCCGTCAAAGTTCATTATCGTCAGGTATTATTTTAGACGATGAGGAAAACGCCATCTATATTGAAGATTTTCGATGGGGGAGATTTACAAAAAAGTCAAATGAAGTAAAGGTGCCCTATAAGATTTATAAGATAGATTTAAAAGATAACAGTACAATGAACTTTTATGAAGGTGATAAGAAAAGCATGTCCTGGCTCTCCATGTCACCTGACAAGAAATACATAGCGGTAATAAAGGACTGGGAAGGTAAGTCTGCTGAATTATTCGTAATAGACAAGAGGCTGAAGATAGGTGCCTTCTCTATACCTATGCCCGATGGAATCGTGGAGTATGTTTGGATCCCGGATAGTAAGAAGATTGCCTACGTAGCGGGCATAATAGCCGAAAGGAGCATTGTTAAGTCGACAGGCGTGTGGGTGTATGACATCGAAAAAAAGGAAAAGAAAAAGATAGCAGATAGAGGCAGCGACATTGAGTGGGTAAAAAGCGGAGAGATATACGTTATAGATTATGACTACAAAAGAGCTAAAAGCGGTCTGCCTATAAAAGATATTTACGAAAGCGCAGTGTATAGATATGAATCAGGATTGGTCCCGGGGAAACAGGTGCTTGGTAATGACTTTTCATTGGATGGCCGATACTCAATAGGTCCTAAATATTGGAGGTTCTCAGCCATGAGTGATGAAGAGAGGGTCAAAATAAACTATAGTGTTTATGACCTTCAAAGGGGGATCGCGATTCCGGAAGATAAATTGAGCAACATATTCGCCGATCCTGAAACGGTAATATGGGGTTATTTCTACTTTGTAAAAGGAAATAGATTGGTTTTTGAGGACAATAGGAAGAATGTGGGTTTTGCCACATTGATCGGTGATGTGGAAAACAATCGAATACTGAAAACAGTTAAAGGGGAGCTTGTAGGTTTCAATAGTGACAGGAGTAAGGTTGTGATCTATGTAGATGAAACATTTAAGACTGTTGATGTGCCGTAGCAGCGATGTAGGTGGCGCACTTATTAACCGTTTCATAATAAAGTGGACACAGGCGACATAGCGACGTAGGGGACGTAATTGTACACGTTGCATTGTGATTGGATAGAGTTAAAAAGATTATGAGACGAAGCGTCAATCATATTGGCCGGAATAGAGCCTCCTTGCAGATTGAGAAGATGGTTCAGGCTCTTCTTCTGATCAAGCTCGCAAAGAGCATGGTCGGTACAGAAGGGGCCAGGCTGCTGGATAAAGACAGCAACGTGCTCGTGGTCCCGCAGAACGGGCTCACCAGGACCGTGCCCGTCGAGACGAAGACGATAGCGGCCTCGACCCTGACCGGCGTGGTGGGCAGCGATTTCACCCTGCTCCGGGCAGTTCAGGTGAACCTCTCGAACCAGACGCTTGCCGGCTCTGCCGAACTTGCCATCCCCACGCCCGCGGACCATATTGGGGACGGACCATATTGGGGACGTTGTGTCTGAAATGGACATATACTGAATAAGCCATATACCAAGAAAGGAAAGTGAAACGATCTATGCCACGAAGAGCACGTTTAGATGCTCCCGGCGCCCTTCATCATATTATGGTGCGCGGGATCAACAAAGCGGCAATCTTCAGCGACGATCAAGACCGGCAAAAGTTCCTTGAACGGCTTGGGGAGAACATCGCCGCGGCGAAGTGCGGTATCTACGCCTGGGTACTCATGACCAATCACGTTCATCTGTTATTCAAGAGCGGTGGCAAAGGGATATCGGATGTCATGCGAAAGCAGTTGACGTGGTATGCCCAGTACTATAATCGCCGTCATCGGCGTACTGGTCACCTGTTCGAAAACCGGTACAAGTCGATTCTCTGCGAAGAAGACAACTATCTGTTGGCCCTTGTCCGGTATATCCATCTGAACCCGGTGCGGGCTGGGATGGTAACGACACTGGAAGAACTAGACCGCTATCCGTGGAGCGGCCACAGCGCGGTCCTGGGAAAGAAGAAACATGATTGGATGGACGTATCGTATGTCTTGAGCCAGTTCGGCAGCAGAATACGAGCAGCCAGAGGCGCCTATCGAACGTTTGTGCAGGAAGGGATTGCACAGGGCAGAGTGCCAGAACTGACCGGGGGTGGGCTTGTCCGGAGCAAGGGCGGCTGGTCGAAGGTCGAATCAGCCAGGCGTAAAGGTAAGCGCGAAGAATATGACGAGCGCATCCTCGGAAGCGGAGATTTTGTAAACTCGGTTTTTAAGGAACTTGAGGATAAGGCACGCCTGCAGCTCAAGCTCCGACGGACAGGAAGAACTATCGGCAAAATCATAGATGAAGAGTGCGATGAGAGCAATGTGAGCGTGCATGAACTCAAAGGCGGGAGTCGACGACGAAGGGTGTGCGCGTTACGGATACAGATTGCGAAGCGCGGCTTGGATGAACTGGGATTGCCATTGGCTGAGATCGCCCGTCATGTAGGCGTAAGTACGTCGGGCATTGCGCGCGCTGTGAAAAGGTTCGAAGAGGGAACGGTGGAATGATGATAAGTCCATTTCAGACACAACGTCCCCTAGGTGTCCTAGGTGTCCCCTAGGTGTCCCCTAGGTGTCCCCCCTAGGTGTCCCTAGGTTTAATGGAATAACGCCGACTTTTTCTCGGAAAGTCGTTATAACAGGTGATAATTATACAGATGATCCCAAGTTAGGCTTTAGCAGGATTAAGTTGTGGGATTAGGGGGGGGGTACCATATGAAACTACTTTTGAAAATTATTTCTTTATGTTTCTTGTTTCCATCGATAGCTTTTTCAGCCTGGACCGGTCCAGCGGAAATATTGTCATTGAATTTTGGTAATGGTGAAACCGAAATAGGCATTATCCCTGGCGATATTGAAGATCAGTTCACTACTCTCTTTGCTACAGATAAAGCAGGAAATGTTTTAATTGCTGATGAGTACAATAGAAAGGCTCTCATTTTCAATAATACTGGTCAATATGTGGCAACAATTAGGCCAAAAATAGCTTTAGGGCAGGAGAGTTGGCCCAATCGAATTTTCCCTATCTCTAATAACCGATTAGTAATAGCATCAGGCTATGACTATCAAATTTATGACTATCAAGGCAATCTTATAAACAAAATTAACGTTGGGGATAATACTGCTCTTATAGACACTCTCTCGGACGGCAGTCTAATAATAATCAAGGGGAATATCTTTACAAGTACAGTTCTGCTGGCCAACTAGTTCAGAGCTATAAGACAAGACCACTTGAACTCGGTTATCTTCGCAAAAGTGTACCTGTCGATGATAATTATCGGTTTTTTCTTGAATATCCCGATATAACGTATACTTTTACAATACCCACCAGAATAATAGATGCATATTATAGAGATGCAGAAAATAAATTAGGTGTTTCATATAAGCCAGTATTGAGAGATATGGTTTGTAAAATCAATACCTGCGGTAAAGTACTTGGGCAAATACAGCTTCCAAATAATGAAATAAGTGATTACGTGAACGTTGGTGGTGAAAAATACGCGAATTACATCGCTCGCTATGGCAATACTACCTTTGGCGCGGATGGGAACGTCTATACATGGAAAAAGACGGATACCAAATACTTCATCCTCAAATGGACCTGGGTGGATGATCCGAATGTCCCGACGGGACCGGATGCGCCGACAGGGCTGACACACATGCCTTCGACCACGGGGATATACCTCACCTGGACCGCGTCTGCACAAGATCCCGGATGCGTGACGGGGTATGAAGTGGCAAGGGCAACGAGCGCGGGTGGGGCGACCACGACGGTTGCCACGGTGAATGCAGGGGTGGTCAAGTACAATGATTCGACCGCGAGCGCGGGGACGACGTACTATTACAAAATAAGGGCGAAGGCGGGGAGCGAGTATTCACTCTATACAGGCGAAGTCTCTGGAAAGCGATAAAAGCTTATTTTGCCACAGAGGTCACAGAGAGCACAGAGAAGGGCAAGCGACTTTCCGGGTAAAGGCAAAAGCTATTTGCCACAGGGGGCACAGAGGGCACAGAGAAAGGCAAGGCGATTTGCCGGGTAAGGGCAACGGCTGTTTTGCCACAGAGGTCACAGAGAGCACAGAGAAGGGCAACGCGATTTGCCGGGTAAGGGCAAAGACTGTTTTGCCACAGAGCGCACAGAGGTCACAGAGAAAAGCAAGGCCGGAAGTTGGGGTGGAAAGATAAAGCAGGCATGAATCAGGACCCGTTAACAGAGCAGATCATTGCTGCGGCGATTGAAGTTCATAGGATATTAGGGCCAGGTTTGCTGGAGTCTGTCTGTGAAGAAGCGTTCTGTCATGAACTGGATCTTCGCGGCATGACGATAGAGCGGCAGAAAGAAGTAGATGTCGTTTATAAGGGCAAGATCATCAAAGGGCAACGACTGGATCTTGTTGTAAGCAATGAGGTCGTTGTGGAGATTAAATCCGTGCGAAGGTTCGAGGATGTTTTTACCGCGCAGCTATTATCGTATCTGAAAAGTACGGGATTGAAAAGAGGTTTGCTCGTAAATTTTGGCGAAAAGAGACTTGTTGACGGCATCAAGAGGATCTCTCTGTGATCTCTGTGACCTCTGGCTAAACAGAATTTATGAAGAAAATTTATTGCATATTAGCGGTCCTGCTCCTGGCCATCGGCCTTGCCGGCACATCTTCCGCCCAGCAAACGCCGAGCGTTCTCACGAACTTCGACTTCACCCTCGTCGGCGTGGGCATCGGCGTGTCGCCGGAATACCAGGCCGTTCCCAAGGGCATCAACTCCCAGGTGCTGACCGCGCTCAGCGTGGGCGGTGCGGACGTTGCCGAGATCATCAAGCTCCTGCCCCAGGACTACACGGTCCGTGCGGAACTGCGCGGTCCGGCCTTCGACTCGCTCCCCAAGGGCAGGGTAGATCTCGTAACCAAGCCCGGCCAGCCCTTTGACCTCCCGACGCTTGCCATCCTGGGAAAATATACGCTGAACAACATCCGTCTCTGCGACGGATCGGGCAATACCATCCTGGGCGCCGTGCCCCAGGCCGTTGCCATCGATTCCATTCCCGACCCCATCGTCACCAGCGTCACGACCCGGCCCTTGTCGCTTGCCGAACTCCAGCAGCTCGGCGTCACCTTTGACAGCTCCAACTTCACGGCCTATGAATTCACGGCCGCCATCGCCACCTCGAGCGGCCAGGTGCCGATCACCCTGCCGGTGATGATCCCGAATTCCCAGCAGCTCGTGAACCCCGAGGACATCCCGCCGACCGGCCAGATCGGCATCGTGCCGCTGGCGGTGCAGGTGCTTCCGCCTAGCCAGTCGAACCTGGTGGTGAGGGACCTGAAACAGCTATCCTGAAAATCTTACTTACCCTTCCAGAAGTCATATATATCAGTTACTTGTAAAACTAATTAGGCGTGATAATAAAATACTCTTGACAATTATCGTGAAATATGGTTCAATTGAATCAATTGAATATCGATACGCCAGGTTGTTTCTGTTGAAGGTCACAGATCTTGACCTTAAACGGAGTAGCAGGTTAGCAATCGCAGCAGAACGGAGTTATCCATGGAAACAATGATCGCAACAGAATCTATAGAACGGAAGATCTACATTACTTGGAATGAAGGTCATGCTCGACAGTGATCTTGCGGTGCTATATGGAGTACCTACAAAAAGATTGAATGAGCAGGTACGGCGCAATGCCGCGCGGTTTCCGGAAGACTTCGCATTTCAGCTTATTGCTGATGAATTCGCGTCTTTAAGGTCGCAAAATGCGACCTTAAAGCAGGGGAGAGGACAGCATAGAAAATACTTGCCCTTTGTGTTCACCGAACATGGTGCGCTGATGGCGGCAAGCATCCTCAATACACAACGAGCTATTGAAGTCAGTCTTTTTGTCGTTCGTGCGTTTGTCCGGATCCGAGAAATGATCGCATCCCATAAGGATCTGGCGAAAAAGCTCGACGAGATGGAGAAAAAATTCGATTCTCAGTTCAGGGTCGTGTTCGATGCCATCCGGGCCCTGGTGGCGCAGCCGGTACCTAAGGAAAAGAAGATAGGTTTTATCAAGGAAAACAGCGCACATTACAAAGCAAGGGCTGTTGATATCCGCTGATCGGAATTAGATGAAGGAACTAATCAGATAATCATGTTGACCTTTGACCTTTATATTATTCTCAAGGACGAGTTGAAGAACGGCTCGAACAACCTCGTGACCCGGCCCACGGGACAGGCGGTGCGGGAGCGCATCGAGCGGGACCTGGAGCAGTCGCCCGACGGCTCCGTGATAGGCCTGGATTTCTCGAAGGTCGGGGTGATCGACTATTCCTGCTCGGACGAGATCGTGGCCAAGCTCCTGTCGCGCCTCCTTGCGGGCGAGTACGGCGAGAAGTATCTGATGCTTACGGGCATGAATGACAACCAGCGCGAGAACATCGAGGTTGCTCTCGAACGGAAGGACCTGGCCATCATCGCCGAGAACAAAGAGGGGACACGGGCGGTGCTCGGGAGCCTCAACAAGTACCTCCGGGACACCCTGGAGTTCGTCGTCACGAGGAAGAAAGCCACGGCGCGGGAGCTTTCCGAGGCCGCGAAGATCGAGGCGAACACGAGCGGCACGCGGCTACTGAACCTGTACAAAAAGAGGCTGGTCCGGAGAATAGACGGCGAGGGCGCTATGTGGGCCTACGAAGCGCTGTAGGATGTCAGGACAGGAACTAGAAAAAGGCAATGGGACGCCGATGTACGCTGATTGACGCGGATGGCATCAACTGCAACAGCCACGACAGGAGCAATGACCATGAGCAAGGTAATTGACAATATAGTCCTCTTCATCGCCCAGGGCGCTTACAGCGGCCGCGTCCCGATCGCGCCGGGCACGGCGGGGACCGTTGTGGGTGTTCTGCTTTATATACTATTGAAGGACCTGGGTTCCTTGTGGTACTGCATCGCGTACACCGCTGTCGCTGCGCTCGGCAGCCTGGCGGCGGGCCGCGCAGATGATCTTCTCGGGACGAAGGACAGCCCGTCCATCGTCATCGACGAGATCGCGGGCTTTCTCATAGCAATGTTCCTGATCCCCTTCTCGTGGGGATATGTTGTCGCCGGCTTCATCCTGTTCCGGTTCTTCGACATCCTGAAGCCCTGGCCGCTTAAGCGACTGCAGGATGTGCCCGGCGGGCCAGGTGTGATGCTGGACGATCTTGGAGCGGCGGTCTATACGAATGTCATGCTGCAGATCGCATGGATTTTCTTCGGGAAAGGTTGATCGGCCCATTATAATACTTAAACTGTGGTGCAGCGCGGAATGCGGATCATTGAAGATCGTAGAGACAACCCTGTGTGGCTGTCCTGATCCGGGCGGCCAGCCCCGCTTGACCCTTGCCGGGCCAGGCTGCGGGCCGCCCCTACGTAATAATCCGTGGTTCCAGGGAGGTTTTATCGATGCGTGCTGAGATCATTGCAACAGGTTCCGAACTGCTGACCGGCGGCGTTACCGACACCAATTCCCTTTTCCTCGCCGAAGAGCTGCTGGACATCGGCATTGAGACGGCCTTCAAGACCGTTGTCGGGGACAACGACAAGGACATGGCAGAAGCGCTTCGCGGCGCATTTGCGCGGGTGGACGTCATCCTCGTCACCGGCGGCATCGGCCCGACCGAGGATGACATGACGCGCATGGCAGTCGCCCGGGTGCTCAAGAAACGCCTGGTCTTGAGCGATGAGGCCTTGAAGGCGGTCAAAGCCGTATTTTCAGCAAAGGGCAAAAAGTACCCCGGAGCCAATGACCGGCAGGCGCTTATTCCGGCCGGCGCGCGGCTCCTCAACAATCCCGTGGGTGTGGCCCCTGGTTTTTATCTTATCGAGGAGAAAAAATTCATCGCGGTGATGCCCGGCGTGCCGGCCGAAATGCGGGCGATGTTCCGGGAAGGGCTTCGGCAGATATTGAACGATCACTTCGGCGGCAAGGCGGTCATCCGCAGAAAAGTACTGCACACCAGCGGCCTGTCGGAGTCGAAGGTCAACGAACTGATCCAGAATCTCCTGAAGCAGAAACGCCCTGCCGTGGGCCTTACCGCAAAGGAAACCGGCGTCGATATTCGTATCGTCGCGCGGGAAGGCCGCGGGGCGAGGTCCCGGACGGTGGTGGAGCAGACCGAGTCCGAGGTCCGGAAAAAGCTGGGCGACGCGGTCTACGGTGTTGACGGCCAGGACCTGGAGGAGATCGTCGGCGCGCTGCTCCGGCAGCGGAAGTTCACGATCGCCGTCGCTGAATCCTGCACCGGCGGTCTCATCGGCGGAAGGCTCACGAACATCGCCGGCAGCTCGGACTATTTCGAACGAAGCGTGGTGGTATACAGCTATGAGGCCAAGACCAGCCTGCTCGGTGTTCCTGCCGGGCTTATCGAGTCGCGGGGCGCCGTGAGCAGTGAGGTCGCCGGCGCCATGGCGAGCGGGATCCGCGATCAGGCGAAGACGACCTTCGGCCTTGCGGTGACGGGAATCGCGGGTCCGGGCGGCGGCACACCGGAAAAGCCCGTGGGACTGGTATACATCGCCCTTGCGTCGAAGGACGGCGTGAAGGTAGACGAACACCGCTTCCTCGGGACCCGCGAGCTGGTACGCCTGCGCACGGCACAGGCGGCGCTGGATATGGTGAGGAGATATTTGATAGCGTGAGGCAGTCGAGGGGCAGTCGTGAGGCAGTCGAGGGGCAGTCGAGGTGCAGTCAAGAGGCAGTCAAAGGGCGGACGAAAAGAGGCAGGCAATCAATCCTGACGACTGCATCATGACTGCAGTATGACTGGGGTTAATTGCATGAGACTATTTATTTCCATCGAACTTCCCCTTGAGATCAAGCAGGGGATCGCGAAGGTCCAGGAAGAGCTCCGGAAGACCGGAGCGAACGCCGGCTGGACCAGGCCCGAGGGCATCCACCTGACGCTTAAATTTATGGGCGAGGTGGTGGAATCAAGGGTAGAAGAGATCAGGAATGCCCTGGCCTCCGCTGTCGGTGCGAACGACAAACTGAACCTGGAGGTTGCGGGCGCGGGAGCTTTCCCGAACGCAAAGAATCCCCGGGTCCTGTGGCTCGGGGTGGCGGGTGACATCGAGAAGCTCGTCGCGCTCCAGACGTCCGTCGAGGATGCGATGGAGAAACTGGGATTCGAACGGGAAGAGCGCACGTTCAGCCCCCATCTTTCGCTGGCGCGGATCAAGTTCCCGAAGCCCCGGAACAACTGGCAGCAGAAGATCGAGAGCATCAGGGATGTGAAGCTCGGCGGGTTTGAGGCTGACCGTGTGAGCCTGATGAAAAGCGAATTGAAGCGCGAGGGAGCGGTGTATACGGAGATCGGAAGGATCGAACTGCAGTAATTGGCCACAGCCGACAGTAGGCGCTTCTAAGCGAGACACAGAGGGCACAGAGAAAACACCACAGGACATGGATAGATGCTGATCAATGCCAGAAGTATGTAACGCTTCCATCTGTGTTCATCTGTGGTTCAAAAATCTGAAAGGAGAATTATCATGGTAGACAAGGACAAATTAAAGGCGCTGGAACTGGCAATGGGTCAGATCGAAAAGCAGTTCGGCAAGGGTTCCATCATGCGGTTGGACAAAGACGCGGTCCCGGCGAACATCGCAGCAATCTCGACGGGGTCCCTGGGGCTTGACGTGGCCCTGGGCATCGGCGGCGTGCCGCGCGGCAGGATCGTCGAGGTCTACGGCCCGGAGTCGTCGGGCAAGACCACCCTGGCGCTCAACATCATCGCCCAGGCCCAGAAGACCGGCGGGCAGGCGGCGTTCATCGACGCCGAGCATGCCCTTGACGTTACCTATGCTCGGAAGCTCGGCGTCAAGACCGATGAACTGCTCATCTCCCAGCCCGACACGGGCGAGCAGGCGCTGGAGATCACCGAGACGCTGGTGCGGAGCGGCGCCATCGATGTCATTGTCGTGGACTCCGTGGCCGCGCTCACGCCGCGGGCCGAGATCGAGGGAGAGATGGGCGACGCCCACATGGGCCTCCAGGCGCGGCTGATGAGCCAGGCGCTCCGGAAGCTCACCGGCGCCATCAGCAAGTCCAACACGACCCTCGTCTTCATCAACCAGATCCGCATGAAGATCGGCGTCATGTTCGGCAACCCCGAGACCACCACCGGCGGCAACGCGCTCAAGTTCTACGCCTCGGTCCGGCTCGATATCCGGAAGATCTCGGCCATCAAGGAGGGGGAGGAGGTGACGGGCGGCCGCGTGCGTGTGAAGGTGGTGAAGAACAAGATCGCGCCGCCCTTCCGGTCGGCGGAGTTCGACGTCATGTTCAACGAAGGCATTTCTATACTCGGCGAGATCATCGATATCGGCGCCGAGAAGAACATCATCGAGAAGAGCGGAGCCTGGTTCTCGTACAGCGGCACGCGCATCGGCCAGGGGCGGGAGAACGTGAAGGCGTTCCTGCGTGAAAATCCGGAGATGGCCGCAGAGATCGAGGCAAAGGTCCGGGAATCCTACGGGCTGAAGGCGGTCGGGACGCCGGCATCCCCGGCCCCGGATGCGGTCCCGGCAAAGGAGAAAGAGGCGCCTGCGGAGAAGGAGAAACCGGCAAAGGCGTCACGGGGCAAGTGACCGCAGGATAGTGCGGGCTGGTCAAAGATCGAAGCTCCCTGCGGCAAGCCGCAGGGAGCTTCGATACGTTCATGGTCCCCGCTCATTCCATATCGGACCTCAGGATCGCCTCCGGTCGGCCGCATCACATCTTCTGCTCGAACTCCTCGGGGATTTCGTGTATAATAGGTCCTGATCAATATCCGTCGAACAGGAACGGTCCCGGGCGACAGGAAGAACGAGGAGATACCCATGGCTTTGAACGATATGCTCAAGATGACATTCGAACGGAAGGCATCGGACCTGCACCTCAAGGTCGGTGTGCCGCCCATTCTCCGGGTCGACGGGCGATTGATCCCCCTGGATACCGAGAAGCGGCTGTCCCAGGACGATACCATCAGCATGGCGGCCAGCATCATGAACGCGCCGCAGAAGGCCCGGTTCAACGAGAAGAACGAACTGGACATGGCCTATGCCGTGCCCGGCCTCGGCCGGTTCCGTGTGAACGTCTTCAAACAGCGCGGCAGTGTCGGCCTGGTCTTCCGTATGGTCCCCGCCAAGATCATGAACTTCGAGGACCTTCTCCTTCCGCAGGTCCTGACGAAGATTGCCCAGGAGCAGCGCGGCCTGATCCTCGTGACGGGGACCACGGGGAGCGGCAAGTCAACGACCCTGGCGGCCATGATCGATTATATCAACACCTCGCGGACGTCCAACATTGTCACGATCGAAGACCCCATCGAGTTTTTGCACCGCGACAAGAAGAGCATTGTGAACCAGCGCGAGATCGGCTCAGACACCTACAGTTTCGGCGACGCGCTTCGGAGCGCCCTTCGGCAGGACCCCGACGTGATCCTCGTGGGTGAAATGCGCGATTTTGAGACCATCTCCATCGCCCTGACCGCCGCGGAAACCGGCCATCTGGTGCTTTCCACGCTCCACACGGTGGACACCACGGAAACCATCAACCGGATCATCAGCGTGTTCCCGCCGTACCAGCAGAAGCAGGTGCGCATGCAGCTGGCCGCCGTGCTCAAGGGGATCGTGTCCCAGCGGCTCATTTCCCGGGCCGACGGCAAAGGCCGCGTGGCCGCTGTGGAGGTCATGCTCGGGACCCTTTCGGTCCGCGAGGCCGTGATCGACGAGTCAAAGACGCGCCAGATCCCGACGATCCTCGCCCAGGGCATGGTCCACTACGGCATGCAGACCTTCGACCAGTCCCTCCTCGGCCTGTACAAGAAGGGCCTTATCACCTACGAGGAAGCGCTTCTGTCCGCCAGCAACCCCGACGACTTCGCGCTCAAGGTCAAGGGCATCTCGTCCACGAGCGATATGGCCTACGAAGAAGACGAAAAGAGGAAGTCCGGCACCGCCATTCGGGGGACCATCGGCGGGACCCCGGGCGGTGCGGCCGGTCACACGCAGAAACCGAAGGAAGCACAGGAGTACAAAGGAACTTCAGGCGACAGCGACTTCAAGATCGACCGGTTTGGGGACAAGTAAGCCGAGTGCGGAGTGCGGGTATACATGACCCTCACCCCTGCCCTAATGAAGACTCACCCTCACCTTTGCTTCCTCTCCCCTCTGAGGGAGAGGATAAGAGGAGAGGGGGATTCATCTTCGGAGAGGGAAAAAGGGAGAGGGGGCTTTTTCAACGCGGAGTGCGGAATAGAAACCACACCACTGATAGTAATGAACAAGGTGTTGCCGATCAGCCGGAAGCAGCGCAAGATAAGCTCCTGAAACGGGCGAAAAATACGGCCTACCGGTATCTCACCATCCGTCCCCGCAGCCGTAAGGAGCTTGCTGACAAGCTTCTGGATAAGGAATTCTCAGACACCATCATCGCCGCCGTGCTGGAGCACGTTACCAGGCTCGGGTATCTTGACGACGGGAAGTTCGCCGCCCAGTGGGCCGCGGGCAGGGTCAGAAGCCGGGGATTCGGCAGGCGGCGTCTCGAACAAGAGCTGCGGATAAAAGGCATCAGCAGGGATATCATCAAAGAAACGCTCGGCACGCTCTTCGAAGAGGCGCCCGAGGCAGAGACGGCCTGCAAAGAAGCGGACAAGAAACTCAGGACCCTGGCCCGGTTCGAACCGGAGGTCCGCCGCAGACGGCTTGCGGGCTTCCTGGAACGCAAAGGGTTCTCGTCCGAGATCATAAGAACCATCTTGCGGACGATGCGATAGCCGCGCCGGGAGAACGTTAGATACTATGATCGTCAAGACCGTGACAAAAGCGAACCTGCGGGACCTTTCCGAGATCCGTCAGAACCTTCAGTTCTGGCTGTCGAAATCGCCAGAGGACCGTATTGCCGCCGTTGAACAGTTGCGGAGAGAACGCCATGGAAGCTCAGAACGACTACAGAGAACTGCTCGCGTTATTCAACGCTCATAACGTCGACTATATCATCGTCGGCGCATATGCACTTGCACACCATGGTGCGCCCCGTTATACGGGTGACCTGGACATCCTCGTGCGGCCTGATACTGAGAACGGTCAGCGCATTGTAGCCGCGCTCAAGGAGTTCGGCTTTGGTTCTCTCGGCTTGTCCGTTGAGGATTTCACGGTAACGGACAAGGTCGTGCAGCTCGGTGTCCCACCGGTCCGCGTTGACATCGTGACATCGCTCACCAGCTTGACCTGGCAGGAGGCCGCAGCGGGGCGCGTCAGGAGTTCCTTCGGGGCCGTCCCCGTGTATTATCTCGGGAAGAATGAATTCATCCGGAACAAGAGGGCGCTGGGGAGGATGAAGGACCTGGCCGATGTCGAGGCGATCGAAGGAGGGTAGGAGCATGCCGCCTTCCGGATATCCTGAAGCACAAATAACATCTTTCCGAAATCATTCAATAAATTCTTCGCTCTGTCCTCTACCCAACGCGTACAATCTGTTTGGATTATAACCATAGTCTGTTTTTGAAATCAGTTAAAGAGAACAGTGGCCATGCCTGACCGATTGATCAGCGAGGCGCTCACCCCCGTTATCGCCACGAGCGACACGTCGCGCATGGTCGTGGGGGAGCCCGGCCTTCCCCGTGAGTTCCTGTGGCGGGGCCGGACCCTCCGCATCACCACGGTCCTGCGCGCCTGGCGCGAGACCGGTAAATGCCATCACGGCAGTCCCGAGCTGTATGTCCGCAAGCACTGGTACGAGGTGGCTGTGGACGACGGAGCGACGATGAAGATCTACTTCGACCGGCAGCCCCGCAGGGGCCGGGGGCACAAAGAACCGAGATGGTGGCTGTTCAGCATCAGCGGACCGGAAACTAACCCGTGATATTGAAGGAACGATCAGAGATTGACCGGCCAGCCGCTCACGTCTGGCGCTTTATCATCACGCCCGAGCTGTTCCTCCAGTGGAACGACAAGGTCGTGGAGATGGAAGCGCGGGGAACTTTCCAGCTGGGCCAGCATTTCCATACCCGGTACGAGATGAGAAACAAACAGTTGCAGTGCTGGTCGGAGGTCACGAGGCTCGAAGCAGGGCGCCTGCTGGAATTGCAGCACGGCAACTGTTCCGGTCAGGCCGGGCGCAGGGACATCAGGATCATTGAGCGCATAACACTGGAAGAAAAGGGCGGTCGGACCATCGTGACCAAGGAAGTGCACATGATGAACCACGGGATCCCCTGGTTCTTCGTTGCTGTTATCTGGTTCATCAACCGATTCGGAAGACCGGTCGGCAAGGACAAGCTGAAAGCGTTGTGTGAAGGAGTGGCCTCATAGCCGTATCTCGCGCACTATCCTGTGATAAAACAAGCTTGACACGATTGCCTTGCCATGTTAAAAAAACACTGAGATTGCAACCATGATAAAGACAATTAGATTCATTGACCTATTCTGTGGAATCGGCGGATTTCGCTACGCCATTCAAGACGTTGCGAAACAGCTTGGCATCCAGGCAAAGTGCGTTTTCTCAAGCGATGTCGACCCGCATTGCCAGAAAGCCTATGAGGCGAATTTCCACGAGAAACCAACAGGCGATATTCATCATATACCAGCAGCAATTATTCCAAATCATGACATTTTACTTGCCGGATTTCCTTGCCAACCGTTCAGCATAGTTGGACAGCGCAAGGGATTTGAAGATGCCAGAGGCATTGTGAACGAGGCTAATTGATGCATAAACTGTCGAACAGAGATAAAGTTATCCTTGCAGGTTTGTTTTTGTCGAAGTTCGATGTAGCAGGTCTTATAGCACTAGGGTTTGATGGTTTTACCGAAGCGTTTAATGCGATCGCATTGAACCTTAAAGCAAGCCCTGCATCGCTGAAAAATTACCGAGACGAGTTTGATCCGTTCTTTCCAAATCCAAGGAAGGGATGGCACAAAAGGCCTATACGCCAGTATTGCAAAAAATTGATGGATGAATATAACCATCTCGGTTTTGAAGACTTCGTAGCGATGATTAAAACCGAAGTTTCCGATCTTGGTGAAATTGAGCTTATTGAAGAACAGCTTGATATTTCCGAATCAAATACTTTTGCAAAACGCTTAATGACTGGCCAGGCTGCAGAACACTATTTTGAAAATATTTTTCCCGCCTTGCCGGATTTCCAGCATTGCAGTCTTTCAAACACAACACGAATAGGTTGTGGCTTTGACTATAAAATGACAAGGCCAGGAGAGCCGTTTCTTGCGGTTGAGGTGAAGGGCATGGCAACGCACTCAGGCACAATACAATTGACCAGCAAAGAGCACAAGGCGGCAGAAATCCTCGAAAATCGATTTTTCCTATTCATTGTGCGCAATTTCATTGAAACACCATTTCATACTGTTCATCAGAATCCATTGAGATCGAATCTGAAGTTTGAGCGCCGCGAGTCAATATCAGTACAAGTGAATTGGACTGCCAACATAGAAGGAGGACTACAATAAAATGACGCCACATGTTTATGGTTCTCTGCCGAATGATATCTTATCTGCTTTAAGCATGCTCGATGAGAAAGGAATAAATGAGGATGTCACTAAAGCGATGACAATTGTATATGCCGCTTTTCAATGGCATGAAGTGCATCACAAATTCTCTGCAATTGATCTATATGAAATGGCCATGCAAACAGACGAGAAATGCGCGCAGGTCTGATTCAGGGAAGAATTAAATAACAAGTCAAAATTTAGAATTCAAGGGAATAACGAATTTGGCATGGCTGCGATCAAATATTCCGTGATGCGTTATCATGATTTCAAGGTTTATGAAAAGCAATCATGACATTCAAACCTTTTCATAAAACCGTCATCATTCGGTAAAGGAGTCCTGTTTTGAAAGCTTCAGAACTTCGCAAACTGTTTCTCGACTATTTCGCCAAACGCGGCCACAAGGTGGTCCCGAGCTCGTCGCTCGTGCCGAAGAACGACCCCACGCTCCTGTTCACGAACGCGGGCATGGTGCAGTTCAAGGGCGTGTTCCTCGGCGAGGACCCGCGGGACTACAAGCGCGCGGTGACCTCCCAGAAGTGCGTGCGCGCGGGCGGCAAGCACAACGACCTGGAGAACGTGGGCCATACGGCCCGGCACCATACCTTCTTCGAGATGCTCGGGAACTTTTCCTTCGGTGACTACTTCAAGAAGGAGGCCATCGAATTCGCCTGGGAGTTCCTGACCAAAGAGGTCAAGCTTCCCGCGGACAAGCTCTGGGCGACAGTGTACAAGGACGACGATGAGGCCTTCGAGCTGTGGCGCACCGTCGTCGGCCTCCCGGCCGATCGCATCGTGCGGCTGGGCGAGAAGGACAACTTCTGGTCTATGGGCGACACGGGGCCCTGCGGCCCGTGCTCCGAGATCATCATCGACCAGGGGCCGGAGATGTCCTGCGGCAAACCTACCTGCGCTGTAGGATGCGACTGCGACCGGTACCTCGAGATATGGAACCTCGTGTTCATGCAGTACAACCGCGATGCGACCGGCAAGCTCACGCCGCTGCCGAAGCCCTCCATCGACACGGGCATGGGGCTCGAGCGCGTGTCCGCTGTTTCGCAGAACGTCCGGAGCAATTTCGAGACTGACCTGTTCCAGCCCATCATCAAGCAGATTGCGGCACTGGCGGGCGTGCCCTATCACAAGGATGCCCAGACGGACATCTCCTACCAGGTATGCGCCGACCATCTCCGGGCCATGACCTTCCTTATCAATGACGGCGTCCTTCCTTCGAACGAGGGCCGGGGGTACGTGCTCCGGCGCATTCTTCGCCGGGCGGCCCGCTATGGCAAGCTCATCGGCATCAACAAACCGTTCCTGTACAAGCTCACCGGCGCGGTGGTGGACGAGATGAAGGGCGCCTACCCGGACCTCCTGGACAGCCGGGAACACGTGGCCAAGGTGGTCTTGCTGGAAGAGGAACGGTTCGCCATTACGCTGGATTCCGGCCTCGCGCTCCTGAACGAGACCGTGGCGAAGCTCAAGGCCGCGAACAAGATCATGATCCCCGGCGAGGTGTTGTTCAAGCTCTACGATACCTTCGGGTTCCCCCTGGACCTCGTGACGGACATGGCCCGCGACATGCACTTCGAACTGGATGAAGAGGGCTATCGGCGCTCCATGCAGGAACAGCGCGAGAAGGCGCGCGCGGCCTGGGCGGGGTCCGGAGAAGAGAAGGTGAAGCCTGTCTATAAGGAGATCCTCGCGGGCATACAAAAGCCGGTCTTTACCGGTTACGACACGCTGGAAGGGTCTGCGTCGATCATCGCCATCATCAAGGGCGACAAGAAGGTCGGCGAGGCCCGCGAAGGGGATGTCGTGGAGATCATTCTGGACCAGACGCCTTTCTATGCCGAGTCGGGCGGACAGGTGGGCGACAAGGGCGAGCTTCTGGGCGAGGCATCGAAATTCCTGGTCGAAGATACCGTGAAGCCCGTGGAAGGGCTGATCGTCCACAAGGGCAAGGTCAGAAAGGGGTCCTTCAAGGCCGGCGACGCGGTGCTCGCGAAAGTGGACGCCGGGGACCGCTCTGATATCGCGCGCCATCACACGGTGACCCACATCCTTCATGCCACACTGCGCTCGGTCCTGGGCGATCATGTGAAGCAGGCGGGCTCGCTCGTGGCGCCCGACCGCTTCCGGTTCGACTTCACGCACTATACGGGGCTCTCGGAGCGGGAAAAGGAACGCGTCGAGGAACTGGTGAACGAGCGCATTCTCGAGAACCACCCGGTCGAGACGAAGGTCATGGACATCGACCAGGCGATCGCCGCGGGCGCCATGGCGCTCTTTGACGAGAAGTACGGCGACAAGGTCCGCGTCGTTTCCGTGAAGGACGTGAGCATGGAGCTCTGCGGCGGCACGCACACCCGGGCTTCGGGTGACATCGGGTCCTTCAAGCTGTTGTCCGAGACCGGCATCGCCGCGGGCGTGCGGCGCATCGAGGGACTTGCCGGCAGGCGCGCCTACCGTGAGGTCCGGAACGAGGAAAAGAGCCTTCAGGAGATCGCCCGGATGCTCAAGACCTCGGACCCCGACATCGTGGGCCGCGTGGAGCGGCTGATGAACCAGCTGCGGGACACCGAAAAGGAGCTGGACCGGCTGAAGCACAAGATGCAGTCGTCCCAGGCCGGGGACATCATCGGCGAAGCGAAGGACATCAAGGGCGTCAGGGTGCTGGCCCGGCGCGTGGAAAATATGGACCAGAAGGACCTTCGGGATCTCGGCGAC
The DNA here is from genome assembly GCA_964412455.1 of uncultured Nitrospiraceae bacterium. GTDB lineage: Bacteria > Nitrospirota > UBA9217 > UBA9217 > UBA9217 > JAAXXJ01. The sequence goes on along the minus strand of CAYPOT010000013.1, from coordinate 12,600 downwards.
AAACTGCGCGACAAGCTCGGGAGCGGCATCCTGGCATTGGGCTCCTTCAAGGACGGGAGGGTGAGCCTTATCGTCATGGTCTCGAAGGACCTCATCGCGAGATTTCACGCCGGGAACATCGTCAAGGAACTGGCCCCCATCCTCGGCGGAACGGGCGGCGGCAAGCCCGACTTGGCCCAGGCCGGGGGCAAGGACCCCGGGAAGATCGATGCGGCGCTTCAGGCGCTCTATGCCGCGGTCGAGAAGAGCGCATAGACCCGGGAACGGCAATTGGACGCGTTAATAAAGCCCCCCTCTCCTTCCTTCCTCTCCCCTCTGAGGGAGAGGAAGGAAGGAGAGGGTGAGTCTCAATCATCGGGCAGGGTGAGGGTTGTTTTTCACGCGGATCACATCTGATACAACAAAGACATATGATCTGAAGGCGTTAGGGCATGCAGTGTTTGAGGTTGTTGAAGGCCTTGTGGACCCCGCCGCCTTTATCAGACGTTGTCAGATCTTATCCGCGTCCAGATCGATCTGTTCCTTAGCCGCAGCCTCGGTTTCCTCTGCGTCCTCTGCGGTAAAAAAACGTGAGTATTTCATCCAATTTGTAGTTCGTTCTCTCCGTTCCTTGCCGTTTTCGAATTCCTTTCTATGCTATAATAAAGCCAGGCTATTGGATCGATCGATACGTAAAATAATGCATTGATATTATTCACGAAGGAGGATCACATGATAATCGCAGAGATCATCAAGAAGGCCATGCTTGCAGGGTTGGGAGCGCAGGAAAAGGCAAAAGAGTTCATCGATGAGCTGGTCAAGGCCGGAGAGCTTTCGAAGAGCGAGGCATCGACGCTGGTGAAAGAGTGGACCTCGAAGGCGGAGGAGAGCACCAAGGAATTCGACAAGCGGGTCAAGGAGACCGTTGCCAATGTCCTTGAGAAGCTCAATATTCCCAGTCGCGAGGACATGGAGAAAATCGAAAAAAAGGTCCAGGCACTGAACGCCCGGCTCAAAAAGCTCGAGGGCGGGACGTCCGAGGAATAAACAGGCTGGTGAGCCATCATGTCTTTCCTTGGGTTCTGGAGACGTCACTACCGGGACATCCCCCGCGTCAGGCAGATACTGCTTGTCGCATCACGCCACGGCTTCGGGCATCTTGTCGAACAGGCCGGGCTCCAGCGCGTCCTCTCCTTCGGGCGGCGCCTGGTCACCTACCGAAAACAGCCGCCGCTCTACCACCGTCTGAACGAGCCGGAGAGGCTCCGGCTCATGTTCGAGGAGCTTGGGCCCACATTCATCAAGCTGGGCCAAGTCCTCGCATGCCGGCCCGATCTTCTTCCTCTTGAATATGCAAAGGAACTGACCAAGCTGACCGATGCGGTCGCTCCGTACCCCTTTGCCGAGGCCAAAGCGATCATCGAAAGGGACCTCGGCGCGTCCCTCGATTCCCTCTTCACCTCGTTCGATCCCGCGCCCATGGCCGCAGCGTCCATCGCTCAGGTCCATCGCGCCGTGCTGCACGACGGCCGGGAGGTGATGGTCAAGGTCCAGCGTCCAAAGATTGAAGAAAACATTACACGGGACATCAGCATACTCCGGGGCATAGCCCGGCTCATCGACGTCCATGTTCACGAGCTGAAACCGTACAACGTCCCGGGCATCGTGGATGAGTTCAGCAGCACCATCAATAAAGAGCTCGACTTTTTCATCGAGGCCTCGAACGCCGCCCAGCTCCGGAGCAACTTCAAGAACAGCGATATCCTCCTCATCCCTGAGGTCCATGCCGGCCTTTCGAGCAAGCGCGTGCTGGTCCTCGAGAAGATCGAGGGAGTGCGCATTGACGACTACGCCGGGATCGAACGGATGGGCCATGACCGTAAGGACATCGCGCTCAAAGGCGCCGGCGCTTTCTTCAAAATGGTCTTTCAGGACGGTCTGTTCCACGCCGACCCCCACCCCGGCAACATTTTCGTATTGTCCGACGGCAGGCTCGGCCTTGTGGACTTCGGTATCATGGGCAGGGTCACTGAGGAGAATATGGAGCATTTCGCCAGCATTCTCGTTGCTCTTGCCGGGCACGACTACGACGCGCTGACGCGGCAATACGTGAACCTGGGATTCGTTTCCGAGGAATCGGTGGACCTCGATAAGTTCCAGCGGGACCTGAAGGAGGATCTCGCCGAACTCCTGGAGCCCTATTACGGCATGACCAGCCGGCAGATCGATTTCGGGGCCTACGTCGACCGGGTCACCCGCATCCTGAACCGCCACAAGCTGAAGGTACCGCAGAACCTCTACCTCATGGACAAGGCCCTGCTCACGCTGGAGGGGCTTCTGAAACAGCTCGACCCCGGATTCGACTACCTGGCTGCGGCACAGCCCTTTGTCGAGGACCTCATCAAGCGAAAGAAGCATCCCCGGCAATTGCTCCGCACCGCACAGAAGAACATCCTTGCCCTGTCCGACATGGCCGTCGCGCTGCCCCGCCAGCTGAGGACCGTCATCGGCAAGATCATGCGGGGCGATATCCAGGTCAAGCTCCAGCACGAAGGTTTGCAGAACGCCGTCAGGGACCTCGACAAGTCCAGCAACCGGCTCGCTTTCAGCGTCATCACCGCCTCCATCATCGTTGCCTCGTCGATCATCATCCATTCCGGCCAGGGCCAGAAGCTCTTCGGCCTTCCCGTCCTCGGTCTCGCCGGTTATGTCATCGCCGGCCTCTTCGGGATCTGGATCCTCATCGGCATCCTCCGCTCGGGGCAACTGTGATCTAACGAACAGCATTTGAAACCACGGATGAACACGGTTTTAAGGACCACCATCGGAAAGGCTGAGTACATTTTACATAACTGAAAAACATCATTTACCGCTACGTCGCGAAGCGCGCGAATGAAATCCGGGAATCTTGCATCAAAAACAAAAGTCCTTGCGTTTTTATGACGTTCTTAGCGTCCTTCGCGGTTCAAAGAAATAACATTGCTTCAGCGGCCTGAGACTTTACCTGCCAAGCATACAAGACAAAAAAATATACATTGGGTTAATAAAGTTACGCAATGAATGACTCTGTGGATTTAGATAGTATTGTTAAACTGTGTTCATCCGTGGTTAAATCCTCTTCCAAATTTATCGTATTGACGAACCGCGCCGGAAAAGTATATAGTGTTGACCGGTTCCTGAGAGCGGTTATCTCATGACCTCACGGAAAGGTCCTCATCGATGATAGAGCAGTGGGACAAGATACGATTCTGGGTCAAGCGCCATCTCTGGGTAACTTTCCTCGTCTCCACGGTCGTGCTCACGTCGCTGATCCATTTCTATGTTGCGCTGTTCGTGCCTCCGTCCAGTGAAAAGGCCTGGAAGGAGATCAAGGTAACCGAGGGCATGAGCTTCAAGGCCGTCGCCGCCGCGCTCCAGAAGGAAGGGATCATACGGTACCGGGGCTACTTCGAGATCATCGGCAGGGTCCAGGGCATCACGCGCAAGGTCCGGACCGGGTATTACGGCCTCGGCAGTCACATGAGCCTGTGGGAAGTGCTCGATGTCCTGCGCAAAGGGAAGGTCATTGAATATGAAGTGGTGATCCCCGAGGGATACAATCTCTACCAGATCGGCTGGACCCTGACCGGTACACCGCTCATCTCATCTGACCCGAATGATTTCATCAAGGCCGCCACGAACAAGGAACTCGCCCGTTCCCTTGGGATCGAGGCTGACCGGCTCGAAGGATACCTGTTTCCGGACACCTACTACCTTCCGAAGGGCATCACGGTGCCGGATATCGCCAAGCGCATGGTCCAGCGGTACAAGGACATGTTCACCGACAGTTACCGCAAACGGGCCGAGGAACTGGGCTTCACCGAGCACGAGATCATCACGCTTGCCTCCATCGTCGAGAAAGAGGCGAAGGTATCCTCGGAGCGGAAGCTCATCGCCGCCGTGTACCACAACCGGCTGAAGATCGGCATGAAGCTCCAGGCTGACCCGACGGCGGTGTACGGCCTTCGGGCATGGATCACCAAGGTAGGTGCCCAGGACCTCAAACGGAAGACCCCCTACAATACCTATCTCCACAAAGGTCTGCCGCCCGGCCCCATCGCGAACCCCGGCCGCGGCGCGATCCTGGCAACGCTCTATCCCGAGAATGTGGACTACCTCTTTTTTGTGGCGCAGGGAGACGGGAGCCATTACTTCTCGAAGGACTACGGCGAACACGGGAAGGCCATCGGCAGATATAGAACGAACATGCAAAAGGCAAGACAGGCGGCGAAGAAGAAGAATTCTTCAGGGGTAAAGGGTCAGGGGTCAGGGGTCAGAAGTCAGGAAACAACTACGCGACGATAATGTCATAGCCGGAGAATTCCGGGAGCGCCCAGGTAGCCGCGGGCTTTAGCCTGCGTTATGATCTGACAGGATATGGTCAGTCGATCATGATTGAATACCCGAGAAACTCCGGCAAAGCTCCAAGCATTTCTTTCAGTCCAGTTGCATCGAACTTTCCGTAGGCCATCGAGTTGTCATACAACTTGATGGCTTTTTTGTTGTCGTCCCGCTCGAATTTCCCGCCGCCGATAATGGTCCACGCTTGATCCACGATCGTGAACTTCTCTCTCTTTGAGTCGTAGTTTCCCTCGATGCTTTTGTCCATGCAGAACCGCTCGACGATGTTCGCGTGATATTTCGTGAAGTCCTTGGGAGAGAGGATGAGATAGAGCGTGTTCCCGTTCCTGATCTGGACGAACTTGCCGATGACGACAGTGGGGATGGGCGTCCCGGCGAGGTAGGTGTAGTAGAAGGGGATGTAGTCGATGAGGGTCATGAGCGCTAGTGACAACTACACCTGCAAGGTTGTACTCTCGATAAGCAGATGAGGGGTGCAATAAACATCTTGAAACTTGCACAAGAACGCGCGGGTGAGACACGCTCTTTTTGCGCGTCGGACTCAAACCGCAAGTTAATAGTTATGATCTCGTCATACCTTGCAATAGGTTATGCTAGCAAGCACTTATTTGATTCCTCGATTGAGAACTGAAAGTAAGAATACGAATGGCAAAGCCAATACGAAAAACCAAAAGACTATTTTAATACCCGCGATATATCCCTTTGCCAACCTGACAGCCTGATCACCCTCAATCGGGAAGAAACGATATATACCTGTAGACAGCCTCTTATCGGCGATTGCTTTTTCAGCAAGCTTCGTAATTTCATTTTTTAAAAGAAATGCGATTGGGAGCATGATAACTTCCCCCACAACGAAAATTATTATCTCTTCCTTATTCATTTGTCGTGTCAAAAAGTACGGGTATAACAAGATATGCAGTCTTCGGGGTGTAGCATGCTCTTTGCGTTAAATTTGACTCCATCACGTATACAGGAAGAAGGTCCTAATGTTAGCGAACGATCAAATAGAAAATTACATAAAACCACGAAAATATCCCATGCAGGATCGCCCAAAGAACCGACTTATGAACACTCCAGGAAATTGTTATTGCGAGAGCTGACCCAAATGTAATGCCTGATGTTACAATAGTGCCTCTATGCATCCTTCCCTCCTCATTCTAGTTTCGACTTGTGATATGCAATTGCCTAGGCGTGTCATAGTCACGAACTTCAGGAAGTAGTCTCTACTCCCTTTGCCTCGGATCGAGTGCATCCCTAATGCCTTCGCCAAGGAGGTTGTAACCCAGGACTGTGACAAGAATGGCGAGGCCGGGGAAGGCGGAGAGCCACCAGGCGATCTCGATGTTGTCCTTTCCCGACGAGAGCAGGCTGCCCCAGCTTGGGGTGGGCGGCTGAACGCCGAGGCCGAGGAAACTGAGCGCCGACTCTATGAGGACCGCGCCGCCGATGCCCATGGTTGCCGAGACGAGAATGGGGGAGAGGCCGTTCGGCAGGATGTGCTTGAAGATGATGCGGTTGTCGCTTGCTCCGAGGGCGCGGGCGGCGGTCACAAACTCCCTTTCCTTGATGGAGATGAACTCGGCGCGCACAAGCCGGGCCGGCTCCATCCAGCTGGTGAGCCCGATGACGACCATGATGTTGAAGATGCTGGGCTCCAGGATGGCGATGACCGAGAGGATGAGGAAGATCGTCGGGATGCTCAGCATGATGTCCACGGCCCGCATGATGGCGCTGTCCACGTAGCCGCCGTAGAATCCGGAGATGGCGCCGAGGATGATGCCGATGAGGGTCGCGATGCCGATGGCGACGAACCCCACCTCAAGCGATACCCGCGAGCCCCAGATCATGCGCGAGAGGACGTCCCTGCCCAGTTCGTCGGTGCCGAAGGGGTGCTGTACGGTCGGGCCCATGAGGATGTTCTTGATGTCGATGGCCGAGGGGTCGTAGGGCGCGATGAGGGGCGCGAATATGGCGACCACGAACACCCCGAGCACGAGCGCCCCGCCGACGGCGGCAAGCCAGTTCCGCTTGAGATGATAGTAGGTCTGCTGTGCAGTAAGTGTGGTCGTGTTGGCCATGGTCTTATTTGGCCGTCATTCCGGGCTTGACCCGGAAGCCAGTTGTCTCATGCCTGGATTCCCGCTTTCGCGGGAATGACGAACTTATTGAACGTTGAACTTTGAATATTATTTTAATCTCACCCTCGGGTCCGCCAACGCGTATCCTATATCGGCCAGGAAGTTCCCGAGCATGGTGAGCACGGCCGCGGGCACCAGGATGCCCATGGCCACGTTGTAGTCCCGCGAGAACACGGCCTGATACAGGAGCTGGCCCATGCCGGGGATGCCGAAGACCGTCTCCATGATGACGCTGCCGCCGATGATGCCGGGGAGTGAGAGGCCGAGGATGGTGATCACCGGCATCAGCGCGTTCCGGAGCGCGTGTTTGTAAACCACCACGTTCTCGGAAAGCCCCTTGGCCCGGGCCGTCCTGACATAGTCCTGCCGCATCACCTCGAGCATGTTGTTCCGCATGTATCGCGACAGCCCTGCCAGGCCGCCGAAGGCCGAGACGAACACCGGCAGAACAAGGTGCTCGCCCTTGTCCATGAGCCTGCCCCACCAGGTCAGCCCGGTCACGTCGAGGCTCTGGATGCCCGAGATGGGAAGCACGCCCCATTGTACGCCGAACAGGTAGATCAGCAGGAGCGCCAGCCAGAAGGACGGCATGGAATAGCCTACAAACACGAATATGGTCGTGAACCGGTCGAGGACCGAGTATTGGTGTGTAGCGGACATGATCCCTATGGGCAGGGCGATCAGGAGGACGAGGCCGAGGGACAGGAAGTTGATGGTAAGGGTTATAGGGAGGCGTTCCAGGATCTTGTCCTTCACCTTGCGGCCGTCGGCAAAGGCATCGCCGAAATCAAGGGTCACGAACTTGGTGAGCCACGTGAGGTATTGCTTGTGCACGGGCTGGTCCGCGCCGTAGAGCTTCCGGAGCCGCTCCCTCGCTTCGGCGGACGCTTTGGCCGAGAACTCCATCTGGGCCTCGGCCGGTCCGCCTGGCGCCAGGTGCATGATGCTGAAGCTGAGCAGGGTAATGCCCAGCAGGATGGGGATCATCAACAGCGTTCGCTTTATACTGTACAGGAACATGGAGAGATCACTCTTTGATCTTGAAGACGAGGTCGAAGGGCTTGACTGGTTGGGAGAGCTTTATGCCGGTGAATTGGCCGCGGGCGGCCTTTTCCACGGGTTTGTGGTCGAATTCCATGGACTCGACCTTCTGGGTCATGTCGGTGTTCGGACCCTTGATGTGGACCGTATCACCGACAGCGAGGTCGCCGAAATCCAGCTTCAAGGCCGCGATGGAATTTTTGTCGAAATACCTGAGCACGGAACCGATGCGTTCTTCCATGGGTGAAATAATAGTATAAAACTCCCAAGGTTTCAAGGGAAAAGGACCGGAAAAACAGACAACAGACCACAGACTATCAGACATCAGACAACTGCGGAAACCACGGGTATGCTGCCTTTGTCCGTCGTCACTCTTCCGAATGCCGGCATCTCCTGTCCGGACATGTCGCCGGACATAGCGCTTGACAATGCCGCGGCTCATGAGTATTATATGTTCTGCCGTAAGGGGTAGGAAGTACGCGGAGTTCCGCGGGGCGTGGCGCAGCCCGGTAGCGCGTCTGCTTTGGGAGCAGAAAGTCGGAGGTTCAAATCCTCTCGCCCCGACCAGTTGTGAATTGGAAATTGAAGATTGGAAATTGTAAGTTTCAAATTGCGCCTGAAGATTTACATTTTCAACTTTCCAATTTGCAATTTACAATGGAGCACAGCGACATGCGCCTGTAGCTCAGGTGGATAGAGCAACAGCCTTCTAAGCTGTGGGTCAGGGGTTCGAATCCCTTCAGGCGCACCATTTATACAACATACATCGATCACGGCAGCGTGAAGAGAGTAGCAGAACCTGACCCAAGGGATTTCAGGGTGGCATTAACGTAATAATTATGGATTGCGATTTGCGGGATAGAAACAGAATTTTGAATCCGCAATCCGCAATCCGAAATCAGGAAATAAGAACATGGTGGGCGTAGCTCAGTCGGTAGAGCACCAGGTTGTGGCCCTGGTGGTCGCGGGTTCAAGCCCCGTCGCTCACCCCAAATTTTCAAGTGCGGAGTTCGGAGTGTAGAGTGCGGAATAGGGATCTTCGGAAGGTCCGTAATTCCGCATTTCACATGCTGCACTCCGCATTTTATTGCGCCCGTAGCTCAGCTGGATAGAGCGTCGGACTTCGAATCCGGATGTCGCAGGTTCGACTCCTGCCGGGCGTACCAAACATTAGAATTAGGAAACGTCCGGCAATCGCGATCCGAGTAACATCCTCCTGCGACATAAGGGGTTTCAGGGGAAGGATTCCCCTGAGCTTCGGGGGAGATTCCAGAGGGGGCAGGCCCCCTTTGGGGAGCCCTTTATGGGCGACGGAGCATGGTTCGACTCCTGCCGGGCGTACCAGATACAATACAGCTCATGGCTGATAGGTCGTAGCTCATAGGATGATTCAGTAATCAACTATGAACTATGAGCTGTCAACTATCAGCTTGATCTTTCCGCGCCCGTAGCTCAGCTGGATAGAGCGTTGGCCTCCGAAGCCAAAGGCCGCGCGTTCGAATCGCGCCGGGCGCACCAATTGATCAATCCAACGTTTAACGTCAAAGTGCAATAAAAAGAGTAATTTTCTTGTTGCATCAGCAGGGAAAGATAAGTATAATACGTTCCTTGTCTCAGGGTATTCCGTTTGTTAACGGGCCGTTAGCTCAGTTGGTAGAGCAGCTGACTCTTAATCAGCGGGTCGAAGGTTCAACTCCTTCACGGCTCACCATAACCACACCGAGAGCAGTGAGCAGCAAGCAGCCGGACGGTAAGCGCTGCGAGCAGCACACTGCTCTCTTTGTTCGTGCCGGTATGGCGGGAAGCATCGGGAGCATTTTCCATATAGTGATTGACAAGTAGGAACCAACTTTGCCACGAAGTCACAACCAAAAGTAGGCGCTTCTAAGCGAGGCACAAAGAGACCCTGGAGTGGTGTTTTCTTTAGCCGGCAATATTATTTATTCTTCGTGTCTTGGTGTCTTTGTGGCGAAAATATTCTTGCCGTATTAAGAAGAAATTGATTTCTTAGTTCCTAATATCGCTGCGAGAGTGGCGGAACTGGCAGACGCGCCAGACTTAGGATCTGGTGGGCAACCATGGGGGTTCAAGTCCCCCCTCTCGCACCAATAAGATCAACATTTGCCACGGAGACACTGAGACACGGAGAAATCATGAAGCGAGGAAGGTAAGAAGGAAAGAACGTAAGAAAGACAGAAGGCAAGAGCATCCTTTTTCTTACCCTCCTAACTTCATACCTTCTGATTTTCTCTCTGTGAACTCTGAGCCTCTGTGGCGGTCATTAGTCATTAATAGAATATTCGTAAAGGGAGTGAGCATGAAAGTCACTGTAGAAGACGTCAGCACGGTAAAGAAGAAACTGCATATCCAGGTATTGCCGGACGCGATCGCAATAGAAAAAAAGAAGGCCCTTGCCGATGTGGCAAAGAAGGCCAAGATCCCCGGCTTCCGGCCCGGCAAGGCGCCGAAGAACGTGGTGGAACGCCACTACGCAGCGGAGATCGACTCCGAGGTGATGAACAAGCTCATTTCCGATTCCTATCTCCAGGCGCTCAAGGAGAACGATCTGAGCCCCGTGGACATGCCGAATATCACCAATATCTCCCCGCTCGAGACGGACGCGCCGCTGAACTTCACCGCTGTCGTCGAGGTGCGGCCCAAGATCGACCTCGGCAGCTACGAAGGCATCGAGGTGAAGGATGCGCCCGTCGAAGCCACCAACGAGGAACTCGACCAGACCATCGACCGCCTTCGGGAGATGTATGCGAACCTTGCCCCGGTCGAAGGGCAGGCCCTGGACAAGGGCCATACGGCCATCATCGATTTCGAGGGCTTCCAGGACGGGAAGTCGATCGAGGGCGCGAAGGCCCAGGACCATCACCTCGCCATTGGAGAGGGGTCCCTGATCCCGGGTTTCGAGGAGCAGATCACCGGCATGAACAAGGGCGAGACCCGGGAGATCAACGTGACCTTCCCGGCGGACTACAACAATAAGGACCTTGCCGGCAAGGACGCGAAGTTCACCGTCACGCTCAAGGAGATCAAGAAAAAGGTCCTCCCCGAGCTCAACGATGAGTTCGCCAAAGACATCGGCAACAACAATACCATCGATGAGCTCAAGACACGCGTCAGGGAGGACATCGAGATCCGCAAGAAGAACGAGCAGTCCTCGGCCCAGCGGGAGGAGCTCCTCGGCAAACTTGTCGAAGCCCATACGTTCGACGTCCCCGCGGGGATGGTGGACCGCGAGATGACTTCCATGGCCCGGCATCAGCTCACCCGCATGGCGCGTCAGGGCATCGATGTCCAGAAGGCCTTCGATATGGCGAAGTTCAAGCTCGAGAACCAGGATATGGCCGTGAAGCGCGTGATGGGGACCCTCATCCTGGACGTCATCGCGGACAAGGAGAAGATCGAGGTCTCCGATGCAGAGGTGAACGCGGCCATGGCGGCAATGGCGCGGAGCGCCGGGAAGAAGCTTGAAGAAGTAAAGCAGTACTATGCTTCGCAGGAAGGCGGCACGGACAACCTCCGGGCGTCGCTCGTCGAGGAAAAGACCCTGTCCCTCTTGCTTTCCAAAGCGAAGAAGGTATAGAATACTACGCAGAGAGAATCGAACGTCAGGAGAACCTCATGTCCCTCATACCCATGGTAATTGAACAGACCAGCCGCGGCGAGCGCGCCTACGATATCTACTCGCGGCTGTTGAAGGACCGCATCATCTTTCTCGGCACGGCCATCGACGACAACGTCGCCAACACGGTGATCGCCCAGCTTCTGTTCCTGGAGGCCGATGACCCGGACAAGGACATCTATCTGTACGTCAATTCTCCCGGAGGTGTCGTCACCTCGGGGCTTGCCATCTACGACACCATCAACTATATCAAGTGTCCGGTTTCGACCATCTGCATCGGACAGGCGGCGAGCATGGGCGCGCTGCTGCTGGGGTCGGGAACGAAAGGCAAGCGGTTCTCACTGCCGCACGCCCGCATCATGATCCATCAGCCCATGGGCGGATTCCAGGGACAGGCCACGGACATCGAGATCCACGCCCGGGAGATCCTGAAGATGAAGGACACCCTCAATAAGATCCTGGCGAACCATACCGGCCAGCCGCTCGAGAAGATCCGGAATGACACGGACCGGGATTTCTTCATGTCCGGCGATGACGCGAAGATCTATGGACTCGTCGACGAGGTCATCACCAAGAAACTGCCGCATTCCACCAAGGAGAAGTAGCACCATGACGGAGAAAAAGGACCAGAAAGACCACACGACGCCCCTCAAGTGCTCGTTCTGCGGCAAGGGACAGGACGAGGTGAAGAAGCTCATCGCCGGTCCGTCGGTCTTCATCTGCAACGAGTGCGTGGACCTCTGCAATGAGATCATCGCCGAGGAGTGGGAGGAGGCAAAGGAAGCGAAGATCCCGCAGCTTCCCAAGCCCGCCGAGATCAAGCGCATTCTCGACGAGTACGTGATCGGACAGGACCGCGCCAAGAAGATCCTGTCCGTGGCCGTGCATAATCACTACAAACGCATCGGCGTACAGCATGAGATCGGCGAGGAGGTGGAGCTCCAAAAGAGCAATATCCTTCTCATCGGCCCCACGGGGACCGGCAAGACCCTGCTTGCCCAGACCCTGGCCCGGATCCTCGATGTGCCGTTCACCATTGCCGATGCCACCACACTGACCGAGGCGGGCTATGTGGGTGAGGACGTTGAGAACATCATCCTGAAGCTCCTGCAGAACGCCAACTATGACGTTGAACGGGCCCAGCGCGGCATCGTCTACATCGATGAGATAGACAAGATCAGCCGCAAGTCGGAGAATCCTTCGATCACGAGAGACGTCTCCGGCGAAGGCGTCCAGCAGGCGCTCCTGAAGCTCATCGAAGGCACCGTTGCGGCGGTCCCGCCCCAGGGCGGCCGCAAGCATCCCCACCAGGAGTTCATCCAGGTGGACACGACGAACATCCTGTTCATCTGCGGCGGCGCCTTTGTCGGCATCGATACCATCATCGAACAGCGCATCGGCAAGAAG
>CAYPOT010000012.1:0-68952 GCA_964412455.1 uncultured Nitrospiraceae bacterium | reverse complement strand
ATTGTAGCATGGTTTTTATAAAAACCTGTTGGTTCCGGCTTGTCCGGGTTAGGGATAGTAAGTTTATAGCTGTCGGTGTCAGGGGAACAATTCTGACTTCTGCAGATGGCGAGAAATGGTCATTATCTGATACGCCTACCAAAAATATCCTTAATGACGTTACTTTTGGTGAAGGCTTATATGTCGCTGTAGGTGATAAAGGGACGATTTTGACTTCTATTGATGGAAATTCGTGGGTGCAACAATCATCCGCGACCACAGACAGCCTTAAAGGAATAACTTTTGGCAAAGGAACGTTTGTTGCAGTCGGGGACAAGGGCTCTCTTTTATTTTCTTTTGACGGAAAGAGCTGGTCATTAGCCAGAACAGGTTCAGACAATGAATTTCTTGAAAAGGTAGCTTTTGGGAATGATTTTTTTGTCATCGTAGGCGCTGCCGGTGCAATCATGATATCAAAAAACGGCAGTGATTGGACGCCTCACCAATCCGGAACGTCAAGCTGGCTCAAGTCGGTTATTTCTGTGGACGGTTCTTTCGTAGCCGTTGGGAGCGAAGGAAGTGCTATTACTTCTTCTGATGGCAAATCATGGTCTAAACTGGATGTCGGAGTGAAAGAATGGTTAAGAGGAATAACCTTCGATAAAAACAGATATATGATTTATGATCAGAAAAACATTTATACCTCCACCGATAAAAAGACGTGGCAACCGCTCATTCCAGGAATCACCACACCGCTTCAATCTGTTATATATAGCAATGACATTTTTGTTTCGGTTGGAAGCCGGGAAACAATTCTTACATCCGTTAGCGGCGTATCCTGGCATATTTCAAGACATCTTACCCAGGAAAATGACTGGCTTTTCGACGTTGGTTTCGGCAATGGCTTATTTGTCGCGGTTGGGACAGGCGGGACTATTTTTGCGTCTAATGATGGAGACCGGTGGACCAAGGTTCGCAGTGTTCAACGAAAGGCCAGTGATCAACCACATGAGATTTTGCAGACCGTGGCCTTCGGAAATGGGCGTTTTGTTTCTGGTGGAGTTGTAGACGGGCTTTCCCGTAAAGGAATTCTTCTGATGTCTGATAATGGCATTGAGTGGGAAAAAGTGACTCGGGAGGATTATAATGAAATCAGAAAAGTGTTTTACGCGAACAATAATTTTGTCGCGTTCGGAAAAGACGGGTTGCTGTTAATCTCACAGGATGGGAGAAAATGGGATGAAGTTTCTCTGGATAAAGGCCTTAATTTGGTTGATGTGATCGGCGGTAATAATATTTTTGTCGCTGTAGGAACATACAAATCATATTTCAAAGGGATAATTGCCATATCATATGATCTCAAAGAATGGTCTTTAGTCGAAGATAGTCCGGCTGCCATTCCTAGCGGTATAGCTTTCGCAAATGGCGCATTTGTCATTACAACAGGAGGGGACGCAGTATACACATCGAATGACGGAAAGACGTGGATTAAGAAAAATACCGGCATAATGAAGAATCTTAATCGTATAATTTATGGGAAAGGGACATTTGTGGCGGTTGGCGGGAATGGGCTTATTATTCAGTCAGATGGTACACAATAAACTATCCGCAATTACAGTAGCAATTACGTCTTGGAAACAGTGTGCCTATTATAAAGCAGGAAACACCACGACCATCACATGTTTCCAGCGGCAGAAAGGTAAATTACACCTACAATGGCTGGATAGGGGACGTGTTTCATAAATTGCGTAACATGGATTTGGAGATTGGGATTTATTGAGTTAATATGCTGAAAAAATCGATGAAAGCAAAGAGACCATCTCCGGTGAAAAAGCCCGCGAAGAGCGCCAAACCCTGGGGCGGCCGGTTCAGCGAGGCGACGAACGCGCTGGTGGAGGAGTATACCGCCTCGATCCAGTATGACTGGCGTCTGTTCCCCTACGATATCGCCGGCAGCGTTGCCCATGCCGCCATGCTGGGCAAGACCGGCATCATCACGCAGAAGGATTCCCGGGAGATCATCAATGGTCTCAAGGGCATTCTGCAGGAGATCGCCGACGGCAAGCTCGAGTTCAGCCTGGAGCTCGAAGACATCCATATGAACATCGAGAGCCGGCTGATCCGGAAGATCGGCCCCGTGGGCGGCAAGCTGCATACCGCGCGGAGCAGGAACGATCAGGTGGCCCTGGACCTCCGGATGTACCTGCGCGATGAGATCATCGAGGTACGGCGGCTTCTGCGGGCACTGCAGAAGACGATCATCGAACTGGCCGAGCGCAATCAGGACACGGTCATGCCGGGATACACGCACATGCAGCGCGCGCAGCCGGTGCTGTTCGGTCATCATCTGCTGGCGTATTACGAGATGTTCGAGAGGGACCGGGAGCGCTTGACGGATTGCTACCGGAGGGTGAACATCCTGCCTCTGGGCTCGGGAGCGCTCGCCGGAACGGTCCTGCCGATCGACCGGAAGATGGTCGCGAACCTCCTCGGGTTCAGCGGAGTGTCCGAGAACAGCATGGACGCCGTGTCGGACCGCGATTTTGCCGTCGAATTCGTTTCCGCATGCAGTCAGATCATGGTGCATATATCCCGGTTGGCCGAGGAGCTCGTCCTGTGGTCGACGGCGGAGTTCGGCTTCATCACCATCACCGACGCGTTCACGACCGGCTCGTCCATCATGCCGCAGAAGAAGAACCCCGATGTGGCAGAACTGTCCCGGGGCAAGGCCGGCAGGGTCTTCGGGAATCTCACGGCGCTCCTTGTGCTCATGAAGGGCCTGCCGCTTTCCTATAACCGGGACATGCAGGAGGACAAGGAACCGGTATTCGACACTGCCGACACGGTGACGCAGACCCTCGCGGTCGTTGCCGGGATGTTGGCCGGTATCGCAGTGCACCGGGACGCAATGAGGCATGCGTCCGAGGACGGGTTCATCACGGCCACGGACCTTGCCGATTACCTGGTGCGGAAGGGATTGCCGTTCCGGCAGGCCCACGAAGTAGTGGGGAAGGCGGTGCTCCGCGCGCTGTCGCTGAAATGCGGATTAAAAGACCTGTCGCTCGTGGAATACAAGAAGCTTTCTTCTCTTATCAAGAACGATGTGTATCAGGCCTTGTCCGTGGCCGCGTCGGTGGAGCGCCGGACATCGCACGGCGGCACCGCGCCGGCGAACCTCAAGAGGCGGCTTGCAGCGCTCAAGAAGCTTGTAAAATGAGAACGAGTCCCTGGAGGCTGGTGACAGCAGGAGCTCTTGTCCTCGTCGTTGCCGCGATGGGCGCCTGTGGCAGGAAGACCGAGCCCATCACGCCCGACAGCCCGCGCCCCGAGGCGGTGAAGGACGTCAAGATAGCCGTCCGGGATGTCGTGGCGTATCTTTCCTGGCCGATACCAGCGAAAAACGTCGAGGGAAAGACCCTGAGCCCCGCCGATATCGAGGGGTTTCGGATATACCGGGCAGAGCAGAACAGAGAACGCAAAAGGCTGCTCTTTCGGCAGGTAGCCGAGATCGGCCTGGCTGATCCCGCGCCTGCCCAGGTGCAAAATGGCATCGTATCGTGGCATGACACCGGCCTGCAGTACGGCAAGGTATATGTCTACCGCGTCAGGGCCTACAGTGTCAAAGGGGGGGCGAGCGGGTATTCCCATGAGGTTCGCGCCGCGCCGTTTCTCTCGTTGGCCGCTCCGAAGGATATCAAAGCCGTGGGTGGCGACGGTTCTGTCATACTTACCTGGGAGCCGGTGACCACGCGGTCGGACGGAAGCGTGCATCAGGGCTTCGTGGGGTATTTGGTCTACCGCGGGACAGGCCCGGGAAAATACGGCGACCTGCCGCTGAACAAGGAACCGGTGACGGGAAGCCCGTACCAGGATGCCACTGCTGTAAACGATAAGCAGTACTATTACCGCGTCCGTACCGTGGACAGCCCGGTGAGGCCGTGGCAGGAAAGCCCCGACTCAACCGAGGTCACGGCCACCACGCGTGACAAGACCCCGCCGGCGCCGCCGACCGGCATCACGGTGGTGCCGGGCATCGGGAGGGTTTTCCTCACCTGGAACGAGAACCAGGAACGCGACCTGGGAGGCTATCATGTCTACCGGTCGAAGAAAAGCGGCGTCGAATACGAGCGGCTCACGGACAAACCCCTGAACCGCACGACCTTCTCCGACGAGACGGTAAAGCAGGGATCGACCTACTACTACGTTGTCACCGTCGTGGATAAGAGCGGGAACGAGAGCGCGCGATCCCGGGAATACAAAACCTACACGGAAAAGATCAGGTAGCGATATGAACGATTTCCAGTATAAGAATGGAGAGCTCCACTGCGAAGGCGTGCCGATCAGGACGATCGCCCAACGCGTGGGGACGCCCTTCTATTGCTACAGCAGCAGCACGCTGGCAAGCCATGTTCGCGCCTTTGACCAGGCGTTCGCCGGGGTGCCGCACCTCATCTGCTTCGCCGTGAAGTCGAATCCGGGGGCCGCGATCCTCCGGATCATCGGCCGGGAGGGCGCCGGCGCCGACATCGTTTCCGGCGGCGAGCTGTTCCGGTCGCTTCGCGCCGGCATCGATCCCAAGAAGATCGTGTACGCCGGCGTCGGCAAGCGGCGGGACGAGATCGAGTACGCGCTCAAGATGGATATCCTCATGTTCAACGTTGAGTCCGGCGACGAGCTGCAGGCCATCGACCGAGCGGCCAGGGACATGCATACAAAAGCGCGGATCGCCCTGCGCGTGAACCCGGACATCGATCCCCGGACCCACGCCTACATTTCCACGGGCCTTAAGGAGAACAAGTTCGGCATTCCCATCGAGCAGGCGCTCGAGTACTACCAGACGGCAAGATCCCTCGCGAACGTCGAGATCGTCGGCATCCACCAGCATATCGGGTCGCAGATCACCGAGATCCAGCCCTTTGTGGACGCCCTGACCAAGATCACGAAGTTTATTAAAGAGCTTCGGGCGGCGGGCATCGCTATCCGGTACATCAACATGGGGGGCGGACTCGGCATCACCTACAAGGACGAGACCCCACCCTTGCCGAAGGACGTGGCCCAGGCCGTCCAGCCCCTTCTCAAGGATTGCGGCTGTACCCTTGTCATGGAGCCCGGCAGGGCCATCGTGGGCAACGCCGGCATTCTGGTAACGAGCGTGTTGTATCATAAAGAGGCGGGCGAAAAAAAGTTCGTCATCGTTGACGCTGGCATGAACGACCTGATCCGCCCGAGCCTGTATGAAGCCTATCACGATATCCGCACCGTCATTCAGCAGGAAAAGCCGAAGAACATTGTTGCGGATGTGGTGGGACCGATCTGCGAGTCCGGAGATTTTCTTGCCAAGGACCGCGAGATGCCCGCGGTGGAGCAGGGAGAGCTGCTGGCGGTCATGGGCGCGGGGGCCTATGGGTTCTCCATGTCGTCAACCTACAATTCGCGGCCCCGGGTGCCCGAGGTCATGGTGCGCGGCAACGACTACTATGTCGTGCGCGAACGTGAGACCTACAACGATCTGGTGAAGGGAGAGAAGCTCCCCCGGTGGCTGGAAGGGTGAGAATCAGTGCGGAGTGTCGAGTGCGGAGTGCGGAATAGTAAATCATGAAGAAGATACCATTTCATAAGATCCACGGGAACGGGAACGATTTCATCCTGATCGATGACCGGCGGGGAATCATGAAGGGGAGGGGCTTGAGCGGTCTCGCGAAGCAGGTCTGCCACCGGAACCGGTCCGTCGGCGCTGACGGCCTGATCGTCATCGTTCCCTCGAAGAAGGCCGACTTCAAGTGGCGGTTCTTCAACTCCGACGGGAGCGAGGCGGAGATGTGCGGCAACGGATCGCGCTGCGCCGCGCGCTTCGCCACGATCAAAAAGATCGCGCCGAAGAAAATGGCCTTCGAGACCCTGGCTGGCATCATCCATGCCGAGGTGAAGAAGGACACCGTGCGGGTGCAGCTCACCGGCGCGGAGGGGCTCCGGATGAACGTCCCGGTCCCGCTTGCCGGCCACACCAGGACGGGGTATTTCATCAACACCGGTGTGCCGCACCTGGTGTACCTGTCAGAGAACCTGAGCGGAGAGGATGTGCAGGCCGTGGGCAGCGCCAGCCGTTGGCACGAGGTGTTCAAGCCGGCAGGCACGAATGTGAATTTTGTCCAGATCGACGGGCCGCACAAGCTTCGCATCAGGACCTACGAGCGCGGCGTCGAAGGCGAGACCCTTGCGTGCGGGACCGGGGCGGTTGCGGCGGCGCTCATCGCCGCGGCCCTGCGGAAGGCATCGTCGCCGGTGATCGTGATGACGCAGGGGGGCGATAAGCTTATCGTGTCTTTCGTTCAGGATGGCGAGGAATTCACGGACCTGCACCTCGAGGGAGCGGCAGAGGTCGTGTGCGAAGGGACGCTGTATATTTAGCTCGAGCGATGTCTGACGGTTATGGTTACGAAGCCCGCTCCGTCAGGCGGTTACGTCGTTCGGATGTGACGATACACGCTACCGTTTTCCGATACGGGCTTCGCTGCCGATTCACGGCAGACACTAAATTACGGCTTCATTTTTTTTACAAGGAGGTTGCCATGTTCAAAGGTTCGATGGTTGCGATCGTGACACCGTTCAAGAACGGCAAGGTTGACGAAAAGGCGCTGGGTGATCTCATTGAGTTCCATATCAAGAGCGGAACGGACGTGATCGTCCCCTGCGGGACGACAGGCGAGTCGGCAACGCTCTCCCACGAGGAGCATCACCGCGTGGTGGAGTTCACGGTCAAGACCGTGAACAAGCGGGTACCGGTGGTCGCCGGCGCGGGCTCGAACTCGACCTCCGAGACCATCGATCTGGCAAATTACGCGAAGAAGGCCGGTGCTGACGGCGTCCTGCTCATCACGCCCTACTATAATAAGCCCACGCAGGAAGGCCTGTTCCTGCACTTCAAGAAAGTGACGGACTCCGTGGACATCCCGGTCATCCTGTACAACGTGCCGGGCAGGACGGGAGTGAACATGCTGCCGGCGACCGTGGCGCGGCTCCGGACGATAAAGAACATCGTCGGCATCAAGGAGGCCACGGGCGACCTGAAGCAGATCAGCGAGTTGATCAGGCTCTGCGGACGGGATTTCGGCGTGATCTCGGGCGACGATTTCACCACGCTCCCGATGCTTGCCATCGGCGGCGTCGGCGCCATATCGGTGACGGCGAACATCGTGCCGGGAGATGCCGCCGCAATGTTCGACGCGTTCTTCGCGGGGAAGATGGAGGAGGCGCTCAAGTTCCACTACAAGATGGAGCCCCTTCATAGCCTCATGTTCATCGAGACGAATCCCATCCCGGTCAAGACGTCGCTCGCCCTTATGGGCAAGATCAACGAGGAGTTCCGCCTGCCGCTCTGCTCCATGGCTGACGCGAACAAGGACAAGCTCAAGAAGGCGCTGAAGGACTACGGACTGATCTAACTGAATGTAGCCACAAAGACACGAAGAACCCCTTATCTTTCTTAGAGCCTTCGTGCCTTAGTGGCAAAACGGTGAGGAGTTATCTATGATCAAAGCGGTTGTCACCGGCGCGGCCGGCAGAATGGGCTCACGGATCGTCAATGTGCTCTCGACATCCGAGGGCATCCGTCTTTCAGCAGCAGTGGAGCGAAAGGGGCATCCCCAGCTCAAACAGGACGCATGCGGACCTGCGGGTATAGTTTCCAGCGGCGTCCTGACCCTGATCACGGACGATCTCGCGGGCTCGCTCAAGGCCGGCGACGTGCTGATCGACTTTACCTTTCCCGAGGTCAGCCTTGAGCACCTCAAGGCCTGCGCGGACCAGGGCAAAGCGATCGTCATTGGCTCGACAGGCTTCACCAAGGAGCAGATGGCCGAAGTGAACAAGTACGCGCAGAAGGTGCCCTGCGTGCTGTCGCCGAACATGAGTGTCGGCGTTAATGTCTGTTTCAAGGTCCTTGCCGACCTGGCGAAGATCCTCGGGCCCGATTTCGATGCTGAGATCGTTGAGTGGCACCACCGGCTGAAGAAGGACGCCCCCTCGGGGACTGCCGTGCGCATGGGCGAGGTCGTCGCGAAAGCGCTCGGCCGCGATTACCACAAGGCTGCCAAGTATCATCGCGAGGGCCTGACCGGCGTCAGGACGGACGAAGAGATCGGCATGCAGACGGTCCGCGGCGGAGACATCGTCGGCGAGCACACGGTCTTCTTCATCGGAATGGGCGAACGGATCGAGCTTACGCATCGCGCCCACACGCGCGACATGTTCGCCCGCGGCTCAGTTCGCGCCGCGAAGTGGGTCGTGGGGAAGAAGCCGGGGCTATACGACATGCAGGACGTCCTGGGCCTGAAATAGGGTGCGCAGAGTATCATACAAGTTCTCATCGACGAAATAATATTTAAAAAGGAGACTACGGTGAATAACGTATACGTGCTGTTGATCGGATGTTTGCTGTTCCTCGCGCCTGCAAGCGCGCAGGCCTTCCCGCCGGACAAGCAGGGGAACTGCCTGGATTGTCATAAGCTGGACAAGAAGGACGCCGAAGAAATTGTCAAGAAACTGATCCCGGCGGCGACAGTGCTCGACGTCAAGGAGGCGCCGGTGAAAGGCTTCTGGGTGATCGAAGTGGAAATGAACGGGCAGCGGGGCGGGATCTATCTCGATTTCAGCAAGAAGTTCCTGACGCCGCAGATCGTGCCGCTGGAGTTCGCGATTCGCCAGGCGCAGCAGCAGGCAAAACCGCAAAAGATCGAGTTTTCCAAGGTGTCGTTGAAGGATGCCGTGGTGCTGGGGGCGAAGAAGGCCAAGAAAAAGGTCGCGGTCTTCACCGATCCCGACTGCCCTTATTGCCGGAGCCTGCATGAGGCGATGAAACAGGTGGTCGCGAAGCGGAAGGACATCGCGTTTCACCTGCTCCTGTATCCGCTCCCGATGCACAAAGAGGCCTATCCGAAGTCGCAGGCGGTCCTGTGCGAGAAGTCCCAGGCCCTGCTGGACGACGCCTTCTCCGGCAAAGCAGTGCCTGGGCCGAAGTGTTCCAATGAGGCGCTGGAGCGGATCCTCGCCATGGGGAAGGAACTGAACATAAATGGAACGCCGACGCTGGTCCGGGGGGACGGCACCATGATGAGCGGCACCCTGCCAGCGGATAAGCTGATCGAGTGGGTCGACGGTAAATAAACGGAGCGCGCAATGCGGCTTGTTCGGTTCCAGGCGCAGGACAGGCCGGCATACGGCATCCTGAACAACGATGAGGTCGTTGAACTGGATGGTGAGGGGTATGGCTCCCTGACCTTGCGCCGGGCGAGGCACAGGACCGCCGACGTGAAATTTCTTGCGCCCTGCGTCCCGACGAAGATCGTCGCCGTCGGTCTGAACTACCGTGATCATGCGCGTGAACTGGGAATGACGGTACCGGAGGATCCCATCCTCTTTCTGAAGCCGCCGACAAGCCTGATCGGTCCCGGCGATGCGATCATCTGGCCTCCCATGAGCCGCCAGGTGGATTACGAGGGAGAGCTTGGCATCGTCATCAAGGATCGCGTCAGCCGGATCACGCCTGTTGAGTCCCGGCAGCATATCCTCGGCTACACCTGTGCAAATGATGTCACGGCCCGGGACCTGCAAAAGAAGGACGGCCAGTGGACCCGGGCAAAGTCCTTTGATACCTTCTGCCCCGCAGGCCCGTGGATCGAGACCGAACTTGCTCCTGACGACATCCTTGTCGAGACGTTCCTGAACGGGGAGCGAAAACAGTCGTCGCGGACCTCGCAGTTCATCTTCGGCATCGACCATCTCGTCAGCTTCATCTCGCAGGTCATGACCTTGCATCCCGGCGACCTCATCATTACCGGCACCCCGGCCGGCATCGGGCCGATGAAGCCCGGAGACGAGGTTGAGGTCAGGATCGAAGGGATCGGGAGCCTGAAGAACAGGGTCAGTGCGGAGTTCGGAGTGCGGAGTGCGGAATAAAGGCCGGCTCATTCCACAGAGCGGTGAACAGTCAGCCCACATCCGTCTTTAACGGAGACAACAGGAATGAACGGAGGAGCAAGTACGTGAACCAGTCCCCGGAGACCTACATCCAGACCCTTTTTGCCAGGCGCATCGGCGGCAGCATGTTCGGCAAGGAAACGAAGATATACAAGTTCGAGAAGATCAAGCGGGCTAAGCGGGCAGCTCTTGCCGCAAATCCGGGAAAAGAGCTCATTGACTTCGGTGTAGGTGAGCCGGACGAGATGGCCTATCCCGGCATCGTGAAAAAACTGCAGAAGGAAGCGGAAAAACCGGTGAACCGCGGATATGCTGATAACGGAATCGCGGAATTCAGAGAGGCCGCGGCGCGCTACCTGGCGAAGGTGTACAAGGTCAGGGGCATCGATCCCGATACCGAGGTGCTGCACGGCATCGGCAGCAAGCCCGTGCTTGCCATGTTTCCCGCGGTCTTCATCGATCCCGGGGACGTGACGCTGATGACCGCTCCCGGATACCCGGTCATGGCAACGCATACCCGGTGGTACGGAGGCGAGGTCCATATCCTGCCGCTGGTCCAGGCGAATGGGTTCCTGCCCGACCTTGACGCCATCCCCGCGGATATCAGGCGCCGGGCGAAGCTCCTCTACCTTAATTATCCGAACAACCCGACCGGCGCCGGCGCTACCAAGGCCTTTTTCGAGAAGGCAGTGAAGTTCGCGAATGAGAACAACGTGATCGTGGTGCACGACGCCGCCTATGCCTCGCTGATGTATAAAGCGAAGCCGCTGTCTTTCCTGTCCATCGCCGGGGCGAAGGAGGTGGGCGTGGAGATCCACTCGCTCTCCAAGGCCTACAATATGACGGGATGGCGGCTTGCCTTTGTGGCCGGCAACGCGCGGATCATTGCCGGCTACGGGAATGTGAAGGACAACTATGATTCCGGCCAGTTCAAGGCGATCCAACAGGCAGGCGTCTACGCACTCGACCATCCCGAGATCACCGACAAGATCAAGGCCAAGTACGAGCGCAGGCTCACTTCGCTCGTGAAGACGCTCAGGGAGATGGGCTTCGATGCCCGGATGCCTGCCGGGACCTTTTACCTGTACGTGAAAATGCCGAAGGGCGTGAAGAACGGGCGGCGGTTCGCGAATGCCGACGAATTCTCCGAGTTCCTCATCACCGAGAAACTGATCAGCACCGTACCCTGGGACGACGCAGGTTCCTACATCCGCTTTTCCGCTACCTTTGAGTCCAAAGGACTTGCCGATGAAAAGCGTGTTCTCGCGGAGTTCAGGAAACGGATGGCCGGGCTTCAATTCGAGTTTTGAATCAGTGAGTATGAAATTGAGGAATTGGGAGATTAAGACTTGCCTTGATGGCTCAATCGCTGATTGCTAATTACGGACCTCTCATGCCAGTCATCGCATATATCGGAATAGGATCCAACGTCGGCGATGGAGCGGCCAACTGCCGGAAGGCGATCGAACTTCTCGCAAAGGCCGGCAGGGTCGTGAGTGTGTCCTCTTTTTATCACACCGAGCCCGTGGGGCGTCATGAGCAGGACGATTTCATCAATGCCGTGGCCGCGGTAGAGACCGACCGGTCCCCCAGGGACCTTCTGAGCGTGTGCCAAACGATCGAGGACCGTCTCGGTCGGAAACGCGGGATCCGATGGGGGCCGCGCACCGCTGACCTCGATATCCTGCTGTACGGGGACCTGGTGTTTGACCAGCCGGAACTCACGATCCCGCATCCGCAGATGGCCTTGAGGAAGTTCGTGCTCGCGCCGCTTGCCGAGATCGCGCCTGACGCGATGCATCCGCGGTTGTGCAGGACGGCTGCACAGCTGTACCGGGAACTGAAAGATCCCCATACGGTGATAAAATGCCGGCAGGAAACAAAGACGCCATGAACCAGTCAGCTGCAAGTCAACATGCCCGGTACATTGTGATCGACGGGCCCATCGGTGTGGGAAAAACCAGTCTCGCAACGCTCCTCGCGCCCGAGTTGAACGCGCGCATCATCTTCGAGCGCGCCGAGGAGAATCCCTTCCTCACGGATTTCTACCAGGACCCCGCCCGGTTCAGGTTCCAGACCCAGATATTCTTCCTGATGAGCCGGTTCGCCCAGCAGGAGGAGTTCTCCCAGCACGACCTGTTCAATCAGGTCACCATCAGCGATTATCTCTTTGCCAAGGACCGCATCTTTGCTTATCTGAATTTGAGCGACCACGAGCTGTCCCTGTACGAGCAGATCTATAAGATGCTCGAGACCAAGATCGTCAGGCCCGATCTCGTCATCTTTCTTCAAGCGGACACGGAGACCATCCTCCGCCGCATCAAACAGCGGGGCAGGCCATTCGAAAAGGACGTAAGCCGCGACTACATCGAGGCCGTGAACGACGCCTATAATCATTATTTCTTCCGCTATTCCGAGACCCCCCTGCTCGTCATCAACACCTCCGAGATCGACTTTGTCCATAATCCCCAGGACATGGATGACCTTATCCGCCAGATCCTCGGCATGCGCCAAGGCACGCTGTACTACGTTCCAAAGTCCCGGGGTAAATAAGACCCGGACGCCTGCAACTCGACGTTCCAATCCCCTAATTCTCCAATCAATTATTAAAAAACAAATAAATCATATGGTTACAAATTAGCACTCTGCTTGACAGAGTGCTAATAAAGTGGTATATAGAAATTGTTACATGATAGCAGCATGATAGGAGGTGATAGCGCTATCAATGTACATAGCAGTACCCAACGACCTTCTGTAATGAAGCGGGCCTTAGCAGCCTAGGAAAAGTATCAACGTATTACATAATATGCAACGTACAGAAGGTCGGCGAATGTGGCCTTTTCATCTACATCTTAATGAAAAGGCCAGGAGAGGAGGGATCATTATGAAAAGCTTAATTCGTCTGGACCCGTTCAGGGCAATGAGAACATGGGACCCGTTCGACGATCTGAGAACGATGCAGAGCGAAATGGACAGGCTGTTCAGCAGATTCCTGGGTACGGAGAGGGCATGGGAGGGCGAGAATATCGGCCTGTGGCTGCCTTCTCTCGAGAGCTACACAAAGGACGGAAAGCTGTTCATCAAGGCCGAGTTGCCCGGTGTCGATGCAAAGGACCTAGACTTGAGCATCTCCGAGAGGGAACTCGTCATCAAGGGTGAACGGAAGGCAGAGAAGGACGAAAAAGAGAAAGACTATTCCTATCGGGAGATCTCCTATGGTTCCTTTGAGCGCAGGTTCCTTCTTCCCGAGGGCGTCAAGACCGAGGAGTTGAAGGCGAAATTCAACAATGGTGTGCTCGAGATCACCATTCCCGTACCCGCAGTTCCCAAGGCGAAGAAGATCGAGATCGAGACCAAGGAGCCGAAGCCGAACGAGGCCGAGGTTAAGAAAGCCGCTTAGCCAGGTCGCTCTCCCCCAGGGACCTTTGCTACATTAATTTAATAACTTGTCCAGAGATCAAGGCCACCCCGGAAGAAAAGACAGGGAAGAGGGGTGGCTTTTTTCTGCTTTCGAATATGACAACAGGACGCTCAAGGGAGGATTACTAAGTTCTTGACACAAAAAGGTCTGCATGTTAAAGTGTTAGCACTCTTGGGCGATGAGTGCTAAGGAGGGTTTTGGTCTGATCATTGATCCATGGTCTATGGGTGCCGTATGGATTTGAACGAACGAACAAAAAAGGTCCTGCAGGCGGTCATTGACAGCTATATTCAGACCGGTTCCCCGATCGGTTCAACGGTCCTCGCGAAAAGCTACGATTTCAGTCTGAGCTCGGCGACCCTGCGCAATATCATGGCAGAGCTGGAGGAAATGGGGTTTCTGATGCACCCCCATACGTCGGCGGGCCGGGTTCCCACGGAAAAGGGCTACCGGTACTACATCGACTCGCTCATCAGCTTTGACCGGGATTCGCAGGGGATCACCGAACAGCTTGACCAGACGTCCTCGCTCCAGAGCGGCGACCTGCACCATATCATGGAGGAAGCGAGCCAATTTCTGGCAAAGCTTTCCCGACATACCGGCGTTGTGGTGGCGCCGGCGGAACCGGAGGGAACGTTCAAGCACATTGAGTTCGTCCGGCTTCGCGGCAACCAGGTGCTGATCATTTTCGTGACGAACACCGGGACGGTGCTGAACAAACTGGTGGAGCTCGATGGGCAGATCACGCAGCATGAGTTGGTCTCCTTCAGCAGTTATCTCGATGAAGAACTCGAGCACCAGACCTTAGCCGAGGTACGTCAGCGGCTGTTGGAGAAGCTCCGGGAGGAAAAGGCAAGTTTCATGCGGCTCCTGGAGCAGACGTACCAGGCGAGCCAGGAGGTCCGGGAGCGGGATTCGGACAAGCTCTTTATCGGAGGCGCCTCACAGATGTTCGAGACTCCGGAGTTCGCCGATATGGAAACAATGCGGTCGCTGTTCCGCGCCTTTGATGACAAGTACAAGCTCCTCAAGCTTCTTGATAAGACTTCGAAGGCCGAGGGGATCAAGGTCTTCATTGGATCGGAGAACCCGTTTTTCGAAATGCAGGGATGCAGCATGGTAGTCGGCAACTACCATGCAGGAAACGTGGTAGGGACCCTGGGGGTCATCGGTCCGGTCCGCATGCAGTATAAACAGGTGATCCAGGTTGTGGATTATACATCCAGGCTGCTCTCGCGTATCCTTGGCGAGCGGTTGCAGAGAGGCATAGAACGATGACCAGGAAGAACAGGGGCAAAGAGGTGGATCCTGAGTTGGACCCTGAAGTGGATCCTGAGCTGGAACCTGAGGGGAGCCCGGACCAGAACGTTTCGGAAGAGGACCTCCAGGAGATGGCCAAGGCGGCCGAACTGGAAGCGGCGGCCGGCGGCCTCGTGCGAGAGATCGAAAAGCTCGCCATCGAACTTGAGAAAAAAACGAAGGAAGCCGAAGAGGCGGGCGACAAGTACCAGCGGATCTACGCCGATTTCGAAAATTACCGCAAGCGCATGCAGCGGGACCAGGTGGAGTTCAAAAAATACGCCAATGAGCAGATGGCGCTTGAACTCCTGGCGGTCATCGACCATCTCAGTCTTGCCCTCAGGCACGCGAATGAGGGCGGGGGCGGGAGTGAAGGGCTCCAGCAGGGCGTGGAGATGGTGTACAAACAGTTCCGCGACGTTCTGGAAAAGTTCGGCATCACTCCCTTTAAGGCCGAGGGAGAACCCTTCAACCCCGCGAGGCACGAAGCCATGATGCAGGTGGAGACCGGCGACGTGCCGGAGAACATGGTCGTTCAGGTGTTTCAGGACGGGTACCTGTATCATGAAAAGATCCTTCGCCACGCGAAAGTGGGCGTTTCGAAGAAGCCGTCGACGTCCGACGGTGGTGCCGCGGTGACTCAGGAAGAGGACGGCAAGGAAGAACAGTAGAGCAGCAAAGCGGCGAGCGATCGAGCCGGAGAATGCGAAGCACGATCTCACGTTCACCGGCCCGCGTCGTTCCCGCATAATTACCAGGAAAGTTCCAAGGAGGATAGTATGGGTAAAGTCATTGGTATCGATCTGGGCACCACGAACTCCTGTGTTGCCGTGCTGGAAGGCGGAGAGCCTGTTGTCATTGCGAACTCAGAAGGGAGCCGGACCACGCCGTCGGTCGTGGCAATTACGGAGAGCGGCGAGCGACTGGTGGGCCAGATCGCGAAGCGGCAGTCCATCACCAATCCCGACAACACCATCTTTTCCATCAAGCGGCTGATCGGACGCAAGTACGATACGGCCGAAGTGCAGGAGGCCATGAAGCACCTGCCCTACAAGATCGTGAAGGCGGCGAACGGCGACGCCCATGTGGATATCCGGGGCAAGGTCTACAGTCCGGCGGAGATCTCGGCCATGATCCTGCAGAAGATGCGGCAGACCGCCGAGGATTATCTGGGCGAGAAGATCACCGATGCCGTCGTAACGGTGCCCGCCTACTTCAACGACAGCCAGCGGCAGGCAACGAAGGACGCGGGCAGGATCGCCGGACTGAACGTGCTGCGCATCATCAATGAGCCCACGGCGGCGTCGCTTGCCTACGGGTTGGACAAGAAGAAGGACGAGACCATCGCGGTCTATGACCTGGGAGGCGGCACCTTCGACATCTCCATCCTGGAGCTGGGTGAGGGTGTGTTCGAGGTGAAGTCGACGAACGGCGACACGTTCCTGGGCGGCGATGATTTCGACGAACGGGTCATCAACTGGCTCGCGGATTCTTTCATGAAGGATTCGGGCATCGATCTCCGCAAGGACAAGATGGCCCTCCAGCGGCTCAAAGAGGCGGCGGAGAAGGCCAAGATCGAGCTGTCCACGGTCGCGGAGACCGAGATCAACCTTCCCTTCATCACCGCTGACGCCACGGGGCCGAAACACCTTCTGTACAAGCTGCCCCGCTCCAAGTACGAGCAGCTCGTCGACGACCTGGTCTCGAAAAGCATCGATCCGGTAAAGAAAGCGCTGGCCGACGCAGGAAAGACCACCGAGCAGATCAACGAAGCGGTCATGGTGGGCGGTATGACGCGCATGCCCCGGGTGATCGCAGCGGTGAAGGAATTCTTCAAGAAGGAGCCGCATCGCGGCGTGAACCCCGACGAAGTGGTTGCCATCGGCGCGGCCATCCAGGGCGCCGTCCTCACCGGCCAGGTGAAGGATGTCCTTCTCCTGGACGTGACGCCGCTGTCCCTGGGCATCGAGACCCTGGGCAGCGTGGCCACCCGTCTCATCGAGCGGAACACCACCATCCCGACCAAGAAAAGCCAGACCTTTTCGACGGCGTCGGACAACCAGACCGCGGTGTCGATCCACGTGGTGCAGGGCGAGCGCGAGATGGCGACGGACAACAAGACCCTCGGCCGGTTCGAGCTCGTGGGCATTCCGCCGGCGCCGCGCGGCCTGCCGCAGATCGAGGTGACCTTCGACATCGACGCCAACGGCATCGTCCATGTCATGGCGAAGGACCTGGGCACCGGCCGCGAGCAGTCCATCAAGATCACCGCGTCCTCCGGCATGAGCAAGGAGGAGATCGACAAGGCGCTGAAGGAATCCGAAATGCATGCCGCCGACGATAAGAAAAAGAAGGAGCTGGCCGAGGCCCGGAACGAGGCGGACACCCTGGTCTATTCCGTTGAGAAAGCAATTGTCGATTACGGCACCAAGCTCTCGGACGCGGAGAAGGCCGACATCCAGAAGTCCATTGAGGCCGTGAAGGAAGTGAAGGAACGCGATGACGTCGAGGCCATCAAGAAGGCTGTTGCCGACCTCTCGAAGGCCTCCCACAAGATCGCCGAGGAAGTCTATACAAAGATGAACCAGGAGCAATCGGCCGGCGGCGGCTCACAGCCCGGCGCCGCACCAGGCGGATCCAAGCCCGAGGAAAAGGTCGTCGACGCCGAGTTCGAGGAAGTAGATAAGGACAAGAAGTAGAACAGCACGGAAGGCACCAGAGGATAGCGGACGGACCAAGGTCCGCTATCCTCTTTTTTATGAAAGGACGAAACAAAACGTCCTGCCACGAAGACACCAGGTCACGAAGTCTCCGCTCCCGCTCCTCTTTGAGCCTTCGTGTCTTTGCGGCATGGCCGAACTTGTAAGAAAACCATGGCGAAAGATTTTTACGAACTGCTGGGCGTTCACCGAAACGCCGCCGAGCCTGAGCTCAAGAAAGCCTACCGCAAGCTGGCCCACCAGCATCATCCCGACAAGAACTCCGGCGACAAAGACTCCGAGGAAAAATTCAAGGAGATCAGCCATGCCTACGAGGTGCTGTCCGATCCCGAGAAGCGCGCGTACTACGACCAGTACGGCGTTGCTCCCGGCGCGCAGGGAGCAGGCCAGGGCGGATTTGGCGCCGGCGCGGGCATGGGCGACATCTTCGGCGACATCTTCGGCGAGTTCTTCGGAGGCGGACGTGGACGCACGCGCGCCATGGCCGGCGAGGACCTCCGCTATAATCTCACCATAAGCTTTTCCGACGCGGCTTTCGGCACGTCGACCAAGATCCGGGTCCCCCGCTGGGAGCGATGCGAGTCCTGCGACGGGAGCGGCGCAACATCGAAAGACGGCATCGTCACCTGCACGACCTGCCGGGGCGCCGGCCAGATCCGCGTTCAGCAGGGGTTCTTCTCCATGACCCGCACCTGTTCCCGCTGCGGCGGCGAGGGGAAAATGATCAAGGACCCCTGTCCGGCGTGCAAGGGCAGGAAACGGGTGGAGCGGGAGCGAACGCTGTCCGTCAAGATCCCGGCAGGCGTGGAGACCGGGAATACCATCCGGCTGAACGGCGAGGGCGAGCTTGGTGAATATGGCGGCCCTCCCGGCGACCTGTACATCTACTTAAGCGTGGAGGCGCACCAGCTCTTTACGCGGGAGGGACAGGATGTGATTCTCGCGGTTCCGGTAAGTTTTTCCCAAGCGGCCCTGGGAACGGAGCTTGAGGTACCCACGCTGAGCGGGCATGAGAAGCTCAAGGTCCCGGCCGGCACCCAGCCCGGCCATGCTTTTCGTCTTCGCGGCAAGGGTTTTCCGCACCTCA
Organism: uncultured Nitrospiraceae bacterium; assembly: GCA_964412455.1. Classification (GTDB taxonomy): domain Bacteria; phylum Nitrospirota; class UBA9217; order UBA9217; family UBA9217; genus JAAXXJ01. The sequence continues at coordinate 50,471 of CAYPOT010000012.1, read as the reverse complement.
GGGGCTCCGGCGCCGGCGATCAGGTCTGCAGGATCATGGTGGAAGTGCCGACCAAACTTTCAGCAAAGCAGAAGGAACTGCTCAGGGAGTTCGAGGGACTGTCCAAAGAAGAAGGCACACCGATCATGAAAGGATTCTTTGATACGGTGAAAGCGGTCTTCGGGGAAAAAGGAAAAACGTGAAGATACCGGGCATTGCTGCCATACTGCTGATCAGGGAGGATGGTCTATGAACAGGAACGTGGGTATCGTGCTGTTGGTCATTGGCATCGTTCTGCTTGTCCTGGGACTTCAGGAATTCGGAGCATTCGGTTCCAGGATATCACGTGCGCTGGGAAGGGGTCCTTCTGAACGCGCCTGGCTCCTGATGATCGGAGGAGTGGTTTGTACGGTCTTCGGCGGCAGGAGCGTTCTTAAAAAGTAAGGAAAAGAGTCATAGCGCTTCAAAGGACCCAACCGTCTCCCCATTATCCGTTGCGATTTCCCCTTTCTCATTGACAATTCCCGCCTGTTTTGTTAAATTTGCCGCGTTACGTTGGGTAACATCTCAAGTTCCATAGCAACTAACAGGTTTCAGGGGAGGCAGGCATGTCAGGGAAGCTTGCAATTGTGGTCGGTGGCGGACCGGCGCCCGGCATCAACGGGGTGATCAGCGCGGTCACGTTCGAGGCTTCAAAGCAGGGTCTCGAGGTGATCGGCATCTACGACGGCTTCAAGTGGCTGTCCAAGGGCGACACGTCGCAGATCAGGAAACTCCATCCTGAAGAGATCTCGCGCATTCATATGCGCGGCGGATCCCTCATCCGGACTTCGCGGGAAAATCCCACAAAGGACCCGGCCAAGATGGCCAATGTCATCAAGGCGCTGACGGAACTGGGCGTCAAGTACCTGGTCACCATCGGCGGCGACGACACGGCGTTCACCGCGACCCAGGTTGAAAAGGCCGCCGCCGGCAAGATCGCCGTCTGCCATGTGCCCAAGACGATCGACAACGACCTGCCGCTGCCTCACGGCGTGCCGACCTTCGGGTTCGAGACCGCCCGCCAGCTCGGCGCTCAGCTTGTCGAGAACCTCATGGAGGACGCCCAGACCGCGTTCCGGTGGTATATCGTCGTTGCCATGGGCCGGTCGGCCGGCCATCTCGCGCTCGGCATGGGCATGGGCGCCGGCGCGACGCTGACGCTCATCCCCGAGGAGCTGGGAAACAAAATATCGTGGAAGAAGGTCGTGGCCATCCTGACCGGGGCCATGATCAAGCGGCTGGCGCTCGGCAGGAACCACGGTGTGGCCGTCATCGCCGAGGGCGTGGCGATCCGCTTCGATCCCGAGGAAATGACGATCCTGAAGGACGTGCCGCGGGATGAACACGGGAACATCCGGATGGCCGAGATCCCGCTCGCCGACATGCTGAAGCAGCATGTGCTCGCCGAGCTTGCCTCGCTGGGGCTCAAGATGACGATCCTCGGCAAGGACATCGGCTACGAGCTCCGGTGCAATCCCCCGATCTCCTTTGACCGTGAATACACGCGCTACCTGGGTTTCAGCGCTGTCAAGTTCCTGGTGGGCGGCGGTTCCGGCGCCATGATCATGCTGAAGGACGGCAAGAGCACCCCGATCAAGTTCGCCGACCTCATCGACCCCACAACGGGCAAGACCAGGATCAGGACCGTTGACATCAACTCGGACGACTATCACATGGCGCGGCGGTATATGATCCGTCTGGAAAAGGAAGATCTTCAGGGCGAGATGCTCGTGAAGCTTGCCGCGACGGTGAAGATGCCGCCCGAGGACTTCAAGAAGCGCTTCGCGGTCGCGGTGGAGTAGAGATTCAGCTCATGGCTCGTAGTATGTAGCTGATAGACCGGAGTGACAGGGCAAAGCACAAAGCCCGAAGCAATGCGTTCATGGACGATTGCTTCGGGCTCTTCTTTTTTATGATCTATCAGCTACGAGCTGCTCTTAGAGCATTACGCGTCTTTCGCGGGCGGTGTTCCGGAGGATGATGATGGAGTTATGCAGGCGCTGGAGCTTCATGTTCTTCTGGCGCATAGCGAGGACGTCGTTGAAGGGCACGGCGATGTTCCTGGCGGCGTTCATGGCCTTGTTCAGATGTTCGTACAGGTCCTTGATCATGTCCTTGTCGAACTTTTTCAGCACGAGGGGGTTGATCACCATGTATCCATCGCCCACGTCCGTGGCAACGGCCTTCATGCTCTTTCCGCCGACCCCGCTTCCTCCGCCTGACGCCATGGCTTCCCCTTTGTTCTATGTTCCCAGTGATTGAACGGCCTTGTCCAATGCTGCTTGTTTCTTCTGGATGGCTTCCGCCTGCTTGATCAGATCACCGGCCGACGCGCCATTCCTGATGTTCTCCTGAAGCGCGGTCAGATCGCCAAACAGCTCCCGGGCCGCTTCCTGGACCAGGTGATGGGATTGCCTGCCGTGTTCGCAGAGGTGGCCGATGGTGCTGACCATGTCCTTGAGCATGGGATCGTCAGCGTCCCGCAGCCTGAGCGTCACCGAGCAGTCCCCCGCGGCAACCTGCTCGAGGGTTTTCCGGATGCGCACCATGGGTCCCACGAACCGGTGGGAGTAGAGCGTTCCGGCGAGGCCGATGAACGCCAGGAGCGTGACCAGCGCGATAGGCAGAAAGACAGGGAGTTCTACGATGGCGGCGAGCTTCTGAAATATCCTGAGCAGGAGCGTGTAGAACACGAGGACGAAGATGAGAAAAAGAATGAACCGTGATTGGGGCCCCGTTGCGCTGAGGATCCCCTTGCCCCGTGTGAACTGCTCTCGTTTGGTTGTTTGCGTCATAGTTTTCCCCCGCGGGGGGCTAAAGCCTTTTGCGTGCGCACACGCGAACAGACGGTCTGGGTGCGTGAAAAAAGTATACTCACAAACAGAAGGCAGGTCAAGACGATAATTTAACCTTGCAGTTCCCGATGCCCTATGGTACATTTTTTTATGCCGCTTATCGATCCACGCAACAGGCGCATCGACTATCTCCGGGTTTCCGTTACCGACCGCTGCAATCTTTCCTGCGCGTACTGCAAGCCACCGGGGCGCATGAAGGTCCTGCCCCACCGGGACATCCTCCAATACGAAGAGATCCACCGTCTTGTTTCCGTGGCCGTACCTCTCGGGATATCCCATGTAAGGATCACCGGCGGAGAACCGCTGGTGCGGCGGGGGATCGTGCCCTTCATCGCGTCGCTTCGCACCATCGCGGGCATCGAGGACATCAGCGTGACCACCAACGGCGTCCTGCTCGAGGAGATGGCTTCCGGGCTCCGGGACGCGGGGATAGCACGGCTCAATATCAGTCTGGATTCGCTTGATCCGAAACGGTTCGCCGGGATCACCGGCAGCGACGCCTGGCACAAGGTCTGGCGGGGCATCGAAGCGGCCGAACGGTGCGGGTTCCATCCCATCAAGATCAACGTGGTGCCGGTCAAAGGAGTGAATGATGATGAGGTTGTCGCGTTCGCCCGCCTGACCGTCGACCGGAAGATCCATGTCCGGTTCATCGAGTTCATGCCCATCGGTGCCAATGACCGCTGGCACACCGACTCCTGCGTGCCGGCCGGAGAGATCCGGGAGACCATCGAAAAGGCCTTCGGTCCCCTCGAGCCGGCGGACCCCGGCAAGGGCGCCGGACCTTCGCAGAACTTCCGGATCTCCGGCGGACAGGGCGTCATCGGCCTCATTGCTCCCATCACCAAGCACTTCTGTGAGTCCTGCCGCAGGCTTCGGCTGACGGCCGACGGCAGGATCAGGCCCTGCCTGCTGTCGGACACCGAGATCGACATCAAATCGCCCATGCGAGGCGGCTGCAGCGATACCGAACTGGAACGCCTCCTCCGGGCCGCCCTCGAGATCAAACCCGAGCGCCACTATGTCACCGAGTCTCCGGGCAGGTGCACCGGGAGGACCATGTCCAGGATCGGGGGGTGACGAAAGTGCGGAGTGCGGAATGCGGAGTGCGGGGTAAAACCAACAACACAGGGTTATGTCGGTTGGGGACAACATCTCGATGAAGAAACTGACGCATTTCGACGAGAAGGGCGCGGCCCGCATGGTCGATGTTTCCGGCAAGAAGGAAACCGCCCGTGAGGCGACCGCCGGCGGCCGGGTAACGATGACGCCGGCAACGCTTAGGCTCATCGTGGACCGCAAGGTCGCCAAGGGCGACGTCCTCGGCGTGGCCAGGGTCGCGGGGATCATGGCCGCGAAGAGAACGCCGGAGCTCATCCCGATGTCCCATCCCCTGAACCTTGCCTCCGTTGAGATCGCCCTTGAACCGGACCTGAAGGCTTCCTGCGTGAACATTCTTGCTACGGTCAGGACGACGGGAAGGACCGGTGTCGAGATGGAGGCCCTTGTGGCCGCCGCAGCCGCGGGCTTGACGATCTACGACATGTGCAAGTCGGTGGACCGGGCCATGACCGTCACCGACATCCGATTGCTCAGGAAGAGCGGCGGAAAGAGCGGGACCTATGTCCGGGGCGGCGGCAACGGACCGGCTACAAAAAGCGGGAAGAAGGCTGCGGCCTGATCGGAGGACCATGGGCTGGAAGCAGGACGATACACAAACAGCGTCGGAAGAACTGGTGAATGTCATCACCCATGCGATCGGTGCGGCCCTGGGCATTGCCGGCCTCAGCGCCCTCGTGGTGGGGGCGGCGCGCCACGGCGATCCCTGGCGGCTGGTGAGCTTCAGCATCTACGGCGCGACGCTGGTCACGCTCTATCTTGCCTCGGTCTTTTATCATGGCGCGCGCACTCCCGGCGCCAAGAAACATCTGCAGTTGTTCGACCACATCGCGATCTACCTGCTTATCGCCGGGACCTATACGCCCTTCACCCTTGTCAGCATGCGGGGCCCCTGGGGGTGGACGATGTTCGGGCTCATCTGGGGGCTCGCGATCTCGGGCATCATCATGAAGGTATTCTTTTTCGGCCGATTCGCGATCGTCTCCACCCTGCTCTATCTGCTCATGGGCTGGATCGTCGTGATCGCCATAAAGCCGGTCATGGACGCGGTGAGCCTTCGCGGGCTTCTCTGGCTCGTTGCCGGGGGCTTGGCCTACTCGCTCGGCGTCATCTTCTATGCGTGGCACCGGCTGCCCTACGCCCATCCCATCTGGCACCTCTTCGTCCTGGCAGGCAGTGTCCTCCACTTTTTTGCCATTTATTTCTACGTTCTACCGATGCGGTGATCCGACGCGACACCCCCTTTCCGCAGCCTGGTGAACTGATTGAAAAGGTCCTTGTGAAGTTGTATCATGTTCATACTATGTACCAGGAATGCCTTGTCGAAGAAGAGAAGCGGCTGCTCCGGTGGATCGTTGATCTGAACCAGGCGGTCCTTATGCAAGCCGACGTAACGCTTCGCGAGGCCTTCGATATCATAGGGGAGACCAGGAAAGCGGTATTGGCCCTGTTCCCGGACAAGGGCGATGTGTTCGATCTTATCTACGCGCCCCGGTTCAAGAGGATCATCAAAGAGCGGTTCGTCATCCCCGGGGGGATGATGCCGAATTAGTGATTGCTCGCAACTACCGCTAATCCCTCCTCTTTTGTTGCACTCCTCCGTCCTCTTATAGTACAATCGCTTCAATTCCCGGTTTCGAGATAATAGGACTATTCTATGGAGCTATCCAAGAAAGCACAACAGTTCCGGCGCAGGATTCTGACCGAGGCGGAGGTCCGCGCTTTCGCAAAAGCCACGAAAGCCATCCTGGGACCGGAGATTATGGCTGTATCGGACAAGGGTTTGCTCAGCGTAGAAGATAATATTCGTTACATGCCCGTTGCCGCCCGTCTTGAAGACGCGCGGACAGCGCGAGGGTTGACGTTGCAAGAAGCCGCAAAGGAGCTGAAGACCCCGAAGTATCGGCTTGAGGACGTCGAGAAGGGTGATCTGAAAAACCTCAAGCCCGGCTTGCTGCTTCAGTATGTCGACCATCTCGGGCTGAAGGTTTGGTTCGGTAAATGGAAAAAGGCGAATGTCGAGTTTTCCGAACGACTTGGTTTGTCCGCCGGTGCGGGCAAAGCAGCAGGCGGTAAAAGTGCATCCATTCCCGTCCTCAGTAAAACCCTTGCGGAGAAAAAGATCGACGCCTTTCTGCAAAAGCGGCTGCCGCCCTGGGCAAAGGACCAGATTCGGCTGTCATACCAGTTCCGGGGCAACACCGTCACGATCTTCGAGCACCGGGCTCCCTGGATGAAGGGAGACACGGAGTGGTCCGTGATGTCGGCGACTCAGCTTCGGTTTGACCTGAAGGGCGGCATGTGGACGCTTTATTGCGCGGACAGAAATTCGCGCTGGCACGAGTACACGAATGTTGCGCCCGCAAAAGACATTGACGCCCTACTTGCGGAGATCGACCGCGATCCCACGGGAATCTTCTGGGGTTAACGACAAATGAAGAAGGAACAAACAACGGCGTTGCGCGAGCTCTGTCCGGACTTCGACGATTGGCCTCGGCGGTGGATGGGAATGCCGGAAGACCTCGAATATGGGAAGAAGATGCTCCCTTATATGGAGGCATTCCTGGACGACCTTCTGAAGCGCGATCTGTCGCGTCGGACCCTGAAAAATAATATCGACCACACCTGGCTCCTCGGCGGCTCGATCATCACACGGGTATCGAACTACGAGGAATATGACGAGCTTCCGCTCAAGATGCTTCGGAAGTCCGTCGACATGGGCGGCATCCTGCCGGACGGATACGACCATATGACGGAAAGGGAATTACGGGAGTTTGAGCGTACCTGCGATCTGTTTGAGGAATATCTCAAAAGGAAACACGGAAATGGTAATTGATCCGACTATCGCTGACCGGTTTATCCGCGAATATAAGCGCTTTTTGCTGTCGATTTATCAACCGGAAGGCGCGGACGATGCAGGGAAACGGACTATTGAAAAACTGCATTCAGCCAGGAAGCGATTTATAGCGAATCGGGGCTTGCTGGACGACTACATAAGAAAGCTGGAAGACGGCGCGGAACCGATCGACCGGAAGATCCTGCTCGCGATCAGAAGCCTCGAATATTCCAGATGGGTGTACCTGCGCGACCTGAAGTCATGTTCGATATTCCTGAAGGACAGCGGCGGGCATGGTTTCGGCGTCCTTGGCCTGACGGATGAAATAAGTGTTATGACCGGAGGGCCGGGGATGGTTTTGGAGGCGGGAGTATTCGCCTTTGATGATCATTATGTCTGTGACGGCCTGTATGCGAGCCTGGCCCACCTCGGGCCGAACATCAGAAAGAGCTGCAGCGAGTCGTATAGGAAACTGCGTGAAACAGGAAGGTTCCGGGTAAATCCTTTGCTGCCGGAGACGCCGCCGGATGAACGACAGCAAACGCCTCGGCCGGTTGGAAAGCGAGACGTTCTTGCGAGGCCGCACGAAAGCCGTAAGACAGGGATCAGGCCAGATACAAGAAAACAGGCGAGGATCGAAGAAGTCTCCAATCTTCTTGACGCTTTTTCCAGGGCACATCTCACGCCGGAACTCGGCGGTTATGTCCGGAAACTCTGGGAGCAGATCGGGAGGAAGCGGAATTACGTCATCACGGGCGGCGCAAAAGAGGTATGGGCCGCCGCGGTAGTATACGTCATAGCCCGGCTGAACTTTCTCTTCGACTCCAAAAGCCCGAATTACCTGACAGCGGACGTGATATGCGCCTACTTCGGAACGAAAAAAACGACCGTGTCGGCGCGCGCCGCTGATATTGAGAAGGCCTGCCGGATACGCATGGGGCAGGAAGGCTTGTGCGATCCGGACATTGCCGACGCGATCACCTTCGTCAAGCTTCCGAACGGCATGGTTATTCCTAAGAGGATGGCGAGAGAAGCGGGTTTGATATAATCGAAAGCGATAACCTTGCGTCATGAGTGTAAATCGAGACGATCTGGTCATTCAAATGCAGAAGGCGTCCGCGATAGTGCTGGAGGAGAAGGGCTATGTCCGCTTCGTGGATGTGTTGATGCGCATGGGAAAATTGACCAAGGAAGATCACGACGCCTGGAGGTTCGGCAGAACGCCTTGTCTTGAGAGTGTCGTCACGGTGAACCTGGCGAAGATCAATCATCTGTTTCGGGCATTTCAGCAGCACGCGCAAACCAGCAATCTGCGCCCGAGTAAGACAGTGTACCATTCATGGGGCAAGGGCCCGAAAAGGCAGCTCCGGTTTTCAAAGTCGGGAACGCCGAATATCGAGGAGGCCTATGCCACGCACTATCTGAAGCCGAAAGAGGGAGAGTGATGGGACTGGTGAAGATAAAGCGATCGGCGAGAAAGGAAAAGAAGAAGGAGCCGGCGCGCGAAGAACGCATTTCCATGGAGATCGTTGTAGATGCCTACGATGCCTGGGAGCAGGCTATGGGCTGGTACTACTATATGGAGGACAGCCTCAGGCTTCCCTTCCCTGCAACGTGCGTCAAAAAGAGAGATGTTTCGCCACTGAAGCCCAAAGAACAGGTTGACGTCGTTGGGTTGCCGTCTGAAGAGGAATGCGAGAGCGAAATGTTTGTGACCATCCTGTGGAAGGACCGGCGTTTCTCGGTTCCGCTTGACCAGTTAAAATGCGAGGGCCGCGACAAAAAAACCAAACAGGCCGTCGAAGACTGGCATTACTGGATGGCGCAGGGGTATCAGTTCGGATAAACATGAGTGATTACGAGGCGGCAAGAAAACGTATCGCATCGGTATTTGGGGCGGATGAAGCGCCTGAAGTCGGCAAAGAGACCCTGCAGGTATATCGTTTGTATCTTCTTCAGCATTTTAACAGAGAGGCGGTCCTGACCGGCCGTGAAGACTTCCCCTGGGAGGAGTTTTACGTCTTCGGCACCGGTGACAAGAATGAGTACGAGGACCTGAAAAAGATCCGCGCCTCGTATACCGACACTTTCAAGTTGATCGATATTCCCGAAGGGACGATGCGAGGTCACGATCTCATTGGCAGGGTCGAACGATTGTCGGATGGGAAGACGTTCGAGATCGGCCTGTCATGGCTGACGACGAAAAAGAAGCAGACGGAAGCCTATCAGATACTTGATGATTTCGCCACCTGGATCGTCAATTGGCAGTGAGGGACATTGTGAACAAGAGCGAAGGCAACAGGAAAAAACTCAAAGTCGATCTTTCCGAACTCATTTTTGCAATGGAGATGGGCGACAATATGGAGCGGAGCGGCTATCTCGACGCCGATACCGGCGAGATCATCGACATGCCCGACGACATCATGCGCGCTGTTGAGGACGGAGAAACCGGTTCGGTGCTGGTTGACTGGGACGAGGAACTCGCGGAGACAGCCGATAAGATACTGAGCGATGAAAAAAACCGGTTTCTGCTGATTCCGAGGCGCGAGCCGAGCGAAGGATATGAGATTATGGTTTCCTTCACGGGGACAGTGGCCGGCAAGGGACTCAAGGAAAAATTGACAGTCGCTCTTGACGGCAGAGGCGCGTTTCGCAGGTTCAGAAATGTTCTGGACCAGCACCCCGACGAGCTTGAACGTTGGTACAAGTTCAAAGATGACTGGATGCGGGACGAAGCGATTCAGTGGTTACTGGAAAACGGCATTGAGCCGGTGCAGGTGATCTCCGGCTATTTCAACGACGACGGGACGGAGATCAACGCCGACCTGGTCCCAAAGCCGGGGCTGTGCCTCAGCTGCAAGAAAGATGACGCAGGCGGCAAAGCGGAGATTCTCTGCACGTTGACCCGGAACGATCAAAAGGGCGAGAAGGATTTTGAGTGCGGGGCTTATGAGCGAAAATCGTAATCAGAGCAATCAGTGCGCGCCATGAAGACCATTACAACCATATTGGAAATGCGGTCCCTCACCGAATCCCTCCGCCGTGAGGGCAAACGCATCGGTTTCGTGCCGACCATGGGTTTCCTGCACGAGGGGCACCTGTCGCTCATGGGCAGAGCGCGGCAGGAGAGCGACATTGTCGTGGCGAGCATCTTCGTGAATCCCACGCAGTTCGGGCCGAAAGAGGACCTGGACCGCTATCCCCGCGATGCCGAAGGGGACCGGGCAAAGTGCGGGTCCGCGGGCGTGGACATCCTCTTCATGCCTGCTGCCGCGGAGATGTATCAAGAAAAGCCATCGGTGTACGTCAATGTCGAGGGGATATCGGACATCCTCGAGGGCGCCATCCGGCCCGGCCATTTCCGCGGCGTTGCCACGGTGGTGGCCAAGCTCTTCAACATCGTCAAACCCCACAAGGCGTACTTTGGCCAGAAGGACTATCAGCAGTGCGCAGTCATCAAGCGGATGGTCATCGGATTGAACCTCGACGTCGAGGTCATCGTCCTGCCCACGGTGCGGGAGGCCGACGGTCTTGCCATGAGCTCACGGAACTCCTATCTCGACCCGGAACAGCGGAAAAAGGCCGCCTGTCTCTTTCGGGCGCTCACGGCAGGCGAGGAGCTCATAACGAACGGGGTCAGGGAGCCGGATAAGATAAAGCAGAAAATGCGCGCGATCCTGATCCAGGAGAAGGGTATTGAGGTCGATTATATTGAAGTTGCAGATCCGGACAGCCTCTCCCCGCTGGGAGCTATCGCCAACAGAATGGTGCTGCTTGTTGCAGCGCGTCTCGGGAGCACCCGGCTAATTGACAACCTGCTGATCCTGTGATACGCTTACTTGATTGTGTTCTGTCCTCATCGATTTTCCAGGGGGGCAGGAGGGAGCATTCATGGGGATCTTGAAAATGAACACCCGTCTGAGCGACATCCTCGGCACTGCGAGGACCGTCGTGTCCCAGCTTGATCTCGATAAGGCCCTTGCAATGGTCCTGAAGAAGTCCATGGAGGTCACGAGGACCAAGGCCGGCAGCATCGCCCTCTATGAGCCGGAAACCAACACGTTCCGGATCCACGCCCACCGGGGGTTCTCCAGGAGTTTCATCGCCAACCGTGAATGGCCGTTGCGGCGCGGGGGGTTGACCGACCGGGTCATCAGACATAAAGGCATCACGGTCATTTCCAATACAACGAACAAATCATTCTTCTCTAATCCCATTGCCCGGGACGAAGGGATCAAGTCGCTCGTCTGCGTCCCGCTCATTCACCAGCGGGCGACCGTCGGGATCCTCTACGTGGACGATTTCATTCCCCGCAAGTTCTCCAAAGCGGATCTCCAGGAGCTCGAGATCCTCGCCTCCTTTGCCTCGATCGCCATCCAGCACGCGCGGACCCACACCGTCGTCAAGCAGCAGGCGATCACCGACAGCCTCACCGGATTGTTCAACCGACGGTGCTTCGAGGACCTGTTGAACAGGGAGTTCCAGCGCGCCGAACGTCACGACCGGGAGTTCTCGCTGGCGCTCATTGATGTCGATGATTTCAAGAAGTTCAACGACCGGTACGGTCATCAGGCGGGGGATGAAGCGCTGGCGTTGCTCGGGGAGGCGATCCGGAAGGCCGTCCGGGCCACGGACATTGCCTCCCGGTATGGCGGCGACGAGATCGTCATCATCCTGCCGGAAACGAGGCTGGAAAAGGCCTACGATCTTTTTGTCACCAGGATCAAACGGGAAATAGAAGCGAGGTTCAAGCAGTTGTCCGGGGACCGGTTCAGCCTCACGGTCACCATCGGGATCGCGTCCTATCCCCAGGACGGCACGGGCGCCCACGACCTGGTCCTTGCCGCTGACCGGGCGCTCCTGGACGCCAAAAAATACAAACATATCCACATGATCGGCTGCTCACGTCCCCTGCGTTCCCTGCAGGCCATGGCTACACCATAACTACTTCGAACTGCTCCTGATGCATGTTCGGGTCCGCTTTGATCACGATCTTTTTTCCGAATTCCTTTTCGATCTCTTCCACGCCCAACCGTTCCTCATCATAGAGCATGTCCGCCACCGCCGGGTGCACGCTGACCAGGGCTTTTTTCTCCTCGGATCCGGCGAACGATTTCTGCAGCTCCCGGAACACCTCGTAGCATACCGTACGGCATGACTTGATATAGCCGCGGCCGTCACAGTAGGGACAGGTGTCGCACAGTGTGCGGCCCAGGCTCTCGCGGATGCGCTTCCGCGTCATCTCGATGAGGCCCAGGGGCGAGATATGGGAAAGGGTGGTCTTTGCCCGGTCGTGGGACAGCGCCTCCTGCAGGGCGTTGTAGACCTTCCGGCGGTTGTCCTCCCGCTCCATGTCGATGAAGTCCAGGATGACGATGCCGCCGATGTTCCGGAGCCGGAGCTGGTAGCCGATCTCGCGGACGGCCTCAAGGTTCGTCTTGAGGATGGTGTCCTCGAGGGAGCGCTTGCCCACGTACCGGCCGGTGTTCACGTCAATGGTGGTGAGGGCCTCGGTCTGGTCGATGATGATATACCCGCCCGATTTGAGCCATACCTTTCGGCCGAGCGCGCGGGAGATCTCGATCTCGACGCCGTAATGCTCGAAGATGGGGTCGTCGCCTTCGTACTGTTTTACGCGCCGGGCAAGGGACGCCGTGTAGGACTCAACGTATTCCCGGGTGCGCTGGTATTCGTCCGCGGAATCGATCACCATGCGGTCCACATCCGACGTGAACGCGTCGCGGAAGACGCGAAACACCAGATCCAGTTCGTTGTGCAGCAGGGCCGGAGATGAGACCTTCTCGCGCTTCCGCTGGATGTTTTCCCATAGTTTGCCCAGGAACTCGATGTCCGACCGGAGCTCTTCTTCACTCCGCTTCTCGCTCGCGGTCCGGATGATATAGCCCATGTTCGGCTTCCGCTGGGACTGAACGATCTCGCGCAGCCGCTTCCGCTCCTCGCCGAGCTCGATGCGGCGGGAGACGCCGATGTGATTCACGCCGGGCATGACGACAAGGTACCGGCCCGGAATGCTGATATAGGTTGTGCAGCGGGCCCCTTTGGTGCTGATAGGCTCCTTGGAGACCTGGACCACGATGTCCTGGCCTTCCTGCAGGAGGTCCTCGATCTGCGTGGCATGGGAGCGCTTCCGTTTGGACTCCACCTCAAGTTCGATCCCCTCGTCTTCCATCATGGGCGCGTACTCCGAGGCGCTGTCGAACACGTCCCCCACGTAAAGGAAGGCCGACTTCTCCAGGCCGATGTCCACGAACGCGGCCTGCATGCCGGGCAGCACCTTCATAACGCGGCCTTTGTAGATGTTTCCCGCGACGCCTCTGTCCTTGCGCCGGTCGATGTAGATCTCCGTCACGAGACCGTTCTCCAGCAGGGCGACCCTCGTCTCCTCCCTGCCCGCATTCACGATGATCTCTGATGCCATGGTAGTACCTCGCTGAAAAAAATTATTGATTGACCCCGCGCGCGCGGGGAGTGGTCATCGGGCTTGCGGGGTTCATTGTATAACAGAAGTCTTGGTAACTCAAGGAGGAAATCGAAAGGCAATATCTGCATCGATCGCCGGAAAGATCGGCGATTAAAAGGCCCCGTCGTATCAAGGATGCCCTGGTTGCCCGAAGGGGGCGGATCAGATAAGGCGGCAGGTAAAAAACCGGCGCCATCAGGCGCCGGGGTCATTGCTGCTCACATGCCCGATTACTATTTCAGGAAAAAGTTCGTATGAGGATGACAGCTGGCGGTGCAGGTCTTGCCGGTGTTGTGCGAATGACCTCCGGAGGCATCGTTCCGGTGGAGCCTGGTAAGGGTGTGGCAGGTCTCGCACACGCCGTCGTAGTATCCGTTGCCGTCCTCGTCCGCGTCGGCGAAGGAGTGGAGCGACGGCTGGCCCGCGTCGGTGCCGCGGCTTTCAAATACGACGTGCCGGGTACCGCTGTTGACGGTAACGATCTTCGCGAAACCCGTGGCATCCTGCCGGGAGCCCACGAGCTTGATGTTGACACCCCCGCGCCAGTTCCCCTGATTGTCATGGGGATCATGGCACTCTCTGCACGTTATGCGGAATGCGGGATAGGAACTGCGGACCTCGTTCTGGTGCACCTCTGCCTTGAGCGTCGAGATGCCGCCGGGCCCGTGGCATGTGAGGCACAGGGCCTCCACCTGGGAGTTGTTGAGCAGGGTGAATCCGGGGGCCCCATGCAGATTGTGACAGTAGTTGCACTGGTGGCTTGCCAGGAGCGCTTGCGCGCCCGAAGGCCACAGGAACGGAACGGTGCTGATCGCGACGACCAGAATGATGATTATCAGTGCGGCAAACCGTTTCATGGCGTGAGACCTCCTTTCTCGAAGCGTTCGACCCGGCCGGCCCGGTTGTTCGTGACGTAGACGTCACCGGTGCCTCCATCCACTGCCACGTCGAGAGGCAGCATGAGCTTTCCGGGTCCCGTGCCGAAGGTACCGAGCGTTCGCACCTTTGCCAGGGTCGAGCGGTCAAAGACCAGGACCTGGCCGAGCATCGCATCGGCAACAAAGATCCGGTCGAAGGCTACGTTCAGCCCCTGGGGCCGGGAGAAACCGCCGGTCTTGCCCGAGAGGGCGAGGACGAAGTTGCCGGCATAGTCATAGATGCGGATGCGCGCCGGGTAACTCGCGGCAGGGTCGCCGTAGTCGCTCACGAGGACTTCACCGCGTACGGGATCCACGGCGATGGCTACCGGGTTCACGAGCTTGCCGCTACCCGCGGCGTCTCCGGTGATGGTGGAAAGCCAGCGGCCCTCCAGATCGAAGATCTTGATATTCCCGTCAGCGGTGTCTACCACGAAAAGCTTGCCGCTTTGCATGTCAACGGCCATATCGCCCGGCACGTTGACCGAACCGTTGCCGCCAAACGAGAACAGCCGCTTGCCCCCGGGGTTATACACCGCCACGTTACCGGTGGTTTCGTCTCCCACAAACACGCGACCCGGCGACCAGGCCACTCCCAGGGGCCGCCCCTCCACGGAGAAGCAACGCAGTACCCGGAGCGTGTTCCGGTTCACCATGCAGACCGAACCGGTTCCGTAATCGGTCACGAGCAGAGGGCCGTTCGCCATGGCAGCGATCCGGACGGGTGACACCAGGGAATCATTGAAAGCGCCGCCTTGATCCGCGCTGGATATCCGGGCAGTAAACAGCGCCGTGACTGCCGCGAAGGCCAGACAAAGCACGGCCGCCTGAAGAATGATCGGTCGTTTCATAACATGCCATCCTCCTTTCGTGTTTCGTGGAAATCCGTAATGTCAAAATCTTCTACCGCAGAGGACGCAGAGAAAACCTTTAAAATAACTCGTTAACGTCTTCTCTGCATCCCTCACCCCTTACCGGTGAAGCAGATGAGAAAAGCAGGATCTACATTCATTTTACCACTTTTTAGAGCAGAGCGTGGACAGAAGAGATGAGAGGGAAGGGCGGATCGGGCGGGGGGCCGGGGGTTTTCTCTGCCCGGTTGGTGCGTCAGTTGATGATGAAGACGCCGATGAAGCGGCAGACGTTGAATGACCCGCTGCCCGCCGGCTCCCGTCGGCGGTACAGGTCATTCCTCAGACTTATGGTTTAAAGCCAAGATCGTATATCGTCAGAGAACAGTGTTCTCTAACGGGGTTTCACTCCGGCAGCAGTTCCAGGTTCTTCATCTTTGTCCTGAGCTGCTTCCGGGTTATCCCCAGGACCTCGGCGGCCTTGCTCTGGTTCCAGGAGGTCTGGTTCAGCGCCTTGACGATAAGCCGTTTTTCCGTCTCAATGAGGTTCATCTGGTCGAACACTCCCCGCTCGTCCTGCGCCGGGAGCGCGAGCTTCGCCGGCAGGTATTTCTGGCCGATCGTGACCGTGGGGCAGAGAATGTAAGCGCGCTCGATGGTGTTCTCCAGTTCCCGCACATTTCCCGGCCATTCATAGCGGAGGAACGCCTTCACCACGGCATCATCGATCCCCTGGATGTGTTTTCCTTCGATCCCGTTCATTTTTTCCAGGAAGTGCTGCGCCAGCAGGGGGATGTCGTCCTTCCTCTCCCGCAAAGGAGGGATCCTGATCTTCACCACGTTCAACCGGTAGAAGAGGTCTTCACGGAAACGCTTTTCCTGCACTTCCTGGTCGAGGTCCTTGTTCGTCGCGGCCACGATCCGCACATTGAGCTTGATCCTGCTCGAACCCCCGACCCTGAGGATCTCCCGCTCCTGGAGAAAGCGGAGCAATTTCTTTTGGAGATTGAGGTCGAGCTCGCCGATCTCGTCGAGAAAGACCGTGCCGCCGTTCGCGCGCTCCAGGAGCCCCAGCTTCTTTTCATGGGCCCCGGTGAACGAGCCCTTCTCGTGGCCGAAAAGCTCGCTCTCCATGATCTCCGAAGGGATCGCAGCACAGTCAATGGTGACGAACGGCCCTCCGGCCCGCTCGGAGCCATAGTGAACGGCGCGGGCGACAAGCTCCTTGCCGGTCCCGCTCTCACCGACGATAAGGATGTTCGACTGGGTCTTTGCGACCATGTTGATGGTGGCAAAGACCTCTTCCATGGGCGCGCTCTTCCCGATGATCGAGCTGAAGGTGTACTTTCCCTTCAGTTCAGACTTGAGCGCGATATTCTCCCGCTTCAGCCCGTATTTTTCCAGCGCTTCCTTGGCAACCGAGAGCAGTTCGTCGGAGTTGATGGGTTTCGTGAGATAGTTGAACGCGCCCTTTTTCATCGCGTCGACGGCATTTTCAATGGAGCCGAACGCCGTGACGACGACGACCGGGACGTCGGCATCCCGGGACTTGATATATCCCAGCAGCTCGATCCCCGACTTCCCCGGTAATTTCAGATCAGTGATGACGAGATGGTAGACGCCTTGTCCGAACTTTTCGATCGCTTCTTCCGAGGACTGGGCGGTCTCGACGCCGTAGCCCTCCTTCTTCAAGGTGGCGGAAACGATCTTCCGGATGTTCTTTTCGTCGTCCACGACGAGAATATTATAATCCTGCATGTTCGTATACCGGAAGCGTCAGGGTAAACCTGGTCCCCTTATTGACAGCACTCTCCACGGCGATCTCTCCTTTGTGTTCCTTCACGATGCGGTCGACGATGGCGAGGCCGAGGCCCGATCCGCGCGTTTTGGTAGTATAGAAGGGTTTGAAGATATTTTCAATCTCTTCCGGCGGGATCCCCCGCCCCGAATCCTGGACGGACAGGCTCATCCGGGCCCCCGCGGCCTCGGTGGTGATGACAATGGAATCGCCCTCGGTCGACGCATCGATGGCGTTCAGCAGGAGGTTCAGCACCGCCTGTTTCATCCGCGAAAAGTCGCACAGGATGGGAGGCACGTGTTCGTCCGTCAGGATGATGACCTCGATGTTCCTGTCCGTCGCTTCCTGCCGGACAAGCTCCACCGTGGATTTCACGATCACGTTGATGTCGG
Organism: uncultured Nitrospiraceae bacterium; assembly: GCA_964412455.1. Classification (GTDB taxonomy): domain Bacteria; phylum Nitrospirota; class UBA9217; order UBA9217; family UBA9217; genus JAAXXJ01. The sequence continues at coordinate 33,201 of CAYPOT010000012.1, read as the reverse complement.
TCGTTTTCATCCTGAGCGGAGCGGGCTTCGAGAACCCGAGGAAGTCGGAGGTGATCTCGTTCAGCCGCATGACCTCTTCTTCAATGATCGAGAGGAACTCGCTCAGGATCTCGCCCTGGAAGTTCTTTTTCAGGTAGGACGCCGCCAGGCGGATGGAGTTGAGCGGGTTCTTTGTCTCGTGGGCGACCGTCGTCGCCATCTCACCGAGGGCGGAGAGCCGTTCCATCCGGGCCTTCTCGGTGTTCACCTTCTCCAGCTCCGCCAGGTTATGCCTGAGGTCCTTCACCATCTGGTTGAAGACCTCCACCAGTTCGCCGATCTCGTCGCCTCTCGATTCCTGGTAGACCACGCATTTCCGGCAATCGCCGATCTTCTGGGCGAACTGTCCCTGCACGGCGCCGTGGCAGAACGTGCCGGCCACCGCCCAGCACCGTGTTCCGCCGTAGGCGGGGCAGTCCTTCCGGTCGCAGCCGAGGCGCTCCCGGCATTGGACGAGACGGGGGTTCTCCACCTCCGCATGGAGGTTGCCGGCCTGCACATCCTGCATCTTCTGCTTCAGTCGCGTGAGGGGCCTGGTCAGGAGCGTGGAGACGCCGAAGGCGCCTGCGATCCCCAGCAGGAGAACGATGCCCGTGATCAGGTAGATGTACCGGGTGAGCTTTTTCAGCCGGGCCTCGATCGCTGCGTCCATGGCCCGGACCGAGTACCCCACGGCGGCCTCGCCGATGAGCTCGCTGCCGATCTTGATGGGAACGGTGAACTCTTTTATCTTGTCGCCCCCCAGGAGATACTCCCTGACGGACCCCTCCACGCCGGCACGGGTTTCGCCGGTCTCCTGATGGTCCAGATCCGACAGGAGGGCGCCGATAAGCGCCTTCCGGGTATGGGCAACAATGATCCCGTCGTGATCGACGATCATCGCATAGGCGCAGGAAGTCGCCTCCAGGACCGTTGAAACAAGTTCGTTGAGCCGCAGCGGATCGAACATCAACAGCTGTCCTTTCGCGTCATGCGCCAGGTTCCTCGTCATCGCGAGGTTGCTCTCGAAGGAGGCCTGCCCGAGCGATTCCTTCTGATAGCTGATGATCTGGGTCGTCACGGCGAGCATGGTCAGCACGATGAGGATGGTCACCGCAAGGGAGAATTTCAACCCGAGGCTCAGTCTAGTGGCCCTCATATCGCTTGATCCGCTCCCTCAGACTGTCGAAATCCCGGTCATCGGCCGCCTTGAACCGCTCAACCTTCGCCGCGGACAGGATGTTCCGGTCATCCAGTTCCAGCAGCTTCTTCCGCACCAGGCCGGTCATGGCGCTCCCCGCGCTTTTCGTGGCGGCAAAAGGCCAGTTGGCGATGTACTCGGTCGTCGCCACAATGCGGATCTTCCGGAGGTCGATCTCTTCCTCCAGAACGTCGAGCGCCGACTCCCGGACGAAGCCGGCGTCCACGGCCTTCCGATAGACGTTCAGGATGACCTCCTCCTGGCGCTTCCCCTCGCGGAGCTTCAGGTCCCTGAACACATCTATGCCGTGTCCCTGAAGAAAGAGCTTCTGCGCCAGGAACCCGCCCGCGGATTTATACGAGACGACCATGACGTTCCTGCCCTTCAGGTCATCGACGGTCTTGATGGCGCTGTCCCGATGGGTGATGATGATGCCCCGGAAAATATCTCCCGAGGACTGCATGACGGTCGTGGCGAAGGCGGACAGGTGCCCGCCTTCGGCGAGCTGAATATAGATGTACGGGTTCGAATAGGAGAACTCCGCCTGGCCGTGTTTGATAATGTCAAAGAAATCCTCAAAGTCCCGGGGGATCACCAGCTTGAACTCGCGCCCTGTTCGTTTCGTAAGATACCGCATGAGCGGATCGAATCGGTCAAAGAGCGTAATGGCGGAATACAGGGGCAGGATGGCGACCTTGACGACGTTCGGGCCGTAGTGAAGGTAATTCTTGCCCGTGAGGTTCCTGATCATCACCCGCACAACGTCGAAATCACGGTCCTCTGCGGGTGTGAAACCGTCGATGTCCTTCATGGCCGCCACGAGCCCGGCGTTCGCGGTCGTTCCAATGGAAAGAAGCGCCCTCCGTATCGCGCCGCGCGTCCCTTCGGGCAGGCACGCACAGGCGCAGAGGGTGTACTGGGGGATGGGCTCGGACTCTTTGATGATCTTGAGGCCGGCATCGAGATATTTTCGCGCTACCCGTTCGCTCATGCCGCCGAGATCATGCCGCTTCGCCAGGATCGAGAGCGCGATCCGGTCCTCCTGTTCGAGATAATCGACGGCCGAAAAGTCCTTTAGCGCGATCCCCACCTCCTTGAACAGGACCGCGGGGATGAGCGAAGAAGAGGAGGACCGGCTGTTGCCGAGAGCGAGCCTCCGCCCCTTTGCTTCGACGATCTTGTTGATCGGGGAGTCCCTTCGCGCGACGATAACGCTCCGGTAGGTCGATGAGCCGCCCATGACCGGTTTTGCCAGGGGGACCACCCCGAACCTGCTTTTCGCCTCGCAATAGGCGGACGGGTCCAGATAAGCGAGATGCGCGCGGCCCGTGCCGATGCTTTCCACGGCCTCCTGGTGGTTCTGGGCGACCTTCAGAACGATCTTCCGCGAGAGCGCCTTTTCGAGGTGGTCCTTGAGGGGCAGGAACTTTTCATACATGAAGCTGATGTTTTCCACCGGCGGGATGATGAAGACCAGGGTGGCGGGATCGTCGGCAGGACGCACGGGCGGACCTCCTGTGCGGGCGGCGCGTTCCGCTCCCGCCGTTGCGGCAAGGAGCAGGACGCCGAAGAGGACAGTCCAGGGTGTGCGCTTCATGGATCATTATAAGCGGGATCACCGGAAATATGCAAGAGCCGCGCTGGCCGCTGCGGAGAAGGACGCGGTCCCTGTCCTCGATGGGACAAGGCATGGTGCTCAGAAATGGCGATTGTCAGGATAATCCGCTACTTAGGTTCTGGCACCGCTTTTGCTTTAATGAACACAAGGGCAGTGGGCCGCTTGCATACCGGTGTTCCAGGAAAGAGCGGCCAGGAGACCCATGAGAGTACCGGACAAGACATTGGATGTACAGGGGATCACCGGCCTTCGGGTCAGGATCCTCGCGCTCGAAACGCTTGGATTGATGGAGCGCGGCCAGGTGCTGAAACTGATCACGACCGAAAAGGACGCCGGGAATGGGCTCTCCTCGCTCTGCCGCGAAGAAGGGTTTCTCCTCCTGGATGAGGTCCTGGACGGTTCCCTGCATTCGTTCCTGATCCAGCGGTAGCAAGCGCTCCCTCCTTCGGAGCAGTTTCCCCCTTTCCTTGGTCCGGCGCCTTCCCCGGCGCCGGACATTTTTTCCGGATCAGAAGGATGGCTGGCCAGTGAACAGACTTGAACGGACAGACCAGCTTCTTCTCATTGTCTTCCTGACGGTGCTCGCGTTCCCCCTCCTGTACGCTTTCCGTCATTTCGACGACAACACGCTCACAAGCTGGCGATGGGTATTTGCGGGCACCGGGATGGTACGGGTCTTCGGCCTCATTGCGCTCGGCGTCATCGCGGCGTTCTTCCTGTCGAGGATGACGCTTCCCGACCGGCATCCGCTCCCGTTCCTGTTCGGCCTCTCTTTTCTTGCCGTCGTGCCTCTCTGGGGAGCGCCGGAGTCCATCCTCGATTCGGCGCGGTATGTCCTTCAGGCGAAGCAGCTCGAACAGTATGGGATTGTTTCCTTCTTCACATCATGGGGAGCGGAAACAGGGGCCTGGACCGATCTTCCGGTCGTGCCGTTCTTCCACGGCCTGATATTCAGATATCTGGGAGAGACAAGGATCTACCTCCAGATATTTACGACGACACTCTTCTCCCTCACCGTCGTCTTTTCCTATCTTATCGGCAAGTCCCTGTGGGACCGCGAGACCGGCCTTCTTGCCGCATTGTTCCTTCCCGGCATCCCGTATCTTCTGGTCCAGGCTCCGCTGGTGCTCGTTGATGTTCCGTTCATGTTCCTCCTGACGCTCTCGCTTTATACGTTCCTGAGCGCCCTGAAAAAGGGCGGTCCTCTGCGGATAGCCGCGTCAGCAGGGGTCGTCACTCTCGCCATCTTTGCAAAATACTCGGCAGGGCCCATGCTGTTCGTGTTGCCGGTCGTCACGCTCGTGCTGGCAAAACAGGGAGAGCGGTCGGCCGTTCGTCGTTCGGCCGCGGTTTTCGCCGCGGCCGCCGTGCTGTCGGGTCTCCTGTTCTTCGCGAAATACGATGTGTTCATGGACCAGGTGCGCCTGCTCCGCGAGTATCAGCTGCCGGCGTTCGGCAGGTGGCAGGAAAGCATTGTCTCCACGTTCTTCTTTCAGATCCATCCCCTGGCAACCCTTTCGGCGCTGGTCGCCGTGCCGGTCGCGATACAGCGCAGGGACATCCGCTTGCTCATCCCGGCCTGGTTCGCCGTGCTGATGCTGGCGCTCCCCGCCGGCAGGATACGGTACATGCTGCCGCTCTTTCCGCTGTTCTCGCTCATGGCCGCTTACGGGCTCACAGTCGTGAACGACCGCGAGGTCAAACGATTCATCGTATTCTGCGTCCTTGCCGCGTCCCTTGCGATCGCATGGGGCGCCTATCTTCCCTTTCTCAACGGGACGAGCATGGCAAACCTTCGTGAAGCGGGACAGTATCTCGATACCCTGCCCGGGGATACCGTGGTCGTCCATGTCCGTCCGCAAAGAACCTCCACCGGGAATACCGAGATGGCCATTCCGCTCCTGGACCTCTACACACGGAAACGTATCATCTACCACCGGGATCATCTGGTGCGCCCGCAGCCGGAGCATATAGAACGATCGCCGCTGCGATTTTCCTGGGACTTCCCGCTGCCGCCGTTTTATGGGGAAGCCGCGGAACATGACGCAATGCCTGTTGTTGTCATATCGAGCGAGCCGTTCCCGGGCACAGGGTCTGTCCGGCAGGGCGGCCCTCGTTTACTGGCAGCGTTCACCACGGACACCGGGATATTCCGTTACAAGACCTTTCTGGCGGTCTTCGGCCGGGACACGCTGGCCGGAACAGCACAGTAGCCTTTCTTTTCTGGCCGGTTCGGGACAACGGTGCTTTACCTCTTCCATACCCTCATTGATTTATCAACCAATTCCTCGTGGCAACGTCCTTGCATTTGTTTAAACTGAAGAGAACCGCCCATGACATCAAGTCCGCTCTTAATGGGATCCGTAGTCTCTTCCGGGTATGGATAAAGAGTGATCTGTTCCGCCGAAATGCCGGACACAAGGGGACCTGGACCAGGGCCGGAGAAGATGATCCTTTAAGAAACCCCTGATGTAAATTTCTCCCGGGACAATAAACTATTCTTCGAGGAGAGTGTAATGGCAAGAATACTCGTGGCAGAAGACAGCGCTACCGAACTTCACATGATAAAAGACATCCTGAAAGAGACCAGTCATGAGGTCATTATGGCCGTGGATGGCGAAGAAGCCGAGCGGAAGGCGAGGACAGAGTCGGTGGACCTGGTGATTCTGGATGTCATCATGCCGAAAAAAAATGGGTTTCAGGTATGCCGAAATCTGAGAGCGGATGAAAAGCTCAAGGGCCTCCCCATCATCATGATAAGCTCAAAAAATCAGGAAAGCGATAAGGCCTGGGGGCTCAAACAGGGCGCCACCGAATACCTCACGAAACCCTTCACGCCCCTTGATCTGCTGGTCGCCGTCAAAAAGCACCTGAAACAAAAGTAACGCGAAGTAACGCCGCAGGAGATAGAACCTGCCTCGTGCTTTCGAACACCGGTCCGCAGGGAGAATAAAAAACCATGAAAACCGGACTGTCTGAATTCATAGCGGAGATCAATCGGAGCGGAAAAAGCGGACTTCTCTCCATTGCCGTAAAAGACGCCAATACTCAGCTAAAACTGTTCTTCCGGGAGGGACAGCTCTATCACGTCACCTGCGGCAGCGTGAAAGGAAAGGAGTGCCTGGCCCAGGCGGTTGGACAGGAATTTTCGCAGTACTTTTTCATGCCCGAGGTGTCGCTGAACGTCCAGGACGGGAACCTGCCCCCGCTGGCTGACATCATCCAGTTCTTCCGGGCGTCCGACAAGGCCGTGGAGGCGTCCTCCTTTCCGGAAACAGGCGGCAGCCGGCCTTCCGGCGCGCAGACCGCCGGCGTTTCCGCAGCGGCGCAGGAAAACATCAAACTGGCGCTGGTCAGGCAGATCGGCCCCGCAGGCGCCAAGGTGTTCTCGCGAACCATCGAACAGAAGTGGCGTGCTTCGTCACCGCCTTCACGGGAAGATTTCCTCCGTCTCGCCGACCTCCTGAAAGACGAAATAGAGAACCCCGACGATCGTAACGAGTTCCTCAAAGAGGCAGCCAAGATCATTTCATAGCTTAGGAGAGGAGCCTCCATGCACCGGAACATCCTGATCGTCGACGATGAGGTCGCTTTTTTACATCCCATGAGAAAGATGCTGAATGGACCGAGGCTCCATGTGGACACCGCCGACACCTACGAGCAGGCGATGCTGCTGGTGAGGACCGTGCGCTATGACGCGGTGATCGCCGATGTCCGTCTGGGGGGGGCGCTGTCCCGGGATGGGCTGGCGATCCTCGACTTTATCAAGGCCCGCGACAATGATACCAAGGTCATCATCATGACAGGCTATGGCGGGTCCGATGTGATGAAGGACGCCTATCATCTCCGCGCCGACTACTATTTTGAGAAGCCGGTCTCGTTCAGGACGCTTTCGGAAGCATTGAATGAGCTTGGATTAATGGGCCATGGACACACAGCCTGAGGACGTCAGCACGATCACACGATAGAACGATCTAACATAAGGAGGGCAATATGAAGCGAGGCCTGAAATCCAAAACGATTCTTCCGGTGATAGTCATTCTGGTGGTTGTCATGAGCGGCTTGGCGGTGTTCAATTACTACTCACAGGTCTCGCTCGTTAAAGATGAAGCGGAGGAAACACTCAAAGGCGTCCTCAGCACCGCTCAGGGCATCCTGAACGCCCGCATGGACCTCTATCAGCAGATGGCGACCCTCGTCGCCGGGATGCCCACCGCGGCCGACGCCTTCGGCAGAGGCGACCGGCAAAAGCTGATTTTCGAGTTTTTACCGGGGTTCGATATTCTGAAGAAAAAATTCGGGCTTGCCCAGTTCCAGTTCCATAAGCCGCCCGCCATGTCGTTTTTACGGGTGCACCAGCCGGAAAAGTATGGGGACGACCTGTCGTCGTTCAGGTTCACGGTCCTCGCGGTGAACGATAAAAAGACGGGAGTGCGGGGGATCGAGATCGGACGCGCCGGTATCGGGCTCCGGGGGGTGGAACCGGTCTTTTCCAAGGGTAACCATGTTGGGTCGGTGGAGTTCGGAGGCGAACTGGCGCCGGCGCTTGAGGACGCGAAGAAAGTGTTCAACACGGACGTTACCGTGTTGATCTCTCAGGATGCGGCCACGCAGGTCTGGCAGGAGTGGCAGAAAAACGTGAAGATAATCGCAAACTACGCTCCCTTTTATTCCACCAACCCGGCCCTGACACAGGAAATCCTGCGGCCAAGCATGCTGACCGCGGCGCAGGTCGCTGGACGTCGCTCGTATATCGACCATGCGACCGCCGGTGGCAGGGCGTATTATGTCGCCCTCTCGTCGCTCACCGATTACTCCGGCAAGGCCGTCGGGTTTCTAGGTGTTTTCATGGACCGCACGGCGGTTCTGGCCAAGATCAGAAGAACGTTGATAATCAATATCGCGGTCTATACGTCTATTCTGCTGCTGGTCTCCGTGGTGATCAACCTCAGCCTGAGGAAGAGCGTCATCAACCCTGTGATCGCGTTGACGAACGCGGCCGATGCTGTCTCCATGGGCAAACTTGCCGACAAGATAGAGATCAAGTCGAACGATGAGCTGGAGACCCTCGCCAAGTCACTGGACAGAATGCGGGTCAGTATGAAGAAGCTTCTGGAATAGGCGAATGCTCCTGCCTCGCGTATTTGCTTCAATGGAACTGTCTGTCTCAGGGGGAAGCATGACGCCGATGACCGAGATGGGCGCAGAGAGAGACGAGCTGGACACGGATGCTCTCATCAACCGATAAGGGGGCAACAAAATTATGAAGAAAAAAGGAATGCTCGCGCTTGTATTCTGCAGTCTCTCGTTGCTCATCGCCGCCGACAGAACCATTGCTCAGCAGAAACCTCCGAGTGTGAATAGCTGTCTTTCCTGCCACGGCGATGCGGTAAAAATGAGGGAGCTGGGATTTCCACAGTTTTCCGTAACTCAGCAGGAAGTGGAGAAACAGACAAAGATGCCCGCCTCGTGCACTGACTGTCATCTCGGTAATTCTTCAGACGCAACAAAGGAAGGCGCGCATAAAGGATTGCTCAGGCTTTATTATGTGAAGGCAAAGGGCTTTCAGGCGGTAACGAGGGACAAACTCGAAAACTACAAACCGGAATCCCTGGAGCCGAGGGGAAAGAACCCCATGGCCGAGCTTCTTCCCATGGTCGAAAAGGACGGGAAACTCGTCAAAGATCCGGAGGTGAACACCATCCTCTACCACGACAAGGACCCCGAGACCCTTTCCTTCAACGATGCTGTTCAGGATAAGACCTGCGGAGCATGCCACCCGAAACAGGCCGAGGAATTCAAAAAGACTGCAATGGGGCACAACGCAAAACAAAGCCAGTACAAGACCTGGACCGACAAGACGAGGGGCCCCCATAACTGCGGTGCCTGGTTTGTTGACGGGCAGGAAGAGATCGCAAAGGACGCCATGGTCCCGTTCACGAGGGAAATGGCGCTGATGAATCAGAAGGCATGCAATACCTGCCATGCGGGATGCCTGGACTGCCATTTCAGTCCTAAGAAGAAAGATCCGAACGATCCCTCCAGAGGTTCTCACACATTTACAAAAAATATATCGCCCCAGACCTGTTACGGCGGCGGGAGGGGCTCTCTCTGCCACGCAGGCCCCGAGGACCGAAGGAGGGGCGGCGGTTACATCGGCGGCGAGTATGCGAATCCGAAGGGCGCGGTCCCGGACATCCATTTTTCGAAGGGACTTTCGTGCACTGATTGCCACGACACCCCGGCAAAGGACAAAACGCTTCTCCACGGACAGGTGAGAAGACAGGCGGCCTGTACAAAATGTCATGACCCTGCGGTGAAGTCCATCTCAACGTCGGTCCATAAAAAAGTGACCTGCGAGGCATGCCATATTCAGGATGTCGGCGCGTATGCCGGCACCTTCTGGGGACCGGGCAAGATGGCCGGAACCAAAACGCCATTCTTCAAATATAAGGAATATTACGGTGTTATGAAGGAGCCGATTTTAATCAAGGACCAGAAGGGTAAATGGATCCCGGTGAAACCCTATGCCATGGCTGTTCTGAATCAGAAGACCGCGGGCGATCTGAAACCGGGGCTTGGCTGGCGGTTCCCGGCAAGTCTCCCCGACCTCGACCGGACGGACGATGCATACGCCTTTGTGGGGCTCCTGAGCGGGCTGCCCGCGAATGACAATGCCCTTGCATGGATCCAGTTGGACAAGCTGTCCCACAAGTATGGGAAATCGAGGAGCTGCGAGAGCTGCCACACCAGGGACGGGGAGCAGCGACAGGAGGTTTCGTGGAAGTATAACGATCAAGGCGCCGAGCCCTTTGAGGGAAAACATACCGTGATAGCTGATAAAAAGGGGCTGTTCATAAAAGACGTGCAGGCAACGACGGAGATCAAGGTCAAGGAAGGCTGGAAGATCGAAGACTTCGCCCCGTGGTATTACCTGAAGGACAAGTGGCGGGCAAAGGGCGATTTTTCGATCCCGGCCGTCAGGAACAAGGCGATCTACGGGAAGGAACGCAAGAAGTACGAGGAGAGAACAACAACAGGCACGGCGTATCATTAATTGTCGACAATCGGTAAGAAGCACTTAGGAGCCTTCGGCTCACAACGGAGAACAAAAAATCCGCTCTTTTGTAAGGCAACCCTTTAGGGTTGCGGCATTTCGGTGGTTAGCAAGGCTGAAGCCTTGCCCTACAAACTTCAACAATACAAGTTGTTACGGGTCTTTTCAGGTGAAAGATACGGTATGCGGCATGCTTGCAGCATCTGAAATACTGAAAACGGGAGGTCATTACGATGAGCAGCAGAACGGATTACATGGGGCCGCTGAAAAACATCCTCCTTGCCACCGATGGGTCGGAATACAGCGAAGGCGCGATACAAGAGGCAATATATCTGGCAAAATCATGCATTGCGAAGCTGTCGGTGATGTATGTATTGGAGGTCAATGCCGAGCTTGAGACAGAAGGTCCAAAGATTGTGGAGAAAATGGAAATTGCCGCGCGGGAGCATCTGGACCGGATAAGGAAGACGGCCGCTCAGGACAATGTAGAATGCGAGGTCATCGTAAGCAGGACGGACCAGCCGTATAAAGCGATCATTGAAGAGGCGGGGAAGAGAACTGCCGATGTCATTGTCATGGGCAGGCGCGGGAGAACGGGTCTCAAAAAGATCCTCATGGGAAGTGTGACCGCAAAGGTGATAGGGTACGCGTCCGCCAAAGTCCTCGTGGTGCCAAAGGATGCGGAAATAAAGGTGGACACCATTATGGTCGCCACGGACGGCTCAAGCAATTGCGAAGCGGCGGAGAGAGAGGCCATAAGTATGAGCAAGAGATGCTATCCCAAGGTTAAAAAAACCTTTGCCCTTTCCGTTGCCCCCGCCGACAGTGATCTGCCGCGTGCACAGGCAAACGTGGAACGGGTGAAGGAAAAGGCCAAAGAGCACGGGGTTGAGATTGAACCGCTTGTGGCGGTAGGGAGACGCTACGAGATGGTTTTAAAGACGGCAAAGGAGAAGAATGCGGATATCATTATCTTGGGGACCTATGGAAGAACCGGTATTGAAAAGCTTCTGATGGGCAGCGTTTCAGAGAGGGTGGTCGGTCTCTCCTCTTGCCCGGTTTTGATCGTCAAGGCGTAAGATCAAGAACGGCATGATAACCTGTACCGGAGGCGGCTTCCCGCCGCCTTTTTTAACGACAATCACTGGTCACGCGATCTTATTCTACCGTATCCATGACATCCTGGCCGGCGCCATCTTCGTTGTGATCGTGATCAAGCGCTGCTTCAAGATCATCGTTCATCGATGAGAACCTGGCCGAGGAAAGCGGCACCATGTGCGACGATCGTCACGCGGTAGTCGGCAGCGGGGAAATAGCCGGTCCGGGGGAACGCCAACCAGACTGTTGAATAAACTCACACCTTACCATACCTCATCAAGGCGCGCAAAAAGACATGGCATTTGGCCGAAGATACTGGTAATCTTGTCACAGCTTTCCTCCGGGCCGGGTTTTATTGTCGCTCGCAACGACCATATTACCCGGACCGGAGTTATTTTTTTAAACCTGTTTTGGACAAGAGTGCAGTCAAATCAGGACTTTTTTGGAGGTTCTTTTGATCGCAGTTGCCCTTTTTTTTCTGTCAATCGGACTGCAACTCGCAGCGGCTGTGTTTGCCCTTTTGCTGATTCGCACAACAGGTCGAAGGTTAGCATGGATTTTTCTCTCTGTGGCAATGGTACTGATGGCATGGCGCCGTATTGTATCCTTCGCCTCATTGCTTGCCGCCGGCGAGACGATAACGTTCGAACTTCCTGAATTTATCGCCCTGATAATTTCCGGTCTCATGCTGACGGGCGTTCTTTACATCGGGGCATATTTTCGTTCGATCCGCGCAGCGGATGAAAGGCGCGAACAGGCGGAGGCGGATCTGCTTGCGAGCGAAGCAAAGTTCCGTCAACTATCCGGTCAGCTCCGCGCCTTGTTGGACGCGATACCGGACAGCCTGATGCTCCTGTCGCCGAATCTCAAAGTGCTCTGGGTGAACAACGGTGTCGGCGCCGGGTTGAACGGGAGGCCGGAGGAAGCGGTCGGCCGGTACTGCTTCGATATCAGGTACAACAGGACAGAGCCCTGCGATCCCTGTCCTGTGCTTAAGACCGTTCTCACGGGCAAGCCCGCAGCCGAGACCGTCACTACGCCGGACGGCCGAATCTGGGAACTCAGGACGGTCCCGATCTTGGAAGCGGGCCGCGTTGTCAATGTGATCGAGGTCGGCAGGGACATCACCGACCATCGGAAGCTCGAGGCGCAGTATCTCCAGGCCCAGAAGATGGAATCCATCGGTACGCTTGCCGGCGGTGTGGCCCATGACTTCAATAACGTTCTGACCGCCATCATCGGCTACGGCAGTCTGGCCCTCATAAAAATGGCAGAGGACGATCCGAAACGGCTGAACATCGAACGGATGCTCGAAGGAGCGGACCGGGCAGCCCGTCTCACGAAAGACCTCCTCCTGATCAGCAGAAAACAGGTGAGTGAGCGGAAGCCCGTGGAATTGAACGAAGTCGTCAGGAAGGTCAAGACGTTCCTGATAAGGGTGATTGGAGAGGACGTAGAGTGTAGAACAGCGCTGCAAGATCGACCGATACCGATCCATGCCGACAGTCACCAGCTTGAGCAGGTGCTGATGAATTTCGCCACCAACGCGCGTGACGCCATGCCCGAGGGCGGCGTCTTTACCGTTTTGACGGAACAGGTCAATCTGAACGAAGACTTCACCGTGGCCCATGGCTACGGCAAACCCGGGCCTTACGCACTTATAACCGTTTCGGACACCGGCATGGGCATGGACGAAGAGACGCGGAAGAGGATCTTCGAGCCCTTCTTCACGACCAAAGAAGTCGATAAAGGCACGGGGCTTGGCCTTGCGATGGTGTACGGCATCATCAAGCAGCACGAGGGCTACATCAACGTGTACAGCGAGCCCGGCAAGGGTACGACCTTCAGGATATACTTGCCCGTTATCAAGGCGGAAGCAAGGGAAGAGGACAGGGCGCACCAGGAAGAAGCGCCCGCCCGGGGCGTGGAAACGGTCCTTCTCGCGGAAGATGACGAATCGGTTAGGAATCTGTCAAAGACTGTGCTGACAGAATACGGCTACACGGTCATCGAGGCCGTCGACGGCGAGGACGCAGTGAGGAAATTCAAGGAGAACAAGGACGCGATCCAGCTCCTGCTGTTCGACCTCATCATGCCGAAGATGAACGGCAAAGAGGCCTATGACGAGATACGGAAGATACAGCCTGATATGAAGATCGTCTTCGCCAGTGGATATGCTCCGGACATCGTCCGGCGGAAAGCGTTGCTCGAAAACAGCGCCTACCTGATTTACAAGCCCAGCTCTCCCTTTGAGCTTTTAAGGAAGGTGAGAAGCGTACTGGATGAAGTCAGTGAATAGGATGCAGAAGGAACAGTGATGGGTGGAGCTGCCGGAGTAAATAGACACAGTGCTTTCCCTTACCGCTCATATCTGCTCCTGGCCCATGTTCCGTGTTCGTCCGCATCCCCTACCGGATATATTCCGAAAGGAAATGCACCTGGGCCTGGAGCTTTTTCACGTGCGCCTGGAGCCAATGCACCTGCCTCTGTGGGGAAGACTCCATGGTCTTATTCCAGAACTCGCGTGTCAACCGATAACGGGGCGCCTCGGCAATCGTCCACACCGGCGGGCTATGCCGGGACCAATAGCCACAGGGTCGTATCGTGTACACCCGCCGACATATCGGGCAGCGCCACCGTTGAAACGGCAAATGCTCGGCGTATCCCTCGATGCATAAAAGCACGGATCCATGACCCCCCACCTTCCCGCTCTTGCGCTGTTTGTCCAAACACCTCTCCAGCCTAACTCTTCCGAGCTGATAATCTCCTTGACACACACCATGATAAAAAGAGACAATGAACTCCACTTCAAGCCAGGGGTGGCGGATACTCTTCGTCAATCGAAAACAAAAAGATCCCCGCTCTTGGCCCCAGTCTTTTTCTTCAAAGCGAGGTTACTACAATCTGAAGTGCTGTCTCTTTGAGATGGTTTATTCTGAATGAGGCAAGGATAGAGAAGGAAAGCTAAAGCGGAAGGCTATAGAGGCAAACGGCGGAATGATAGATGAGAATAGAGGGGCCCGCAAGGGACGGCCATATCGATGATATTTCCATTTGAAAGGAAATGATAATGGGAGAAAAAATGAAGGTCTTGGTGGTGGATGACGACCGGAGAATGACCAAGACGACCTGTGATATCCTGACGGTCAAAGGGTATGAGGCGGTGGTCGCCTATACCGGAGAAGAAGCCGTGCAGATAGCGAAAATCAATGATCTGGGTTGCGTGCTCATGGATATCAAAATGGAGGGAATCGACGGCGTCGAGGCATTACGTATGATCAAGGAAATAGCTCCCAACCTTCCCGTAGTGTTGATGAGCGCCTTTGCCACCGAGGAGCAGGTGGATGAGGCCAGACTGCTGGGTGCGTATTCGGTTATGACCAAACCAATAGACCTTCAGGCGATTCTTGCGTTCCTTGCCCTCCTCAGAAAAGAGGAGAGCGTCCTTGTGGTGGATGACGACCCTCTTTTCCGCAAGACCCTTGCCGATGTTCTACGGGCGAGAGGCTACCGGGTGGAAGCGGAGAGCAACGCGGAGCAGGTGCTTGAACACATGGAGCGGGACTACAAGCTGGCAGTAATTCTGGACATCAAACTAGGCTCCGTGGATGGCGTAACTGTTCTTAAAACGATACGTGATAAATATCCTACGCAGCCTGTGGTTCTCGTTACCGGTTACCGGGAGGAGATGGGAGGGGCCATAGAAAAGGGGCTGAAGATCGGGGCCTACACCTGCCTCTACAAGCCCTTTGAGATCGAAGCGCTGAGCGGGATTCTCGAGGAGATAAGCAAAAAGAAACTCCAGGCGCTCCTTGGCGAACCGTTTACAAGCCCGGAAAACAGAGGAGGTTAGGGATGGATAAGCCCCGCATCCTCATCATAGATGACGACCCCGGCCTGAGGAAGACCCTTTCCAAGATACTCAGCGCCAAGGGGTATGAAACCATTGAGGCCAAGGACGGAGCAGAAGGGTTTGCTCTGCTGGCGGAGAACACAATCAACATCGTCCTGGTCGATCTTGGCCTGCCGGATATCTCCGGAATCGATGTGCTCAACAGGGTCAAAGTCGACCATCCAGCCACGGAAACCATCATCCTCACCGGAAATGCCACCCTTGGATCGGCCATTGCGGCAACGAATCAGGGGGCCTTCTCCTATCTGCTCAAACCATATGATATCGATCAACTGCATCTTGTCATCCAGCGTGCCATAGCAAAACAGGCGGATGAAAAGGCGATCACCAGGCACAGCATGGACCTGCAGAAAATCAATGCCGAATTACAGACGCTGTACGATATCTCGAAAGCGTTGAGCTGTACACTGGAACCGGACAAGCTTCTCTCCGAGGTGCTGAACACGTTTGCGAAAATGAAGTTTCTTCCTTTTGAATTCAAGGGCGCGATATTTGTTGTCGAAGGTGCGAGAGTCCGGCTTATTTCCTTTGTCAATCTTTCGGAATCGGTCCAGGAGTCATGCAAGGACCTTCGCATCGGAGAGTGTCTTTGTGGTCTGGCTGCGGAGAGCGGTGAGATCGTGATCTCGACATGCAGCCATGAAGATGAACGGCATTCCCTGTGCCACTCGGCAGAACCCCACGGACACATCATTCTTCCCCTGAAATCGGCGGGCAAAATCGTCGGCGTACTGAATCTCTATTTACAGCGTGATGTTGAAATAGACGAAAAAACACGCAACCTGCTTCTATCCATAGGGAACCAGATAGGTCCTGTTTTTGAAAATACCAGCCTCTTTGAAGAGGCAAAAAGAGCTTCTCTCCATGATCCTCTTACGGGACTCGCCAACAGGCGTTTCATGGAACTTCAGTTGGAGAAATTCACTGAGTTGGCCAAAAGATACGGCAACCAGGTTTCGGTCATTATGCTGGATATTGATCATTTCAAGAGGTACACTGACGCGCACGGCCATGCTGAAGGCGACAGACTTCTGGTAAAGATTGCGGGCATTTTGTTGAAAGAGTTGAGAACCGCCGATCATGTATTCAGGTATGGAGGAGAGGAATTTCTGACAATTCTTCCCGAGACCGGGTTGACAAATGCGTGTGATGTTGCCGAACGGCTGAGAAAAACCGTCGAAGCGGAGCTGGGTATCACCATAAGTCTTGGCGTGGCTTCATACCAGGCATCCAGAGATGATAAGGTGAGTTTAATGCGCAGGGCGGATGAGGCCCTTTACCGGGCAAAGCAGAACGGAAGAAACAGGGTCGAGGCTGAGTCCCCGTGATTGAGACGCGAAAAACACCGGACGCCTGTCTGGTGATGAGGCGCCAGCCCGCGGGCCCATGCAGGATTGTTGCGTGTAATATTTAGAAGTCCGCAACGCCTGCTGTGGGAGGTTCATTTGCGAGACGAATGCAAGGAGGGCAGACCCATGAAAAAGAAAGCAGTGATGTTCGGGTTTATTTTTGTCATCAGCTTGACGAGTTTGTTTATTGATGTTCGCAGTGTATTTGGCGGGCATCTCACCGCGAGCGGTTGCTCCATAAGCAAAGAGGGGTATCTTTCTGATATTGCAAAAGAGTACGAAAACCAGACCGGGGAACAAATGCTTATTCTCGGCGGGGGAAGCGTAGTCGGCCTGCATGATCTTCTCGGCGGGAAGGTTGACATTGCGGCCTCCTGTAGAGGGAGAACGGCTGATGACCCTGAACGCATCGATTATATTCAGGTTGCATGGGATGCGCTGGTGTTCATTGTTCACAAGAATAATCCGGTTGATACCATAACGCTCGGCGAGGCCAGGAACATCTTTGCCGGTAAAATTACCGAATGGAAAGAATTGAAAGGCAACGACGGATTGATTATAAAAATTCTCCCGAGCCCCGGTAAAGGTCTGAGTGGTGTCGGCACAACACTGCGAAAAAGCGTTCTCGATGGCAAGGCGCCTGATAAAACCCTGAACGCCATTTCCTATACTTCAGCGGGTTTGGTGGAGCAGGCCATTGAAACCAATATCATGGGCTTTGGCGTAACCGGCTTCTCAAGCGCCAGGAAGCGCAATGTTAAAATGCTTAAATTCAACGGAGTAATGCCTACAAAAAAAAATATCGCATCGAATCGTTACCCTCTGAAGAGACCGCTGTATCTTGTTATTTCCAAGAATCCAAGGCCAGAAGTAAAAAGATTCATCGACTTTGTGTTAAGCAACAAGGGGCAAAAACTGATCAGTTCTTACGGAATGGTGTCGCTTAGGGACATGAGGTGACCCACTCGCTGAAAACCAGGGCATCATTCTTCATTGCACTGTTTATTATCATCGGCAGCGCGTTAAGTTCATATCTCTTTATCTCGGCTGAGAGGGACAGCATAGAAAGAGAGCTGATCATTCGGGGCACGGTCCTAAGCCTCTCTCTGCAAAAGGCCGCCGAGGAAGGGCTTGCAAAGGAGAACCTGGATTTTGTCAAAAAAGCATCCTACATTGTTCAGACAGAGGGTGTTGAAATTGCACAGGTCTTTACAACACTCTGGCAGACAATGGACACCTATCCTGACGAGGCGTTTGATGAGCGCCCCGTCCCTGCGGCAATCACGCATTTCACGGAATCCGATGAGCTCTTCATAAAAAAAGACAAAAACAGGTATGACTTCTACAGCGCGGTCAATATTAAACCATTCGCCGACTCGCCCACCATTGGTATAGGTTATACCCGGCTGGCGCTCTCAACTGCGACAATGCGGTCGGTCATCGACAAAGCCATAACCAATCACATAATCGTTGCCATTATTTTATCCATTTTAGCCATGTTTGCTATAAACGCTCTTGTTGAACGGCTCGTAATACGTCCTGTCGTCAACCTGCTCAATTCCGTTCGAATGGTTAAAAACGGGGAGCTCCCGTATATGCCGCCTGAGCGTTCAAAGAGTGAGATCGGCGAGCTGTCCATGGAATTTTATGCAATGACCCTTGCCGTCAAGGACCGGGAAGAGCTGCTGCAGCAGGAAAGGGACAAGGTGAGAGACCAGAACCAGAAGCTCCTCGAAGCTCAGGAAGAACTGGTCCGCAAGGAAAAGCTTTCCATTCTTGGCCAGCTCTCCGGCAGCGTGGGGCATGAGCTGCGCAACCCGCTGGGAGTGATGAGTAATGCCGTATATTATCTGAAAATGGTCCTGTCGGATGCCGATGAAACCATAAAGGAATACCTGGGGATCATCAAACAGGAGATTGACAACTCCCAGCGGATCATCACCGACCTCCTCGATTTTGCCCGCACCAAAACGCCGCAGATAAAGGTGGTGACGGCACACGAGCTGATAAAGGAAAGCCTCGGGCGGTGTGCGGTCCCGGAAAATATCGTGGTCCGGACGGACCTCCCGGACGCTCTCCCCGCCCTTATGGTGGACGCCTTTCAGATGGGCCAGGTCCTACAGAACCTGATCACCAATGCCGTCCAGGCGATGCCCGGAGGGGGCAGCATTACTATATGCGCAAAGGGAGCGCGGATGGACGAGGGACAAGGAGCAAGAGATGAAGTTTCGTCCGTCGTCTCAGCGAATGAACAGAGCGGTCTTTCATCATACGTAGTGATCAGTGTTTCGGATACGGGAGTGGGGATCTCCCCCGATGGCATGAAAAGGCTCTTCCAGCCTCTTTTCACAACCAAGGCGAAGGGTCTCGGGTTGGGCCTCACGGTCTGCAAGAACCTCATCGAGGCCAACAATGGGGAAATCGAAGTGGAGAGCCGCACGGGTGAGGGGACTACATTTTCGGTGGCGCTGCCGGTTGAGGGGAGAGCGGGATGAAAAAAGCAAGTATACTTGCGATGGATGACGATGCCAAATCAAGAAAGACCCTTGTTGATATTCTGAATGCCAAGGAAGGATGAAGTCTTCGCAGCCGTGAATATTGACGAGGTCACATCGTAAAAGAGCAGAGAAGCAGACGGTACGAGCTGACAGGACACGAACTCCGGCGCCGGCGTCAAGATCGGACACATCCTGAACGGTGTTGTATCAAGAAGCAAAATTTCGGATGGTTTTAGTCAACGACTTCCGCATCCATCCCCCCTTGTCTCAATGTCTCCGTTGTGATCTTTGCAATCGCTTCAATTTATTAAATAACAAAACCTTTTTTAACGCGCGCAATCGCAGGTGACGTAACCATGTTTACTATATTCGATGTTCTGTGTTTGTCCGCATCACCTACCGGATATATTCCGAAAGGAAATGGACCTGGGCCTGGGCCTGGAGCTTCTTCACGTGCGCCCGGACCACGTCGCGGATGGAGATGAGGCCCACGATCTCGCCCTCGTCCACGATGGGCATGTGGCGAAAGTTCTTCTGGACCATGATCGCCATGACGGTGTCGTTCTGATCGTCCGCCTCGGCCACGAACAAGTTCTCGCTCTTGACCATGATGTCCGCCACGCGCAGGCCCTCGAGGTCGCAGCCGGTCTTGCCCAGGATCCGGACCACGTCCCGCTCGGTCACGATGCCGCAGAGCTTGCCGTCGTCCTCGACGAGCAGGGCGCCGATGTTCTTTTCCATCATGACGCGGGCCGTATCCGGGATGCTCGTGTCCATGTCCACGGTCAGCACCTCACTGCCCTTTTCCTTTAATATATCCCGAATGGTCATATCCGATACCCCCTGACAATGATTCGCGCGCGTTGGAATTTACCGCAAAAAGTTCTCCGCCAGCCTGCTGAGCGCGTCCAGCGGCGGCCAGTACACGCCGAAGAGGACCGTGAGGAATGCCAGTGCCGCCAGGACCGCGTACGGCACGTACCGGAACGCGGTCATGGGCGAAAACGGCGTCCCCCGGACCTTCCGGGACAGGAACATCAGCTTAACGACCCGCGCGTAGTAGTACAGCGAGATCACCGTGTTGATCACGGCCACCGCGGCGAGCCAATACAGCCCGCTTCCCGTCTTGAGCACCGCGAGCAGGAGATAGACCTTGCCCACGAAGCCCGCAAAGGGCGGGATGCCGGCCAGGGAGAAGAGGGCCACGGTCATCACGGACGCCAGGAACGCGCCCTGGGTCCCTTTCCAACCAAGCCCTTCGTAGCCATCGAGCCGCTCCGTATAGTGCTCGTTCGCCACCATGATGGCCACGAGGAAGGCGCTTAGGTTCATGAGGAGATATACAGCCAGGTAGAAGAACAGCGCCCTGAGTCCGAACCCGGTCTGGGTCGCCACGGCCATGAGCGCGTAGCCCGCGTGGGCGATGCTGGAGTAGGCAAGGAGGCGCTTGATGTTCCGCTGCGGCAGGGCCGCCATGTTCCCCACGGTCATGGTGAGGGCCGAGACCACGGCGATGGTGAAGGTCCAGTCGAAATTCGCCGGAGGCGGCGCCACGGAAGCCGTTCCCAGGCCGAAGACATGATACAGGACCCGCACCAGAACGGCGAACCCCGCCGCTTTGGGGCCGACGGACAGGAACGCGCTGAAGGCCGTGGGCGCGCCCTCGTACACGTCCGGGCTCCAGAGGTGGAACGGGAACGCAGCGATCTTGAATCCCAGCCCCGTCATGATGAAGGCGATCGAGATAACGAGCATGGGCCCGGAAACCCGGTCCCCGGCCAGGCGCTCCCGGATGACCGTGAAATCCAGGGACCCGGTCAGGCCATAGAGGAGCGAAAACCCATAGATCATGATGCCCGAGGCCACGGCGCCGTAGAGGAGGTACTTGATCGCCGCCTCGGTGGTCTTCTCATCGCGCTCCACGAACCCCGTGAGGAGGTACGACGTGAAGCTCAGAAGCTCCATGGCCAGGTAGAGCATCAGGATGTTGTTCGAGGCCGCGAGGAGCATCATGCCCAGGGTCAGGGAGAGGGCCAGGACCACGTACTCCATCGAGTCGTGGAACCGCCTGGCGGTCTCCCGCGCGGTGAGAGAAAAGACCAGGAACAGGACGGCCGAGACGAGGCAGAGCAGCTTAAAGAGATGGGCCAGGTCATCTGTCCTGAGCAGGCCGAAGAACAGTTCCCTGCTTCCGGGGGTCGCGGACAGGTTGA
Organism: uncultured Nitrospiraceae bacterium; assembly: GCA_964412455.1. Taxonomy (GTDB): domain Bacteria; phylum Nitrospirota; class UBA9217; order UBA9217; family UBA9217; genus JAAXXJ01. The sequence continues at coordinate 12,236 of CAYPOT010000012.1, read as the reverse complement.
ACGCTTCCAGGACCAGCGTGACAGCGAGACCGGCGATCCCCAGCGGATAGAAGAGCATCGGCCTGTTCCGTTCCTGCTTCAGAAAGAAGCTGCACAGAAGGAGGGCGAGGATATAGATCGACAGGAATCCTTCAGGAGCGAAATAGGCGAGGCTCTCGAAATTATTCATTACAACTCCCTGTACCCGGCCTGCAAAACCTGAATGCACCATAACAACACGAAGTCGCCGGCACTACAGCGACACTTTTTCGTCATTCCCGAATGCTTTAATCGGGAATCCAGGTTTTTTATGACAATGAGAAAAACAAAGTCACTGGATTCCGGCTTGAACCATGCCGGAATGACGGATAAATGATATGTATGAGGCGCTCAAAAATCCGCTCCGCTACAGCGCCGCCAGCACCAGGGCATTAATGGAACCGAGCGTGGCCTTCATGAGGTTCAGCACGGGATGCGGATAGACGCCCAGGACCACGACCAGGACGCCGAGCGGAATGAGGCTCAGGGCCTCCCGGCGGTCGAGATCGGGCAACAGCGTGTACTTCTCGTTCAGTTTGCCCAGGAAGATACGCTGCAGGGTCCAGAGGCAGTAGGCCGCGGTGATGATCACGCCCGACGCCGCGATGGCGGTGATGACCGGGAATTTCTTGAAGGCGCCCAGGAGCACCAGTGCCTCGCTGATGAAGCTGTTCAGGCCCGGCAGGCCCAGCGCCGCGAAGAAGGCCAGGAAGGTTACGAAGGCGTAGTTCGGGACCACCGCCGCGATGCCGCCGAAGCCCTCGATCTCCCGGTGGTGCGCGCGGTCGTAGATCACGCCGACGAGCAGGAACAGCATTGCCGTGACCACGCCGTGGTTGAACATCTGGAGCACCGCGCCGTTCAAGCCCTCGCTCGTCATGCTTGCCATGCCGAGCATGACATAGCCCATGTGGCTTATGCTGGAGTAGGCCACGAGCTTTTTCAGGTCCTTCTGCGCCATGGCGCAGAGCGCCCCATAGATAATGTTCACCGCGCCGATGACGGCCATGACCAGGGACATGGACAAGGTCACATCCGGGAGCAGGCTGTAGTTGATCCGGAGGATGCCGTAGGTCCCCATCTTGAGAAGGATGGCGGCAAGCACCACGCTGACGGCCGTGGGCGCTTCCACGTGGGCGTCGGGCAGCCAGGTATGGAACGGGAACAGCGGGACCTTGATGGCGAAGCCGATAAAGAGCAGCCACCACAGGACGGCGCGATAGCCGAGGACGCTGTTGTTCGATGCCAGCTCCGTGAGGTCGAAGGTGTGCGGCGTCGAGGCCAGGTAACTGTAGATGATCACGAGCAGCATCAGGACCGACCCCACCAGGGTGTAGATGAAGAACTTGATGGCGGCGTATTCCTTCCGCGGTCCGCCCCAGATGCCGATGAGGAAGTACATGGGCAGGAGCATGACCTCCCAGAAGACGAAGAACAGAAAAAAATCCAGGGACACGAACACTCCCATCATGCCCGTTTCGAGCAGCAGGAAAAGAAAATGGTAGCCCTTGACGCCCTTCTCGATCCCCCACGACGCGAGGATGCAGAGCGGGCAGATGAGCGCGCACAAAAGCACCATGGGCATGCTGAGGCCGTCCACGCCGAGGAAGTAATTGATGTTGAAGTCCGGTATCCACGGGTATCGCTCGACGAACTGGAGACCGGTCGATGCGCTGAACCCTGCCGCGGCGCTGTCAAAGCGCAGGTAAAGCGCCGCTGCGAACAGGAGGGGCAGAGTGGTAAACGCCAGGGCGGTCCAGCGGATCGCGTCCTGCCTGTCCCGCGGCATCACGAGGATGATCACTCCCCCCAGGAGCGGTATAAACGTGATGAGCGATAAGAGATGGTTGTTGATGAGTTCCGTCATGAGACGTCCTCCAATAAATCGATGCGGAATTCGGAATGCGGGATTAATGTAGGGGCAACCCTGTGTGGTTGCCCTGTTTTGGGCGGCCACCCCCGATTAAATCATTCGGGGGCAGGCTGCGGGCCGCCCTTACCATATCTATTCCCGGTCACATCACTACGTTCACCACAATTCCCAACGCCACCATCAGGACCAGAACGAGGATATAAACCTGCACCCTGCCGGTCTGGACCTTTCTGAGATTGTCCCCGATGGCCAGCGTAGAGTCGGCTACGAGATTCACCGCCCCGTCCACGAATCGCAAATCGAACCAGCCGGCGATGCGCGACTGGGTCCTGAGCGCGAGGCCGCTCAGGTTCACGACGAGGTCGATGGCGTATTTGTCGAAGAGTGCGAGCGCCTTCGAGGTCACCTTGGTCCCTGAGACAAAGACAACGTCGTAGAGCTCGTCAACGTAATACTTGTTGTACACGAGCCTGTAGGGATATTTCAGTTTCTCCGCAAAAAATCCGGGGAGGCCGGGTTTCTTCACATAGAAAAGATAGGCCAGTCCGCTTCCCGCCGCCACCATGCCGATGGACGCCAGCATGAAGAGGTACTCCAGGGGAGCAGGGATATCGTGGCCGTGAAAGCCCAGCACCGGACCAAGGTACACTGCGAAGTAGTTCGAGCCGCCCAGCGACTCGGGCACGCCCGCAAACCCGGCGATGATAGAGAAGACGGCAAGAATCACGAGCGGCACGGTCATGGCCGCGGGGGATTCCCTGATCGCGTGGGCGTCACGATGCCCGTGCGTTTCGTGTTCAACAGCATGATGCCCGTCATGGACGGCCCGCCGCCTCCGGTTCTCGCCGAAGAACGTCAGGAGGAGAAGCCGCGACATGTAGAAGGCCGTGATGCCCGCGGTCAGGAACCCCGTGAGCCAGAGGATCGGGTGGCCGTGCCCGCTCTTCCAGGCCTGCCACAAGATCTCGTCCTTGCTGAAGAACCCCGAAAAGGGCGGGAGGCCCATGATCGCGATCGTGGCGACGGCAAAGGTCGCGAAGGTCCTGGGCATGTAGTTGCGGAGGCCGCCCATTTTTCCGATGTCCTGCTCATGGTGCATGCCGAGGATCACGCTCCCTGCCCCCAGGAACAGGCATGCTTTGAAAAAAGCGTGGGTCACCACGTGGAAGATGCCTGCTGAGAACGCGCCGACGCCCATGGCCAGGAACATGTAGCCGAGCTGGCTCACCGTGGAATAGGCCAGGATCTTCTTGATGTCGGTCTGGACGCAGCCCATGGTCGCTGCGAAGAAGGCCGTGGCCGCGCCCGTCACGGCGATCACCGCCATGGCCGTGCCGCTCAGGGAGAACAGAAAATGGAGCCTGCCGATCATATACACGCCGGCGGTCACCATGGTGGCCGCGTGGATCAGGGCGCTCACCGGCGTGGGGCCGGCCATGGCGTCCGGAAGCCAGACATGGAGCGGGATCTGGGCGGACTTGCCCGCGGCCCCGACGAACAGGCAGAGGCAGATGACGGTCGCCGCACCCGCGCCGAAGAGAGACGCGTCACTGATCAGATGAACGTGTTCGGCGAGGAAGGGAAAGCTCAGGACCGACTCTCCTTCGGCGAGGGGGCCGGCCGCCCCGGACAGAGACCAGTAGAGGAGGAAGAGGCCGACGATGAACCCGAGATCGCCCACGCGATTGACGATGAACGCCTTGTTCGCCGCGGAGGCGTTCTCCCTTTCATGGAACCAGAACCCGATCAGCAGGTAGGAGCAGAGGCCCACCCCCTCCCAGCCGATGAACATGAGGAGCGCGTTCTCGGCCAGCACCAGCACGAGCATGGAGAAGACGAAGAGGTTCAGGTACGCGAAGTACCGGGAAAAGCCGGGATCGCCCTTCATGTAGGCCGTGGAATAGACGTGGATCAGAAAGCCGATGCCGGTGATGATCAGGAGCATCACCGTGCTCAAAGGGTCGAAGAGGAAGGCCGCGTCGGCTTTGAAACTGCCTGCTTCCAGCCAGGTGTAGACCCGGTTCACCACGGCCTGGCCGTTGCTGTTCGCGACCGTCAGGAAGGCGGCCAGGGAGAGCAGGAACGAGAGCAGCACGGACCCGCAGGCAAGCCGGCCGACGGCCTTTTCTCCGAACCTCGCCTGGATGCGCCGCCCGAGGAGGCCGTTCACCGCCGCCCCCAGGAGCGGGAACAGGACGATCAGGAATCCGTATGTTTCGATAAAATGTTTCATAACGCTGAGAAATTGAACCACGGGCGAACACGGTAAAGAATGCAAGAACACGAGCTGAGATCGAGAGGTCTCAATTCCTGGTTTCCTTGTTGCCGCCGAGCCTATGCATCGCTCCGCGATATATCCTATCCAGGCTTACCATTTCAACGTCGTCAGATTGTCCGCATTAATATCCCGGTACCGTTTATAGATGGCAAGGAGCAGCGCCAACGCAATGGCCGCCTCGGCGGCTGCGAGCACGATCACGAAGAGCGAGACCATCTGGCCTTCAAGGTTCCGCGCGGTCAGTTTACTGAAAGCCGCGAAGTTCAGGGCCGCCGAGTTCAGGACCAGTTCGATGCCCATGAAAATGCCGATGATGTTCCGCTTCGAGATTACGGTGAGCAGCCCCGCCAGGAAAAGAAGGAAGCTGATGATCAGATAGCTGGTGATCCCGGTTATTTCCATGGTGCCGCCTTTCCCGACCGTTGTTTCCGTTGCCTGTCTTACTTCACCGACCTCCGGGCAATGACCAGGCTCCCCACCAGGACCGCCAGGAGGAGGATGGACACCGCCTCGAAAGGCAGCAGGTACTTGTTCAGCAGGAGATCGCCCAGTCCCTTGATGGTCGTGGCAGGATACACGCTGTTTCCTCCCCGCGCCCAGACGGTCCCTCGGAGGGCATATCCGAAGGAACCGGCCAGCGCGAGAACCGCGGTCCCTGCCAGCGCCATCCTCCAGCCGGACATCATGTTGGTCTTCCGGATCTCATCGATGTTCTTCGTGAGGAGGATCGCGAAGAGCAGCAGCACCGACACGCCGCCGATATACACCACCACCTGGGCGATGGCAAGGAACTCGGCGTCCAGGAAGAAATAGAGCCCCGACGTGCCCAGGAAGGTGAAGAACAGGGCAAAGGCCGAGTACAGAATGTTCCGAGAGAACACCACGATCAGACAGGGCAGCGTTGTCAACAGCGCCACGCTCACAAATACGATCTCTTTCAGGCCGATGTTCATGGTCCCTTTCCTGTCCGGAGCCGGGCAACGGGCACGGGCGCGGCAACGTGCTCGAAGCAGAGGTCCCGGATGTCGTAGCTCGCGCCTTCGAATCGCCTGGTGAACACCAGGGCCTCCGACGGGCACGCTTCCACGCAGAGGCCGCAGTGCATGCACTTTGCCTGGTTCACGCCGAAGCGCGTCAGCATCCGTGCCTCCTGCGCTTTTTCGACGGTGACCCTGATGCAGTTGATGGGACAGGCCCGCATGCACTGCATGCACCCGATGCATTTTCCAGCCTCCATCTTCAGAAAGCCCCGGTACCGGTCCGAAACGATATCATCGGCGGTCTTCCCCGCGCCCAGCCGGTCAGGATATTCCACGGTGATGGCGGGCTCCTTCACCCAGTACCGGAGGGTGATCTTCATGCCCGTGACCGTCGTTGCGACGGCGTCCCCGATGTTCTTGAAATACCGCGTCACGGCGTTCATAGCTTCGGCATCCTCCAGAAGAACCCGTTACCGCCGAAGACAAGCATCCAGGCCGCCGTCATCACGAGACAGACGAAGGCGATGGGGATGAAATACTTCCAGCAGAGGGACAGCATCTGGTCGATCCGCAGGCGCGGCAGCGTCCACCGAACCCAGATCACGACCAGGCAGAGCGGGATAACCTTGGCGAAGAAGGTCCCCACCATCAGGAGCTGCCAGCCGATCCCGCTGGTGTAGGGGTCCCTGCCGATGTTCCCGCCGCCGAGGAAGACCGCCGCGGCGAGCGACGCGGTGATGAAGATGCTCGCGAACTCCGCGGCAAAGAACAGGGCGAAGCGCATGCCCGAATATTCCACGTTATAGCCCGAGACCAGTTCGGACTCCGCCTCGGGGAAATCGAAGGGCGTCCGGTTCATCTCGGCAAGGCCCGAAATAAAAAAGATGAAGAAGGCTATGACCGTGAAGGGATTGTGCACGATGAACCACTGCCACGGGAACGGGCCCTGGGCCATGACGATCTCCTGCATCGAGAACGTGCCGGCGATCAGGACCACCGTCAGGAGCGACAGGGCCGTGGGGATCTCGTAGCTGATGATCTGGGCCGCCGAGCGGATGCCGCCCAGGAGCGCCCACTTGTTGTTCGACGCCCACCCGGACATGAGAAACCCCACGACCAGAAGAGAGCTCACCACGATGATAAAAATGAGCCCGATGTTCAGGTCCGCCACGATAAAGGACCCGCCGAAGGGGATCACCAGGGACGCCATCACCGTGGAGGTGAACACAAGATAGGGCGCAAGCTTGAAGAGCTTCTTGTCCGCGGCGTCGGGGATGATGTCCTCCTTCAGGAGGAGCTTGATCCCGTCGGCCGGGAACTGGAGCAGTCCGAAGGGCCCCACGCGGTTCGGTCCCACGCGGTTCTGGATGTCCGCCGATATCTTGCGCTCCGCGTAGGTGAGCATGCCCGCGATGGGGCCGATGATCCCGATCACCACGCCGCAGGGGATGGCGTACGCGACGATGGTGATCACGGTCTCGGGAATGCCGATGGCGGCAAGATAGTCATGCAGGATGCCGTATACCGTGTTCGCTGCGCTGTACATATCTCAGAAAGCTCCAAATGACACGCATCAAATAACAAATAAATTCCAAATTACCATGGCCAACTACCGAAACCTGTCAAGTGACTATGCATGTTCTTGTTTGCTATTTCCTCGCTCTCAACTACCGGTCGATCTCGGGCGCCACCACGTCCAGACTTCCGATGATGGCCACGAGGTCCGCCACCATGACGCCCTGGCTGATCGTTTCAACGATGGTCATGGCGGAAAACGAACCCGTCCGGATCTTCACCCGGAAGGGGTTCTTCCCGCCGTCGCTGATGAGATAGTAGCCCAGTTCTCCCCGGGGGCTCTCGGTCCTGACATAGATCTCGCCCGCCGGGACCGTAAAGGGCCTGGGCAGCACGGTCCTGATCCCGCCGTCTCCCGGCATCTGTTCCAGGGCCTGGCGGATGATCCGGCAGGACTGGGTCACTTCCAGGATCCTGACCCAGTACCGGTCGTAACAGTCTCCCGGGACGCCGAACTTGCCCGTGCCCACGGGGATGTCGAACCGGAACCGGTCGTAGATGGAATAGGGCTCGTCCCTGCGGAGGTCGAACGGAACGCCCGAGCCCCGGAGGTTCGGACCGGTGAGGGTATACGCGTTCGCCGTCTCCGGGTCGATCACGCCCACGTTCGCCAGCCGGTTGATCAGGATCGTGTTGAAGGAGATCAGGTCGTTGAACTCCTCCAGGAACTCGTGCTCCAGATGGTCCACGAACCCGAGACACTTCTCCCGGAATCCCGGGGGGAGGTCGTGGGACACGCCGCCGATCCTGACGTAGTTGTGCGTGAGCCGCGCGCCGCAGAGCATCTCCATAAGATAGTTGAAGGTTTCCCGCTCCCGCAGGGCGTGCACGAAGGGCGTCACCGCGCCCAGGTCCAGGAGCAGGGCGCCGACGCCGATGAAGTGGCTCCCGATGCGCGAAAGCTCGGCGGAGATGACCCGCAGGTACTCGGCCTTCTCCGGCACGGCGATCCCGGCCAGCCGCTCAACGGCCGCGGCGTAGCCCAGGTTGCAGTTCACGGACGCCACGTAGTCGATGCGATCCGTGTACGGCATGAACGCCTGCCAGGGCACGCGTTCGGCGATCTTCTCGATGCCCCGGTGCAGGAACCCGACGTCCGGCACGGCCTTCACCATCATCTCGCCGTCGGTCTGGAGCACCAAGCGCAGCACGCCATGGGTGCTGGGGTGATGCGGCCCCATGTTCAGGACCATTTCCTGGGACGAATACTTAGACATGGGCATCCCCTGCCGCGCCCGTTTCATCGAGAAGGTCGGCGCGTTTTGTCTCGATGCCGTTGTACGATTCGGGATAGACGTAGTCCTTCCGAAGCGGAAACCCCTCCCAGTCCTCGGGAAGAAGCAGCCGTTTCAGATTACCGTGGCCGATGAACCGGATGCCGAGCATGTCGTAGGTCTCGCGCTCGTACCAGCTGATACCGGGAAAGAGCGGTTCGAGGGTAGGGGCCTCGGGATGTTCCCGATCCAGGTATGCCTTGATAGTCACTTTCTTCCGAAGGCGCGCGGAGTACAGATTGTAGATCACCGCCATGCGGTCCCGGTAATCGACGCCGAGATGGTTCATAAGCGTCGTGAACCCGAGGTCCCGGTCGTTCTTCAGGATCTCCGCCACGGAAACGAGGCTGTCCCTGTCAACCGTGACCAGCGTGTCGTCGTTCTTCATTTCCTCCACGGACAAGACCGCATCGGACAGCCGCTGCCGGAGTATTTCGCTGAGCTTTACCTGTTCCATGCCTCACGCTTCCTTTTTCAGAAAGTACTTCTCGTTCCTGATCTTTTCCTGCACCTTCATCAGCGCCTCGGTCAGGGCCTCGGGCCGCGGCGGGCAGCCCGGCAGATACACGTCCACGGGAATGATCTTATCCACGCCCCGGAGCACTGAATAGCTCAGGTCGAACGGCCCGCCGCAGTTCGCGCAGCTGCCCATGGCGATGACGTACTTGGGCTCGGCCATCTGGTCGTAGAGACGGCGCAGCCGAGGCGCCATTTTGAGGGTCACGGTGCCGGCCACGATCATGAGGTCCGACTGGCGCGGCGTGGCCCGGAACAGGGAGCCGAAGCGGTCGATGTCCGCCCTCGGCCCGCCGGTCTGCATGAGCTCGATGGAGCAGCAGGCCAGGCCCATGAGAAGATACCAGAGGGAATTGGCCCTCGCCAGGTTCACGGCCCTGTCCACGGTCGTCAGGATCAGGTCCGGGTCGGCGGACAGCCGGCCGACAATATTGAACCGCTCAAGCATTTTTGCCTCCCTCCTGCCGCGACTGCTCCGCCAGCCGCTTCTGAACGCGGGCTCGGGCTTCGGCGAGCCGCTTCCTCCCCTGCTCGCGCGACTGCTCGGCCATCCAGTCCTTGAGCTTCGTAATGCGTCCCTCGACACGAAGCTGCTTCCGTACGCCCCGGAGCCATTCGAGGTACCCGTTCTTCCAGGCATAGACCAGCCCCAGGAACAGGACCGCCGCAAAGACGAAGATCTCAAGAAACACCGCGAGGCCGTTTCCGTTGACGAGGTTGTCCCGGAACCGCGCGACCACCGGAAAGACCAGCACGACCTCGATGTCGAAGATGATGAAGAGGATGGCGATCAGATAGAAGCGGGCGTTGAAGTTCAACCACCCCGAGCCTACCGGATCCTCTCCGCACTCATAGGTCTTGTTCTTTTCCGGGTTGGGCCGCCGGGGCGCAACAATGCGGACGAGGGCCATGGTCAGGAACACGAACAGGAGGCCTGCAATGAAGAACACGAAGATATTGCCGTAGATATTCAGCATGAGCTCCCTTTGCTCCGGATGGCTTCGATAGGGAAGCCGGAATGCATAGAGGCTTTACCGTACTTAAAAGAAATAATATCCAGAGTTGCCTGTGTTGCCAATTCAATTTTTTTTATATGAAGATAAGCGCCGCGATTTTGCGCTTCCCGCGGTTCATCAGCGTATGATCTCACTACTACCAATTGTAACAGGCTGACACGAGGGGCAGATCTTTTGCAACTATCGTGTAACTATTCGTAGCCATCCCGTTGAAACGAACAAGGCTGTCAGAAATTTTTTCCTGACAGCCTTTCTCTCTTTGAACGCGGACGCATCAACTGCTGGACGAGGTGAGAAAGCCTTGCCGGCAGCCGCTTCATGCGGCCAAGATACAGATATGCGACCTCAGTATCAACATAAAGTTCCAATTTGGCAATTTATCATCTGAAAAATTGCAGGCGCGATCGTTCTGGCCCGGACAAGCCGGCACCAATGCGAGCAACATCACGCGATGACTGGCAGCGTTCACCTCGGACACCGGGATATTCCGTTACAAGACCTTTCTGGCGGTCTTCGGCCGGGACAAGCTGGCCGAAACGGCACAGTAGCCTTTTTATTCTGGCCTGTTCGGGACAACTGTGCGCCTTCTTTTTCATAACTGCATTGATAAATCAGCCGATTCATCATGGCAACGTCCTTGCAAAGTCTAAAAGCTGAAGAGACGTATATCCCAGCAGATGCGCGAGACTTATCAGCAGGAGGTTATCAGGTGGATAGTGCAATAGAGATATCGGAAAACAAGAATCGGCGCTGGGCCTTCATCCTCATCGGCTTCTTTGCTCTCGTGAGCATCCTGAGCTTCGCCTTCCACGAATACTATATCTACCTCTCGGCCTACCTCTGGTTCGGTCTCATCTACGGCATGTGTCTCCAGTACGGGAGGTTCTGCTTTGCTTCGGCATTCCGGGACCTCTTTGCGGTCGGGGTCCCGAGAATGGTCGTCGGCATCATGATCGCCACGATCCTGTTCAGCCTTGTCTCGGCCTTCGTGACCATGACCGGCCTCAGCACGTTCCACGCGGCGCCGACGGGCTATCATGCCACCATTGCCGGGCTCATCTTCGGGATCGGCATGGTGTTCGCCGGCGGCTGCGCGTCAGGCTCGCTCTACAAGACCGGTGAGGGCAACGGCACCTCGCTTCTGGTCGTCCTGTCGATCAGCGTGACCCAGGCCGTCTTTGTCGACGTCGGCGGATGGTTCGACAAGCTTGTCCCCGCGTCATGGCATGCGTCGGCCCTGGCAAAGAAGCTGCCGGCGACCATCAGCGCTGGTGAAGGATGGGTGGACCAGTACCTTGCCGGATATGTCTGGAACCAGCCGATAGTAAAGTTCTCGAAGATGATCGGGTTCGCCGATACCTCCTTCGTGGGGGCCTTTTTCGGCAACTTCATCCTGGGCGTCGTCCTTCCGGCAGTGCTGATGCTCCTCGTCGTCTATTTCTTCTGGGTCAGAAAGAATCAGGTCGGAAAGCTCCCGGTGGGCGGCGCGGCCAGAAGCCTTCGCGATGAGTTCGCGGGATACTGGGCCATGATCGTGTCGTCGAAGCGGACATCCCTCGCGGGCCTGTTCCTCGGCATTGCCTGCGGTCTCCAGATGTTCGTCATCGAGGGACTGCGCATCAAGTTCGGCGTGAAGAATGCCGGCCCCCTGCTTTCCCGGATGGGCCATGACTTCGGCCTCTCCGTATCCGGGACGGTGTTCGACCCGGGATACTGGTATGTGACGACCCAGGAGGCCCAGTGGGTCGGATGGGTGTTCAACAAGCTCGGCTGGGACAACATGGACAACATCTACTTCGGGCTGAATAACGGCATCCCCAATCCCGCCATCAACCCGGCAGACTGGATGTCCCTGGCGCTCATCGGCGGCGCGGCGATCATGGCGCTTCTGAGCAACGAGTTCAAGTTCAAGAAGCCCCTCAAGGAAACCGTCGCCTGGGCGCTGATCGGCGGCGCCCTGATGGGGATCGGTTCCCGCCTCGGACTGGGGTGCAACGTCGGCGCGTTCTTCGTGCGCGTTGCCATGGGCGACACCTCGGGCTGGCTCTTCGGCTTCGGCATGATCGCCGGGGCCTACATCGGCGTGAAATTCTTCAACTGGTATATCGAGAGGAAGATGGCCAAAGAGATGGCAACGATCGATTTCTAAGGACGAGCGGGCAGCACACAGGAGGTCACGGTCATGGCAATGAAGTTCGAGAAAAAGGGCGAAGGTCTTTATGAACTGGACGTCAGGGGATATGTCTGCCCTCATCCGCAGCTCTATATGAAGAAGGTGCTCCAGAAGATCGGGAAGGGCGATGTGGTGGAAGTGCTGTTCGACAACCCGTCATCGTCGGAGTCCATCGAGGCGATGTGCACGGCCGAAGGCAACTTGATCGTTGAAAAGAACATGGCCGACGGCAAGTTCACCTGGAAGATCAAAAAAGGATGAGCGTAAAAAGAATTTAAACACGGATCAACACGGATAAACACAGATACGTCGAATAGTAAATCAAATCCAGAAACACCAGTTTGGTGAAAGGCCCTATTTCAGAGCCCTTGTTTTTTTGTTTGAACCGTGTTCATCAGTGGTTACAACGGCTGCTTGTAGGATGATTGTCGCAGGCAAGCTCGAACAGGTACTGTCAAAAGTTCTATGAAAAAACGACGGATATTTTACCGCAGAGATCGCAGAGGTCGCAGAGAAATGCAGATCTTGAAATA
>CAYPOT010000011.1:0-77929 GCA_964412455.1 uncultured Nitrospiraceae bacterium | reverse complement strand
ATATGCATTTTGCGGCACTTTACGCCGCCTGACTTCTTACGGGTCCATCAATATTTACTTCGTTTGCATTAATCAGTAAAACAGTGTCTTGAACAATTTTTGTAATTCTTCGTGACTTCGAGTCTTCGTGGCAAAATTTTGTTCCGGCTTGTCCGGTGCAGGCCTTTTATCTTGACATTTCCCGGTCGTATTTTATAATACTCCACTGCATCAAATTGGATCGGAGAACTATGAAAGAAGCGGTCATCAAAACATTCGAAGAAGGCGCGCGGGTCAAGATCGCGTTCGCGAAAGAAAACGCGGACCGGATCGTCGAGGTCGTGCATCTCATCGCGCGGACCTTCCGCGAGGGGCACAAGGTGATCCTCTTCGGGAACGGCGGTAGCGCAACCGACGCGTCCCATATCGCGGCCGAGTTCGTCAACCGGTTCCTCATCGACCGGCCGCCGCTCCCCGCCATCGCCCTGAACACCGATATCGCCGTGCTCACCAGCATCAGCAACGACTTCGGCTATGACCAGATCTTCTCCAAGCAGCTTTCGGCCCTGGGGCATGAAGGCGATGTGGTGATCGGCATCAGCACCAGCGGCAATTCGCCGAACGTCATCAAGGCGCTGGACGTTGCTAAAAAGAACGGCATGAAGACCGTCGTCCTGACCGGCGGCGCCGGCGGCAAGATGGCCAACATTGCCGACTACACCTTCGTCGTCCCCTCCCGGCATACGCCCCATATTCAGGAGACGCACATAACCCTTGGCCATATCCTCTGCCAGTTGGTTGACGAGGAGCTCTTTGGCGTGAAACGGTAAGATCATGAAAGCCTTCGACCCCTCCAGGATCAGGACCTATTCCCTCAAGGACCGCGCCAGCAAGGTTTGTATCGACGAGATCGCTTCGCCGCACAAAAAGGGCGCCTCGTTCAAGGACTTCTTTTCCTCCCTCCCGAATATCCTCGCGGCCAAAGACATCAAGGAGATCGCGGCGGCAGTTGTCCAGGCGCGAAAAGATGGACGTCCGGTCATGCTCGGCATGGGGGCACATCCCATCAAAGTGGGGCTCACCCCGGTCATCATCGACCTCATGGAGCGCGGGACCATTACGAGCCTTTCGCTGAACGGCGCAGGGATCATTCATGATTTCGAGCTGGCGTTCGTCGGCCAGACCTCGGAGGACGTGGACCGGGAGATCCTGTCCGGGGCCTTCGGCATGGCCGAAGAGACGGGCAGCATGATCAACAACGCGGTCAGGGACGGGAACGGAAAAGGAATGGGCATCGGCGAGGCCGTGGGCGCAATGATCCTCTCGGGCAACTTCCCCTTCAAGGACAAAAGCCTTCTGGCCGCAGGCAGCCGGCTCGGCATCCCGGTGACCGTGCATGTCGCCATCGGGACCGACATCATCCACATGCATCCGTCCTTTGACGGCAAGGCGACCGGCGAAGCGGCCGGCCGTGACTTCCAGAAGTTCTGCTCGCTCGTCGCGGAGCTCGAGGGCGGCGTTTATGTCAACCTCGGCTCTGCGGTCCTGCTGCCCGAGATCTTCCTCAAGGCGGTGACCCTCTGCCGGAACCTCGGCCACACGGTCAAGCACTTTACCACCGTGAATATGGACTTCATTCAGCACTACCGGCCGAACACCAACGTGGTCCGCCGCCCCACCCACGGCGGCGGCAAAGGCTATGCGCTCACCGGCCACCATGAGATCATGCTACCGCTCCTCGCCGCCGCGATCAACGAGTTGTCCTCGTAATTTCATCGCAAACTCTTCAACCTTATAAAAAAGCATTTGGACGCGGATAAAATCTGATAACATCGGATAAAGGCCGGTGAAAATCCAATTTTCTATCGGTGCATTCTTCGCCCAGATGGTGAGTCGTCTTTCGACAGGAAGTTCTGATTTTATCCGCGTCGCCTAGAGGCGCCTGCTTTTGGTTATCCGCGCAAATCAGCGTCCAACTGCCGTTTTTAGGTTCAAATATAATTATTTCGCCTCACCTTCGCGTCCTGAACGGCCCCCCCTCACCTCTTATCCTCTCCCTCAGAGGGGAGAGGAAGGAAGGAGAGGGTGAGTCTCCATCAACGGGCAGGGGTGAGGGGCATTCTTGATGCTGCGGCCTCGGACATGCGCGTTTAAGCTCCTTGAAGATTAATGAATGCAACTTGCAGGGAGCTTCAATGGCGGTGCAGAAAAAAGAAAAGGGGGTTGCACTTCTATGGATGGGTTTGTATTTGAAACGCGGTAAAAAGATGTTCGGATGATCAGTGGCTTCCTTCGCGCATGACGGCGCCGGCGATGGACTGCAGCGGCAGCACCTTATCGACGGCGCCCAGATCGATGGCCTTCTTGGGCATGCCGAAGACGACACAGGACTCCTCGTCCTGGGCGATGGTCATTGCCCCGGCCTCCTTCATTTCCAGCATCCCTTTCGCGCCGTCATCCCCCATGCCCGTCATGATCACGCCGATCGCATTGGGCCCCGCGTATCGCGCCGCGGACCGGAAGAGCACATCGACCGAAGGCCGGTGACGGCTGACAAGGGGGCCTTCCTTGATCTCGACGTAATAGCGCGCTCCGCTACGCTTGAGCAGGAGGTGGTGATTTCCAGGCGCGACAAGCGCGCGCCCGCGAAGGACAGTGTCGTTGGACTCCGCTTCCTTCACCGAGATCTGGCATATGCTGTCAAGCCGCCGGGAAAAGGCCGTCGTAAAAATCTCGGGCATATGCTGTACAATGACGATGCCGGGCGCGTCCAGCGGCAGGGCCGTGAGAAAGTCCTTGATCGCCTCGGTGCCGCCCGTTGACGCGCCTACCACAACGACCTTTTCCGTGGTCTTGAGCATGGCGTCCCGGCCGATTTTGGCCTTGGCGAGCACCGCGTCGGCAGTGAGCTTCGGCGGTACATCTCGCCGATGGAACGCCAGCCGCTTCACCTGGGACGCGGCGGCAGCCTTCACCGCGTCGCACACCCGGATACGCGCTTCCTCCAGGAACTGCTTCGCGCCAAGACGTGGCTTCAGGATGATCTCCACGGCGCCGTATTCCAGCGCGCGAAGCACCGTGTCGGAACCGCCCTCGGCAAGGCTTGAGCAGATCACCACCGGGATCGGATGCTGGGACATGACCTTCTGGAGAAAGGTGAGGCCGTCCATGCGCGGCATTTCCACATCCAGCAGGATCACGTCGGGGACCTGGCGGCTGATATGCTCCGCCGCGAGGAACGGGTCCGAGGCCTTCGCGATAACCTCGATCTCCCGGTCCGAGGACAGTATGTCCGCAAGGGTCTGGCGGACGATGGCGGAGTCGTCAACGATAAGTACGGTGATCTTCTTTGTTGTCATTGTCGATTCTCGTGATCTGGAGGCTCAGTCGGTTTTCCGATATACCGTGGACGTGATCCGCCGGAGCGGCAGGGTAAATCCGTGGATGCTTTCGGAATGTCCCAGGAACAGGTACCCGTTCGTCTTCAGTACTTTGCAGAAACGGGCGATCAACTGCTCCTGGGTCTTGCGGTCAAAATAGATGATGACGTTCCGGCAAAAGATCACGTCCACCGGTTCGGCAAAGGAAAAGGCCTCTTCCATGAGGTTCAGCCTTGTGAACTGCACGCTTGACCGAAGTGCGGGTCCGATCCGTACGACACCCTTGACCGGGTCCTTGCTGCGGAGCAGGTATTTCTGCTTCATTGGCAGCGGTACGGCTGTCACCCGCTCAGCATCATAGATCGCCTCCCTGGCGCGATCGAGCACTTTCGTGGAGATATCGGTGGCGAGGATCGAAAAGTGAAATGACGGGTGCAGGCCGGCGAAGTCCGACAGTACCATGGCGAGCGTGTACGGCTCTTCGCCTGTTGAACAGCCGGCGCTCCAGACCACAAAGGGTTTGTCTCTGACCTTTCCGCGTTCCCGCTCTTCGATGAATTCGGGAAGGATCGTCTGCGCCAGATAGTGAAAGTGGACGGGCTCACGGAAGAAATCCGTTTTGTTCGTGGTCACCGCGTCGAGCATGTGGACCAGCTCGTCGCGACCGCTTTCGCCGAGCACATGATCGTAATACTCCCTGAAATTTGATATGCCCAGTGTCCGCAGCCGTTTCTGCAGCCGCGCCTCGAGCATGATCTTCTTGCTCGGCGGCATCTTGATGCCGCACTGGCCGATGATGAACTCGCTGAAACGGCCGAACTCCGCCTGCGTCATGGGTTTCGCGGTCCCGGCTATAAAGGTCTTTTGTTCCATGCGTTACTCGTGCGCCCGGATGGTCCGCTCCCTGCTGGCCGCGCGGATCAGCGGGCCTGCGTTTCCTCTGCGGCAGTTTCTTCCTGCGTCACCATCGCCAGCTCGTCAGACGAGAACACCTTGTCGATGTCCAGGATGATGATAAAGCGGTCGTCCCGCCTGCCCATGCCCTTGATAAACTCCGTTTTAAGCTTGGTCCCGATCTTAGGCGCCGACGCGATGCTCCCCGGCGCAAGGTCCAGCACCTCCTGCACCGAATCGGCCAGCGCCCCCAGGATAGTCGTGTCGTTGTCAACCGTCACCTCGGTGATGATGATGCAGGTGTTCACGCTGCTCTCCGTTCTGGTCATGCCGAACTTCAAACGGAGATCTACCACCGGCACCACGCTTCCCCGGAGATTGATCACGCCCCGCATGAACTCCGGCGTCCGCGGCACCTTGGTCACGGTGGTGAAATCAAGGACCTCCCGTACTTTGGTGATGTCCAGCGCGAACACCTCATCGGCCAGTTTGAACGTCAGGAACTGAATTGTTTCTGTAATAGTCGTTTCTGCCATGGCGGCCTCCTGCTGTTTAAATGTTAGTTCTCTCGTCTTTCGGTCGCGGTTACGAAGCCCGTTTCGTGTAACGGTTACGTGGTTCGGCTCTTTCCGTTGCCGTTACCGATTGACGATACGGGCCTCGTCACCGTTCGACGCCTCACGGTCCTTCAGAACTTCTCAAACTCCGAATCCCTGCTGTCTCTCCCGGCCTTTCCTTCGGGACCCAGGTCCAGATGGACTCCTTTACGGACTTCCTTTGCGAAGCCGCCCTGCTTTGCCGCTCTGGGGGCCGCATGTGCTATCCGGGCATGCTGCACCGGCTTCAACGCTCTCCGCGTCGTCCCTGCCGCAGCCCGGTCAAGACCATTGACCTTGAAGAACGAGATCGCGGCCTGGAGATGGTCGGCCTGTGAGGAGAGCTCCTCGGCGGTCGACGCCATTTCCTCTGCCGCGCCCGCGTTCTGCTGGACTACGTGATTGAGCTGCTGGATGGCGCCGTTGATCTGGTCCGCCCCGCCGGACTGTTCCTTGGACGACGCGGTGATCTCCTGCACCAGTTCGGCGGTCTTCTGGATGTCCGGCACCAGCTTGGCAAGCATTTGGCCTGCCTGCTCGGCGATCTGCACGCTCGAACTGGACAACTGGCTGATCTCACCGGCTGCAGTCTGGCTCCGCTCGGCGAGCTTCCGCACCTCGGCGGCCACCACGGCAAAGCCCCTGCCGTGGTCACCGGCGCGGGCCGCCTCGATGGCGGCGTTCAGGGCCAGCAAGTTCGTCTGGCGGGCGATCTCCTCGATGATGGAGATCTTCTGGGCGATCTCCTTCATGGCGCTCACGGTCAGGGAGACGGCCTGGCCGCTCTCCCGGGCGTCGATCGCGGACTTCTGGGCGATCTTCTCGGTCTGCATGGCGTTGTCGGCGTTCTGCTTGATCGCCGCGTTCATCTCTTCGATGGAGGAAGAGGCCTCTTCCGTGCTTGCCGCCTGCTCGGTCGTACCCTGGGACATCTGTTCTGCGCCGGCGCTGAGCTGCTGGCTGCCCGATGCTACGTTGTCCGACGCGGTCTTCACGTCCACGACCACGTTCCGGAGCTTGTCCACCATGACCTTCATGGCCTCCATGAGCCGTCCGATCTCGTCCTTACTGTCCACCTTGATCTCGGCGTTCAGGTCGCCTTCGGAAAGCCGTTTTGCCACAGCGACACCAACACTGACCGGCACGGTGATGCTCCGGGTGATCACGATGCCGGCGCTGATGCTGATCAGGACCGCAATGATTGAAATGATCATCATGATCCAGGTCGTCCGACTGGTCATGTTTTCGATCTTCGGCAGGTCCGATTCCATAACCTCATTCGCATGGGTTGCAAGGTCCTTGGCCTGCTTCTCGAGCTTGTGGATGGCATCTTTATATTCCGAGATGGCCGTATTTGCCTGTTCCGTGGTCGTGATCGCTCCTGCCTGGATCAGGTCCAGGACCTTTTTAAAGCCGTCTTCGTAGGTCGTCAGCTCTGCCCGCATGCCCTTGAGGCTCTCCTTGTAGTCCTTGGCCTCATCGGTCTTGTCAGCGGCTTTTTCAAGATCGCTCAGCCGGGAGATCACACTTTCCCGCTCGTCGTTCCACTCCTTGCTATAGTTCGCGACCTTATCCGTATTGCCGATGTTGATGAACACATCCTTTTCAAAGCGGCGCAGCCCGAGAATATTAGCACGCGCCCGCGCGGCATGTTCGGCCACCTGGGCATCGCCCTCCAGCATGTGCACCGTCGTGCCGTGAACGACGTGCACGCCCCAGTACCCGATGACGCTCAACAGGAACAACAACGCCAGGAGGACTCCAAAACCCAGGCTCAACCTCATCCCAATGCTCTTGTTCTTGAACATAGCCGACCCTCTCCTTTAGATCAAGAAACCCGCTTTACGCTCTGTTATATTGTCAAGGGAGATCATCACGCCGAACACGGCGCGGCCCATCACGTCTTCGTTTCCTCGCGCTCCACCGTCTGGATCAGCCTCGGCACATCAAGGATGAGAGCGACACTGCCGTTTCCCAGGATCGTGGCGCCGGAAACGCCTTCCACGCCCTTGTACATCCTGCCGAGATTCTTGATGACCGTCTGATGACCGCCGACCACGTGGTCCACCACAAAACCGACCCGGAAGCTGTCCACTTTCGCGATCACGACCTGTTCGATGGCCGGCCGCTCGCTGTGCATGCCGAACCGGTCCCGCAGCTTGATATAGGGCACGATCTCGCCCCGCACGTTCAGCAGGTCTCGCTCTCCCATCTCTTTTGACGTCGCGGCGGTAAGCTCTACGCATTCATCGACCAGGGAGAGCGGGAATACGAAGTGATCGTTCTCGATCCTGGTCAGGAAGCCGTCGATGATGGCCAGGGTAAGCGGCAACGACAAGGTGATCGTTGTCCCCGCGCCCTGACAGCTGGTGATCTCGATCGTGCCCCGCAGAGCTTCGATGGCCTGCTTTACTACGTCCATGCCGACGCCGCGTCCGGAGACATCCGTCACCTGGCTGGCTGTTGAGAATCCGGGCGACAGAATAAGGGCAAAGAGCTCCCGCTCCGACAGCTCGGCATCCTGCGGGATCATACCCTTCTCGATGCCTTTGCGCCGGATCGCGGCGGTATCCATTCCGGCGCCGTCATCGTAGATCCGGATAAGGACATGGGCGCCGGAGTGGGCCGCGGAGAGCCGGATCGTTCCCTGACGCGGCTTCTGGCGGGCCGCCCGTTCATCCGGCATTTCGATGCCGTGATCGACGCAGTTTCTGATAAGGTGGATCAGCGGATCGTGGAGCTTCTCGATGACGGACTTGTCCAGTTCCGTCTCGGCGCCTTCCATGACGAGTTCCACGGACTTGCCGAGGTTCTGGGACAGGTCTCGGACAAGCCGCTTGAACTTGTTGAAGATCGTTCCGATGGGAAGCATCCGGATGCTCATCGTGTTGTCCCTGAGCTCCGCGGTCAGCCGCTCCACTTCCTCGGAAATGGTAAGCAGCAGGGCGCTGGTCCCGTCGGTCGCCACTTGCGTCAATCGCGCCTGGACCGTCACCAACTCGCCGACCAGGTCCACCAGCTTGTCGAGCTTTTCGGACTGGACCCGGATGCTCGAAAGCTCCTCGGACTTCAGGCGCTCCCGCCGCATACCGCGCACATGCTGCTGCTCGGTGAGCGCAGCTTCCACCCGGTCATTGTTGACCAAACCTTTTTCTACCAGGATCTCGCCGAACCGCTTCTGCTCCGCCGCGATCTCCTGGATGTCGGACGGGGAAAGATCGCCCCGCTCCACGAGGATCTCGCCCAGCCTTTTGTACTCGCTATCCTCGAAGAACTCCATCTCGATGGGTTCGATCGAAAGCTCGCTCGTATCCTGAACGAAGATAAAAACGTCCTTGATGGCGTTCAGCCCTTTGTTGGTTGTCAGGATCACGTCCCAGTAGATATAGCAAAGCTCGGGATCCAGCGTTTCCAGTGACGGGATATGGTCGAGCTGGGCCACCACACGGCACGTGCCGAGGGTGCGAAGCTCCTCCAGAAGAAATTGCGGATTTGCGCCGGTGATAAAGATGTTGCGGGCAGGGCGGAACCGTATGCGGTACGTCGCCTGCGGTTCATCGGCATTTAAGACCGCGTCCACGGGTTTTTTCGTCTTTGGAGCGATCCCTTCGGGAAGCAGGCTCCTGAACCGGTCGGTGATCTGTTCCGTCACTTCGCTTTCGGCGGGCTTTTTATTGTAGGTCTCGTCGAACAGCGCGGCGATCTGGTCCCGCGCCGCCAGGGTAAGGTTGATGATCTCCCGCGTGACCACCATCCGGTCGTTCCGGATGGCATCATAGACGGTCTCCACTTCGTGGGCGAAACGGGCAATGGTATCAAATCCGCAGGCGCCGCCGGACCCCTTGATCGTGTGCAGAACCCGGAAGACCCGGCTGATAACATCCTTTTCCCGGGGGGAATCCTCGAGGGCAAGCAGGGCGCTCTCGAACTCGCTCAGGAGCTCATAGGCCTCGCTCTTGAACATCTCCCGCAGGACATCCAGGTCAAAGGTTTCGTTCTGTTCGCTCATGCTTGTTCTCTCCATTCTCCGTGGGCGGGCCTGTCTTACGGGGCATCCTGGCCGTGCAGCCACAGACAGGACTTCCTCGTGCTCTCATGACAGCCGATGTGGCGGAAGAACCCGAAATTGCCGAGTATCCGGCTGAACCGCTCCTGTTCGAGGCCGGTGATCGTTATCTGCTTGTTCAGATCGGCGGCCATTCGATGGGCCGAACACACCAGCTGGACGAACGAAACGTCAAGGTCGTTGATATTTTCCACGTCCAATTCGAGCGCGGGCGATTTCCGTACGGATTCAAGAAGAGCCGCCCTCAAAGCCTTTGCGTGCTTCACGGTCAGGGCGCCGCTGAGGGTCAGGACCGCGCGGCCTTTCTTCTTTGTGTAACGGATATCTGCCATGTCATTGTCCCCGCTCTTTCACGAATTTTTTCACGACGGCCATGAGCTGTGATGGAGAAAAGGGCTTGACGATCCAGCCGCTGGCGCCCGCCGCTCTTCCCTCCTGTTTTTTCGCTTCCTGGGATTCCGTGGTAAGCATGATGATAGGAACGAACTTGTAGTCAGCCTTCCCCCGGAGCTCACGGATGAACATGATGCCGTCCATTTCCGGCATGTTGAGATCGGTGATCACCATGTCAACCTTTGCGCGGGACATTTTTTCAAGGGCATCCCTGCCGTTCTCGGCCAGCAGAACATCATATCCCGCGTCCTTGATGGTGAACGCGATCAGCTGACGCATGGATGCCGAATCGTCGACGATCAGAAACATTTTCGCCATTGCTCCTCCTCATTTCCGTGGCGCGGCTGTCGATCCCCAGGCGCGCGATTCGCGGTCGAACGCGCGTTTTATGCGGTCAGAGAGCAGGAGTCCATCCCTCCGACCGGGACAGCATGTCTTCCTCGGGAGCCTGCTTTTCACCTGAGCCGGATACATCCGGCAAATTGATTTCGACGCTCAACTTATGCCATAAGAAGAGCGGGGCTCAATTTTCTCAAGGTGTTCCGGCAAGGCACCTGTTCTGAAAGATATCGGGAAGCGATCCAGAGAGGTGGCCCTGGATTAGCTATGTACAGGAAGATTATAGCAAAAGTTTGATAAAAACGCACTTTTTGCTTCTCTTCTCGCTTTTGTAAGCCTTTGAAAGAACACCGATAAAAATTGGCCAGAATATATTTTATTGCCAGTTGCGGCCAAGCGCTTATGGAAGCGGTCCGGACAGTGCGTGGCCGTCGTCAGCGGATCGTGGCGACGATCAGAACGCTACGCGGATTCAACACTCAAGAGAAGGTCAACTGGGAGGAAATCGGAAGGTTCCTGATCGGCAAGCCAGGGCCTACCCTGCCACTTTTGAGAAAGAACCGAATATTCCGGAGTGGGTCACAGGAGTCTTTCGGGGCTTCCAGGCTGAAAGGTTTCGGGCGTTCTTTCTGCAAAAGGCTGCGGACTGTATCTAAAGCGCCGCAAGCGTTACGGGTTTTGCTCCAACTGCTCGGGTTGTCGATTCCGAACCAACCGAAATGAATTGAAATGGAGTGCGGAATAGAGCATGTTTAAATAATCTACTTATTGTTTTGTCGAAGCAATATTGTTTTAACTGTGGAACTCCGGCTAACCGTTTCGCGCACCCGCCGTTCAAAATTTCTCAAATGCGTCATCGTGTTTATCTTGAACGCTCCCCATATCCAGTGTCACACCTGAGCGCCTTCCGATCGCTTTTATTTCTCTTCCCGGTGCAGGCGCTGCCGTATTCCCCGGCGACCTGGCGACATCCCGGTCATGGCTTATGGCCCTCACGTTTTTGCTCCGGGCCGAAGCATCTTCCTTTCCCGACATCTTGAAGAAGGAGACGGTTGACAGGAGTTGATCGGCCTGGGACGAAAGCACTTCCGCCGTTGAAGCCATTTCTTCCGCGGCGCCCGCGTTTTGTTGAATTACCCTGTCGAGCTGCTGGACGGCCTTGTTGATCTGTTCAGCACCTGAATTCTGTTCGGCGCTGGCGCTGCTGATCTCCATCACCATCTCCGCGGTTTTTTGAATGTCCGGAACGATCTTCTTGAGCAATTGGCCCGCCAGTTCGGCCACTCCGACGCTGGTCAGGGAAAGCTTGTTTATTTCATCTGCCGCCGCCTGGCTTCTTTCCGCGAGCTTTCGCACTTCAGACGCTACGACCGCGAATCCCCTCCCGTGCTCTCCGGCCCGTGCCGCCTCGATTGCCGCATTCAAAGCAAGCAGGTTCGTTTGCCGGGCGATCTCCCCGATGAATGATACCTTTCCCGATATCTCCTTCATCGCGATCACGGTTTCATCAACAGCCTTGCCACCCTCTTGTGCGTTTTCCGCCGCCTTGAGGGCGATCTTCTTGGTCTCGTTCGCGGTCTCCGTATTTTGACGGATATTGGCGGCCATTTCCTCCGTTGAAGAAGAGACCTCCTCGACGGATGACGCCTGTTCGGAAGCGCCGCGGGAAAGGACGTCCGAACCCGAGGCGATCTGCTGGGCATGTGCTGTCGTATCTTCAGCGCTCTCCCGTATTTTTCCTATTAATTCCCTGAGATCGACGATCATCTTATTGATCATTCCCCCCAGCTCTCCGAGCTCGTCAAGGGAGCGAACGCGGATTTCCTTCGAAAGGTCTCCGGCCGCCACCAGCCTCACCACACTGACAGCGGAAGCCGCGGGCAGTACGACCAGCCTGCGGACCATGAAATATATCATTCCCGCGAGCGCCAGAATGATCACCACGCTGGTCCCGGCAAGCATTCCTGTTATGCTGTTTGTCTCGCGCGTGATCGCCCGCTTTGAGAATCCCATGGTCACGGTTCCGAGCTTTTTGCCGTCCACCTGAACGTCCGACGTCAGTGTCATCACATCGAGCGTCTTCATAATTCTATCCGCGAGTGCGCGGACATCTTCGCTTTTTTCCCCTTTGAGGAGTTCGCCGGTCTCTTTTTCATTGAAGCTTGCAACCGCGCTCGACAGCACCGTCCCGGGGGTGTCCGATACGTATACAAATACCATGTCCCTTGCTGAAGCTGCTTCCGCCACGAGGCTGTCGATCGCGATGCTGTCTTTAAAAAGAATGGGATCGGACAGGTTCTTCCCCAGGAAAAAACCGAGCTCGTGTGCCCGCGCCTCAAGCATGCGAACCTGCCCCCGATAGAGATTTTGGGCAATAAAGGCCGAGCTGAGGATCATGATAAGGGCAATGACGATAGACATGACCAGCACCAGTTTTGCGCCTATACTTTTAGCGACCTTATCTTTCAGCATTCCCATCGTAGCGGCCCTCAATAGCGCTCAGAGTCTGTTTTAAAAAGTTTGTTTGTCATGACGGACCTTATCCGGCATCCCGCTGTTGTTAAAAGACCGGCGGTAGAACCCCCGGTACCACCGGGGCAAATAGAAAAGACTCTGCAGAACAGTTATCATGCCTTTTGAACCAATTTCTACAAATAAGGCTGTCTGTTTTCGCGCAAAGTCGTAAAGAAAGGCCGGACCAATACAAACGAAATAGATAATGTTCCATCCCGGCACGTCCCCCCTCTCCCAACCCTCTCCCCTATGGGGAGAGGATAAAGGTGAGGGGCAAAGCCGTAACAAATTCTATTGCGCTCGTATTAGTCGCTATTTAAGACCAAGGCCTAAAAGTTTTCCTGGCGTCCTTTGCTGCTTTGCGTGAGACGCCTTTCCGTTTCGGCTTGCGGATCAGGTTTGATCAAGCCGCTTGCCGCGCCCGGTGGTGACAACTAAAAACTGAACTGGAGCATCGAGGTTATCGTCGTGAAATCCTGTGAATCTGAATTTTCCTCATCTTTAAAATCAGTCTGCGCATATTCCAGCGTCAACCTCAAATTCTGGCCATTGATGAGGTAATTTACGCCGCCGCCGGTCCATTTTATCCGCTGTGCGAAAACGCCGTTCAGCTGGGCAAAGTTCCAATCTTCATACCTGAGAAAAGGCTGGATCTGGCCCGGGCCGATCTTGTCAATAAAGAGGAAACCGGCCTTAGCATACCATCCTTTTTTCTCACCGTCAACGCCGACGCTTCCGGGATCCGGATCAGATCCCTGATACGCTTTATCAAAGTTCGTTTCCATGTAAGCGGCCGAGAGCGTAGCCGAGCCGGCAAGCCCTACAGGATACTCGATAAAGATATCCGCGGTCCATGATTTATAATCTTTTTCACCCGCCATGTTGTTCACATCACCGTAGACCGCGCCTGCCTCATACTGGGCGGCGCCGCCGATCGTAAAGACCATTTTGTTTCCCAGGTAGGTGCCGCTGTAGCCAAAGACGCTTTCGGGGTCGAGCAGTGCGAGATGGACCCGGCCTGTGTAGCGGGGAGAACTCTCGGGTGCGTTGGAAGTCTCCTGCCCCTCTTGAATTGCCGCCATATATTTAACTTTGGATTGGATCGCGTTTCCCCAGAGCACTACCCCCATATCCCTTGTTCGTTGCATGGGGGTGGCGATGAACAGCGAACGATCGAGTGTAAGGGGATTGAAACAGCCTTCCAGCACCTCACGCGTAAAAGGTATTTTTGTCTTTCCTACCGTCACGTGAAAGTCCTTGCCGAGCTCCGCGTCCACATGCGCCTCAAGCACCTCGAACTCGCTGACCGGCTCCTGCGCAACGTCGACAGCGCCGACCCGTCGCGGACCCGAGTGGTCCAATTTGATCGCATAGCTCAGCTCGTTGGTTGCCTGTCCGCTCAGGGTCAACCGGTTGCGCCGAAAATAGAAATCGGTCGTGGGCTTCGTCCCATCGCGCCCGGACCCCGTGTCCCGCCAGGCGCCCACGAACTGGCTTTGATAATTAATTCGCATGAAAGCCGTGTCGCTCATCCTTATCACTGCACCGTCTGAGGTCAGACAGGATGATTTCGCCTCCTCGGCTGCGCCTATCCGGGCAATACCGAGCAAAAGAAGGATAAAACCTGTGCAGACCGTGAATATCCTCATTCGCATCCCCTTACTCATGAATTCCTCCTTCGCGCCTGACAGCTGACGCATACCAAAGCATACATGACGAATCGCTTCAAAAAACAGACCTCGGCAACAGGGGCATCATTAGCAGCCGGTAGGAACGCTCCCTCCGCCCCCGCCTCCTCCCGATCCGCCTGACTTTATGTAAGCCTTGTCTGCCTCCTCGACCCGGTTGGCGCCGGTATCAAAAGAGGCCGGGGAATTGGTGCAGGCCGTTGTGCCGGCGGTGGAGTTCGCTATGGCGCCGTTTGCCAGGTAGGTTGCCGAACAGGTGGTTCCATCCGCGGTCAATTGCTCGACATTTTTTCTCGCTCTCGCCGTAAACGTCCAGGAATCGTCCAGCGCATGTCCTCCGGTTGAACCAAAAGAGACGGTCAGACCGCTGACTAATAATTGAGCGCTGCCCGTGATCGGGATGCCCGTTGCCCAGGTAGAACCACCATCGCCCGTCCATTTGAACGTATCCGGAGTGCCAACAAAATCAATCTGCACGGTGAATGTTGAAGTTGTCCCGCTCGTATAGAGCCCGCCTGTCACCAAATCATTCGTCCCTGTTCCCGAAAAAGTGACGGCGCTGATTGATTCATAATTATAAACGATCAGGTCGCTGCGCCCCGCTATATCCGTTCGCCAGGGCGATGCCGCGCTGAGCTGACCTTTCATGCTCGCGTTCCCCGATAATTGTCCCCATTGTGACCATGAACCGTCATAAACAGCCGTCGGCCATCCAAGTATTCCGTCGAGTACGAAAAATCCGATTGCTGCAAGGTTCCCGACTCTGCAGTAGACATAAGCGGTTTTTGTACTGTCAAGCCCGATGGCGGTGAAACTCGCTATGAGCTGGTCCGTTGGGTTGAACATATACGACCCGTTGTAGAGAGAACTGTAGAGCAGGGCTTGAGCGCCCCTGATGCGGCCTTCAAAAACCATGACATCCGTTACTGATGCGGTCCCGCTGACGGTTGAATATAGGCCTGTGGTGGAACCGCGGACTCCTGCGTAGGATCCGCCCGTAGCCGCGCTTCTGACGTCTATCGGGAGGACGCCGGGTATTTTACCATCCGCATAATCGATCATTTCCGATAATGACACCCTGAGGTCGCTCCGCAGCGCCCGGTTGTTCTTGACGCTATAGGTAGACTGCGCGACTGACGGAGAGGGATCGGTGGTCAGCCCGGAGGTCCAGGACGCATTCAACCCGTCCAGCAGCTTAAGCCGCGACTTGGGGAAGCCCCAGTATCGGAATACAAAATATGCCCGCGAAGGATTCATCATACTCCAAGGAAAACCCGAAGGAGAAGACGACCCCGAGAAGACAACCGTCGTCCCGCCGTCTATCCCGTACTTTTGGATCAGCGCGTCCATTTTTGAACCTTCCAGGACCTCGGTGCCGGAAATCCCGACGCCTTCGGTCCTGGATTGACTGAGATCGTTGGGATCGAGAAAAAGCGCTCCGGGAATGTGCCCGGCGGCATAATTTGCCGAGGTGCTCACATCGAGGATGACCACCCGGTCGTAGCCGGCGCCGTTCACCTTACCGGCAGCCATCCAGGCTCTCAGGGTTTCAGCCGGGATCAGCGCGGATTCGGTTTGCGTTGTTGAAGGCTTTTCATAGTTGCCGCCGCAGCTCACGAAAAACTGACCGGCAACGGCCATGGCAACCACCGAGGCGCCGACTGCCAGGCTGCGATTCATTACCGTGCGAATGTTCATCGTTCATTCCTCCCGGGGAGCATCACTGTTTTTCGAGCGGATATCCTTCCTTTTTCCAGGCCTCCACTCCACCTTTCATATACATGGCATTTGAATATCCGATCGCATTCATCTCTTTTACCGCCAGTGGAGAACGGGTGTCGAACTCGCAGTACACGATGATCCTGGCGGTCTTATCCGGCGCGATTTTCTGCAAGTGATACTCGAGAATGCGCGGAGAAAGGCCTACTGCCCGCGACATGCTCTGCGCGCCCTGGATATGATCAATACTGAATTGTTTCATGTCCCTGATGTCGAGAAGGACCACCTTCTCCTTCCGCTCGACGATGCCCTTAACCTCCTGGATCGAGACGCTCTTTACTGCTGCGCGTGCCTCATCCAGGAGTTGATCCGTCGTTTTTTCGGCGGCGTCTCCCCTGGTGAAGGCTGCAAGCACAAGCACAAGAATAAAGATCGCGAGTATGGACGTTTCGATGGACCGCTTTTGCGCCGAATAGGGCCTGGAACCTCTTGTTCGCGTGAAAAAATCCATTTTCCCCTCCCCTGTTTGACATGAGCTTCTTTATCAATATACAGCGACAGCATTGCTGCAAACTTCACGATGAAACGGCAACCTATTTGCTGACAATCACTATTAACTCGTCATTTCAATATGTTGTTGAATAAGTATAATAATTGCGGATAGTTGCAGCATTAATTAACTAAAATGGGGTCCCCGTTCCCGGGGACCCCATGCTGGATTCTCTATTGTACTACCGGATATGCGCCGCCGTAAATGCCCTGAGTTACACTGGGGGAATAGATCTTCTGTGTTGAATATCCCGTCCAGGACATCATGCCGAAACGGAGTGTCCACGTATCATAGCCCAGGGTGTTCAGAATGCCTGTTGCGACTGATGCCGTATGACCCGTGTAGCACACAATGAGCATCGGCTTGTCCGTCGGGTACAGGACGAGGTTTTCAGACTTTGCGACGAGCGCAAACGGTACGTTGACCGCGCCCTCTATGTGTCCCTTAGCAAAATCCGCCGCCGACCTGATATCGAGAACAAAGAAATCGCTCAGGTCGTCATAGGGTTTGGCCGGATCGTTGATGCCATCATTAAACACCGAGGCATAGATCGTGCGGCCGGCAACACCGCTCAGATATCGATCCGCGTATTTCGCGATAATCGCGAATTGTCCGGGCGGTATCGGCGCGGCGGATTTGATCGCGCTTGCCACTTCCCCGACTTCATCCTCCGCGAATGCCACGGGCACCGCAACTAAAAGCAACAGGAGTAAAATACTTGCGATCTTCTTGATCATGGTCGGTCCTCCTTGGTTATGATTTGGTCGGCTTGGGCTTCTTACCAGCAAGTCACCCCCTTTTTTGACACAGTTCTTAAGAAGCCAGGAAGCCCACCAGTAAGACTAAAGTATTAGAAACCCTGTTATGGAAATATCACAAAATATAATTACTGTCAATAACAATTTTTAACTTCATGCGGACTTACGTAAAAACTTACCCCGTAGTGACTGTAACTACATGTAAAATATGGCTATAAATGCGTATTAAATATTGGTTGAATGTAAAATATGTCGCTGAAATACTCTCTTCTGGATAAGGGTTTTAAGGAAACTTAAAGAGAGAACGGATTAAAGTCCCGCGGGCCGCTATAGGATAATCTCCTGAAAATTCAACGCACTGACCACAAAATCAGCAATCAGTACCCTGTGAGATTATCTTAACAGGCTGTTGAAAAAGGCGTCGAAAAGCTGAAAACGCACCCTAAAGGATGCGGCTGCTTGCGAGAAATAAATACGTTACGATTTGGCAGCCGAAGGATTTAGCCTGCGATATTAGTTTTTCAACAGCCTGCTAAATGACGGGATCTTCATTATCTCCCGGGAAGTTGGCGTCGGTCTGCGACTCCCACCGTATCCGGGTTTTATATTATAAAGCTGTCTGCGAATGAGTGCCGTTAACATACTGCGCTTATCTGTATGCAATATTGTTATTTGTGCGAATATTGCGCGACGGCTGGGTTCCTTGTCGTCAGCTTGACATCCTGGTCGTTCTAAAATAGTATATAAATGAACGATGCGCTGGAGGCATTATGAGCGTTATTCGAATACTGGTAGCTGATAACAACAGCGGCCAGGCTGAGACGTTGACAAAAATGTTAAACAAACACCACGATATTGAAGTGGTTGGAGTTGTCTCAACCATTGATAATGCGCTCAGGCAACTGTCAGCCAGGCCCGATATCATCATTCTGAATCCTGCTGTTTTAAAACGGCGGACCCTGTCCCGTTTGATCAATTCGGTCGAGGCTGAATCTCCTCATACGAGAATGATCCTCATCTTTGAGAACCCTCCTTCAGATGAAACCGTCATTACAAACGTCAAGACCGGGGTCAGGGGGTACATTCGCATTACCGACTCTCCGGTGAGCGTGGCAAAAGCGATTCGCACTGTCCATGAGGGGGAGATATGGGTGGAAAGAAGACTTCTCGAAATGGCACTGTCAAAGCCGATGTTATTGCCGGAAACGCTTCATGCTCATGTCCCGAAACTTCGATCTTTGACCGACCGTGAAATGGAAGTGCTCACGAGGGTGCTTCAGGGTGCTACCAATCGTGAGATCGCGGGCGGAAGCAATATTAGCGAGCGGACCGTGAAGTCGCATCTGTACCGTGTATATAAGAAGCTCAATGTAAAAAGCAGGACGCAGGCGATAGCGCTCTTTTTCGCAAAAAATCAATCACGCGCTTGAGCAGACTCAAGTACAGGGACGGCCTTTCTTTTCTGCCTGTATCTATCAACAGGATCCGATGCCGTTCCGGAGCGCAAAAAGCGGCCCCGTGCGGCGACCAATCGATCACCGGACCACAGAGCGCACCGATGCCCCTCTGTTGACTTGCTTCCTCGCGATGGAAATGTGGCGGACCTGTCAGCGGCGGATGGAATGCGCGGGACCGGGTACTGCTCCCGGGAAACGTCTGGAGGAGATGCGGCACAGCAGATCGTTTGATAAGGCGTAGAAAGTTCGCCTTATTGATTTATCGAAGCTGTCTTTTTTAACTGCGGAGCCCGGGCTAGACGGCTTCCGCGGGAGGCAGAAGGAACACCGGCCATTTCAGCCGCTCGGACTCTTCGAGAATAATGGCCGTCGCTTTGGTGAGCTCGGAAGGCACCGTGCTGCCCGACGGCAACAGGATGAGCGAAACGGTATGCTCTCCGGCCGCCTTCAGTATCTCCTCATCGGGATACCCGGAGCGCACGATCTCGGAGACAGCGATCCCTTTTTCCGCAAGCGTTTTTTTCAACTTCTTTATGGCGGCGATTATTTCCTTTTTTACCCGCTCCAGGTCCTTTTTTTCCTCCCTGCTGTAAAGATGGACGGGAACGACACCGAGGAGCAGAACCCTGGAACCTGTCGACTCCGCTTCCTCAACGATACGGTCAATGCTCGCCGCGGGACTTCCCGTATTATCCATGGGCACCAGGATGGTTCCGGGGACCAGCGTGAGCGGGCAGGTTAATGTCTTGGTCAGGTCCCGGTATCGGGGAGGAGCAAGAACAAGACCTGGACGTTCTGCTTCGGCATATTCCAGGACCTTCCGGGCGACATCGCCTTCGTCTGAAATGAACCGAACGGCAATACCGGCTGCCTGCTCGCTGACGAGCCGTCTTGCCTCAGCAAGGCCCTGCGACGCCTCTTTGCGGGCCATCTCTTCGGCCTGCGGTCCGGCGTCATAATCAATGAACGGTCGTGGATCGAATACCTGCAATACCGTCATTTCACCGCCTGCCTCCTGGATCTTCTTGAACCCATAAAGCAATGCCTTTTTCGCGTGTAATGTACCATCATAGACGACAAGGATGTTCATAGTCTCACCTTTTAACTCTTTGTTTTGTCCATCTGCGATCTATCTTGCACGTACCTTGCCATAAATATTACCCTCAATTATCAATGCATTAAGAACGTGACGCAGTGTTCTGACTGCACAAATGGCTGCAAGAAAATACTTCGGTTGGAACAATTAAATTATCAACGCTCGCCTTCCAGAATGAAAACATGCCCATGCAATAATATGATGCATCTAATTATCTATAATTTAATGATTAGTTACCAGCTGAACGCCTGTTTTCAAACGCAAGTGCGCAATATGGTGTTGCACCATAGATTGCCATGTTTATAATATGTCTACGAAATCAATGTGTTGGTATATGGCATAGCCATTGCTATGTAGAAGTCAGATTATGTCCAGAGAGGATAGCCATGAAAAAGCTGATCAGGATGTTCGAAACGATTTGGATCTCCGTTGCGTTTGCCGAGGCAGGTGAGCAGGAAACCGCCCGGAAATTCATGGGCCAGGAACTGTGCGAAGCGGAAATCGCTGAGACCTGTCAAGCCGTATAGCGATCGCTTAACCAGGACAGAATGTACCAGGAGGCCCTTTGATGGATATCACCCTGTTGACTGATGTGCGCTTTGCCGTTCTGTACGGCATGCTGTTCACCTCCATCCTTATCATGACCGCGGATGAATCCGCCGCGGTCCCTCCGGTCTTCCTGAAGATCTGGCGACGCTATAGAATATATCAGGAAATGAACAAGAAGCGAACTTCAGACAAACCGTCGAATGCGTTCTGGGAAATAGACATGACCGATTTCGAGCCCTGATTGGACCAAAGAACCGGAATCAGGAAAGACCTTTGACACAGATTAAAGTTGATAAAAAGTCCTGATAACGGCGGTTAATGCAGGAGGGGTTTGTCTTAACGTCAAGAAAAGATCTATCCGCCTTTATCGTCTTACCGATCCGACTCTTCAGTATCAAGGTTCCTTCCGGTCCTCTCATCCTTGACATCGCATGATCTCTGTGAGCGTAGCACGACCTCTGACTAGGACAGCCGGGAAATTTCATACAGGACATAAGACAAGAGCGCCACCGGTCCAAAGCTCACCACAGAGGATGCCATGCTTCTCACGAACGACCGGTACAGGTCCGTCCTTCCCAGCGCGGCAGGCACCAGCAGAGAACCCATCATGAGCTGCAGGACCATGAACGATCCCGAATGTTGATAGAGATATTCCAGTTCCATCTTCCTTCTCCCTCATTCTTGAATTTGTATCCTCCATCAAAACCTTCAGCCTCTCCCACGCGGGAGAGGCTGTTTCGTTTCGATGGCAAAGCATCTACATCATCTTCGTTGAAAGCGCCGCGACATTCATTTTTGCCGTCTCCCCGGCCAATTCGGACCCGGCAAGCGCCTTCTGATACTTGCCGATGATGGTCTTGAACTTCGGGGGACAGAGGAGCACGTCGACCTGCTCGGCCTTCGCGAAGCTGATCACTTCCTCTTCCGGACTCCCCTCGGTGGTGTAGAAGCTCGCCTTGACGCCCTTGCCCTTCTCGCGGATGATCGCTTTCGCCTCGTCCACGAACCGTGCAGCCTCGGCCCTCGCCGCATCCCGCGTGTTCACTGTGGCGTCGTAGTCCGCGAACATCGGGCTGTTGAACACATGGAGCGCTACCATCTCGCCGCCCTTTGCGCGCGCCTTCTCGATCCCGTACACCAAAGCTTCCTTCGCCTGCAGCGTCCCGTCATAAGCAATCATGATCTTCATTTTTGTATCCTCCTTAAGAAATTTTGTTTTAATTTCGCTGCTCTTTGATTGTTACTATTGCAGAACACGTGCCAAAATAATAATGGCAAAAAAACAGCGGATTACAAGGACGGTGCAGTATTTTTACTGCAGAAGGATGTGCAAAGTATTACTGCGGATAAGGGAGAAAGAAGGGGTCTTTCGTATTTTAGTCGAAAAAGGCTGAACAAACCAGAAAACGAGAAAGGCTAAGATTCGTCCGCAGATTTCACAGATTTCGCAGATTAAAAAACGACCGTTCTGGACCGTGGTTAAAGACTAAATCTGCGTAATCTGCGTAATCTGTGGATAAGTTTTTCCTCCGAGCCTTTGTTTCTGTGACCATACCTTGCCTTTTCAACTTTATTACGTATGAACCGAAATAAGAGCCAGCCGGGGGAAAGTGCTTATTTTGAGGCAGAAACGGAGTCAAGATCGATGCCGAGGAGATGGATCTTCTGCTGGAGGTTCTGGCGGTGGATGTGAAGCAGGCGCGCGGCCTCGGAGATGTTGCCGCCCGATTCGATCAGCGCCGCCATGATCATGCTCCGTTCGAACTGGTGCTTCGCGTCCTTGAGCGGCATGAGCGGTATCGTCCGGGCCTCTTCGTTGAGCTTCTTCTCTTCCAGGATATACTTCGGCAGTTCGTCGCGCTGGATGGCCGGCCCCGCGGTAAAAGCGATCGCGTACTCTATCGCGTTCTCAAGCTCGCGCACATTCCCGGGAAAGTGGTAGTTCATAAGCGCCTGCAGGGCGTCCTTGGCGAAGCCGGTGATGTTCTTTTCCGCCGCCTTGCCCTTGTGTTTCTCCACGAAATGATTGGCCAAAAGCGGAATGTCCTCGGTGCGCCTCCGGAGGGGCGGCAGCTCGATGGGAATCACGTTCAGCCGGTAAAAAAGGTCTTCCCGGAACATCTTATCGGCAATGGACTTTTTGAGGTCGCGGTTCGTGGCCGCAATAACGCGGACATTCACCCGCCGGGGCAGGGTGTCGCCGATGCGCGTGAACTCGCCCTCCTGCAGAATGCGGAGAAGCTTCACCTGGAGCTGGGGCGCCAGCTCGCCGATCTCGTCCAGAAAGAGCGTCCCCTTGTCCGCCTCCTCGACCAGTCCTTTCTTGTCGGCCACTGCTCCGGTGAACGAGCCTTTCACGTGGCCGAAGAGCTCCGATTCGATGAGCCCCTCGGGGATGGCGCCGCAGTTCACGGTCATGAACTTCTTCCGGGCGCGGACGCTGTTGGAGTGGATGGCGCGCGCCACAAGCTCCTTGCCGGTCCCGCTCTCGCCGGTCACCAGTACGCTGGACTCGCTCGAGGCGGCGTGGCGCATGATGCGGAATATCTCGCGGATCTCGGGGCTGTTGCCGATGATGTTCTGAAAGGAGTACCGCGTCTCGATCTGCGTCCGGAGAGTGATGTTCTCCTGCTCGAGCCGCCTCTTCTCCAGGGCGCGGCGCAACGGCAGCCGCACTTCGTCGGGTGTGAAGGGTTTGGGAATGTAGTCATAGACGCCCTTTTTCACTGCGTCCACGGCCGACGGGATGGTGCCGTAGGCGGTGATGATGATAAAAATGCTGTCGCTTTCGATCTCCCGGACCTTGTCATAGAACTGGAGGCCGTCCATGACCGGCATCTTGAGGTCCGAAATGATCAAGTCGTAGCCGTCCTTTTTGACCATATCCACGGCATCGACACTGCTGACCGTGGTGGTAACGTCCAGCCCCTCGAGTTCGAGGATAGCCTTGACGGCCTCGCACACACTTGACTCGTCGTCGACGACCAGCGCCCGGAGCTTATCCATAGATCGGCATCCTCACAATAAAGGTGGTCCCTTTCCCCACGGTGCTCTCGACGGCAATTTCTCCGCCGTGCTTCTTAATAATACCATAACTGACGGCGAGCCCGAGCCCCGTGCCTTTGGTCGCCGCCTTGGTGGAGAAGAACGGATCAAAGATCTTGTTCATGTGCTCCTCAGGTATGCCCCTGCCCGTGTCGGTGAAGACAACTTCAACGTTCTTGTCCGCGAGCCGTGAAGAGACGTCGATCCTCCCGGGCGGAGTGATGGCATGAATGGCATTCAGCAGGATGTTCAGGACGACCTGGCCGACCTGGGCAGGGTCGGCGTATACCTCCGGGAGATTGTCGGCAAGCTTCAGGGAAATCTCGATCCCCTTGAAGGCCTCCTGGGCGATCAGCGACTCCGTGATCTCGGTCACCGGCTGGTTGATGTTGATCTTCACCGCTTTAATGACGGTCTCGCGGCCGAAGTTGAGCAGCTGGCGCACGATGGTCCTCGCGCGGTCGGTTTCCCTGGCCATGAGCTTCAGCTTATCGTACCGGGGATCGTCCGGAGGACACTGTTCCAGCATCAGGTTCGAAAAGGTAAGCACCGACGTGAGGGGGTTGTTGATCTCGTGGGCGATGCCCGCGGCCAGCTTCCCGATCCCCGCCAGCTTTTCCGCCTCCACCAGCTGGGACTGCTTCTCTCGCAGCTTCGTGATGATCTCGTCCAGGGCCGTCATCGCGTGGTCCAGCTTGTCCTCCATCTGGTTGAAGGATTGCGCCAGCGACGCGATCTCGTCGTGTCCTTTTATTACGATGTTCTCGGAAAAGTCGCCCCGGGCGATCTTCTTGGTGATGCGCTCGAGCTCCTGGATGGGAACCACGATGCTCTTCGCCAGCTTGCTGTTGATGATCGTACCGAACACGATGATGAGACCAATCGTGACCGCCAGCAGGATCGCTGACATCCTGACAATGGCGTCGATATCAGCACGCTCTTTTCGCGCGTTCGCCTCCACGTGAACATGGATCTCCCGCGCGGTCATGCGGATCAGTTCGACCTCCGCCTCTTCCTGCTGGCCCTGCGCCATAGCCTTGCCGCGTCCGGCCTTCATCAGGCCCAAATTGCCGATCAATCGTTCGTAGTCGGCGATCGCACGGTCCATCAGGCCAACCCGTTCGGCGCCGATGTTGTTTGCCATTTCGGTGCGGATCTTTTCGATGGATCCCTTCATCGCCGCCAGGTAATGCGCCATCTCCCCGAGGCTGTCCGGTTCCCGGTACAGGAAGTAGTTCTTTTCGTGGCGGCGCGCCTCGAGCAGGGAGCTGGTGATGTCATCGGAGACCTCAAGGTGCAGGAGGTGGGTGCCGATCATTCGCAGGTCCTTGTAGGCGAGAATGCCGAAAATGACCACAAGCGCCAGGTAGAGGCCGAATCCGAGGAACAATTTGTCGCGGATTTTCATACAGCGTGATTATAGCCGAAATGCAGGTTCTTCACAATACGTTCAAGAATTAACCCGGTCAGTCGAACCGGATTTATTGCTTTCAAACTGGAGTACTCCGTGCGCCAGATGGTTGCCTGCTGGAAGCGCAGAACTCCGTGGAACTCAAACCCGGTCAGCACCATCCCGAGGACCACGAGCGATCCTGAACGGATCTCCCTTGACCGGCTTCGCGCTTTTGATCGCGATGTACTCGAACGCTCCAGTGGGGCGCATCAGGTTGATGATCACCATCATCGAGATCAGCAGGAAGATCGCGTTCCAGTCGACGCCGAATTCCTCCAGGCGAAACGCCTCGCGCTGTTCCAGAAGATTGAGAACGAGTATGAGCTCGGCCCCGAACACCGCCATGATCATCTTATGTGTCTTTTTGGAAATGATGGCCGGATAGGCAAGAAAAATAATTATCGGCGCGGTCCGGAAGGTCGCATCCATGACAACGGCCAGCGCCTGGAGGGTCCGCGGGAGATCTTCAGGCAGACGGCCTGCCGGGCCATCGCCGATGGCGCAACAGGAGACGAGCGTCGGGCCTGCTAACCAGGGTCGTCAGGCAGTGCGAAATCATCCCCTATTGGCGTAGTATATCAGCAGATAGGCAAGGAGAAACAGCGTTGCCCACAGCACGCTCTGGCCGATCGGACGGTGCTTTACTATGTCCCCGGGAAAAGCCGCCTTCTCCACCTTAAGTCTCCGCTCAATGCCGGCCTTCCGGTCTTCTTTGCTGAATTTCAACAACAGGGTGTCCGTGCCGATCTTCATTGCCGAAATCGGATTTTTGCTGAACCATGACAGGGAAGCAGGTATGACGTCAAAGGCGACCCTGTTTATCCATCCCCCGAACCTCGCCATCGGATTATTCACGGCCCACATGAACGCCCTGGCGCCCTTCCGGTAGAACCAGTCCGCGTCGAGGTTGGTCGCCCTGATCTCGGCAGGATATATTCCAGACAGCATCAGAAGGGTGAATGCCAGCGCCGAGAAGAAAAGCAGTTGGAGTTGATCAATAACGTGCGCGCCGGTGTACGGCGCATAGTCAACGGGATGCGGCAGTATGTTGTAGAGATATCCGGGGAATACGCCAATGAAAATGCAAAGGAAGGCGGCGATCCCCATGGCGAGAAGCATGTTGAACGGGGCCTCTTTTGGTCGTAAGCCAGAGTCGTGGGAGAAAAAAGCGAAATACGGGATCTTGATCCCTGAATGATGGAAGACGCCCGCGGAGGCGAAAATAAGAACAAACCATATGAACGTCAGGCCCTCGTGACCGGACGCGCTCACGATCATGGATTTGCTTACGAATCCGCTAAAGAGAGGGACGCCCGATATTGACGCGGCGCCGATGATGCAGAATATGGTCGTAAGCGGCATGCTCTTGTACAGTCCGCCGAGGTCGGTGGCGTTTATCTTTCCTGTCTGGTGCAGAACCGCGCCCATTGACATGAAGAGAAGGGCCTTGTACAGGATATGGGCGAAAGCATGGGCGACCGTACCGTTCAGCGAAAGCGCCGTGCCTATCCCGATGCCCGTCACCATGAACCCGACCTGGTTGATCAGGCTGTAGGAGAGCACCTTTCGCATGTCGTTTTCAATGACCGCGTAGAAGATGGGAAATGCCGTCATAGCGACGCCGATCCAGATCAACAGGTCGGTGCCGGGAAAAGACCTCGCAAGAACATAGACGGCGGTCTTGGTGGTAAAGGCGCTCAAAAAAACCGTGCCGGAAAAAGTCGACTCCGGATAAGCATCCGGAAGCCACGCATGGAGAAGCGGGAAGGCGCCGTTTATTCCGAATCCGAGCAGGATAAAATACGACGCAAGGCTGTTTAAGCCCAGGTACCCGAATTCGATTGACCCGGTGTTATGCACATGAATGAGTATGCCCACAAGGAGGCAGAGCCCGCCGAAGATATGGACCAGAAGATACCTGTAACCGGCCGCCTGGGATCCGGGCCTCTTCCCTGCCCAGACAAGATACGCCGCAGCGAACGCCATGACTTCCCAGAATACGAACAAAGAGAGCATGTCCCCGGCGAATACCGCGCCTAATGCGCTTCCCGCGTACAGAAAGGCCGCCACATGCTGGCCTGCTTCCTTGACACGAACGGCATAGAGCGCCCCGATAAAGGACACGATCGTGAAGATATATCCAAAGGCCATGCTGAGCCTGTCAACCCTGCCGAACACCATCTGATATTCCAGGAAAGGGACAGACCAGTACGAACCCTCCTGCATGCCAAGGAGATTGATAAAGGCGACAACAGGCAGAGTGAGCAGGTATCCAGCTCTTGCCCGACCCTTGAAAAGAGGGATCAAAAACGCGCCAAGGATGAAGATCGCAGCCGGGGGGAACGCGTTACTCATAATAATTCTCCCTTCTCCTGACAAGGGGACGAAGGATATATTTTGCCGCCAATACGAGAAGGACGCATGCCACAAACCCGTAGGTGGCGTAAAAAGACGGGAATTCTTCCCACGTGAAATAAGGATGCTTGGGTATGAACAGGTCAACAACTACCAGCAGAACAAGGAAGATATAAAAAACCTTTAAAAACCGTTTTAAATTTTCCGGCTTATCAAAAAAATGTTTTTTCTCCATGAGAGTGCTCCTTTTCAGGATGATAAGAAAATGACGGCTAAATATACGACGCCGATTGAAACGGCAATAAAGAAAGCCTTCAGGTATCCCGGCTCAGGATCGTGTTTGAGCTCCAGGAGCTCCTTATGCTCATTCTTCATCTCAATTCCCTCCGGTTACGGTCGTTACCGCCATCCGCGCAAGATCAAGAAATAACGACGGCTTGAAAAATAAAGCGACCGCTCCGGTCGCGGTAAGGACCAGCGGCACGACCATCATGGCGGGGGCCTCGTGAATTGCGGATTTGTGGTTCTCTGAGTGAGAATGTGAATCAGGGTGGTGTTCCTCTTTGGGATCCCTGAAGAAGGCCGCATATACTATCGGCAGGAAATATGCGGCATTCAGGATCGTGCTCGTTGCGATAACAGCGAGAATGGGCAATTGGCCCGCCTCGATCGAGCCGAGCGCGATGTACCATTTGCTCAGGAACCCTCCGAGCGGAGGTATCCCTATCATGGAGAGCGCGCCCAGGGTGAACGCGGCCATGGTAAAGGGCATTTTTTTACCGATTCCGTCGAGTTGGCTGATCTCGGTCTTGTGGGCCGCCGCGTAGATCGCGCCGGCGGCGAAGAAGAGGGTTATTTTGCCGAAGGCATGCAGCACGATGTGCATGATGCTGCCGGTGATGCCCGACGGGGTCAGAAGGGCGACGCCGAGAATAACGTAGGAGAGCTGGCTCACGGTTGAGTAGGCCAGCCGGGCCTTGAGGTTGTCCTTGCGAAGCGCGATGATCGAAGCGACGATAATGGTGAACGAGGCGAAATATGCGAGGGCCGCGCCGAGCCCGAGGTCTCTCAGCAGATTAACCCCGAATATATGCAGCACGACCTTTACCACGACAAAGACCCCGGTCTTCACCACGGCGACTGCATGCAGGAGGGCGCTGACCGGAGTGGGAGCGACCATGGCGGCGGGCAGCCAGGAATGGAACGGCATCATCGCCGCCTTTCCTATGCCTGCCATGAAAAGAACGAAAATCACTATGAGCATGGCATCCGAGGCCTTGCCCGCGAGGATCCCCTGGTTGGAGAAATCGAGTGTGCCGGCCGCGTTGTAGGTGAGGAAAATCGCAAAGAGCAGGAACGCGACGGACGTTCCGAGCAGATAGGCGACATATCTTCGCGCCCCTTTCCGGGCCTCCGGGGTCTCCTTGTGCGCAACGAGCGGGTACGTGCAGATGGTTATGAGCTCATAGAACAGGAAGGTCGTGAACATGTTCGCGGAAAAGGCCACACCCATTGTCGCTGAAAGCGCTATCGCGAAGCAGGCGAAATATCTCGTCTGGGCGTGCTCTTTCAACGACCGCACGTACCCGATGGAATAGAATGACGTGATGATCCAAAGAAAAGACGCGGTAAGGCCGAAAAAAACGCCGAGGGCGTCCACCCGGAACTGGATCAAAAGGCCCGGGGCAATGGTCAGGACCGTGTATTCAATCACCTTTCCATCGAGGATAAAGGGAACCATGGATGCGACGAGCGAAAACTTGACCACGCCGGCCAGAATGGTCCAGGTCTCTCTGAGGTTTCTTCTCCGTTCCCCTGTAAGAAGGATAAGGAACGCGGCGACAAGGGAAACCAGTACGGCCAGCAGCGGTCGAGCAGAATAGAGAACTTCCATCCTTCCTCCTGCCAGAGAGAAACCAAATTTGCCACAAAGACACGAAGGCGCGAAAAAAGCTTGAGTGTCTCAATGTGGCCTATGGCAACCGTGGCTTGACTAGCTCGTTTATTTTTAAGGTCTTCTTTGTGTCTTAGAGCGACTCGACTGAGCTCGTCGAAGTCCTTCGTGGCTAATATTCTTTATAACCCGGCCGGCACGGCGAACTGTATCACGGTTTTGATGATCCTGCCGCTGAAGAACCCGAGGGTCAATATCCCCGAGGCCATGATAAGGACCGGGATGAGCATGCTGAGCGGCGCCTCATCCATTCCAGCCTTCGCGCCACGGCCATGACCGGGGCCTGCAGCGGTGAAGTAAACGCGCTCGATGATCCTGAAGAAGACGATGGCCGACATCAGGCTGCTGATCAACAGCACCGCCGCAAACACCCATTTCCCGGCCTCGATCGCCCCAAGCACCAGATACCATTTG
This sequence comes from uncultured Nitrospiraceae bacterium, assembly GCA_964412455.1. Classification (GTDB taxonomy): domain Bacteria; phylum Nitrospirota; class UBA9217; order UBA9217; family UBA9217; genus JAAXXJ01. The sequence goes on along the minus strand of CAYPOT010000011.1, from coordinate 48,730 downwards.
CTGAAAAAACCGGCTGTCGGCGGAATGCCCACGACCGAGACGCCTCCCACGACAAGGGCGGCCATGGTAATGGGCATGGTTTTGTGGAGCTGCGACAGTGAATCAATGTTCGTGTTTTTTGTCTTATACGCTATCGCGCCGACGGCAAGGAACAGGCAGGCCATCATGAACGAATCGTTAAGAATATGCAGTATCGAGCCGGTAAGGCCGGTCCTGTTCGCGAAGCTCACGCCCATGACGATGTAGCCCACTTCAGCGATCAGGATATACGATAGCATCCTCTTGAGCTCCGTCTGGGCGATCGCGTACCCGCAGCCGAAGATCACCGCCGCCGCGGCCACCCAGCCCAGTATGGACATCACCGGCAGGACCTCGATGGAAAAAGACGGTTGGAACACCGTGAACATGATCCGCATCATCACATAGGCGCCCACTTTTGTCATGGTTGATGCGACTAAGGCGCTCACCGATGAAGGGGCGAGGGTATAAGCGTCCGGAAGCCATCGGTGCAGAGGGAAGAGGGCGATCTTGACCGCTATTCCCACCATAAAGAAGGCGAAGGCGACCTGTATCACCGGGGAATGGTACAGGCCGGGCAGAAGCCTCGACATGTCCGCGATGTTAAGGGTGCCCGTCATGATATACAGATAGCCGACGCCGAGGAGATAAAAACAAGCCCCGATCGTGCCCATGACCACATAGTTGAAGGCGGCGAGCGGGGCCCGCTTGTCCGGCCCGATGGCCACGAGAGCGTAGCCCGCCAGAGAGGTTATTTCGAGGAATACGTAGATATTGAAGATGTCGCCCGTCACGACAATGCCGAGCAGGCCGGTAACGAACAGCAAAAAGATGGAGTTGAAGTACACGGTCTTGCCGGGGAACTCCTGCTCAATGCTCTTCCTTGAATAAACGGCGATGACGAGGCTGACGAACGATACGATCACGGCCACAAAACCGTTCAAATGGTCTATCACATACTCAATGCCCCAGGGCGGCGCCCAGCCGCCGAGACGGTAGTGAATGGTCCCGGACCCGATCACGGTGTCGAGCGCGATGAAACTCGATGCCGCGCTCACGGAAAGGGCCGCCAGCATCAGGGGGAAGCTGAGCGCTCGCCAGCGCAGTCCCAGTATGATGTTGATCAGAGATGCCAGGAGCGGCACTACGATGATGAGGATCGGAGCGTTTGTTATCATTGCATTTCATCCTCTTCCAGGGTCTTGTACCGTTTGTAGATCAGTATGGCAAGGGCGAGCGCCACGCCGAAGGTGCTCACCATGACCACGATGGCCGTAAGCATGAGCACATGCGGCAGCGGGTTCATGTAGCCGGACGCGTCAACAACCTGTCCGGCCTGCAGAATAGGAATAGTCGCGCCTTTTTTTGAGCCCATGGATACGAAAAAAAGTATGATCGCGGTCTGGAAGATGTTCATCCCCACGAGCTTTTTCATGAGGTTTTTCTTGGCTATCATGGCATAGAAGCCGATCATCATGAGGACGATATAGATCCAGTAATTATATTTTCCGATCACGAATTCCATGTTATTCCACCGTCCCTTCCCCGTGCCCGCCTCCGGAGGCAAGATTGAGGAATATGGAGACCATGACCGCCATGACCGTGATCCCCACGCCGATCTCTATACCCAGGGTCCCGAGTGCCCTTGCCTTGGCGGTCCCCACCGGCAGGATCTCCGCAAGGATGCCGTAGTCAAGATAGTTTGCCCCGAGCAGCAGGCAGACAAACCCGATCCCGGCGTATATCAGCACACCCACGCCCGTGAGTATCGTGTTCATTTTTTCCGTCATTCTTTTTTTGACCGCATCCATATCATTCGCGATCAGGATCAGGATGAAGCTCGCCCCGAGGATGCAGCCGCCCTGGAACCCCCCGCCGGGGCTGTAGTGGCCGTGGGCGATCACGTACATGGCGAAGAGAAGGATCAACGGCGTCAGGTACCTGCTTACGCTCTGGATTATCACGCTGTCGAATTGTTTGATCATGTTTTCCTCACCCTCCTCAGCAATAGTATGCACGCGATCCCCGCGGTAAAGATGACCGTGGTCTCTCCGAGGGTGTCATAACCCCGGTAGTCCGCAAGCACGGACGTGACCGCATTGGGCGTCGCCGTTTCCTGAATGGTTTTTTCCAGATACCGCGGCGATACATGGGTACTGGCCGGAGATGTAAGAGAGCCCCAGTCGGGCATTTCATGGGTGCTGAACACAAGCAGCCCGCCGGTGATGATGACCGCGATCAGCGCGAAGATCTTCAATCGTTGGTCCTCCTTATTTATTCCCTCGCCCCTTGCGGGAGAGGGTCAGGCCTGCCCCCGAATGGCTCTATCGGGGGGTGAGGGGAAATCTAATCGTTTGTTCTCCTGGTCGTCTGGTATATGGCGGCGATAAAGAAGGCGGTGCTGATGCCGGCGCCGACCGCAGCCTCGGTAAAGGCCACGTCAACCGCCCCCATTCCCGTCCAGAGCAGGCACATGAGAAAGCTGTAGGCCCCGAGAATGATGGCCGAGCTCAGCAGGTCCTTCACGTTAATGGCCGCCACTGCGCAGATAACGACCATGATGAGAATAATGAAATCGAGTTGCCAGATCATCCGTTTTCCCCCTTTCTTGCTCCGTAACTACTCAGGACTTTTTTATCCACAGATTGCGCAGATTTCACAGATTAAACCAAACCTGATTGACCGGTTTTAAAATCTGCGGCCATCTGCGGATTAATCTTTTTTCTCTGGTGTTTCCGCTTTGCATCCCCAGAAGCGGCTAAGCAGTTACCTTACTCCTGTCTACTGTTTTGTCCTTCGTCCAGGGCGTCACGCCCGCGTCAAGCGCAGCCTTGGTGATCGCATGGCAGGCCGTGGGATTCGCGATAAAGATAAAGACCGCGATAAGCATGACCTTTACGCTGACCAGAAAGGCGAACAGCGTGAACCCCGCGTTCAGATTGTAAAGCGCCATGCCCGAAAGCATGAGGAAAGCGCCGAGGGTGTCGCCCTTGCCCGCCGCGTGCATCCTGGTGAAAAAATCCGGAAAACGCAGCAGGCCGATACTTGCCGTGAAGAAGAAAAAAGCGCCCGTGATCATCAGGACTGCCGATAGGATCGATAGTATGTTCGTCATATGTTCATCTCCCTGTCTTTGAAGAATTTTTCGCCCGGCATGATGCTCTTTCTCACCCGGAAGAACTTCGCCGCGGCAAGGGTGGCGATAAAGTTCAAAAGGGCGTAGGCCAGGGCGATATCCACGAACATATCGATCCTCTTGTAAATAAGCCCCATGAGGCAGAGGAGTATGGTCGTCTTTGTGCCGATGACCCCTACAGCCACTATCCTGTCCAGCACGGTCGGTCCGTACACCACGCGGTACAGGACGATCATGGCCAGAAGGGCCATAACGATGCTGATGCCGAGAATGAAGTCTTCCATTTACTCCTCCCTAAAGATATGGGCGATCTTTTTTTCCATATCGCCGCTCAGCAGGTCCTCGGCGGTCTTTTTGCTCAAGGCATGGACATAGTATTCTCCGTCCCTGATGTCCGCCGTGATCGTGCCGGGGGTCAGGGTGATGGAGTTGCCGAATACCACGTGCGAGACGTCCTTTTTCAGTTTGCTTTTGAACTTTACCAGCTGAGGATCAATGGGCATTTTGGGGCTCAGGGCCAGATGCGCCACATGCAGGTTGGAAAGGACGATCTGGTATAGGAGCCAGGGAATGTATTTGAGGAACCTTATGGTCTCTTGAAACGCATGAGGATTACGTTTGCGGCTGAATAGTAAGTCTTGGGTCATGAAGACCACGATTGCGCACGAAATGGCCCCCAGCGAAAGATGATAGGCGTCGAACATGCCTGACCAGACCATCCATACCGTAAAAAGTGCGGCAAAGGGAATGAAGTATCTCATAGTTCACCTGTACCCGCGCCCTTTGAACGTTGTCTCGGCTGCAATCGTATCATTACGTCTCCTGTTTTCATAACAGCCTCCGTATCGTTATAAGGTAAGGTCCTGCTTCTTTCCCTGTACGATCGCGTAGCACTCCCCTGGCCAGACTGAAGTCGGATATCAGTGGGAGACACCAAACATTTCAAGCTGCCGGCCGAGCGGGTGGACGGCTGCTAATATCGCGATCGTGATGATGCCGATAAAGATCTGAACGGTTTTGATGGAAAAAGGGCAATACTTCGCAGCAAAAAAGCGGTCCAACCGTTCCGCGGCGAGTGATGTCTGAACGAGTATTTTCAATTATCCACCAGATTGAGGATTAATTTTACCATTTCTGACAATCGTGTGGAGAAACTTCGAGGCAAACCGGCTGCTTCCGACATTATTATAATGACAATGCACGCTTTGTAAAGACAAAAAAGGCGGACACTCTCGTGTCCGCCTTGCACGGCGCTTCAATAGGGCCAGTTTTATATCCAACAGGGTTCTTTTACCACATACACGCAGCAGTGGCTGTATTTCACGACCTTCGATGCGACGCTGCCGAGCAGGAAGCGGGCGGTCGCGCTCTTGCCCTTGCTGCCGATCACGATCAGATCGATCTTTTCCTTTTCCGCGAAGGCCACGATCTCATTCGCCGGCGAGTCGCCGGTAACCAGGACCGAGCTGATGTCGGTCACGCCGTGCGCCTTCATCTGGTCAGTGGCCTTTGCCAGCAGGTCCTCGCCGCGGCGCTTCAGGCTCTCGTGAAGCCTGTCACGCTCCGACGCTGAGAGCTCGAGGTCCACATCGGCCACCGAGGCGATGACGTTGAGGATATAGATCTTGGCCTTGTTGGTCTTGGCAAAATGGGAAGCGACGCGGAGGCCTTCCGTGGAGTGCTTGGAGCCGTCGATCGGCACGAGTACGTTCATGGTTCTCTTAGACCTCCTTCTTCACTTTGGCTTTTTTCATTGTCAGACCGATCCCATCGAACATGTAGAAGATGGCAAAGCCCCACCACATGGTATAGATGACGTAGAACACGAGCAGCGCGGTCATGATGCCGGCCTTTTCCGATACCTGCCGCGGTATCACGCCATAGTAGTTGTATGCCGGCTCCACGGCCTTTTTCATCACATCAGAGACGATCTTCGCTTCAGAGATCTTGCCCTGCTTCTTGAGCGCCTTGTCCATGGACTTGAGCAGAGCATGCCATGACTCCATGACCTTCTTTTCCTCGACGCCGTAGCGCTTGGCTACCGTTTCGCCCTCGTTCTTGAACATATCGTCGGAGTCCTGCAGGATCTTCGACATCAGCGCGCCGAGATTGCCGTTGATCTGGAGCTCGGAATTCGCTTTTTTCGCGGCCATTCCCGTGGTGGCAAGAAGCTTGACCGTGCCGTCGCTCTGCTCCGGCTTCTCAAGCTTCACGCTCACTTCAATGGCGGTATTCGCAAACGGCTCATTGCTTTTTGTAACTTTGGGAATAAAGTAGGACGACCCTTTCGAAAGCTTGTTGAACATATCGTCTGCGTACACGAGCCCGTTCTTTCCCTCACCGAAGATGGGCGAGAAGATCAGCGCGAGCACGCCGGCGAACGTCACCGCAAGGAATGCACCGGTGAAAAATGTCTTGTTATTTTTTACGATCATGGCTATGCCTCCTGCCTGAGTGTTTTTATGTTCGCGAAGAACTTGCTGAAGATCCAGATGCCGAAGGCGGCGACCACGATCCAGAATACAATGTTTCCCACGGATTCGATGGCGTTTACCGTGGTACTGGACAGGCTGATGTACTCGAGCTCTACCATCTTCTTGGGGAGTGTGCTGGCCCTGTTGACGAAGCCCGCGAGGATGGACAAGGCGTAGAACCCGCGGATCTGAATGCCCTTCACTACTTTGGTCGTGAGCGCGCCGACCTGGATGCCGATGAGCGAACCGATCAGCATGCCCATGGCCAGCGTGTAGAACACATACCCGTAGATGGCATACTGGGCGATCGAGGCGAGGCCCGCCGTAAAGATGATCTGGAGAATGTCGGTTCCCACCGTTGTGGCGGTGGACACGCCAAAGGTGTACACGAACATGGGGAAGGTGATGAAGCCGCCGCCCACGCCCATGATGGCCGCCAGGATGCCGACGATCACGCCGCCCATTGCAACGAACACGCCGGAGATCTTCTTGCCGCCTTCGACATAATCTTCATCAAAGGTGATCATCGGCGGAATGTTGATCTTCTGGAGCTTGATCGCGAAGTCGGTGGTGCCGGCCGGGCCGCCGTGAGCGTCTCCGCCCCCCGGGCCCCTCGTGGACTTCCAGAAATCCATTGCGGCGTACACACCGAGAAAACCGAGCAGGACGGCATAGACCAGGCTGATGAAGGCCTCGGACAGGAGCGGGTCTTTGTCATAGAGCAACCTGTTAATATAGCCTCCGATGAACGTCCCGGCGCCCGAACCCACGAGGAACGCCATGGCAAGCTTCACTGATACGTTGCCGAGCTTCTTGTGGACCGTGGTGCCCATGATCGCCTTGGCAAAGATGTGGAACACGTCGGTGCCCACGGCGAGGATGCCTTTCACGCCCGCGGCCATCAGGGCGGGCGTGATGATGAATCCGCCGCCGGCGCCGATGCAGCCGGTAATAAGACCCGCGGCCAACCCGATGGCGATGGAGACCATGAAGATACCGGTCGAATAGAATGCCGGAGCGTAGGCCGTTTTCCCGCCCAGCATATTGCCTGCGTCTGCCCACGAGACAATCACGATCGGCAGCAGCAGCAGCAGCAGCATCCACATCTTCTTGCGGTTGTGGATGATGCTCATGGAGACCTCATAGTCCCACTTGGCGTGCGCGATGGACGCCTGTTTCATAAACTCATAGGTGCTGCGAAAGATACCCATACTTAAAACCTCCCTCCGATGAAGTGTAGTTCTTTATACGATCTGGATCAATTCGGTCTGCAATTTGTACTTTTTCCCGTCCCCCATGAGCCGCGTATAGGCCAGGGGCTTGCCGTCTGTACCGACCAGGAGCCGGTGCAGCAGCAGCATGGGCGCCCCTTTTTCGCTCTTGAGGATCGCGGCGGCATCGCCGGTCATCTCGGCGATCTCGATCGTCTGGACGACCTTCTGGATCTTTTTTTTTGCTCTCTGCTGCATCATCTCATAGAAAGGCGTCTGGCAGAGATCGGCCTCTTCAATATCAGGCACGACCTCGAGCGGGATGAATGACTCCTCAAGGTAGGCCGGTTCGCCCTGCACCACGCGCTTGCACAGGAGATAAAAGATGTCGCCTTCCGGCTGCAAATGGTTCCGCACATCCTCGGGCGGCGCTTTCACTCCCTTGACCAGGACCTCTTTGCTCGCGACCACCCCCTCTCCAAACATGTCTTCCGTCAACTTCGTTTTCATCGTAATGCCAAGATCGGGCTGGCCGTGACTGACGAACGTCCCCTTGCCCTGCTGTTTTCTCAGAAAACCGCTCCTCACCAGTTCCGCGATGGCCATTCTTACCGTGGCCTTGCTCACATTGTAGGTCGTGCAGAGATCGTCTTCGGTGGGGATCTGCGAACCGGCAGGCCACTCCCTTTGTTCGATCTTGTCCTTGATGATCGAATACATCTGCACATAGAGCTTTTGCTGGCTTTCCCTGTTTACCGCTTTATTATTTAACATGATTTCATTTCTTTATAACGTTATAATGATTATTAATAGACAAAAAAATCGGGGCCGCTATTTCCATAGGGAAGTCCCGTTAATTGCTCCAGGCGAATTAAGCCTTTACAGCCTTTATGCCCAGAGAGGCGGTTTCGCCGGATGCCTCATCTTCTTGATCCTGGGTCGATAGCCTGCGTGCTTCGTCATACTCTCCGGCTTCAGCGAAGGTGATCGCAACCATCATGTTTTCAAATGCTTTCATGAGCTTCTGCATATGACCCTCCCTTTCTGGTATACCTAACTGTATTACAAGTACTATGCCAGGATTTAAGTACTTGAAAAAATGAGCTATAATGGAATAGACCGCAAATAGGTGCATTTATAGGTTGCATGCCTTATGGAATTATAAGGGATTAATCGGCTGAGATAACGCAATGAAATGTTGCGATGGGGGGATTAAATGACAAGAACGAACCGATTCTTAGGCGCGGATAAAGCCGATGAAGGAAAAGCGATTTTTACTGATACGTCAAAGCTGATGCAGTCGTAAAAAGTCGCTCTCACACAAAGATCACGGAGGCCACAAAGAAATACCTGAATGTTTTCAATGCGCCTTTCTTCGTGCCTTTGTGCCTTCGTGTGAAAAATTGACTTCTTACGAGGTCATCAAAGCTGTCTCCATGGAGATCATAACGGGATCCGCGGGTATCAGCGTCAAATGCTTTCGGGCTGCTGCTCTGGAAACTGTTGTTGATTGTTTTGCGTGCCTGGCGGCCCGCTTAGAAGCGCCTGCTTCTGGTTGCGAAAGACGGTGGTCCGTCGCAGCTTTTTCAACTTTATTGCGAATGAACCTTAAACGGCGATCTTAAGCTGTTTGATCTTTCTCTGGAGTTGCTGCCGGTAGATGCCAAGAAGAGCGGCCGCGCGCGAGATGTTCCCGCCCGATTCGAGAAGCGCAGCGGTAATGGTTTCTTTTTCGACCGCGGAAAGGGCGTCCTTCAGCCGCTGGGCCGATGCCCGGTGCTTTACGGGCGCGTGCGTCTGGCGGAGATTGGGCGGAAGGTCGGCGGAAAGGATCTCGGAGGTGTTCGCGAAAGAGATCGAACGTTCGATGATGTTCTCGAGCTCCCGCACGTTCCCGGGATAGGGATGCTCCAGCAGAAGGCTCAGCGCCTCGCCGCTGATGCACTTGATCAGAACGTCCTTCCGCTTGTGCGCATGCTTCTGGACAAAGTGCTTCGCCAGAAGCGCGACATCCTCCATGCGGTCACGCAATGGCGGGAGATGGATATTGATGACGTCGAGGCGGTAGAAAAGGTCTTCCCGGAAAACGCCGCGCTGGCACGCGATCTTGAGGTCGCGGTTCGTGGCGGTGATGAACCGGAGATCCACGCGGATCTGGCGCATTCCGCCGATACGCATGATCTCCCCTTCCTGCAGGACGCGCAGCACCTTGGTCTGGAAGAGCGGCGACACATCGCCGATCTCGTCGAAGAACACCGTGCCGCCGTCGGCCTGCTCCAGAAGCCCCTTCTTGGTGTACTGCGCGCCGGTGAACGAACCCTTTTCGAAGCCGAAGAGCTCCGACTCGAGGAGCGTATCGGGAATTGCCGTGCAATTGATGGTCGTGAACGACTTTTCGCTGCGCGGGCTCCACCGGTGGATGGCCCGGGCGATAAGCTCCTTGCCCGTGCCGCTTTCGCCGGTGATCAGCACGTTGCTCTCGCTTGCGGCCGCCTTCTTGATGAGCCCGAACACTTCCTGCATCGGCGCGCTGTTCCCGATGATCTCGTCGAAGCCGTACTTGTGGCTCAGGATCCGTTTCTGGTGCCGCGCGATGACCTCGGACAGGACCTCGGCGGTGAGGGGTTTTTCCAGATAATCGCCGGCGCCCAGCTTCAGCGCTTCCACGGCCTTGTGCAGATCGGGGAGGGAAAAAGCGATAACGGGCATGCTGTGCCGCGCGTCCAGGAGCCGCTCCCGCCAGTTCTCCGCGTCCAGGTCGAGGAACGCGATGTCGTATTTGTCCGATGGCTCGTCGCCCTGCGATGCGCTGTCCGCCTCTTTCAGGTCCCGGGTGTCCGGCGTGTATCCCGTGGACCGGAACAGAGAGGCGAGGCCCTTCGCTTCATCGGAAATGATCAGGATGTTCAGCATAGTTCAGCACAGGGCGGTGACAGACTTCAAATAGCGGATCCTGATGGTCTCGCAGGAAGTCAATTTTTCACCCGAAGGCGCAAAGGCACGAAGAGCGTCCAATTGAACGCTTTCAGGCATTTCTTTGCGGCCTCCGTGACTTTGCGCGAGAACGGCTTTTTTACGAATGACTCTTATTTGGTGTCCGGCTTTGGCTGCTTCTCTTCCCTTTTCACCACCAGAGCGGCACAGGAGGACATGACGATCACGCGCTCGGCAATGCTGCCCAGCAGCAGCCGTTCAAGGCCCGTCCTGCCGTGGCTTCCCACGACCACCAGGTCGGCCGATTTATCTTTGGCGATCTCCAGGATGGCATCGGCGGGCTTGCCGGTCATGACGAAGGCCTGGACATCCACGCCCGCCTTCTGCGCAGCGTCCTTTACCAACCTGGCGTTCTTTTCCGCCGTCAGCATCTCCTGATCGGCGAACTTCTCGCGATCGATCGCGGTAAAATCGATGTCCGTTATCATGGCGATATCCGCCGGAACGACCGCGAGGACCGTCAGTTTCGCGTTATTGCGCTTGGCGATGCCGATGGCTTCGGACGCAGCGTCGGCCGAATATTTCGAGCCGTCCGTGGCCACGACGATGCTCGTGATATCCACCTTCGCTGCCCGCGGCACGACCATGACGCTGCACGGCGCGTGGCCGATGGTCCATGCCGTCGTGCTCCCCATCACCAGCCGCCGGAAGCCCTTCTTGCCGCGCCGTCCCATGATGATCATGGTGCTTTTCTGCTTCACGGCCTCGTCGACGATATATTTATAAGAATCCTCGCCCTCGTAGGTGACCGTCTCGCACGCGACGCCCTCCTGCTTGGCGCGCGCTTTCACCGAGTCGAGATGCGCGTGCACTTCTTTTTCCATCTTTTCCAGGACCGCGGGCGCCTGCGCCCCGAACTCGGGGTTTGTTTCGATCACCGACAACGCGGTCAGCTTGCTCCCGCAGCGCTTCGCGAGCCGGATCGCTTCCCGGATGGCCCCCTCGCTGAATTCCGAGCTTTCCGTCGCAAGCAGCAGCCTGTCTGTATTCACTATTGGGCAGATCTCTGACATAAAAATTCCTCCTCGCAGTGTGATATATATGGAAAACGTTCCTTTTCAGAAAAACGCTCCTGCAGCAATATGTAGCGCTTGGCCGAAATGATGCATCTAAGCAAATCATAATGGCAATTGATTGATCTGTCAACTCCAATATGTTTAGACAAGCAGGTCAGATGCAAAAGCGCGGAGGGCTGGGGAAGTTTTTGACGGCGCCCCGGGAGGGCCGCATGAAGGTGGACGGGGCTGTTTTCGCAGTTCTCATACGGTCCATCGTTTGGCGGAACAAAAGCCTTTCATGGCGTGAACAACCATTTCGCTCCGCACTTCGGGCACCGTACGTTCAGCTGCCCACGGTTGGTCGGGACGTTCAACTGCTGCGAGCAGGTCTGACACGCAACGATCGTCGTTGTCTTCACTTCACCGTCACTGTTCAGCTCGGGCTGATAGATCTGCTGCAATCCGCACTCAGTGCAGGTCACCGTTATCATCCCCTGGTCGGTCGGCACCCTCAGCTGCTTATTGCATTCCGCGCAGAAAATGGTCCTCGTGTTCTCCGGTGAAGCGGTCTCTGAGGCCCCGGGAGATCCGATGCTCTCTACTACCAGCACTTCCTCCGGCAGGTCCTCGCTGGCTGTCTCCTCCGGCGGCGCTTGAACTTGTTCTGAAGCTTTTTCCGGTTCCGTAGCCTCTGCCGGTTCAGGCGTCCTTTCCGGTTCACGCGCGTTCTTCAGGTCGGAGACAGACACCTTCTCGTACGACGCAACGCTGATGGTTTGGAGGACTGCCGCGGGGACGGTTATTGCCTTTGGTCCCAGTTCAGGCATCCTGCCGCTTCGGATGAACTCCTCCCCGAACGCTGTTTTCAGCAATTCTATCGTTCGTTCACGGCTGTACAGGCCGATGCCTTTCCCTTTTGCGAATTCGTACGATTCGGGCGAGCAATCTGTCGTCGTTACCAGGTATCCTTCCTTGCAGCCGATCTGTTCCATTGCTCCATAAAATTGCTGAAGGACCGGCCGGCCGATGAACGCTCCGCGGTATTTCTTGCAGAGAATGCCGATCCGCTCGCCGTTCCTGCCGATCAGCACTCCATCAGCCCCCGCGGCGGCGCTCTGTTCCACCTCGTACCCCTGCCGCGAAAATGCCTCGAGCGTCAGCCGCAGAAAATCCGTGTGAGATAGTGAATTGAAAAAATTGGTTGTCATCGTTTCAAAAAGGCGGCCGGGGTAAGACGTGATCCCGGTTCATCGTGAGCCGGGACCCATTCTTGCCGTCCGGGTCGATGGCATGGATATCTGTGGACAACTCCTTGCCTGCACCGTTGGAACGGGTAAATGCGATGCGCGCGCGGTCCATGGGAAGCCCTCTTGCACTTCCCGGGGACCGCTGATCAGGGTGGGATAGATTAGCAAGGACTGCGGGGAAAGTCAAACAGCAACACGCCATGCGTTTATGGAATTACCTCGTCGGACATTTTCATGAGAAGAGATCGAAGCGGCAACTCAAGCCTGATTCAGGGTGATTCCCTGTCAAACAGAAAGAAGCGAGCCCGATACTTAGTCATTTTCTGAGCAGTTTCCCCAGGGCGCCGGCGGGAAAGTCCTTTTCATGATACCGGCCGGGATAGAACTCGCCGAGGACCGCCCGGTACAGGTCGGTCTCGTCCCGCAGGGCGATGGCATACTCGTCCGTCTCGCCGGACAGCTTCTCGAACAAAAGCGTATTGGCCGTGCTGTTCGATCGGATGACGATGGATCGGAGCACATGCGCGTGATAGCGCCTGAACGGACGGTCGCGCGGCAGATCGGCCTCGCGTATCCCCTCCCGGACGCGGCCGCGAAAGGCCGCTCCCGGGTCCCGGGGCCAGAAGCCAAGGTTGACGCGAAGCCCGAACTGGAAGGCTTCGAAGAAGGTGTAGGGAACGGCGATGATCTTGTCGGGGCCGAACAGCAGGCTCCAGGTCCTGGTCCCGCTGTTGCTCCAGAAAGGACCGAGTGCGGTGGTGAAGAGATCAGCGTCCATGGATCGCGCCTCCCGGCAGGTGGACATGAATGGGGTCACCGTGAGCATTTCCCGGATCTCCGGCAAATACGATGCAAGGGAATGTCAACATACCAGCATATCATGTTTGACCCTCTACGGTCCCCGCGTTCGATTGATCTCCTGGGCGATGACGTCGGGAGCGGTAAGGTTGGCGATTTTGTGAGAATGTCAAATTACAAGACGTGACCCTATAGGCTCTTTGCCGTTTTGAGTAGAATTTGATTCGTAACTAACTCTCTATCCACCTGACCCCGGCGATTTCTAATCGCCGAGCAGTTCCCCGATGGGTTTCAAATCTTCCACCCGATCGCATACGGCCTTGATGATCATGATGATGGGCACACCCAGCAAGAGACCCCACACGCCCCACAACCAACCCCAAAACAGCACGCTGACGAAAATCACCACCGGGCTCATCCGGCCTGCCCGACCGGTAAGCCACGGCGTCAGCAAGTAACCTTCGAGACTGGTGATGACCAGCGAGACGCCCGCGACCAGAACCGTCATGCTGATCGTTCCGAATTGGAGAAAAGCGACGAGCGCCGTGCCGCCGGTAACGATGACCGGACCGAGATAGGGCATGGTATTGAATACCCCGGCGGCGATCCCCCAGATTGCCGCATGCTCCAGGCCGACCCAGAGAAACGCGAGCCAGGTCACCACGCCCACTAGAATGCTGGTGAATATCTGCACCAGCAGATAGCGTTGGATCTGGTCGGTAATTTCATCCAGCACCCGGAGGGTGATCTTTTTCTTGCTGAAGGCGGGGCCGGTCATCTTGACCAGTTTGCGCCGGAACGTGTCGCCTGAAACCAGCATAAAATACGCCAGAAACAAGACCATGGTGAGCTGGCCGGCAAACACAAGTGCGCCCTTGGTTCCCATCCAAAGGTAGTCTTTGACATTCAGTTTTGGCTTTTCGATCTGCACCCGCGTCACCCCGCTCGGGGCGGCAGGTGCCGGAGCGCCTGTCTCGCTCGCTGCCCGCTCGAGTTGGGTCGCGGCTTTTTGCACGTTCGCCATCGCGCCTTCTGATGTTTTCCGTTCCTTGAGCCTTGCCAGGCGGATCTTATACGCGGCGTCGGGCAGGGTTTCGATCATCCTGGCAGCATCGTCGCTGAGCGAATACATCAGAGAACCGGACCCTCCCACGATACAGAGCAACAACACAGCGGCCCCGATGGCACGCGGGATCCGCCATTTGTGCATCAGGTCGACAGGGGAAGAAAGCGCATAGCTGATCATCACGCCCAACATCAGCGGAATCAATACCGCCGCGGCCCAATGCAGTACGTAGATGACCGCAAGCACCGCGAGCAGAGCGAGCGAAAAACTGCTGGCATCAACCGGCATGCGCAGCGTTACAGGAGCGGGCGCGGAGGATTCCATCTCGTCTTTGTTCCGGACGCTTTTCTCCTCGGGCGAACGTTCGGTCTTCATTCCTGGCTCCTCCTTATGTTCTTTCGCGTCCATGACCCCTCCCCAGAGAAAGCCGCCGTGTCAGGTCTTTTCGGGCTGTTGCCCAAAAAGAGCTGCCCTAAAAAATGTTCGACCCTCTGCCCCCCAGGTTCCGCGGCTCAGTTCGGGGTCCACGCACCTTTCATTTTGGCGCATTGTCTTTCGGCCTCCGCGGCAACACCGCCTTTCGGTTTGATGCCATAGCCCGGATAGCTCTTGTAGTAACGATAGTAAGATTCGTTGTTCTTGCCCTTGTACATCAGGCACGAGCCCACCCGCCCCTCGGTCTTGCAGGCGCCTGTGAGGAACGTCATCTTTTGTCCCTTACATGATCTCTCCACATTCGCCGCTTTGTAGGAGGAGCCGGTAAATTCGTTGCAAAACCCGCTCGCGGCGTTATCGCAGCTCCCCGCGATCCTGGAGCCGGCGCCTTCGGCAGCGTTCCAACTGGAAAATGACAGTACGGCCACCAATGCGGACACATAATATATTTTCTGCATTCAGAAACTCTCCTCACGAGTATGACGTAGCGATCTGATGGCCCGTGCCTGCAAATACGGCGGGGCAATTCTTGCTGCGCGCAGGGGTCAGGTTCCCCTGCCCTCTGCAGGCCCGCGGTCAGAGACTTCACCGCCGCGCCTGCGAAAGACCGGTCCAGGTCTATCTGCCCTTTATATCGAACGGGCTCTTCTGCTGCTTGTCCTTTTGCTGCTGCACGTCATGGACATGCTTTACTTCTTTCTGCTTCTGGCCCTTTTCCTTGTTCTTTTTTCCGCCCTTGTCTCCCATTGTGCGCCTCCTTGATCACCTGGATAGTGTGAATGTGATCATTATACCATGTATATTCCCCCGGACGTTATACAAGAGAGATCAGAATGACGTGGTCGGAGATCGGAGCAGAGGAAGCAGAGGTTCGGGTCTTTAAAGAAAGGTCTTCTTGCACTTCAGACGAATTACCTCTACAATAGCCATGAAAATAATTTCGGAGGCTGCTCATGAAAGCAAAAACTGTTTCTCCATCAAAGAAAAAGGCCGGTTCTGTTGCAACAAAGAAGACCGTATCCACGTCAAAGAAAAAACCGGCAGCTGCCGCAGCAAAAAAGAGGCCTGGCGCCCCCTCAAAGGGAAAGCCGGTCTCTCTCGCAAAGCAGAAACTTGAATTGCAGAAGCAGGTCATGGAGTTTGTCACCTCAGCGTTCAAAGGCAAACGAATGGCATATTTTGTAAGTGATGCCGAACGCAAAGAGGGTGCTTATATCATGTGTTTTGCTGTCGAGGGTGAAGCCGGGTTCTATAAATTGGACTGGGGCTGGCATTGCAGCCTTGCCAGGGCAAAGGCGGAAACTGTTCTGATGAATAAAAAACTCGGCTTGAACGAAGAGGAAGTGAATAGGATCATCATTTCGACCATGGGACCAGTGATCCGTAAGAAGAAGTAGCGGAGAGAAAACAACGATGACCCCAATGGAAGAGCGAGATAAGGCGTTAGCGGCTCTTGGCCCGTTTTGGCCTGAAGTTTCCCTGGTGTTCAGAGAGTGTTATTTATCAGCAGGAAAAGGTGCCGTTCTTGTCTATACGGAGCCGGTGATCAATGGCACTGTTCCCATCGAGGATGATTACCTGACCAGGAACGATGTTCTTGAAATAATCGACGGCAAAGAACCTAAAGCCGGCCTGGCAGCGCTTTTAGGCAGCTACGACCCCCATTCGGAGGGGATCCTGGTCTTGATCACGAGCTCTACGAATGCACCGTTCTTTCATACCGTCAAGCTGATATCGCGGCACAATGCACACGAGGAGATGGGGCACAAGTAATGCCTCCTATTTAAGCTCCCTACAGATAACTGCATGGAGCTTCGATCCTCAGGGAAGTTTCTTATTCTAATCGCTTGCTATGCGCTCGCTCCTGGATTCACCCGACCGTTTCGGTCTATACCCCACCTTACCCAGCTCAGCCATGATCCCATCGCAATGGTCCCCCTGGATCTCGAGCGCGCCATTCTTAACAACTCCGCCGGTGCCGAATTTTGTCTTTAATCGCTTCAGAAGCTTTTCGCTGTCCTCAGCCGGGAGCTGAAGTCCCTCTATCACCGTGACCGACTTGCCGCCCCTGCCTTTCCGGTCGAGGCGCACGGTTGTCCTGCGTTTTGCGGGATCAACAGGAGCCGAAGCGTTGTGGTCAGCCGGCTTTCCCTTCCTTGGGATGACCTCTTCAGTCGAATAGACCAGCCTGGAATTGGGATCAGCCATGGAGAGAAAATAGCAGAGGGAAAAGGGGAAGTCAACTAGTATGGACATGGCCCCTGATGTTCATTATATTAATCCCCGGTCACAGCTCCGGGCAACGCCAAACAGGATAGACCAGATACTCATTTTTAAAGGGCACCCCACGATGGTGGCACGATGGTGATGGCCTGCATGCATATAGGATACCGAATGTACCCGGCCATTGTCCTTGACTTCCCGCGTACGGGAGTTATAGTACACGAACAACAGGAGTTGGAAGGTCCTATTATTTAGGCCGGGAAGGAGGGGCAGGGCAGGCCAATGTTGCACCAAGGAGGCATATCATGGGAACCGCAATGGAAACAAAAGAGAAGGCGTACTTTGAGGACGTAGAACGGGAATTGGAAAGCATCAAGAGGCGGATCTATCTGCTGCGCGAAGAACTTGCCAGGACCTACGGGAAGGACAGCCCGATGCTGGTCGCGCATGACCGGCACCTGATCGAGCTGGCGGAGTATGTAGACTGGAAGCTCCAGGTGCTTGAAAAGGGGACATCCTTCGACTGGATGACCTCACGGGGGGGCAGGAAGGACATCGAAAGCGATGTTTCCGTTCTGGCGCCCGTAGGCGGGAGCGGGCCGGACATTTCCGGCGGGTATCTCGGCGGGTAGGTAATGGCGGACAAACTGCAGCGCGCACGGGACCGGCGAAGATGTTATCGCCGGTTTTTGTATTTGGAGGTGTCAACCCGTCTCCGTGTCTGATGGGTTTTTTTTCATTACCGCGGGAGGTGAGGTGGCAGACAGCACCAGAGTATTCAATGCGCAACGGACGGGCCATGGCGATAAGATTATCAGGCAGAAAAATGAAAGTTAAACAGTATAGACCTGAGCCCACGACGTTTCACTTATATTGACACAGAGGGACTGGAAAAATAGCAGTTAGTCAGGATATCAGGTCTGACCCCAGACGGTCCCAGATAACCATACTATCTAAGACAAACGTCAACGCAGGACATGACGTCACCGTGATCTTTCCTACTTCACCTCCTCGATCTTCACCACATTCTCGTACTGAGAGAAGATGGGTATGCGCCATCCGTATTTCCTGATCTTAACCAGCTTTCCCCGCAACTTTATGGCGTCGTTCTGCACGGTGCCGGAATTTAACTTGAGTCGGTATTTCGCGTCGTAATTGACAAAGGGCCGATCCTCGGTAGCGATCATAAACTTTCCATCCACCTTCATCATCTGCGCATCGGTTATCCTTGTCGTTATGGTGTCCGCGATAAAGTAACTGTACAACCCTGCGAGGAAGCAGGCTGCGATGCCGATGATAATAACTTTAATCTTCATCCTTTTAAAAGTCTCCGCCATGACAACACCTCACGTTTCTAAAGTATATACAGCATTTTCTCTCTACAGCTAAAGCCATACCAGCACGCTATCCTGTCTTGTTTCGGGGAACACCCGGGGACAACCTCTGGATTGACACGTTGTGGATAACGTTGTATCCAAGACAGGCTTATAATATATCATCTCCTCAGGACTGGATAACACACAAAATATATCGCATCAGAGTAAATTAATCAACATCGGACGCAACAGGATCTTCTGCGAAAGGACGGGACAGGCGAGAACGCTAGCAGAGAAAACGGAGAATGTCAAAATAAATGACCTGACCCTAGGACGTTGCAACAACTCACGAACTCGAGCCTGACCCTCTGCCCTCTCTGCCCTCTCTGCCCTGGATACAACGTGATAGCATCAATCAACCGCGACATATTTGAAATCGTACACTTCGCGGATAAGTTTGAAGTCCTTTTCATTTTTCGTGATGAGGACAGCGCCAGTGTCCCTGACCGATACCGCGATCAGGATGTCTGCCAGGAGTCCTTTGATCCGCTCACGCTCACGGTCGATCTTCTTGTCCCGTCTCAGCTTCATCATGATCTCGCCGCAAACAGACCATTGACGCCCGCTCACCGACAGGACGGTGAAGTTCCTCTCGATCTGGTCGATAAGCTTCTGTTCCTTCGGATCGAAGGCGCCAGCGCGCAGTTCCATGAGCACAACTGGACTGAAAGACAGGTGATAATAGCGGGTAAGGTCCAGAAATGCTTCCTGCACCGTTTCTTTTCGGAAGTGCTCGACCAAAAAGGAAGTATCGGGAACAGCCTTCGGTTTCAACGAAGGCCCTCGAACTTGTATTTACCGGCAGTTTGCTCGATGAACTTTCTCATCTTTTCCTGGTAGATGACCTCGGCAAGCGCTGTTTCGATGGCCTCGGTCTCCGTCTTGGTCCCGAGTATCTTCTGCGCGCTTTTGATCGTCGCTGCATCAAGCCTGAAATGTTTAGCGGTCTTTTTCGTTGCGGTCTGCATGGCCCCTCCTTCCTGTTCTGCGTGTGTATACATTATACTATTACGTGGCTACATGTCAAGGACAACCTGCGCGGTGCTGGCTGCCAATTATAATATCGACGCGTTACGATTTGGTAGCCGCAGGACTTCGGCGAGACTTCGACGAGCTCAGTCGAGCTGCTTTAGCCTGCGTAATTGGTTTTTCAACAGCCTGATCATGTCTGACCCCAGACGGTCTCACAAAGCGGTGCAGAGCAGGTGGTGATAGCGGTTATCCATCAGGCAGAGTACGGGAGGGATCAGGTTGCTGCGGTCAGCGCAGGTTTGAAACGCTTAGGGTCTGGACTGCCTTCACGTCATTCCAACACGATGACTGGTCGGAAATATCCCGGTAGCAATAACGTAGAACTGGCCCTGCAGGCTCTCAACATCTCATGTTTTAAGTCTGACCCCATCTATCCCCATGATCGTCCCGATCTTCTCCATGAGCCTTGAGACACTATTTCGCGCATTTTTTTCTCCTTTTCGCCCGCCTTGAAAGCAAATAGTCGACCCTGATGTTCCCGAAGGGGGCTGTTCATGAAGGAACAATGGAAGCAAAACAGGGAGATGTCAAAATAAAAGACCTGGCCGGGAGGTGCCTCGCACGGTGCTGCGTGTGTATACATTATACTATTACGTGGCTACATGTCAAGGACAACCTGCGCGGTGCTGGCTGCCAATTATAATATCGACGCGTTACGATTTGGCAGCCGCAGGACTTCGGCGAGACTTCGACGAGCTCAGTCGAGGCGCTCAGTCGAGCTGCTTTAGCCTGCGTAATTGGTTTTTCAACCGCCTGGCAAGACCTGAGCCCATCGCCGGGAGTTTTACCAAAAGTCCAACAGTATAGACCCTGATGTCTGCGGGAATTGTGTGTGTGGCAGAACTGAGAGAAGAGAAAATGAGGACATCGGGATCGGGCTGGTTGTCAGAGGCTTCGAGGGATTCGTCCTTGAACCGGAAGAGGTCGTGGCCGCCTGTATCGCGGACAGGGAAGAGGACAACAACTCACGAACTCAAACCTGACCCTCTACTGCCGAATCTCAATATTTAAGTCTGATAATCATATGAAGGTACCTCAGCATACCAGAGAGGGTTAAGCTCTCTGGTATGCTTCTAGCAGGCCGCTGAAAAAGTCTTTTTCCTGTCTTTGCGAGCGAAGCGAAGCAAACTCGTATTTAATATTATCAAGCACTTCGAGATTGCCGCGTCGCAAAAAACGCTCCTCGCAATGACAAATCAGGACTTTTTCAGCAAACTGCCAGGAAAGAGTCCAATCCAACCCCAGGATGTTCGTTATAGCTCAGATTCTGCATCTTCGGCCTGATGGACACGGATGCGTCCGGTTTCGACGATCCACAGCCTCTTATCGAGCGGCATGGTTTCGAGGGCGTTTAGGAACTGCCGGATCAACTGTTCTAGCAGCGGTAAGGTGGGATTATGGGGAACACGGATGACGACGATGCCGTGGGCTTGCTGGGGCGGGAACCGCAGAACATCGGAAAAATCCAAATCAAGCGTCACCAGACATCGTTGCTCATCACAACAGACGTCATAAAGACGCTGGTCAGGACAACCTTGAAGTTGCTGGTCTCGTACGGTCAGTACGTCGTGACCCCGGGCTCTGAAAACCTGTTGCGTTCGGGTCCCGAAGTTCTCATCCAGCTTGAACTTCATCCGGCCGCAACCTCAACAAACCGCTCCCGTGACATCTCCGCACCGTAGGCTATTGCCGCTTGAATGTCTTCCTTGGTCAGTTGGGGGTACTCCGCAAGAACTTCCTCGATGGTCGCGCCATTTGCCAGGAAATCGAGAATAAGCGAAACCCAGATGCGTGTTCCGCGGATGCAGGGCTTGCCGAAACAGCTGTTTGGGTCAACTGATATGCGTTTGAGCAGCGGGTTCATCTCTTCACCTCCATACCTGACTGAATATTACTATAGAATCTTTCATCGGTCAATGTAATAGCATAGTACGCTTTTCATCACGCCCGCCTCCTTGTTCCGCATGCTGATCGTCATAACTACAGATTTACGTCTGACCCCATTCATTACTTGACCCTAAGTTGTTCCCGCCTAAGATGTCCCTAAGATGTCCCGGAAAAAAATCGATAATTAAGGTTCAACTCCATCATAAGTTCTTTCGCGCGATCGACATCGTCCTTGCTCACCATCAGCTTCGTCGGCTGGACCAACAGATAAGCAAAGTTCTCACCCTGGAAAAAGTAGGTAATATCCTCACCGTCAAAAATGGATTTGATGAGTGCGATATCGGCCTGGTTATAGGTAGAAAGCAGATTCACGTATTCCACATATTCCGGCTCCGGCTCTTTCGGCGGCTCGGGTGGCAATTCGTCAACCAGCGGAATTTCACAGTCCGAGCACGTGTCAAATCCCTTTCTGAATTCGGTTCTGCATTTAGGGCAATACATAATCTCTCTCAAAATGATCGGGCCGTGCGGCATACTATCAGGGAAAAAAGACTCTGGCCCTACGATGTCCGCAACCGATATAGAATTTCCACTTACAAGACTTAATAAAAGCGAATGTCAAATGTCAAGACCTGACCCTAAGATGCTAAGATGTCCTTGCAGCAGCTTGATCCTGCCGGCGATCTTGGATCGGCGGGATGACTTGCTGACCTCGTGCAGCTTTCTTGATCTTACCAGCTCGGCAAAAGCCCTGACGTCCTCAGGAAGGAATACGGGATTATGGATCAGCTCTTCGTGGCATTCGTAGCAGAAAGCAGCGGACTCCCCTTCCACATCCCAAGGGCAGGTCTTGAAGATCGGGTCGCGCTGCGTGCCGCGGCGGTTCGTTGAGCGCCCGAAGAACCGTTCAGCGACAAAATGATGCTTTGTCGCATGAGAGCGGCCCTTAACCGTAGGTTTTGCGTATTCCCCGCTTCGGTGCAGCTCACAACCACATATCACACAATATTCTTCTACCATTTGTCTCCTTACTAAATAACGGTAAACCCTATCTCGCAGAGATACTTGTAAGTCGCATCATAAAAAGTGGGATTCCGGGTATGATCAGCAGCATCTCCATGTGGGACCACGATTACCATTCCCTGACGCGCCCTTGTTAAAAGCACACGATAGGCATTCTTTTGATATATTTGCCTTTCGTACTTGGGTATTCCGCTCCAATTCAGGCACCCATTCCGCTGCAATTCAGGCCACCATTCCGTTCGATTTCGGGCACCCTCTAACGCATAAAACAACGCTGGGTTAATTCTACTGATTCGTCTATTCTGACCCCTTAAAAATCGCTTTTAAGGAGACAGGATGACGAGAGAAAGAATACCCATGCGAACAATCAAGGAAGTTCTCCGCCTCAAATGGTCATGCGGCCAAGGCCGTCGCGCCATAGCCAAAAGCTGTGGAATAGCCAGAAGCACCGTTGACGAGTATACAAAACGTGCAAGACAGGCCGGACTGTCTTGGCCACTGTCGGCAGAGCTGGACGATGCCGCTCTTGAGCATCTGCTCTACCCTCCTGTCATTGTTTTAGATACCCCACGACCACTTCCTGTCTGGGCTGACATCCACCGGGAGCTTGCACGAAAGAGTGTCACCCTGACACTTCTCTGGGACGAATACAAAGCGCATTATCCCGAGGGCTATCAATACAGCCACTTCGCGGACCTCTATCGCGCCTATGCGAAAAAGCTCGATATTTCCATGCGCCAAGTTCACCTCGCTGGTGAGAAGCTGTTTGTTGATTACTGCGGCCAGACGGTTCCGGTCATTGATCAGTCTTCCGGTGAGGTCCACGCGTGCCAGGTCTTCGTGGCCGTTCTGGGCGCCAGCAACTTCACGTATGCCGAGGCAACGTATACCCAGGGGCTTCCGGACTGGATCGGCTCCCATGTCCGTACCCTTGAGTTTATCGGCGGCGTGCCCGAGATCCTGGTTCCTGATAATTTACTGAGCGGCATCACAAAGGCTTGTCGCTATGAGCCTGGCATCAATCGCACCTATCAGGAACTGGCGGTTCACTATGGAGCCGCGGTGATTCCCGCACGTGTCAGAAAGCCCAAAGACAAAGCAAAAGTGGAGGCCGGGGTCCAACTTGTGCAGTAGCCGATAGAAGCCGATAGCACCGATAGCACCGATAGGGTCAAGCACCGATAGGGTCAGGTCTTTTATTTTGGCATTCCCCTCCCACACCTACTCCTCCCCCTTCTGCCTATCACTTCAGGGTCATGGGTCATGGGTCAAAGTTCAGGG
This sequence comes from uncultured Nitrospiraceae bacterium, assembly GCA_964412455.1. Classification (GTDB taxonomy): domain Bacteria; phylum Nitrospirota; class UBA9217; order UBA9217; family UBA9217; genus JAAXXJ01. The sequence continues at coordinate 25,531 of CAYPOT010000011.1, read as the reverse complement.
TCCAGGGTCCAGGGGACAGTAAAATCAAGTTCATCGTTTTGAGTTCAAAGCTCAGAGAACAGCTTGCAATCTGCATCCGCGATCGGAACATCCCCCCTCGGCAGGCAATCGAAGCCGTTCAACGGATCATGCCCCTTCTCCCGTGCCCGTGCCTTTCTGCTTCCCGCCGAGCTCGGCCCGCACCCGGGGAAGGCTCTGCGGATATTTTTCCTGGAGGAACCCGATCAGCTTCTCCCGCACGGCGCAGCGCAGGTCCCAGGCCGTGCTGGCATCGGGCGCGCTCATGAGCGCGCGCAGCTCTATTGTGTGCTCCGTGGCATTCGTCACCTGCAGCCCCCAGGTCTTTCCGTCCCAGAGCTTCGATGCCTGGAGCACGCGGTGAAGCTCCTGCCGCACTTCTTCCACGGGAAGGGTGTAATCCGTATAGAGAAAGACCGTGCCCAGGATATCGGCGGTCCGGCGCGTCCAGTTCTGGAAGGGCTTCTCCATGAAATAGGTGAGCGGGAGCACCATCCGCCGCAGGTCCCAGATGCGCACGACGACGTAGGTGGAGCTGATCTCCTCGATCTTTCCCCACTCCCCCTCGACGATCACCACGTCGTCGATGCTGATGGGCTGGGTCAGGGCTATCTGGATGCCGGCGATGAGGTTCGACAGCATAGGCCGCGCGGCCATGCCGATCACCAGGCCGGCCACGCCCGCAGAGGCGAAGAGACTGATGCCCACGTTGCGGATGGCAGGAAAGGTCATGAGCATGACCGACAGGGCGAACACGGTGATCGCGATCACGGCGACGCGGCGAAGCACGTAGGTCTTTGTCCGGACCTGCCGCGCCGCGAGATTGTCCTGCGTATCGACCCGGTATTTCGAGAACACCACGTCGTCGAAGACGTTCGTGAGGCTGATGACCAGCCAGGCTACGGTCGCGATCAGCCCCAGAATTACCCCGTGCCGGCCCACGGCGACGAGCTCTTCGGAGATCGCCAGGAACGGAAGGACCGCCAAGACGGTCATCAGGGGAATGAGCACCCGCGCCGGCCTCCGCCCGTGCCGGATAAGGGCGTCATCGATGATGCTGCCGGTCGTTCCGGCGATGCGCTTGAGGACCGCAAACACCGCCAGATGCAGTATCAGGCCGCCCACGATCGCCGCGGCCAGAATGCTCAGTGCCATCACCCAGTCCTTCACTTCCAGCTCGATATGCCCCATCCTGTCTCCTTGTGCCGCAAGAGACCCTGAGCGTCAGGTCTACTTTCTTGCCAGCCCCCTGCTTCCCGCTCTTCCCTTCTCTCCCTTAAACCAATTAAGAATTATGAAGTAAAAGTTATGAAGAAGGACGCTTAGCCATTATATACTTCATCACTTCGTCCAAGTTCTTAAACAAACCAAATCCGTTTCCAGCATGATCGCGGTTCCAGGGAAAGAGCAGCCCCGCCCCGATCGCCTCGTGCTCCACCGCCTTCTGCAGGGTCTGCGGCGCATCGTCCACCACCACTGCCGCGTCCTTGAATAGCACGGTCTTGTCGAACGAGAGATGCAGCTCGTCGTGTTCCAGCCCGTGTCGCTCGAGCCACCGCTCTGTCGGTCCCCGCATTTCCGTCCTTCGGTGGCTTGCAATGATCACCCGGTAACCCTGCTCCTTGAGAGACCCAAGGAAACCCTTCGCTTCAGGATAGGGCTGGTGCTCGTCGCTGTCCTGCCGCACATGGACCGCGTCCACGGCTTCCAGGAACTGCTCTTCCGTGCAGTAGCCTTCGAAGAAGTTCCAGGTCGTCCACGCTTCCGGCCGCGGGAACGCGCGGTTGATCTTCTTCAGCTCCTCGTAGAAGGCATCACAGAACTGCCAGAGCGTATTGTCGATGTCGATGATCGCGGTCTTCATCATAGGGGCATGGGTCAAGGAACATTTGGGGACATTGTTTCTATGCTTCTATGCTTGCTTTCCTGTAGCGAACCCATAGGGTCTTGCTGCTTGACATCACCTACGCCGCCCTGAAACCAGGTAAGAAGTCGGAAATGTGAATTAAGAAATTTCCAGCCGCCGATCTCATGAATCCGCAGCATCCCATGCCTCTTAAACACGGTTCCCTGTGAAGCCAATTGGCATGGTTTAGAATTTGAGCAACGCATGAAGGGTTGAATGTTTTGACAGGACGAGAATAGGGCAAATTACTGAAAAACGCAAGAACTTCAAGGGGGTTTCTTCAATTACGGAGTACTGAATGGAATCGATGGCACCAAGTGTATTGAAAATCAGTTTACGTTTCTTCCCGTCCGATGGGCAGTAATCGGACACGAACGCGTGATTGCTCAAACACGGCAACGCTGCCTCGCTTTAAATCAGCATCGATTGCCGGAAGGTTTGCCAAAAGAAGGGCAATCTGCTTTTCCGGTCTACGTTCTGCTCCGCGGCGGAAGAGGATTACCGATGGCTGACTCTCCTTTCGCAGGGACAGAAGAGTGCCAAAGTCAGTATCGGCAGAAACGACAATTCGATCCTCATTTTTCGCCCTTTCCATGATGGCAGCATCATCGGCGGCATGCATGCCATAATCCCGCACGTGCACGGCGTCATGACCGGCTTTGCGAAGACCGTCAGCAACCAGGGGAGACAACGCGTTGTCGATGAGAAACTTCACGCCACATTCACCAGCGGCAATTCACGCTCCCGCACGGCTTCAGCGGCGTACTGAAGGGCTTCCCGGATGTCCTCGTGCACGAGGTCTGGGTATGCTTTCAAAATTTCGGCTTCGGTCATATCGTCCGCCACCATGCCGACGACGGTCGCCACCGGGATGCGCAAACCGCGAATGCATGGCGCGCCACCCATCTGATCGGGGTTTACTGTTATACGCGTAAACTTCATAGTATTCACCTCCCTCTTCACGATTGCCTTTAACCGGATAATAACATAAAATCTGAACCAAAAGGAAGCGCTCTTTGGGGCGCCTCGGGGGTCAGTCTTAGAAAATTAGGTTATCCTAGGGCCGGTGCCGGGTCAGACTTGCGACCCCTGAGGGTCAGGTCCTGCAGCTTGGCATTCCCCGCTTCAAACGCGTGCGGCAACTCATTTCACCCTTTCACGGCGCAAACTTCCGGATATCCAGCCCCGCGATCTTCTTGAAGTGTTTATGGTTCGCGGTAGCGAGCGTGTCATCTTCCCGCAGAGCGGTTGCCGCCATGAGCGCGTCGATCGTCCTCAGCCCGTCCGGTCCCGAGTGTATTTCGAGCAGTGAAATCGCCTTTTCCGAAATATGATCATCGGGATGAATGACGCCGGCGAAGTTATCACGGATGAATTCCTTGACGGTGCGCACTTCCTGCCGGTCCCGGCAGCTTTGCACCAGCTCCATAATGCAAAAGGAGCTCACCTGCCGGTCCCCGTACGGAACGCTGGAGATGAACTCCTTTGCTTTTTGATTGCCCCGGAAATACCAGATCAGAACATCGGTATCGAAGATCATCGGTGATACCGATGTTCCCGCCGCTGATCAAGCCAGCGTTTCACGTCCGCTGTCTCCTTCCGGCCCCTCCAGATGCCGAACCCCGCGGGACTGAACGGTTTGTCGGGCTCGCCGAGCGGCTTCAGAACAGCGATGGATTTCCCCCGCATGGTGATGACCACTTCATCGCCGTTCCTGACACGCTTGAGAATGGCCGATCCATGGTTCCGAAGTTCTTTTGCCGTTGCGGTCTTCATGCCGTCCTCCTAAGTGTACACCTGAAGTGTATACTTTTAAGACGTGCCTGTCAAGTCTTTTTAGGGAACCCCTTGCGAACGGTCAGGTCTCTTTTGTTGCATAGACCGGACCTATGACCAGGTCTTTCCTTTTGACATTTCTTGTTTCTAACGCGCACCCTTGCTGATAACACGCTTTGCGCGATAAGGCGCAGATGCTTCCGCAACAGCCCACCCTGCCGCGCCAACTGCTTCTTCTTTCCAGACCCGAACTTTCTCAACCTTCTTCTGCCCGACCTACGGACTGGAGGTATCCCACGCAGCGCCGTCCTCGAGGTTGATGCGATAAAACTCGCGCAGCACGTTGCCCATAAAGCCGATTTCGACGATCGACATGTCCTTGAACTGCGTCGTGATGCCGTCGGGCAGGACCCTGTTCATCTCGTCGGCAACGGCCTTCATCGCAGCTTGCAGACGTTCGTCGTACCTGGTCATGCTGTACACAAGGGTGTTGTGCGGATTGTACGAGGCGGTCTCCTTGCCGTCTTTGATCACGTTGACACCGTTCACACCAGCGGTGCGCGTGAGCTCCTTCGCGGCGTCGCTCATGTTGGCGTAGACAGGCCCGGTGCAGCGGGGCAGGGGGCCGTCGCGCAACGGCGTGAGCGCGGCGGTGGCCAGGGTGTTGTAAGACATCATCGCCGTGTAGCCCTGCCCGCTTTTCACCACGCCCAGGTCGAACCACCACGGAGCGCCCGCACCCTTGGAGGCCTCGGTGTTGTAAAACCCTTTCAGGGTGAGGTTCAGCACTGCCGGCGCCTTGGGGAGCGCTTTCAGCATTTTCGCCGGCGTCGTCGGATCAGCGCTGTGCAGTTGTATAACCGTTACATGCTGCAGGTTGAAGGTACGCGCCTCGTCGGCAAGGCCCAGCGCCACCAGTCGCGCGCGCAGCAACGGGTAGATCTTGTTATCGAGGATGTTCGTCACGTCCTTGGGCAAGCGGTACACCAGCCCATAGGTGGCTTTGTGCTCCCGGAATTCGGGTTTTCCGATGGCACTATTGTCGATGGCGCTCGCCGGCGAGGTGGCCATGGCGCCGCCGATGCCTACCGCAAACATCACCAGTGCGCTGCAAAGAGTCTTCATGGGTCCTCGGGGTCAGGTCCTCGGTCAGACTTGACTTGTTGACTTAGGACATTCCGGATTCCGGGACCTTCCGGGGTCAGACATGATTTCCTGATATTTCAGACCCCACAGCGAGCCCAGCGGGGTCAGATCTACTTTCTTGCCATTCCCCTCCTGGCCTCCAGTTTCCCGCTCTTCCCTTCTCTCCCTTAAACCAATTAAGAATTATGAAGTAAGAGTTAGAGCCGCTGAGAGCCGCTGAGGGTCGAGCCGCTGAGCAGCCGCTGAGGGTCAGGTCTCTTTTGTTGCACTTCCTCTTCAGCACCGGGACGGTCAAGTCTTTCTCCGTGCATTACGGCTGTTCAGGATCCATATATCTTGAGCGGTGCCACCTTCCGCATGCGGTCGAAGTCCGCGTCATTGTGCAGCAGTGTAAGGTCGTTCTCTATCGCGGTCTGGGCGATCAGGCAGTCAACGGTGCTGTTGATCGTGATCCCTTTTCTGCGACAGTCGAAATAGATGCGGGCAGCAGCCGCGTAGGATTCCTTCTCGTCCAGCAGGCCGAAGAACCGATGCGTTTCGAGGTAGCTTTTGACCGTTGCGTAGTCCTTTTCGGTGCGGGTGCCCTGGAGGACCTCAAGGTAGGTCAGCGGCGAGATGCCAAAGGGAATATTGCCGTCGAGGATCTGCTGGAACCGCCCGACGGCGGCGTTCTCGGCGCCGCGCAGGAAGTCGATCAGGATGGAAGTGTCCACGAGGACCATGGTCACGCTCCCTTGCGAAGCTTCTTGTGATCGTAGCCCTTGGCAAAGGAGATCTTCCCGCGCAGGTCGCGCAGGTCGCGGCGCTGACGCGCCGAGATCAGCTCTTCCAGCGCCTCATGGACCAGATCCTTCTTGGTCCGCGCCGACGAGTGCTTGAAGGCCTTCTTGACCAGCTCGTCGTTCAGAACGATGTTCGTGCGCATTTTATACACCTCCTCATACACACATATTAGCACACGCCATCGCGGCGGTAAAGGGAAAAGGAGGAACCTCTCGGGATACGCAGAACTTCAGGGGCCTCTTTTGGTGCGCACCCTACGCCGCCTTCCTCGTCACTCGTCACGACCTTATAATCAAGCCCCAGCGCGACCAGCATGTGGGACCGCCTGGGACCGCCTGGGGACCGCCTGGGACCGCCTGGGACCGCCTGGGACCGCCTGGACCGCCTGGGGTCAGACTTAAAACATGAGATACTTTGCTTCAACTTCTTAGGGATCCCTCGGTATGCCTCGCCACCCAAAGCAGTCGCTCATTTGAATGCCACGGCCGCATGGAGCTGGGCTGTTTCGAAGGTGATCAGCCCCGTCTGGACGAGCGGGTCCTGGTTCACGACCTTGTCGGCTTCCTCCCGGGTCTCCGCCCTGACGACGATCATACCGCCATGGTCGCCCCACTTGCCGGCCTGCACGAGGACGCCCGCTGCGAGCTGCTGCCTGGCCCATTCCCGGTGCAAGGGGATCGCCTTGCTGAGCTGCGCCCGGTCCGCGTCGGATCTGAACTTGTTGATCGACATGAAGTACATGGGTGTGTCCCTCTTGAAGTTAGACGTTCAGAATAGGGGCGATCAGCGGCCATCGATTCCCGGGCAGCCGGTGTTTCTGCTGCGCGCGCAGGCTGTTCAGGCAATGCGAATGGTCTTGTTCGCTTTCCTCATCATCTCGATGAACTTCTTCATCGGTAACTTCTGGGGCGCGATGCCCGCGGGCACGTCCAGCCCGTCGAAGAACGTGCCGTTCACAAGCGTGTAGTACTCAAGGATATCGAGGGCATCCCGGCCGCTGGCAGACCCATAGGTTACGGCGACAATCTCCCTGTCCTTTGCGTAGATCTTGAACAGGTCTTCACTGGCCTCCTTCACGGTAATGAAGTAGCCCCCTGTCTTCCTGTCATCATACAGCTCCTGCAGCACATCGGCGAGCAAACGAGTCCGCGCCATCTCTTCCTCCTCGTTTTTTCCAAAGAAAACTTCTTAAACTTCGGTTCATTCGTAATATAGTTGAAAAGGCAAGGTGACCACAGAAACAAAGGATCGGAGGATATACTTATCCACAGATTTCGCAGATTGACGCAGATTTAGTCATACAACACCTGTCAGGACGGTCTTTTTTTTAATCTGTGTAATCTGTGTAATCTGCGGACGAATATTAGCCTTTCTCGGTTTCTGGTTTGTAAAGCTTATTTCAACTTACATACGAAAGACTCTAAACTTCTTGGGGTCATCCCTCGGGTCAGACTTGACTTGTTGACTTATCAGGGACATTCCGGGGTCAGACATGATTTCCTGATATTTCAGAACCCACAGCGAGCCCAGCGGGGTCAGATCTACTCGGGCTGTTGCCCAAACCCCGCTCACCCTTCGACAAGCTCAGGGCGAACGGTATGGCCTTTGCTATTGTAAGATTTTTCCGATCGTGCTGAGCCAGTCGAAGCACAAAATAGATTTGGGCAACAGCCCGTACTTTCTTGCCATCCCCTGCTTCCTGCTCCCCTACCGCCCTTCTCAGAACGCCACCAGGTCCGTTCGGCTGATGGTCACCTGGGCGCCGATCCGCGGCGCATTCAGCAGATGCCAGACCGTATACTGCTCAGGATAGAGCGTCTCCGCCGAGATGCCGTCAACAAGCACGATGACCTTCAGCTCCCTGAGCGCCGCGCCGCTCGCCGTGTGCAGCACCGCACCGTGCGCCGCGGTGCCCGCAATGATCACGGTCTGGATGTTGCGCTCCTGCAGCAGCTTCTCCAGGTCCGTGCCGAGGAACTTGTCCGGTCCCGACGCCACGACCGGTTCGTCCTTCTGCGGGGCGAGCTCTGGCGCGATGTCCGCTGCCTGGGCGCCCGGCGAAAGGCTGTAGACCACAGCCGCGCCTTTTGCCCGCGCCAGGGCGAGGAGCTTCTTCACCCGGGGGATCGAGGCGATGCAGCGCGGCCTGCGCTCGGCATTGCAGGTCTGCTTGTTGAAGTCAAGCATCAGGAGCGCCGTGGTCCGGGGATCGACGCTCACGGGCTTCACCATGGGCGCCGGCGGGGCCTGCACCGAGGCCCATTCATCCATTACTGTCTGGCCCACTGACGGCACGGGAGCCGCTGTCAGCCAGGCGATGCCAACGATTGACGCAAGCAATGCGCGTTTCATAAGTCCCTCCTTGCCCGCCATGCCGTAATGTCAAAACTTTCACCGCAGAGGACGCGGAGGACGCAGAGAACATCTTGGATTACAATACATTAAACTCCTTCTCTGCTCCCTCCCCCTCGGTGACCTCTCAAAATCTTCTTCTTTGAATCTACATTCTTTGCCTAATGTCCGTTAAAGTTCGTTTAACCTGAATATGTTCCGAATTTAACCAGTCTTTTTTTACTTCCTCTGTTTTTATTTCAAGATCTGCATTTCTCTGCGACCTCTGCGACCTCTGCGGTAAAATATCCGTCATTTTTTCATAGAACTTTTGACAGTACCCGCCATGCGGGCTGATCGTTAGAACCTCTAGGGTCACCTCTTGTCGGGCTGTTCCCCAAACCCCGTTCACCCTTCGACAATGCTTCGACATACTCAGCAGAGCACTCAGGGCGAACGGTTTGGCCTTTGCTATTGTAAGATTTTCCCGTTCGTGCTGAGCCAGTCGAAGCACAAAAAAGATTTGAACAACAGCCCGTTGTATCTTGATATTTGCTCTATAGCATTCACCATCCTGCTAACGCTCCAACGGGGGGCATTCCTGATTATGGAGTTATAGTACTGCGCCTCTTCCCCGCCCTTCCGGGATCATCTTACTTGTACATCTTCTTTTCCTCTGGCTTCCTCTCCTCTGGCATCGTCGGCTTCTTTTTTTTCCCCTGGTGGCACGCAAAGCACTTCCCCTGGTCAACGGTGCTGAAGGCGAGAGTGCCGTTGTGGCAGGCGCCGCAGTAATGGCCTTGCTTGAGCTCGTCATGGGTCATCTTGGCCGTTCCGTGCTTCATGCTGAACAGGCCCTGATGGCAATCCTTGCAGACGTAGCCTGTCTCGGCGTGCTTTTTCCCTTCGAACATAATCTTTCCCTTGCCGCCTCCGGCCCAGGTAAGGGTCGTGTCGGGCCCGACTGCCGAAGCATTCCCCGCCGGGATGACCAGCGTGCAGAGCGCAACAGCAACAACCGTTACCATCATCCGTCCCATGCTTGCACCTCCCGAGGAAACATGAAGCCGACCGGAAACCCTGAGGGTCAGGCCGTTCACTCTTGACATTTACACTCTCTTACTCCGGGACGTTGACGCTTTCGGCTCTTCCTCTCACCCGGCACCCGCCGCCTACCTCCCGGGCGACAGCAACCGCCTCAGGAACCGGCGTGCCCGCATCAGGAACGTGATCTTCCCGCCTTCGAGCCGGATCCGGACATCCGCGTAGGATCTCGCCAGCGCTTTTATCGTCAGCTTGAACAGCTCATCGCGGCCATCGGTGTCCCCCCGGCAGACATGGTGGTGGCAGCCGATGGCCACCGCCTGAACCGGTACGAGCAATTGTATCAGGGAGAGATCGTCGAGGTCCAGGGCCTTCTCCCGTGCCTCAAGGTGCATAGCCGCGGCGCGCACGTCATGCCGGTCCTTTGCGTATTCTTCGTACCGAAGGGAGATAAGCTTCTTCCACACCAGGAGATGCTCGTTCTCCACGCCCAGGGTCCGCAGGTTGTCCACGTATGCTTTCGGGACGGCCGCCTTCAGCCCGGCCAGGTATTCCCGGGACCCGGGCGGAACACGCAGGTCCGGCGCCTCCAGGACCAGCATGATCAAAACAAGGTGCGCGACGACCAGCTCATTGAAGATCCGGTCCTGTTCAACCGGATCCAGCGCGTCAAAGCGCGCCGATCGCCGGTATTCCTTGTTCTTGAACAGCTCGAATGCCTGTTGGGCTGATGCCTGGGCCATGGCCGCGGACCAAGCCGGCTGCTCAGGCGATCCAGGCCGCGCTTCAGCGGATGCCATGGAACTCCTCGGGAACCTCTCGGGCCCTGGCCGTGTCTTTCACCGGTACGTCCGGGCCCCCGGGTTCAGGTCTTTGATTATTATATTCTGCCGGTGCTCCTGGACTTGATCACTTCTCGCGTTTTGGGTCGGGTTTTCTCATCACTTCTGGTCCGGCGGCTTCATTTCTGTCGCCCCGGGAGCGGGAGCCGGATCAGCGGCCGGCGGCTTTGTCTGCCGTTTGGGTTTTACTTCCTTTGTGCTTTGCTTTTTTGGCTTTGCGGCAGGGGCCGGCTCAGGAACCGCCTGCTGTTCTTTTACGACCCGTATGATCTTCGGGTCGTCGATAAAGGGCGTGTACTTCGGAAGGGTGAATTCGATCGTGTCTTTTTCGTTGACCAGAAGGTTGATCTCGTCGACCTTTTTCTTGAAGGTGGCCAGCAGCATGCCTTCGGGCGTATTGACGGTCAGAAGAAGGACCTTCTCCTGTTTCTGCTTTGCCGCAACGGCCCCTTTCACGGCTATCGTCGTACCCGTTATCCATTCGGGGATGTAAGGCCGCACGACGCCGGGAAGGAAGATCGTGCCGAGAATGCCCAGTACCGCTCCGAAGAGAAACAGAACGGTGCGGGACGGCTTAAGCGTGTTCATGAAGTGACCTCCTGAAGGAAAGCAGCCATTAAGATAAAGAGCTATCGGGGTCAGGTTTGACCTGTTGACGTATCGACCTCTCCTCACCGGGACCCCTGTGGCGCTGGTCTTTCTCCCTGCATTCCGCTACGTAATGTCAAAACTTTCACCGCAGAGAACTTCTTGGATTACAATACATTAAACACCTTTTCTGCTCCCTCCCCCTCGGTGACCTCTCAAAATCTTCCTCTTTGAATCTACATTCTTTGCCTAATGTCCGTTGAAGTTCGTTTAACCTGAATATGTTCCTAATTTAACCAGGTTTCTTTTACTTAATCTGCTTTTATTTCAAGATTTGCATTTCTCTGCGACCTCTGCGATCTCTGCGGTAAAATATTCTTCGTTTTTTCATAGAACTTTTGACAGTACCTTCCGCTACTTCTTCCCGATCAGCCACTCCAGCGCGTACCACGCGGCGACCAGCAGCACGACCAGCAAGACGATCTTCCCGATGTTCTTCCCTCCGCTTTCCTGCTCCGCTCCGGCCGTTTCCATTCTGGCCGCGTCTTGTTCTCGTCCATAACCTTGCTCGCTCCTTAAGGAAAGTAAGATTCGCGGTGATCCCTTCCGGCCCCGGCTCCGCTGGAAGGGCGCGGGATCCGACCGAGGATGGTGTGTATGTCTTTGATGGTAGGTTAGATATGGGAAAAAGGCAAGAAGGAATTTTGAGCAGTAGACAGGATACTATTATGGGTCAGGGGAGAAGAGCGAGGGATTGTTAATCAGGAAAGAATAAACAACCCTTCGTTAATACATATAGTATAATAGGCGTAATGTCCCGTGTCCTGATAACGGCCACGACGTTTTTCCGCGGATCTGGCGCGATATGGTCTAAGGGAGGATAATAATTTATGAAGAAAGTGCTGGTGGTGGATGACAGCTTATCTGTGGGGCGCCAGCTCGGCCAGATCATTGCCGGTACGGGCGAGTTCGAGGTCATCGGGCACGCCAGGAACGGCGCCGAGGCGATACAAATGTACCAGACAGACCGTCCTGATATCGTCTGCATGGACATGAATATGCCGGTGATGGACGGGCCGACCGCCCTGAGAAGCATCGTGGCGATCGACCCCGCTGCCAAAGTTGTGATGATCACCTCTTTGGGCGGAGTGGGTGACAAGTTCACCGAGGCGCTCAAACTGGGCGCCAGGAACGTCATAGCAAAGCCCTTCCAGCCGGATGATGTGCTGAAGATCCTGCGGGCGCTGTAGAAAGAGCGCAAAAAATCCGTTACGCAAAGGAGATCGAACGTGCCGGTTAAATTTTTTGGTCAGTTCCTCTTGGAGAAGAACGTCATTACGAAGGAAGCTCTGTTGAAAGCCGTTGCCTTGCAGGATTCAACGAACCTCAAATTCGGCGAGATGGCCCTCTCCATGGGTCTCATCACCAATGCCGACATTACCCGCGTCCACGACGCGCAGCGGTCGGAAGATTTGCAGTTCGGCGACATGTGCGTGAAGCTCGGCATTCTGACCGGGGGCCAGTTGAAGGCGGTGCTGGCAAAGCAGAAAACCGGCCACCTGTTTATCGGAGAGGCCTTGATCAAGGTGGGTGCCGTCAAAGCGGAGGACCTGCCGAAACACCTGGATGCGTTCAAGGCGGATCAGGCCCCCTATGTGATGGTCAACAAGGTGTCGATCCCCGCGGGAGTGCCGTCTCCCGCCCTCTGGGAAGTCGCTGCCGATCTTACGCACAAGCTGTTGTCCCGGGTGGCGAACCTCACGGTCAGGCCGGGTCAGTGTGTGGCGGTGCAGCGTCTTGACGCCAATGACACGATCGTGGCAATACGGTTGACCGGGTCGGTGAAGGCGCGGTATCTGCTCTCGGTCTCCGCCGGCGTCCGGACGTTGATCGCCAGAGCAATGCTCTACACGGATGATGTCTCGAAGGAACCGGAAGCCATGCTGAACGACACGGTGATGGAACTCGCGAACGTCATCTGCGGGAACATTGAGGCCATGGCGTCCCAGATGGGAAACGAGATTGAGATCTCCCCGCCCGAGCTCCTCACCGGCAGCGCGGCCGGCATCCCCGTGCCGGCAGGCGGCAAAGGGCTTCTGTTTCCCCTGTATGTTGCCGAGGGACGGATCGAGGCCGGTATTTTTCTGGAAAGAGCATAGGCGCCCGGCGAGAGTCGGGTCTCTTTGGCTTCTGGGGCAAGGGACAGGACGGTACGGAATCAGGCATGAGTTCCTTTGCTTATATCTAAAATACGCGTTGTCTCCCGCGCATCTTTTTCCCCTCAGAACGACCCCCCCGTGCGTCAAGTCTTTTTTTCGCCTGCCACTATTTCCTCCCGATCATCCACTCCATCGCGTACACACCCTTCAGCACTCTTCGGACTTGATTTGTTTATCCAGCAGGCCGCCTGCGGCGTTTCCGGCAATCACCTGGAAGGGCCCGGAAACAGCATAAGCCCCTTGTAGCAAGGGGCTTATGCGGCGTATCTGACTTCTGTGGACTATGAAATGGTGGTCCCAACGGGAATCGAACCCGTGTCTCCGGCGTGAGAGGCCAGCGTCCTAGGCCGCTAGACGATGGGACCAGCTTGATGAGGCGTCAGATTGTAAATTGCAGTTTGTAAATTGAAGATTGTAAACTGTGTTGGATCAACTTCCAATTTGCAATTTCAAATTTCCAATTTGCAATGGTTCTTGCATGGTTGGGGGAGGAGGATTCGAACCCCCGTAAACAGGTTCAGAGCCTGTCGTCCTACCACTGGACGATCCCCCAGGGATTACGGCCTGAGCACTATAGCCAAAACCTCTCCAGGTGTCAAGCGGAAAATGAGTAATATTACGGGGTTAAATCCAGGAACAGGCGCGCTCCTTGTTGTTTTGCCCATGCGGGTTTTCGCTGCGCAATGATCCTGACGGCCCGATCTTCTACAGCCTACGCGCCCTTTTCAAAAAACTGGACCGCTCTTTCCCGCGCTTCTTCCACGCTCGCGCTGCTCTGGACCCTCGAGGCCAGGTGGTGTCCGAACTTGTAGTTCCGGGCGAAATAATGGGTGAACTCCTTCAGCCTGCCCAGCCGGTATTCCGGCCGGAAGAGGCCTCCCAGGTGGTCGATAAAGCTTCCATATACCTCGGGCAGCGACACCACCGGCGCTGCGAGCGGGCTGCCGCACAGACCCCGCGCGATCTCCGCGAACAGCCAGGGCCGTATGACTGCACCGCGGCCGAGCATCAGGCCGTCGGCGCCGGAGACGGCCAGGCAGTTTTCCGCGTCCTGGACCGAGAAGATGCCGCCATTGACGATAACAGGGATCGTGAGCCATTTTTTGATGGCGGAAATATTTTCCCAGCGCGGTCGTCTTGTAAAGGACTCATTCTTGAGCCGGGCGTGGACCGAGAGCAGGTCGATGCCCTCGTCTTCGAGCATGGTACAGAAGCCCTTTAATTTCTCTTCATCCAGTTCGCTGCCGAGCCGGATCTTCGCGGTCAGGGGGAGCTGCGTGCGTTTCCTTGCCTCGGCCACGATGCGGCGGGCGTCCTCCGGCCGTTCCATCAGGCTGAAGCCGGCGCCGAACCTGCCGACCGCGGCGGCCGGGCAGCCCATGTTCAGATCGATTGCATCCGCCTTCAGTGCATGAAGCGCCTCTATGGCGCGCGCCAACTCATCGGCAGTGGAGGTCAGGAGCTGATAGGAAAGAGGCCGCTCCGAGGAGGTCCGTATCAAATAGGGGGAGACCCGGGGGCTTTCGGTGGGCAGCCTTTTTGCCGAGAGCATTTCCGTGGAGGCCAGACCGACCCCGCCGAAGCCGAACAGGATCTGCCGGAGCGCGCTGTGCGTAAGGCCCGCCATGGGCGCGAGAAACAAGGGCGGATCGATCTGAAGACCGCGAACGTGGATTGGCCGAAGAGGTGTTTGCATTCTGTCCGTTATCTCAGGATCATCTCCAGTGCAAGCAGGTAATAACTATGGGATCAAATTCTACTCAAAATAAGATTCGTCCGCAGATTTCACAGATTTCGCAGATTAAAGAACGACCGTTCTGGGCCGTGGTTAAAGACTAAATCTGCGTCAATCTGCGTAATCTGCGGATAAGTTTTTATCCGAGCCTTTGTTTCTGTGACCATACCTTAGTTGAAAAAGCTGAACAAACCAGAAAGGCTAAGATTCGTCCGCAGATTTCACAGATTTCGCAGATTAAAGAACGACCGTTCTGGGCCGTGGTTAAAGACTAAATCTGCGTCAATCTGCGTAATCTGCGGATAAGTTTTTATCCGAGCCTTTGTTTCTGTGACCATACCTTGCATTTGTAATTCAATTACGAATGAACCTGGATTATGAACTCTTCGTGCTCTCGCTTGGAAGCGCCTGCTTTTGATCGCGTCTTCGCGGCAGATTTGGTTCCGGCTTGACCGGGCCAGGTTTATTTCTTTTCGCCCCGGACAACCACGAACGAACCTTCACCGTGGCCCTCCTTCACCGGTTCGACCTCTTCCATCTCCGGCAGCGGACGGAACAGGGTCTGCCGGAACGTGAAGCCGCCGAAGCCGGCCTTCTGAAGATGCGCTATGATGTCTTCAGCGGAGTAGAACGTGGCGTCCTGGTAGAACGCGCTCTTGTCCTTCCGGTCCTGATATGCCATTCCCAGCGGGCTTTCGCGATCAACGAACCCGATGACGAACGAGCCTCCGGGCCGCAGAACGCGCCGCACCTCCTGGAACGCCATATCCATGTCGTCGAGAAAGCAGACCGTGGTGACCATGAGAGCATGATCGAACTCTCCGTCCGCGAACGGCAGGTGTTCGGCAACGCCGGGGACGACCTCGATCCCCCGTTTCCGCGCCACCTCCGCCATGGGCCGCGAAGGCTCGATCCCTTTCTTGAGCTCAAGGGGGGCCGCGAACCGGCCGGTCCCGACGCCGATCTCGATGCCGATGCCGCTCGTCGGCAACAGCTCCCGCAAAGCGCGCAGTTCGGACACATAGGCCAGCGGGTGGTCCACGAACCACTGCTCGTACCGGTCAACGTTCTTGTCAAATGCGTTCACGCCGGGCATAGGGTCACCTGATGATAGTAAAAAGGTCCGCTCAGCGTGTCATTGCGAGCCGAAGGCGAAGCAATCTCGCAGTTCGTAATCGGTTGTACTATCGAGATTGCCGCGTCGCGTCGCTCCTCGCAATGACAGCACTGGATACTTGATGCGGGATTATCACTATTGCCAAACAGGAAAAATCAAAGTGTCAAAATGTCCGACACCTCATAGCGGCTCGCGACATGAAGAGACAGGCCCTTCCCCAACACCTCCCGGTGCGTCCGCAGAGCTACCTCGGGGCTGTTGTTCTCCCCGGACAGGTGCGCCAGGCACGCCCACTTGAGCCGGGAACCTGCCGCGCCGGCAATAAGCTCCGCGGCTTCCCGGTTCGAGATGTGTCCGCCGGGGCCCTTGATGCGGCTCTTGAGAAAACGGGGGTAGGGGCCGTTCGCCAGCATGTGCGGATCGTAATTGCTCTCCAGGAAGACCGCGTCGAGAGAAGCGATCGTCCTGCCGAGGTCCTGGAAGACATGCCCGAGGTCGGTCAGGATCCCGAGGCGGTGCGCGCCATCGTCGACGATAAAGGCGACCCCGTCCTCTCCGTCGTGCGGCGTCGGGATGGTATGCACGGACACATCGCCGATGCAGATCGTGCTTCCGCTGCGGAAGTGCTGGACCTCTTTCAGCTTTCCGAGGGAGCAGCGGGTCTGGGCGGCGGACAGGCAGCGCGGCGTGACATAGAGGGGAATGTCGAACTTCCGCTGGAACACGCCCGCGGAACTGATATGGTCGGAATGATTGTGTGAGATGATGAGGGCATCGACGCTCCGGATGTCCCTGCCGTGGCCGGCGAGCCGCTCGGCCGCCGTGGAGCCGCTGATGCCGGCATCGAACAGCAGCCGCACCCCGCCCGCCTCGACGTAGACACAGTTTCCGTTACTCCCCGACTGGAGCGATATGACCCGCATGCCGCCCTCTCCGCATTCCCGCATGGCGACAGTGTAACCCGGCAACCCCGCCTTCGCAAGGCAATTCTCCGCCGGTGAAAATAATTGGAGCAGGATGGATCCTTGACGGGATAACAGGGTTGGCAGGATTTTCTGAAGCGTTTATTTGCTGTTCTTCTGTAATGGTTCGACAAAAGACCTCCCTGGTTCCGGCTTGCCCCGCTTTAGAGGCATGCGCCTCTAACGGGGCTTGTCCGGATAAGGCGAATGCTTCGCGAAATAATCACCGGTAAATATCCTGTCCCCCCGGTGAACTATCGTGAGATAATCCGCCCCATTGGGTCTGGCAACGACACTCATGACAAACCTTCATTCCATCATCGGCTATCCCCTCTTTTTTGTGGCGGGGGTAGAACTTCTCCTCGGGTTCCTCATGGTCAGGCAGAACCCGAGGAACAGCCCGGTCAACAGGTCCGTGGCGCTCCTCGCCTTTTTTTCCGCGGCCTTCTCGCTCTGCACGGGGCTCATGTATGTCAGCGCCTCCCTGGAGCTCGACTATTCGTTCTACGCGCGCGCCAACTGGATAGGCTGGTTCACGCTCCCCGCGGCGCTGCAGTTCCTCTATTACAGCGAGAGCGAGGACAGCCGGACCGGCTATCTCGTCGGCCTCATTCTCTACCCCTTCTGGTCGGCCATGCTCGCCTTGAGCATTTTCACCGACCTTATTGTCACTGGAAACTACGTCCTGATCCCGTTCTCCAGCCAGCCGGGCCCGCTTGATAATCTTCTGCGCTTCTTCGGCGCCTGTCTCGCGGTCTGGGTCATCGCCAAGGCCTTCCTTCTTCGGCGCAGCACCTCGGGGCTCGTCAGGAAGGAGCTTGGTTTCTTCTTTTTCGGCGTCTTCGTCTTCGGCAGCGGAGCCGGGTTCACCGCGGGGGTTCTGCAGCTCTTCGGCGGGTTCGGCCTGGAACCGGGACTCGCCTCGTACTTCAGTCTTCCCTGGGTCGCCCTGACCGTCTATGCCATTGCCCGGTACCAGCTCTTTGATATCCGTCTCATTCTGTCGCGCACCATCGCGACGATACTGCTGCTGGTGGTCTTTTCCTTTCTCCAGGCCGGCCTTTTTCTCCTGTTCGAGAACGCTCTCAGCCATGTGTTTTCCATATTCGCGTCGCTCTCGATCATCGGATTCCTTTTTTTCGGGACCCCGTTCAGCGGCAAGGTGCAGTCGCTGGTCAACAGCATCGTCCTGAAGGACAAGGACCTGTACCAGGACATCATCAGCAATGCCACCCGTGCCATGTCCACCATCCTGAACCTGGACGACCTCCTGAGCCACATTATGAAGATCCTGAAGGAAGATCTTCGCGTGGAGAGCGCTTCCCTGTATCTCCAGGCAAAGGATGACGTCCTGTCGCTCCGGAAAAGCTTCGACGGAGATGCCGGGTCCGCTCATCGCTCCGAGCTTTCCGAACAGGTGGTTCAACATCTGCTCGAAACAAAGCTCCCCGTTATCCGCCTGATGCAGGAGTCCCTGCCCGAGGAAAAGGCGTCCGCCCTGGCGGGTGCCATGCGAACGATCGGCGCCGACATGCTCGTCCCGGTCTTCTACCAGGGACGTCTGCAGGGCTGCCTTTCTCTCGGCCCCAAGAATAATCGATCGCCCTATAATCAGACCGACATCCTGCTGCTGGAGACCCTTGCGGGACACGCGGCGGTTGCGATCGAGAACGCCACCCTGTTCCAGAAGACCCTCCGCATCCAGGAGTCCCTGCGGGAAAGCGAGGGCAAGTTCCGCACCCTGGCAGAGACGATCCCCGCGGCGATCTTTATTCTTCAGGACGGGAAGCTCCTGTACGCCAACCCGGCGGGAGAGCTGCTCTCCGGATATGACCATGGCGAGCTCCTGGGCAGGGAGTTCTGGGGGCTCGTGCACCCCGAGTACCGGCACGTGATCCGTGACCGCACGGGCAAACGTTTTACGGAGGAGCAGCTTTCCAGCCAGTATGAATTCAAGATCATCACCCGGAACGGGGAAGAGAAGTGGGTCATCATGTCCGCGGGAAGCATGGATTACCAGGGAATGCCCTCGATCATCGGGACGCTCTTTGAGATCACCGAGCGAAAGAACCTCGAGAGCAGACTTCACTACCTGAAAAAAATGGAGGCCATGGGCAAGCTCGCCGGAGGTGTCGCCCACGATTTCAATAATATCCTCGGCGTTATTGTCGGCCATGCAAGCCTTATGCAGCTGGGCATCCCGCAGGACGACCCGCTCCAGGGCCACGTGAGTCAGATCCTGAGCTCAACCGAGCGGGCGGCAACGCTCACCCAGCGGCTCCTTACGTACGGGACGCGGAAAGGATCCTCTCTTCTTCCCGGTGACCTGGCTTCGCTGGTGGGCCACCAGGCGAAATTTTTGACCGGCGTCCTCCCCGGGACGGTTCGGCTGGTCATTGCCTCAGACGCGAGGGCCGTCCCGGTCATGGCATACAGTCCCCAGATCGAGCGCGTCCTTATGAACCTCGCCGTCAATGCGCGGGACGCCATGCCCTCCGGCGGCACGATCGAGGTCAGTACGGGCATTGTCGACATCGGCGCGGATTTTAAGAAAACGCACGGTTTTGGAAAACCAGGGACCTATGCTTCTCTGTCGGTGAAAGATACCGGGACCGGTATGGGAGAAAGCGTTCGCAAGCGGATCTTCGAGCCCTTTTTCTCCACAAAGGGTTCCGGAAAAGGGACCGGTTTTGGCCTTTCCATCGTCTATGACATCGTAAAGGACCACGACGGGTACATTTCGGTTTCAAGCACGCCGGGGCGGGGATCCCTGTTCGCGGTCTATCTTCCCCTGACCGAAGCGTCCGCCGTCTCCGTACCCTTGGTACATGCGACCACCCCCACGGCGGGAGGAAAGACCATTCTGCTGGCAGAAGACGACGAGATCGCCCGTTCCTACGTGAAGACCGTTTTCGAGGACCATGGATATTTCGTGATCGAGGCCGATGACGGCGAGATCGCGGTCCAGAAATACCGCGACGGCCACGCGGGCATACATCTCGTCATCACCGATATCATTATGCCGAAGATGAACGGCCGGGAAGTCTATCGTCTCGTTCGGAGCACCACACCGGGCGCAAAGGTCCTGTTCACCAGCGGATACAGCGAAGAACTGCTCGTGAAAACGGGGATCCTTGCCGCCGGGCAACCCTTCCTCCCCAAGCCGGCCACCCGCGCCGAGATCCTTGCGAAGGTGAAACAGGTCCTCGAGCAGTAAGCTCCCGCCCGTTCGTTGTCTTGCCGCCCCTCAACAGAGAAAGATAGCATTGACACAGAAGAAGCGGATCAGCGTCTGATAAGGGCGGATAAAAATCGAAAGGGATTTTTGATCTGGTTGCGGGTGTCGCAGTTCGGGGTCGGGGCAGGAGACGGACCACACCTGTCATTATTCTATTTTACGATGTCCTCTGCATCCTCGCCTGCGTTAGGCTGCGGTGAATGCTTATGCTGATGCGATCTTACTTAGGGAAAGGATAACGGGCATTGTGCCTGCGCAGCTCGGCGGCAAGATGCTCCATCTCGTCATGTGAAAGATGTCCCTGTTCCACGAAGTACCTTCCGAGCTTCTTCTGAAGCGTGCGCTGGTAGGCGAGCAGGATCCGCGCCTGGTGTGAGGAGAGAAACCCGAGCCGCAGCGCCCGTTCGCCGAAAAGATACGGCCGGCCCCGGTAGGACAGGATCGCGCGGACCGCGCGCTCGTTGAGCCAGCCCCATTGCCTGGCGATGGTCCCGACCGGAGGGCGCTGGCGCATCTGCCATGCAAGCGCTTTGATCAGGATGCGATAGGGAATGCCGCCCCTATAGTAAAGGAACCGGCCGATCTCAAGCCGTCGTTCCGGGAGCGCTCCCCGGTACCGCCAGCCGGTCTCGTCCTCGTGGAATGACGGTGTAGCGGCCGCGGCGCGGCGCGGCGGCCGCGCGCGAAGGGGGCGGGGCGACCGGTCGCGCCGCTCGCAGTAGTTCCGCATGATGTCATACGCGCTGTTCACCACACGGAAAAGCTCGGACTGCCTTTTTTGGACGAGCGGATCGTGGGCGGTAAAGAGGTCGGGGTGGGTCTCTTTGGCTTTTTTCCGGAAGGCGGTCTTGATAACGTTCGGCTTGAGGGAAAAGAGAAACTCGTTCGATAGGGCGGCATCGGCGCCAAAGAGGGTCCGGCAGGCGTTCAGGACGTTTGCGTCGGGAGTGGCAAGCACGTGGCCGTGTCGCTCCTTCTCTGGTTCGAGATCACACCGGCCGCTGAGGCATGGGCGGTCTGTAAAGTCACTGTAACCATTCTGTGCTTATTTGTCAAGAAAAGGTTGACGTAGGGATGTCAGGCGGCCTGCGACTTGCCGGCGAGAAAGGCCTTGCGGTTCAGCTCGAGCAGCTTTTTCGGCACCGAGTTGGTGATGGCGTTGTCCACCACGGACGGATCCAGCGGAAGAAAGCGGAGCGCCGCCCCCAGGAGGACGAGATTCACCGCGCGCTTCTCGCCGACCTCAACCGCGGCGTTCGTTGCGTCGAAGGGATGGACCGAGGAGGCGTTCTTCTTTATCGTTTCATGGATATCCTGAGGGTAGGTCTCTTTGCCGATGGACACGCCGATCGTGCCGATGGGACGCGTATTATAGACCACGATGCCGCCGTCCCGCAGGAAGTGGAGATAGCGCGCGGTCTCGAGAGGTTCGAACCCGATCAGCAGGTCGGCGTCTCCCTCGCTGACGATCGGTGAAAACACTTTTTCGCCGAAGCGCACCTGTGACAGGACGCTCCCGCCGCGCTGGGCCATGCCGTGCACCTCGCTCTGCTTCACATCGAGCCCCTGCAGGAGCGCCGCCTCTGCGATGATCTTGCTGGTCAGCAGCACGCCCTGCCCGCCGACACCGGCTATAAGTATATTGAAAACCTTCACTCAAGACCCCTTAAAGAGTTATTAACCACGGATGGACACGGATAACAGCAAAACCTTAATAACAAGAACTTCTATCAATACTCGTTAGAAAGCAAACAAACTATTCATTCACTGCCGTTTCAGTTCTCTTTTCTCTTGTTTCATTCCGCACTCCGAAATCCGCACTCCGCACTCTTATGTGCTTACCATCGACTTCGTCGCGCAGAGCTGGCTGCACACGCTGCACCCGTTGCACAGAAGCTCGTCGACCTGGGAATGCCCTTTCTTCCCCTCGGGCACGAAGGAGAGGGCGATGCAGCCGGCCTTGAGGCATGCCTTGCAGCCCACGCAGGTCTCTTTGACGACGCGGTACGGTTTTTTCGAGACCTTGTACCGCAGAACACAGGGCTGGTTCGAGATGAGCACCGCCGTACCGGGCGCGGCAAGCTCTTCTTTCATGATCTTCTCGAGGCCCTTGAGGTCATAGGCGTCGATCTCGCGCACGCGCTTCGCGCCGATGGCCTGGCAGAGTTTCCCGATGTCGAGCTTTATTGCTTCCTTCCCCTGGGCCGTCCTGCCCGTGCCCGCGTGCTCCTGGCCGCCGGTCATGCCCGTCGTGTCATTGTTCATGATGACCACGAGCGCGTCGCCGCCGTTGTAGATCATGTCAATGAGCCCGGTGATGCCGGAGTGCAGGAACGTGGAGTCGCCGATGACCGCCACCGGCTTCTGCTTCACGCCCTTCAAAGCGAGGCCACGGGAAATTCCGTGGGCGCCCGAGATGCTCGCGCCCATGCAGATGCAGGTGTGCATGGAGGAAAAGGGCGGGAGCGCGCCGAGCGTGTAGCATCCGATGTCGCCGGACACGTACAGCTTCAGCTTCGCGATGATGGTGTAGAGCCCCCGATGCGAGCAGCCCGGACAGAACGTGGGCGGCCGCACGATGAGCCCGCCGACCGGCAGCTTGCAGGCAACCGCGGACCCCGTCACGGCCTCGCGGATGGTCCGGGAGGAAAGCTCACCGCAGGCCGGGAACGCTGTCTTGCCCATGTGCACGGTGATGCCCATGGCCTTGATCTGCTCTTCGATGAAGCCGTCAAGCTCCTCCACCACGGCGAGCTTTTTTACACGCGCCGCAAAGGCCCGGATCTTTTGTTCCGGGAGCGGATAGGTCATGCCGAGCTTCAGGACCAGGGCGTCCGGCGCAGCCTCGCGCACGTACTGGTAGGAAATGCCATTCGTGATGAACCCGAGGTCCGCGCTGCCTTCGATCACTTCGTTCAACGGCGTTGTTTCGGCCCACTGGCGGAGCTTCGCCAGGCGCTCCTCTACCACCAGGTGACGTCGTTTAGCGTTGGCCGGCAGCATCACGTACTTAGGCACGTCCATGGCGAGGTCCCGGTCCTTGACCGCTACCGGCGCTTCCGTCTCAACAACGCTTTTACAATGGGAGATCCGGGTGGTGGTGCGCAGGATCACGGGGGTGTCGAAGGCTTCGGACAGCTCGAACGCGGCGCGCACGAAGGAGCGGGCCTCGCCGGAATCCGACGGTTCGATGCACGGCACCTTGGCCAGGCGCGCGTAGTGACGGGTGTCCTGCTCGTTCTGAGAGCTGAACATGCCGGGGTCGTCGGCGACCATGAGCACCAGTCCCGCGTTCACGCCGGTGTAGGCCACGGTCATGAGCGGGTCCGCGGCCACGTTCACGCCCACGTGCTTCATGCAGGCCATGGACCGCACGCCGGCCACCGAACCGCCGATGGCCACTTCCAGCGCCACCTTCTCGTTCGTGGACCACTCGGCGTGGATTCCCTTCTCGCGCGAGAGGGTCTCGAGCACTTCCGTGCTCGGCGTGCCGGGGTAGGCCGCGGCGAGCTTGCCGCCCGCTTCCAGGAACCCGCGGGCGATGGCTTCGTTGCCGGAAAGGATTGCTTTGCTCAAAAAAACACCTCGATGATGATCTGTCGCTCCGATGCGCGGAGAGGATGAAAAGGATGAACAACAAAGGAGGGATGATGTATATCTTACCTTCCTACCCTCTTACCTTCTCAACTTCGGTCCTTGTTTACTTCGGCCGGTTGTCGATCACCCGCTTTGCCTTGCCTTCGCTGCGCTGGATGGAGCCCGGCGGGACCAGGGTGACCTCGGTGCTCACGCCGATGATGTCCTTGACGTTCTTCTGGATGTCGCGCTTGACCTTGATGAGGTCTTCCTCTTCCTGGGCGAAGGCCTTGAGGTCCGTGGTGAGCACCTTCGCCGCCATCTGCTCCATGAAGTTTCCCGTCACTTCGACGCGGACGTTCATCTCGTCCATCCGTCCCTTGCGGTTCACCTCGATCACATAATGCGGCGCGATGTCCCTGGTGCGCAGCAGGACCGACTCCACCTGGGACGGGAATACGTTCACACCGCGGATGATCAGCATGTCATCGGCGCGGCCGCGCACGCGCTTCATGCGGACCAGGGTCCTGCCGCAGACGCACTTCTCGGGGTTCAGGGTCGTAATATCACCGGTGCGATAGCGGATGAGCGGCATTGCCTCGCGGGACATGCTGGTGATCACCAGTTCGCCTTCCTGTCCGTAGGGAAGCTGCTCGCCGGTCAGGGGATCGATGATCTCGGGATAGAAATGGTCCTCGTTGATATGCAGGCCGCTCTGGGCCTCGATGCATTCCGAGGAAACTCCGGGGCCGATGATCTCGGACAGGCCGTAGATATCGACGGCCTTGATCCGGAGACGCTCCTCGACCTCCCGCCGCATCTCCTCGGTCCAGGGCTCGGCGCCAAAGAGGCCGACGCGCAGCTTGATGTTCTCGAAGCCCACCTTCATCTCGCAGGCCACGTCATAGATATAGAGGGCGAAGGACGGCGTGGAGCACAGCACCGTGCTGCCGAAATCCAGCATCAGCATGATCTGCTTCTGCGTGTTCCCGCCGGAAATGGGGATCACCGCCGCGCCGACGCGCTCCGCGCCGTAATGGGCGCCCAGGCCGCCGGTGAACAGTCCGTAGCCGTAGGCATTCTGCACGATGTCCTTGCTCGTCGTTCCCGCTGCGGTGAACGTGCGGGCCATCACGTCGGCCCAGAGATTGATATCGTTCCTGTTGTAGGCGACGACCGTCGGCTTTCCCGTGGTGCCCGATGAGGCATGGATGCGGACGATGTCCTCAAGGGGTTCGGCGAAGAGGCCGTAGGGATAGTTGTCACGGAGGTCCGCTTTTTTTGTGAAGGGAAGCTTCACGACATCGTCGATGCTTTTGACATCGCCTGGCTTGATGCCTTTCTCGTCGAAGGCCTTCTTGTAGAAGGGCACGCGGGCATAGACCCGCTCGCAGGCCTTCGCGAGGCGCTCTCCCTGCAGCTTCGCAAGTTCAGGACGGGTCAGTGATTCTTCCTTATTCCAATGCATGGACGGCTCCTGTGGCAACATCCCCGCCGGACTTTCCCGGCCGGAGAAGTATTGGAAATGTTGGGCATTATATACCAGGCAACAAACTTTTGCAAATGGAATGAAGGAAACGGGCAGGAGTGCGGGCTTGAAAAACTTGAAAAAGAAGAGGCCCTTTGCAGGGCCTCTTGGTGGCATGAACTCTTATTTCTTCTTATGACATTCCATACATTTGGTCGGGCCGGCCTTTTTCTCCGTGTGGCAGCCCTGGCAAAGCTTGTGAGCGGGATCCTTGCCGCCAAGCGCGAACTTTGCCGGCGGTTCCGCGGTATGGCACGCCTTGCAGCCGTGCTTCTCGCCGTGGACCTTGTGATCGAGGGTCACGTTGCCCATCTTGGCATTCAGCGTAACCGTGTCCGCGGCCAGCACCGGCGCGGCAATGAACAGCGACAACACAACAACAGCGACAATCTTCTTCATGCGTACTTCCTCCTTTAGGGTGGTTGATCTGTCGTGGAAAGAGATGGAGCTCCCTAACGAACGACAATGTTTTGAAATGTAGCAAAGGTCCGTCGAGATGGCAAGGAAAAACGAATTGTACGGCGATAAAAATCGATTTTGTCCGGCAT
Organism: uncultured Nitrospiraceae bacterium; assembly: GCA_964412455.1. GTDB lineage: Bacteria > Nitrospirota > UBA9217 > UBA9217 > UBA9217 > JAAXXJ01. The sequence goes on along the minus strand of CAYPOT010000011.1, from coordinate 174 downwards.
TATCCTCATGGCGAGCACACACTCTTGCGAAAAGTATCCTTTTATTTTATATCATCAATTGTCATTAATTGCTAAACTATGGGTCACTATTCTGCGCCAGAAACGTCGACGCGCGGTGGCCAGCTGCTTCATAATTAAATGTTACCGGAAGACAATATGTAGGTGTGGGTTCGG
>CAYPOT010000010.1:0-78947 GCA_964412455.1 uncultured Nitrospiraceae bacterium | reverse complement strand
AAGATTTGCATTTCTCTGCGACCTCTGCGATCTCTGCGGTAAAATATCCTTCGTTTTTTCATAGAACTTTTGACAGTACCGATTGTTGACAGCAAGTATACCAGAGGGCCGACCGGACTTCTATGACTCAGGTCATAAACGTCCTGCCGAATTATTCCACCTGCCCCCGCGCCTGCGGGCCTCTTCTGTATGATTTAGGTCATAGCAATCCCCGTCGAATCTGGTATCATGTGATCATATTCAGTTCAAGGAGGCTGCCATGCTTGCAGAGAAAAAGAAAGTGACCAAAGATACCCTCATCGGCGATGCTATCAAGAACGTGCACGGCGCGCGGGCCGTCATCGAGAAACACTTCGGCAACGGATGCTTTACCTGCCCCGGCATCAACGTGGAATCGATCTCCTTCGGCGCCATGATGCACAATCTCGATCCGGACAAGATCGTCGCCGAGATCAACGCGGCGCAGGAGGGCTAACATGGCGGACCAAGAGATCAAATGCTTCGTGTGCGGCTCCGAGGATAAGGAAAAGACCTATCTCCCCTGCTACAACGAGGGCAAGGAGAAGATCGTCTGCACCCGCTGCCTGCCCATGCTCATCCACGGCGCCCATTAGCGTCTGCATTGATACCGAATAGCTCCTTCCGTCCCCGGCCCTCCCCCTGCTGTTCCGGCCGGGTTTTTTTTGTCGCACCCTTCAAATATCTGGAAATTGAACGATAATCTTGGTAGACTGACCCATGAAAAATGAACTTGCCGTCGTGCTCGTGAGCGGCGGAATGGACAGTTGTGTCACGGCAGCCATGGCGAATGAACAATACCGCATGGCATTTCTGCACGTGAATTACGGCCAAAGGACCGAGGCGCGGGAACTCCGGGCTTTCCATGAGCTTGCGGACCATTACCAGGCGGAAAAGCGGTTAGTAGTGAGCATCGAGCATCTGAAAGTAATCGGCGGATCGGCCCTTACGGATACCAGTATTCCTGTTCCAGAACTCCGCACTCCGCACTCCACACTCCGCACTTCAAGCATCCCGTGCACCTACGTCCCCTTCCGTAACGCCCATCTCCTCGCCATTGCCGTATCCTGGGCTGAAGTCATCGCTGCGAACAAGATCTACATCGGTGCCGTGGAGGAGGATAGCTCCGGCTATCCCGACTGCCGTGAGGTCTTTTACCAGGCCTTCAACAAGGTCATCGAGACGGGCACGCGGCCGGAGACACGCGTCGAGATCATCACTCCGCTCATCCATATGAATAAATCCGCTATCGTAAAGAAAGGCGCTGAACTCGGTGCGCCGCTCCACCTTACGTGGAGCTGTTACCAGAACAGCGAGCGTGCCTGCGGCAGGTGCGAAAGCTGCGCGTTGCGTTTGAAAGGGTTCCGGGAGGCGGGAGTAAAGGACCCGATACCCTATGCATAAAGAGTATCAGCCCTCCTGACTAGAACGTATACACAAAACTCGTCACGAGCAGCAGGATTGTGAGCAGGATCAGGATCACAACGGTCACCCAGGTTATCACGTTCATCTTGCCTGAATTGACATACTCGCCCATGATCGTCCGGTCATTAACGAGCCTGAGCATGATCACCAGCACGAACGGCAGAAGAATGCCGTTGACGGTCTGCGAAAGGAACATGATCTTGATGAGCGGCGCACGCGGCAGCATGATCACCCCCGCCCCGATCACGATGAACGCCGTGTAGAACCCCAGGAACTGCGGCGCTTCCCGAAACGATTTATTGATCCCCGACTCCCAGCCGAAGGCCTCCGACAGTCCGTACGCCGTTGCCAGGGGAAGCACGAACGCCGCCAGGAACGATGCGTTCAGGAGGCCGATGGCGAAGAGGTGGGAGGCGAACTCGCCCGCCAACGGCTGGAGCGCCTGCGCCGCATGTTCCGCTGAATCCACGATCACGCCGGCGGGATGGAGGATCGTTCCTGTCGCCAGAATGATGAAAAAAGCGATGAGGCCCGTCATGAACGCGCCCGCGTAGACGTCGTACCGGGCGTAGCGGTACTCCTCGATGCGGATGCCTTTGTCCACGACCGCGGATTGGAGATAGAACTGCATGTAGGGAGTAATGGTCGTTCCCACCATGGTGATGAAGAGCAGAATATATTCAGGGTCCAGCCGCACCCGGGGAAGCGCGATCTCCCGGGCCACCCGCTCCCACGGGGGGTTCGCCATGAAGCCGGAGATCACATAGGTAAAATAGATCAGGCTGATGGCCAGGAGGAACCGCTCCACCTGCTTGAAGTTCCCCTTCACGACCGCGAACCAGACGAGTAACGCCGCCACCGGCACGGACAGATACTTGCTGACGCCGAACAACTCCATGCTCGCGGCGATGCCGGCGAACTCGGCGATGGTGACCGTGAGATTCGCGAACACGAAGAGCGCCATGACCGCCAGGGTCACTTTGACACCGAACTGTTCCCGCACCAGGTCCGCGAATCCCTTGCCGGTCACCACCCCCATGCGGGCGGACATCTCCTGGATCACGGCAAGCGCCACCGTGTTCAGGATGAGCGCCCAGAGCAGCCCGTAGCCTTCACGTGCGCCGACGATGGAGTACGTTGCGATACCGCCCGCGTCATTGCCCGCATTCCCGGCGATGAGTCCGGGTCCGATCACGGACAGGATCACCAGGAGCCGGTTGTTCTCAAAATAGTTCTTTATACGTTCACGTATTCTCATGCCGTGCTACCGTTATCCAGACTGCTGAAAACGTTTTGGAATTTTTTCCACCGGCGCGGGATAGACAAAAGAGCCGTTCTCGCGGACCTCTCGGGGCTTGCATTTGGGTGACCTGTTGTTTGCAGGGTCCGCGGTACAGGTACTTACATTCTTCTTCTTCGCTTTCTCGACGCTGGCGGCAGGAGAAAATCCACCACGTCGTCAACCGTGACAATTCCCCGCAAGACCATGTCATCGTCAACCACCGGAGCAGCAAGAAGATTGTATTTCGAGACGAACTCGGCTACGTCCTTCTGCTCCGTTTCTAGGGAAACGGTCTTTACCGGTGTCTTCATAATGTCCTGGATCCTGGTCTCCGGCCTCGCAAGGATCAGGTCCTTGAGCGTCACCACCCCCACAAGCCGCTCGTGATCATCGACGATGTACAGGTAATACACGGTCTCAACGTCCGGCGCCTCAAGGCGAAGCTCCCGGATCGCCTCTTCGACGGTCATTGCGGGCGGGAACGCCAAGTACTCCGTGGTCATGATGCCGCCGGCGGTGTCCTCTTCGTGCTCAAGGAGCTCCTGTACGTCCCGGGCCTCGTCCTTTCTCATGAGACTGATGAGTTCCTTCGCCTTATCCTCAGGCAATTCGCCGAGGACGTCCGCCGCCTCATCAGGCGGCATCTGCCCGAGTATATCGGAGGCCTTTTCCTTGGACATTTCATCGAGGATGTCAGCCTGGATGCTGGTCTCCAGCTCGTGCAGCGCCTCGGCCGCGGTCTTCACGTCCAGCGTGCCGAAGATCGCGGTCCGTTCCTTCTGGGAGAACTCGCTGATGATCTCAGCAAGGTCGGCAGGATGCAGCTTCGATACCTTGTGGCGCGATATGGTCAGGATCAGCTTGTTCAGCTTGGGCTCGACGGGCTGCAGATAATGCCATCCGATCAGGGTGGTCGGGAGGCGATACCTGAACAGGGAAAGGAACCTCTCGCCCTGGAACTCGATGCCGAGCCGCCGGAGAATTCCCCGGAGCCCGATATCCACCGCGATGAGGCACATTTTTCCGGTAACATCGCCGAGTTTGAGATCGTTCACACGCACGAGCTTTGCGCCGTTGATGTCCACGATCTGTTTGTCCAGTATGTCACGGCAGACGAGGACATCCGACGGCGACAACTCTGCGGGATGCAGGTCTTTCCGCAGCACGTTTACCGACATAACGCGTTTGTTGAAAAGATTGACGATGTTCCAGGAAAGAAGGAAGGTCTGCCTGCCGGAGGCGACCACCAGGCTCATGACCGCGGGAAAAGGATCGCCTTGACCGACCGTGATATCCTTGAGCCTGCCGATCTCCTCGCCTGACCGGTCAAGGACCGGCTTTTTGAACACATCGCTGATAAAGATATCTCCGGCGAAAAAGGGCATGCAGCGCTCCGGGTCGGGCATTAGGTTGTTAGCATCGCGCTGATTATACCAGCGGTCAGGTCCAAGTCAAGGAAAAACCCGGTCATTTGTGATACACTTAGGTAGTAACAGGCGTGTCGGGAACGAGGACCTGCCCCCGGCGTGACCAGTGCCGCAAAGCACCTTCTATAAATCCTTAAAATATCATTATAAATTTATTTTACGTGATAGATGACGTTGTTTCTGCTATATTTTTTCGGCATACACATGCATGATAACCCGTTCAGGAAAAGGAGTCATATACCATGTCTGACCAGACCATGAAGAACATCAAAAAGGACATCTATCTGCTGATCCACAAAGCGGAGCAGATGCTTGAGCTTACCGAGGACGCCTTCATGAAGAACAAGACCGCTGCCCTGGACCAGACCGTGTCCCTGGCGAAGGAGATCAAGGGTCAGGAAGACGCCCTTACCGAGAAGCTCGCCATCATGGCCGCGGCCGACGAGGAAGCCCGCGCCATCCTGTCCGTTCCCGTGCACATCGAGAAGATCGCGGTCAGCATCGAGCGCATTGTGGATAATATCCGGGTCAAGATCAAGGACGGCCTGCTCTTCAGCGACAAGGCCATTCTGGAAACCAGCAGGTTGATCACAAAAGGCAAGGAAGTGCTGAAAAAGGCAAGCGAATCGATAGTGACCGGATCCACCGCTAGCAGGGAGACCGTCAAACACGTAAGCGACGAGATGATCCGCATGTCCAATGAATTCTCCACGGCCCACGAGGACCGCCTGGTTGCCGGGGAGTGTTCTCCGAAGGCTTCTTCCCACTATCTTTGCATCCTCTACGCGTTCGAGGACCTGGCATCCCATACCAAGGACGCCGTCAATAAGTTCTCACCGAAATGACCTTAACGCTTCGACGGTACTTGACGGTCGTGGTCATAGTATGGTTCCACATGCTCCCCCCTCCATCGGCCTTGCCCTTTCCGGCGGCGCTGCACGCGGCATAGCACATATCGCGGTCCTTGAGGTCCTTGAAGACGAAGGGATCCCGATTGAGGCGATAGCCGGTACAAGCGCCGGCAGCATCGTTGGCTCCCTCTATGCCGCAGGTATGCCCCTTCCTGAAATAAAACGGATACTCCTGAGCGCAAAATGGAAGGATATCTTCAGGCCCACCATCCCGAAACAGGGGCTTATTTCCAGCGAAGGTATCTTCCGGTTCATGGAGGATATCCTGCCGGTCCATAGTTTCTCCTCACTGCCGATCCCATTTGCAGCAGTCGCCACGGACCTCGCTACCGCTGAAAAGGTCGTCCTCACCACGGGCTCGATTTCCCGTGCGGTTCAGGCCAGTTGCAGCCTTCCCGTCATATTTACTCCCACGGAAATAAACAGGAAATACCTGATAGATGGCGGTGTTGCCAGTCAGGTGCCGGTACGCGCGGTCCGGGAAGATCTGGGCGTGAAGCGCGTCGTCGCTGTCAATGTGAACTACAAAGCCAGTGAACCGAAAGAATACGACATTTTCATCAAGATCGCCGTGCATCTGTCCGTACTCTGGGCCACGCGGAATGCGCGGGAGGAGGAAAAACTGGCGGATGTGGTCATTCAGGTGAACACAAAGGGCATCAGCCTCTACGATCTATCGAAAGCGCGGGAGCTGCTCCGTCGTGGAAGGAAGGCGGCGGAAGAAAAGCTCACCGAAATACGGAATACGCTGGCACGAACATGATAAAGTCAGCGATCAGTGTTTGAACGCCCGATGGCCGGTAAAGACCATAACAACCTTCCGGGCGGCCTCATTGCAGGCCATGCTGCTTTAGTTTTGTCAGTGTCCGACAGGCCTTTTAAAGGTCAATTGTTACACCTTATCGATCGCCTTCTGTCCGAGAAGGCCGGATGGCCTCAGGATCAGCGTGATAATAAGCACCAGGAATGCGAATGCGTCCTTATACACGCTGGATATGTAGCTTGCCCCGAAGTTCTCGATCAGCCCCAGCATAAAACCACCGAGCATGGCGCCGGGGATGCTGCCGATCCCGCCGAGGACCGCGGCGGTAAAAGCCTTGATCCCCGCCAGATAACCCATGAAGAAGTGCACCACGCCGTAATAGAGCGTCACCATGACGCCTGCAGCGGCTGCAAGGGAAGAGCCGATCATGAAGGTGATGGAAATGACCTGGTTGATATTGATCCCCAGGAGTCCCGCCATGACGCGGTCCTGGGATGTCGCGCGCATTGCCTTCCCAAGCCGCGTTTTTGCCACAAAGAAATGCAGGATAAGCATGAGCGCGATGGAAGCGCTCAGGATGAAGGCCTGCATGGGCGACACATTGGCCCCGAAAAAGTCAAAACCTTCCGAGGGCAGAAGCGGCGGGAGGTTTTTGTATTCCGATCCCTGAGTGAGCATCACGACGTTTTGCAGAATGATGGAAACGCCCACCGCGCTGATAAGCGGCGCCAGTTTTGTCGCCGTGCGGAGCGGGCGATAGGCGAAACGTTCGATGACTGCTCCGTAACATGCGCAGAACGCCATCGAGATCAGGATGGTGAGGAACAGGGTAAGAGACAAACTGTAGACCGGAAGTCCCGCCAGCGTAAAAACGCCCATGACGATAATTCCGAGATATGCGCCCAGCATATAAACCTCGCCATGGGCGAAGTTGATAAGGTGGAGAATGCCGTAGACCATGGTATATCCCAGCGCGATCAGTGCATACACCGCGCCGAGAGCAAGGCCATTTATGAGTTGTTGGGCAAACATGGGAGAGCGTTCGCTATTATCTGACCTCTATGAATTTCCCATCCCTGACCTGCCACACGACGTAGGGCGCCTTGGTCACGTCCCCGTTCTTGTCAAAAGAGATAGCGCCAAACGCTCCTTGAAAGGTTTTCTTCGCTATGTATTCAGCGATCTTGGCTCCGTCCGTTGTGCCGGTCTCCTTGATCGCGGTCAGGATGATATTGGCCGCATCGTAGGCATAAATGGAATAGGGCCCCGGTTCTCCGTATACGTTCTTGTATTTTTCATTGAACGATCGCGCGGTCGTCAGGCCAGCGGGGTCCTTCCCGAACGTCACATAGGTGCCTTCCGCGGCCTTCCCGGCGATATTGACGAACGTCGGATCGTATACGCCATCTCCCGTGATCATGGGGATGAATAGGCCGACCTCTTTGGCCTGGCGCACCAGCCTTCCCGCTTCAGGATAGATCCCTCCAAAGAAATAGACGTCCGGCTTCTTTGCCTTGATGGCGGTCAGCACCGCCTTGTAGTCTGGATCACGCTGAATGAGGCCTCCGTCGTAGACCACCTCAGCGCCGTTCCCGATCGCCTTTTTGAAATAGTCAGCGAGTCCCTGTCCATAGGCCGTCTTGTCGTGGATCACGGCAACCCTCTTCGGGCGCAGGGTCTTCAGAACGAACGCCGCGGCGATACGGCCCTGCTGGTCGTCGGTGCCGCATACCCGAAAGACATTTTTGAACCCCTGGAGCGTAAATTGAGGGTTTGTCGTTGCCGGGCTGATCATGACCATATTCGCATCGCTGTAGTACTTCGCTGTCGGGATCGAACAGCTCGAGTTCCAGTGTCCCACAACCGCCACGGCCTTCCGGTTGATGAACTTGTTTGCCACGGAAACGGCCTGTTTGGGATCGGCCGCGTCGTCGCCCGCCAGCATTTCGATCTTCCTGCCGAGAACGCCGCCCCGCTGGTTCCATTCTGCCACGGCCAGTTCAACGGAGTTCCTGAGGTCGATCCCCATCTTGCTCTGGTCTCCGGTCATGGGCCCCGCAGCACCGATCCTGATGACGTTCTGCTGCGGCGATTGGCAGGCTATCAGGAGCACCGCAACTGCGCCGAGCACGGACAGATAAGCACCGAATCGTTTCATCGCTATTTCCCCTTTCATCATTTCGTTGCAGGGCCGTAGGAGTTGATGCTTTTGATAAGATCACGAGCGACCGCACCCGGGTCCGGAGCGGAGAGAACAGATTTGATGACCGCTACACCGTCTGCACCGGACCGCATTGCTTCATCGATAGTATCAAGAGTAATGCCCCCGATCGCGAGAACAGGAACCTTCACCGCGTTCCGCACAAGCCGGAGCTTCTCAATTCCCTGGTGAGGACCTGCCTCTTTCGTCGTCGTCGGAAAAAGAGGCCCGAATCCGATGTAATCGGCGCCGGCGGACTCGGCTTCCCTGGCCTGCTCCACACTGTGCGTGGAAATGCCGACGAGCTTGTCCCCTCCCATGATCTTACGTCCGTAATGGAGGGGAAGATCATCCTGTCCCAGATGGACGCCGTCGGCATCCACCGCCTTCGCGATATCAGCATGGTCGTTCACGATAAATACGCCTCCGGACCGTTTCACCATGTCCGCAAGTTCGTACGACACGCGGTAGACCTCTTTCCGGGATCCGCTCTTGTTCCTGTATTGGAACAGGCGAACGCCCGCCGCAAGGGCCATTGCAAGGACGTTCCCGGCGGACAGGGTCATAAGGTCCGCGTCCAGAATGAGACAAAGCCCCCTGATATCACTTCGACGGGCTATGGTAGCGCTCCATGAACTTTGTGGAAATATTTCCCGATTGGAAGTCTGCGTCGGCGAGGATCTTCTTGTGCATGGGGATCGTGGTCTTCACGCCCTCGATGATGAACTCGTCCAGGGCCCGCTGCATCCGCATGATCGCTTCCTCCCTCGTATCCGCATGCACGATGAGCTTGGCGATCATTGAATCGTAGTACGGCGGGATGACATACTGGGTGTAGGCCGCCGTGTCGACACGGACACCGGGTCCGCCAGGCGGATTATAGGTTGTAATGGTGCCGGGAGAAGGCGTGAACTTTTCCGGACACTCCGCGTTAACCCGGCATTCTATGCTGTGGCCCCGCACGGTTATCTGCTCCTGGGTAAAGGAAAGCGTCTCTCCCGCGGCGACCCGGATCTGTTCCTTGACGATGTCCACACCGGTTACCATCTCGGTGACGGGGTGCTCTACCTGGACCCGGGTGTTCATTTCCATGAAGTAGAAACTGCGGTCCACATCCATGAGGAACTCGATGGTCCCCGCATTCCGGTACTTTACGGCCTTCGCGAGGGCGATAGCCATGTCCCCCATCTTCTTCCGGAGCGGCCCGTCGACGATGACCGAGGGAGCCTCCTCGATCAGCTTCTGATGCCGGCGCTGAATGGAACATTCCCGTTCACCCAGCGATACGATATTACCTTGCTCATCGGCAATGATCTGTATCTCGATATGACGGGGCTGGGTGATGTATTTTTCCACATACACATCAGCATTCCCGAAGGCGGCGAGGGCCTCTGACTGAGCCATGACGAACGCGGAGGCGAATTCCGTTTCCTCCATGACCACCCGCATGCCTTTTCCGCCGCCACCGGCAACCGCCTTGATGATGACCGGGAACCCAAGCTCACGTGCCAGCGCCACCGCGTGGGATTCTTCTGCGATGACGCCCGCGCTGCCCGGCAGGATCGGCACGCCGGCCTTTGCCGCGGTCTCGCGCGCCTTGGCCTTGTCACCCATGAGCTTGATGCTCTCGGGATTCGGCCCGATGAACTTGATCCCCGCGGAATTGCAGACCTCGGCGAAGCTTGCGTTCTCGGCAAGAAAGCCGTAGCCAGGATGGATCGCCTCGGAATCGGTGATCTCGGCCGCGCTAATGATGCTGGGAACATTCAGGTAACTGTACGCGCTCTTGGGTGGGCCGATGCAAACGCTCTGGTCAGCAAACCGTACGTGAAGTGCGTGGGCGTCGGCGGTCGAATGTACGGCCACGGTCTTGATGCCCATTTCCTTGCAGGCCCGGATGATACGGAGTGCTATTTCACCCCGGTTGGCTATCAGTATTTTCTTGAACACAAAAACACCTCTTGTGTGCATTTAAATTAGTATTTTACTTAGTTACAAATCAAATTCTACGCAAAATGGCAAGAAAATTATTGGTAACGTCTTATGGTTAAGAAGCCCGTATCGTCAAACGTCTTTCGGGTAACCGTAATACAATACAAAAGGACCTAATGACGTAACCGCTGGACAAAACGGGCGTCGTCACCGTTACCGTATCCTTTTAGTTCCGGCTTGTCCGGGTTGGGATCTCAAATCGCGACTCTGCCTCACGCCGGCTCGACCACAAAGAGGGGCTGGCCGTATTCCACTGGCTGGCCGCTCTCCACGAGGACCTGCACGATCTTCCCAGATGCCTCTGACTCGATCTCGTTCATAAGCTTCATGGCCTCGATGATGCAAAGGACCTGGCCCTTTTTCACCATGTCGCCCACTTCCACCAGGGACGGTTTGTCAGGCGAACTGGACCGGTAGAACGTGCCGACGATGGGTGACGTAACCTTTATCTGACTCGAAGGAGCGGTTGCGGGTGCCTGCTCGACAGCCGGCCTTTCCATCTCTGAAACGGCCGGAGCGACGATGGCGGCGGGAGGATACTCCATGCGCGGCATCGCCGGATGGAATGCCACGTCACCGCCTTTCCGGAGACGGACCTTCACTCCTGAACGCTCGATCTCCAGCTCCGAGATATCGGTGTTCTTGAGCATTTCAATGAGTTCTTTCAACTCTTTCAGATTCATGGTTGCTCCTTTAAAGGTACCCCCGGAATGAACAGAACGGATACCTGCTTGCCGCACCTGTACACCTTGCGGCAGGCGAAAATGATTTTTACTGTTTTACCCGCTCGATAAATATCCCGCTGCGGGTGTCGACCTTGACCACATCGCCTTCATTGAGATAGAACGGCACCTTGATCACCGCGCCGCTCTCCAGGGTGGCCGGCTTGGAACCGCCTGACGCCGTGTCGCCGCGCACGCCCGGATCGGTCTTGGCGATCGCGAGTTCCACGAACATGGGCAGATCAATGTTGATGGGCTGTCCCTTGTGATAGAGGACCTTGATCTCCATGTTCTCCTTGAGATAATTAATGCTGTCGCCGAGCTGCTTTTCGTTCATGGATACCTGTTCGTAGCTGCTGGTGTCCATGAAGACCCGGTCCTTGTCCGCGGCATAGAGATACTGCATGGTCTTTTCCTCAAGGTTGGGGACATCGACTTTTTCGCCAGCCCTAAATGTTTTATCGGTCACATTCCCCGATTTGAGGCTCTTGAACTTGGTCCTCACGAATGCCCCGCCCTTGCCGGGCTTTACATGCTGGAACTCGACAATAATGTACGGTTCTCCGTCTATTTCTATCTTTAATCCGTTCCTGAACTCCGTTGTAGATACTGGCAATTCCCAAATCCTCCTCTTTCTGTGCTCAAGTAGAATCAGCGTTCGATCAAAATCTATAGTTCCCTCGGAAGGCTCGTCAATACCCGGTGGCCATCAGCGGTCACCAGCACCATGTCCTCTATCCGGATACCACCCCATCCGGCAATATAGACACCTGGTTCCACGGTAAAGACCATGCCCGCATCAACCATACTCTTAGAAAGCGCTGAGAGAGAAGGACCTTCATGGACCATAAGACCGATCCCGTGCCCCGTTGCATGACCGAAATGTTTCCCGTGACCGGCCTGCGCAATTGTGGTTCTGGCATGATGATCGATCTCAGCACAACGAACGCCCGGCCTTACTGCGTTCATGGCCTGGTCCTGCGCCCGGAGGACGATATCGTGGATGGCTCGCTGCCGGGCTGTCGGCCGTCCGACACAGACCGTTCTGGTGATATCGCTGTAATATCCGTCAGCTTCCGCCCCAAAATCAAAGGTTACCAGGTCCCCTGCCCGGAGACGGCGGCCGGTGACCGACGCATGGGGCATTGCGCCGTTTGTTCCCGAAGCAACGATTATGTCGAACGCCGTTCTGCGCGCCCCCTGTTCACGTATGAGCATTTCCAGCTTGAATCCCAGCTCACGCTCTGACATGCCGGGTTTGATGAATCGTTTCAATGACCGGAAAGCGTTTTCAGCCCGGTGAATCGCGGCTCTGATCTTTGCAAGTTCGACAGCGTCCTTCCGCTGTCGTATCTCGAACACCGGATCCTTGATGCCCTTCAGGCGAAGAGCCTGTTTTCTGAAAGCTTTTGCGCGGTCGATGGTCAACGAGGCGTCATCGAACCACAGGGTATCAGTTCCAAGCCGCCGTGCCGCTTCCCTGACCGCGGAAAAATGGTCCTTTTTCTGGATCAGGACCGTCGCCTCCGGCGCCTCTCTGCGCGCCTGGATCTGATAGCGGAAATCCGTGACCAGCACCGGCTTTCCGGAAGCGACCAGGACGCTTCCGGATGAACCGGTAAACCCCGTCAGGTACCGTACGTTCTCACGCTGCGTCACGAGGAGGGCTTCGATGTTCCGCTCCTCCATGAGACGCTTAAGCGCGGCAACGCGCGCGCCTTCCGTCCGAAGCCTTCTCATGTACCGGCTGCGGCCCTCACCGCCTGAGCGGCGGCGCGAAGTCCCAGGAGGTAGCTCTCGGGTCCAAAGCCTGTTATCTGGCCGGCAGCCACGCCGGAAATGTACGAATGGTGACGAAACTCCTCCCTGCGGTAGATGTTCGAGAGGTGCACCTCCACGGCAAGGATACCCGTCGATGCGATGGCATCCCGAAGCGCAACGCTCGTATGGGTGTAGGCCCCGGGATTGATCACGAGGGCCTGGTACTCGCCCATGGCGTCCTGGATCTTCTGCACCAATTCCCCCTCGTGGTTTGACTGGAAGAAAGATACCTCCGTCCCCAGTTCCGCCGCCAGTGCTGTCAGACGACCGTTGATCTCATCCAGGGTGACGGTGCCATAGATATGGGGTTCCCGTTTTCCCAGCAGATTGAGGTTCGGCCCGTGTACTACCAGGATTTTCATGGCCCTCCCGCAAAACAAAAAACTGCCCAAGGCAGTTTTTAGAAGCGTTCTCTCCCATCCATATGTTGGACGGTCAAAATTCTTTCAGTAACTTCGGCACGGACATGCGAAGAAGAAATCTTCCCTTGCCGAAGTTCCCGTCAGGCCGTATGATCAGCACCATAAAATATTCATCATTAAGCCGTCGCAGCAGGATCATGGCTTTGTCCGCGATGACCGTCACTTCTCTCGTGGAACCAAGCTGCGAGGATTGTGATCCCCGTTCAATCTCTTTCAGGAGCGTAGCATACTCGACCGTCATGGATTGAAGATCAATGTCTTTCGTAATGGAATACTCATCGACGGGGATCCCGTCTACCCCTACCACAAGCGCCCCCAATGCCCCTTCGGTGCCGTTCACTACCTCTCTGAGGATATCGGCGAAGGACATTATTCCTGTTTCTCCTTCATTATGGTGTTCAACCACGACTCGAGCCGGTCTATGGTCTCTTTTCTTCTTGTCGTGGCCGCCTGAGGACCGCGGTGAGGAGCGGGTTCTCCAGATGGTTCCTGGGCGGTAATCTGAGGAGATCGTTCACGGGGCATCGCTTCCTTTTGTGAGGACGTATCAGTCGCCGGCGGGGAGACCCCGGGTGCGGCCGTCGTCCGGGCCGGACCCTCAGTAAAGACATCCTCGGCCGGAGGTGTGTATTCTCCCTGGCCTGGGGATGCCTCGGCAGACCGTTCACGGCCCTTGTCCGCCGCACCGGCCATTGCCCTGATCTGCTCAAGTTTCTGCAGCAAGGCCGTGTTTCCCGGCCGTTCATTCAGCATTCCCTGATAGACCTCAATGGCCTTATCGTAAAACCCCTGCAATATATAAAGTTCTGCAAGGGTATTCGTGTTCAGATCGTCACTACCTTCGTCCGCCCCCGTCTGCTTGCCTTGTATGGGAACAACTGCTTCCGCGGCCTCCCAGGATATCGCTTCGCGTTCTTCACCGCCAGAGGCCGTTTCGGTGATCGGTTCGCTCAGGTCAAAGGACGCAGAGGCCGTGATCACATCGGGAGAAGGCGCCTTGAGCCCGGGACCCGGTACCGCATGGTCCAGCGACTCAAGTTCGACGATATCCTCGATGACCTCGGCCTCATCAGGGGCCGGAGCCGGTGCTGGAGCTGCGGCTTTAACGGGAGGAGCCGGAGCGGCTGCTGCCGGCCCTGCCTTCATGGCAGCCTGCGATCCAGGTGCAACGGGCGCCCTTTGAACTGCTGCAACGGTTAACGGCGCAGCTGCGGTCCTGACCGCCCCGGCAGGTGCTGCTTTCGGCTGGATGGGAACTGCGGGAGCCGTTTGAGGTTTCATTTCGGCAGATGGTGCCGGTGTCTTCGGCCCTGGTATCCGTGAAGAAACATCTTTTCCTGCTTCAAGGTCCGCAAGCAGCGACGGGAGGTCCTTGTCACCGGGGTTCAATGCGAACGCCGCCTTATATCGCGGCAGCGCGTCGGTCCCCCGCCCCTGAAGCACATAAATATCACCCAGCTTGCGCTGCGCCAGAAGGTTGTCGGGAATGGTCTTGATGACCTCCTCCAGTTCCTTCTGCGCTCCGGCCAGGTCTCCGTTATCCATCAGAAGCCTGCCCAGAAAGGATCTCGCAGTGACGTAACCGGGATTGTGCTTCAGACCCTCCGTCAGCACGCGGATTGCCGTTTCGATGTCCCCGGCCTTCTTATGTTCTTCAGCAAGAGGCACAAAGAGCTTCGATTTTGGATCCTTGGTGATCCGTTCCGTCAATTTTACTATTTCGGTGTTTTCTTTCTCCATGGGTAGGTGCAACGAGGTCCAAATTGGGTTGATTGTACCAGAAATCATTTCGGAAAGTCAAGTCAAAGTCCTTGATTTTTCTTGAGTTCTACAACCCTATCGATGATGCGTACAGCCAGTTCGGCCTTCGTCATACCCGGCAGTTCATCAATGGTTCCGGCGCGGTCGATCATGGTTGCCTTATTCGTGTCAGCTGCAAAACCCGAATCCGGCGCATTGATATTGTTCGCAATGATAAGGTCGAGGTTCTTTCGGGTAAGCTTTTCACGGGCATTCAGAACAAGTGCGTCGGTCTCTGCGGCAAATCCAACGAGAATACGCCCTTCTTTTGTCTCGCCAAGACCCTTCAAAATATCCGTGGTCGGCTCGAGCTTTAACTGTAAAAGGGCAGTGTCCTTCTTGATCTTGCGGTCCGACGCCTCCAACGGTCGGAAATCAGACACGGCAGCCGCCATGATAATGACCTGGCACCGTCCGGCATGCTCCTTCACGGCACGGTCCATCTCGGCGGCAGTGGTCACGGCGATAAGGTCGATCCCCTGCGGGGCGGTCAGCTGGGTCGGTCCCGACACGAGCAAAACCTGTGCGCCACGGTCGCGCGCCGCGACCGCCAGCGCATATCCCATCTTTCCGGTTGAAGGATTGCTGATGAACCGCACCGCATCGATCTGCTCCCGCGTCGGGCCCGCGGTCACCAGGACGTTGACTCCGGCCAGGGACTTCGGCGAAAGGGCGGAGACAACCGCCTGCAGGATGCTCTCAGGAGACGCGAGCCTTCCCTGGCCATTCGTACCGCAGGCAAGGGCGCCGGTTTCCGGGTCTACGAACCGGACCCCGACCGTCCTGAGGCCCGCAATGTTCTTCTGGAGGATGGCATTACGGTACATGCGCTCGTTCATGGCAGGCGCAACGATGATCGGGCATTCTGCCGCCATGAGCGCCGTGGAAAGGGTATCGTCAGCGATACCCGCTGCCATCTTGCCGATGATATTGGCCGTGGCCGGAACGATCAGGACAAGGTCAAGGCCGTCAGTCACGGCAATGTGCCCCATGCTGCCCCATTCCCCTTCGGTGAACTCGTCGGTCAACACCGGCATCCCACTCAAGGCCGAGAAGGTCAGGGGCGCAACGAACCGGGAAGCGTTCCGGGTCATGACAACCCTCACCTCGGCGCCCTGCTCCCGAAGCCGCCGCAGGACATCAACGGCCTTATAGGCCGCTATTCCGCCGGTTACCCCCAAAAGGATGCGCATTCCGGACATCATGCCAGGACCTTCCTCCCGCTACTCTTCAGGTGATTCCGCTTTGACGGCGTCTTCATCGGCGTCTTCATCCGATGGTTCCGTATCATCTTCAGCTGTTTCATCATCGCCCAACTCGCCTTCGCCCTGATCATCCTGGGTATCCGTAAGGTAGGCGGACAGTTCCTTCCGTATCTCCTCCTCTTTGGCGGAAAGCTGTTCTTCGAGCCGTTCCTGTTCTTTGCGCTTGCGCATTTCCTCTTTCGCCACCATTGCCTCTGGACCAATGGTAACCTTGTAGGCGCCAAGCAGGCTTTCCTCGAGGGAAACGGTGGTGTCCTTGATGGACTTCGAGGCCACCAGCGGCGGTTCTCCTGCTGAAAGCTCACGCACCCGCTGGGATGCGATGTGCACCAGCCGGAATTTGGAGTCTGCCATTTTTGGCTTGAGCTCGATCGGCAATGAAATAATGTCTTCTGCGTTCCTAATCATTGTTCACCTCCACGGTCTATTCTGATTTATTTTCATTTCAATAGTTCTTCTATCCAGTTTACCTTGAGCAGTTTGGTGCGGCAGCGCTCAGCCACGACGACAGAACGTAGCTCGGAGAGCGCCCGCTCAAAATCACGGTTCACGACGATATAATCATAGAGCGCGAAATCCCTGATCTCATCGATGGCCCGCCGCATGCGTTTCCGGATCTCGTCCTCCTGGTCCGACCTCCTGTTCCGAAGCCGTTCTTCAAGAATGGCCATCGAGGGCGGCATGATGAAAATAAAGACAGCCGCGGCAAAATGGTCTTTGATCTGCCGTGCTCCCTGGGTGTCAATGTCCAGGATCACATCGACGCCCTCCTTGATCATGTCAAGAAGCACCCGCTTTGAGGTCCCATAGTGATTGGAATGCACCTCTGCGTGCTCGGCAAAGTCACCGGCCAGCATCATTTCCTTGAAACGCTCTGCCGACACGAAATAGTAATCCCGGCCGTCGATCTCTCCGGGTCTCGGATTCCGGGTCGTGTACGATATGGAATGGGTCAGGTTCTCCAGGTTGTCCGTGATCGCGGTGCACAAGGTTGTCTTCCCTGCGCCCGACGGCGCCGAAACCACGAACAGGATTCCATCCCGACGGGTCATGCTTCCTCCCCTCCGGTGAAACGCTGCGTAAGCGTTTCGACCTGCACTGCCGAAAGCAGGACATGGTCTCTATCGGTGATAATGATGGACCGGGTCTTTCTTCCCTGGGTCGCGTCGATCAGCATGTTTCGCTCCTTCGCGTCGTCTTTCAAACGGCGCATCGGCGCCGATTCCGGAGACAGAACGGCGACCACCCTCGTGGACTTGACCATATTGCCGCAGCCGATATTGACCAGCTTGCTTTCCTTGCGTCTACTCTATGTTCTGCACCTGCTCCCGTATCTTTTCGAGTTCCGCCTTGATGGTCACGACCTGCAGGGATATCTCCGCATCGAGCGCCTTGGAGGCGATCGTATTTACCTCGCGGCCCATCTCCTGGATCAGAAAGTCGAGTTTCCTTCCCACCGGTTCCTTGCCCGCTCCCCGCAGCAGCGCGAAGAACTGTCCTCGGTGGCTTCCCAGTCGGGTGATCTCCTCGGTCACATCGGTCCGCTCTGCCAGTATGGCGATCTCCTGCGCCACCCGGGACGGGTCCGGCTGTTCCTTGAGTATCCTCTCAAGAACCTCGCTCATCCGGGTCCTTGCCTTCTCTACGACCAGTGGAGTGCGGATGTAGATGGCGCTGACCAGATCCTCAATGGCCTGAAGACGGCCCGCGATGTCTCCGGCCAGCGATTCCCCTTCTTGTTCCCGCATGGTCCCGAGCGATGCCACCGCCTGCCCGATGCCTGTTGAAAGCAAGGTCCAGACCGACTCCATATCCTCGGTGATCTCTTCCTTGCCGATGATGTCAGGCAGCGCGTTGAGCAGGGACAGGTCCACGTCTCCGGGAAGGGAGAACCGGGCTTTCAATTCTCTGAGAACCCCGATATATTGCTCCGCTCGCGCGTAATCGACCGAAAACTTGAATGGCGTTGATTCACCGCTGCTGCGCGTGATGAACACATCGATCCGGCCGCGTGAAAAACCGTCCTGAACAGATTTCTTGATCCTCGGTTCAAGGGCATTGAGGCTTCTCGGCAGCTTGATCTGCACATCGAGATAGCGGTTGTTCACCGAACGCATCTCTATATTAAAACCGCCCGCGGCGTCCCTGACGTCGCTTCTCCCGTAACCGGTCATACTTCGTATCACTGTCGCGTCCCCTTCGTTCAGTCCGGCAGCAGCACCACAGGACCGCCGCTATTTTTTTCTCGTAATGCTCTCTTGCGCTACCGGTTCAAATAGATAATTCTGGATGCACAGGTCCCCGCACAGGCCTCCGAAATAATGGACCTCAACCTCCCATGCAGTTTTAATGGTCATCGTATTCTTTTCCGCGTTCCGGTCAATGATAAAGTTCTCGCCCGTGAGCGGAAGTCCCAGATCTTTGGCTTTGGCAACAAGCTCAATCCGTATTTCCTCATCCTTAAGCACCTGCGCGACACTAGCCTTGCTGCTCATGGCATCCCTCATCCGCTGGAAGTCCAGCTGGACCGCCAGATAGGTGATCCCCACATAGAACCCGGCACCCAGGATCGCCAGCCAGATCATCACCTTGATGCCGCTGACGCCTCTCTCGTTACCCCTAATACGCATTGGTACCTCCTCACTTGATCAGGTTGCCGATCCGCTCCCAGCGAAGCCACCGGCCGTTGTTCCCGTCCCAGGACCAGTAGATGATGAGCGCTTTGCCCAGGATCTTTTCGTACTTGACGAACTTCCAGACCCTGCTGTCCTGGCTGTTGTCCCTATTGTCTCCCATGACGAAAACCGAGTCCTTGGGGACCAGGATCGGACCAAAGTTCGTATCCTGTTGATCATGGAGATGCTGGATCCGGTGCTTTACGTTCCCCAGCTGCTCATCGAGCAGGCGCGGCCAACCGGGCTGCTGCACCGGGCCCTGTTCCTTGTCGCCGGCATGTCCCACGTCGGTGATCGGCACCGGCTGATCGTTGATCAGCAGGATCCCCTTTCTGATCTCGATCTTGTCCTGCGGGACACCGACAACGCGTTTGATGAAGTTCTTGCTTTCATCCTCCGGGAACTTGAAGACGATGATGTCTCCCCGCTTCGGCTCCTTTCCGGAAAAGAACCGGATGTCCGTAAAGGGTATCCTCGGCCCGTAGAGGAACTTGTTCACAAGAAGATGATCACCAATGGTGAGCGTGGGGATCATGGAACCTGATGGTATCTTGAACGCCTCGACCACGAACTGCCGGATGAACAGCGCCACGACCGCCGCGATCAGGAACGGCTCGATCCATTCCTTGTAAAAAGACTTTTTATGCCTTGGTTCCCGCTGAGTTTCTTCTGTCATCAACCCTCCCGGCGGCGAACGCCGCATTGTAAATTGCAGATTGTAAATTGGAAAATTATAATTTCAAATTTGAAATCTGCAATTTGCAATTTGATATGATTTAAGCTACTACTCCCCCACCTTCAATACCGCGAGGAACGCTTCCTGCGGCAGCTCGATGCTGCCTATCTGCTTCATTTTCTTCTTCCCTTCTTTCTGCTTTTCAAGGAGTTTTCGTTTCCGGGTGATATCACCGCCGTAGCACTTGGCCGTCACATCCTTGCGAAGCGCCCGCACTGTTTCGCGGGAGATGATCTTTGACCCGATCGCGGCCTGGATGATGACCTCGTACATCTGTCGCGGGATGACCTCTTTGAGCTTCTCGGCGAGCTGGCGTCCCCGCATGGCAGCCTTGTCCCGATGGGTGATAAGCGAAAGCGCGTCCACGGGCTCGCTGTTCATGAGCATGTCGAGCTTCACCAGGTCGGACTCGACATATCCCGTCAGATCGTAATCCATCGACGCGTATCCCTTGGTCAGGGACTTGAGCCGGTCGTAGAAATCCATGACGATCTCGTTCAGCGGCAGTTCGTAGCGTATCATCACCCGGTCCTTGGTGATATAGATGATCTCTTTCTGGTTACCCCGTCTTTCCTGGCAGAGGGCGATCAGCGGACCCACGTACTGTTCGGGGGTGATGATCGAAGCAATGATGAACGGCTCCTCGATCTTCTGGATCTCCTGAATGTCCGGGAGTTTCGCCGGATTGTCGATAAGCACGATATCACCATTGTTCTTGGTCACCCGATAGATCACCGTCGGCGCCGTTGGGATCAGGGAAAGCTTGAACTCACGCTCGAGACGTTCCTTGATAATGTCCATATGAAGCAGCCCCAGGAACCCGCAGCGGAAGCCGAAGCCCAGCGCCAGCGATGTTTCCGGCTCGTAGGTGAATGATGAATCGTTCAGCCGGAGCTTTTCCAACGCGTCCTTCAGGTCGGCATAGTCTTCGCTGATCGTCGGGTAGAGGCCGGAGAATACCATGGGTTTCACTTCTTTGTAGCCCGGAAGAGGCTGCGTGGTCGTATCAAGTGCGTCGGTGATGGTATCGCCGATCTTGGCGTCGGCCACACGCTTGATGCCCGCGATAATGTACCCCACCTCACCGGGAGACAATTCGCTCTTCTGCGTCATCTTGGGAGTGAATACGCCTACGGACTGGACCTCATGGAGCGCTCCCGTGGACCAAAGCTTGATCTTCTGGCGAGGCTGCACCGTACCCTCCACAATGCGGACAAGCACCACAACGCCCTGATAGGTGTCATACCAGGAATCAAAGAGGAGCGCTTTCAGCGGAGCGGACGGGTCGCCCGGCGGGTCCGGAATGTTCTTAATCACGGCCTCCAGGATCTCCCTGATCCCGATGCCCTGTTTGGCGCTGGCCGGGATCGCCCCGGAAGCGTCCAGCCCGATGACCTCTTCGATCTGGTGCTTCGCCCCCTCCACGTCAGCGCTCGGGAGGTCGATCTTATTGATCACCGGGATGATCTCGAGGTTGCGGTCCAGTGCCAGGTATACGTTTGCCAGGGTCTGGGCTTCGACACCCTGGGATGCGTCCACCACCAGGAGCGCTCCTTCGCAGGCTGCCATGCTGCGCGAGACCTCGTAGGTGAAGTCCACATGACCCGGCGTATCGATAAGGTTCAGGACATACTCCTGACCATCGGACGCCTTGTAGGCAAGCCGCACCGCATGTGCTTTAATGGTGATCCCCCGCTCACGCTCGAGGTCCATATTGTCGAGCACCTGGTCCCGTCCTGCCGCGGCCATCTCCCGGTCGGAAAGAGCTCCGGTAAATTCAAGGATCCTGTCGGCAAGGGTCGACTTTCCATGGTCAATATGGGCGATGATGCAGAAGTTTCGTATGTGCTTTTCTGACATAACTCCTTGTAGGCTGCCACGGAGGGCTCTCACGAGCTGCAATCGTCGCGTATATCACGGCATTCAGCGGCAGTGGACCTCAATGAACAGTGTTCAGTTTCTGGTATGCCAGAGCGGCGGCGCCAACCATGCCGGCATCGTCACCGAGCAGGGAGGGGACGATCTGCGTCCGTGCTGCAGGATATTCGAAAGCGCGTTTCCTGATCTCTACTCGCGTCGCATCTATGAAAAGCGGCCAGGCGTCCTTAACCCCGCCGCCGATGACGATCATCTCCGGATTGAAGATATTGATCAGATTCGCAATGCCGATCCCGAGCAGACGGCCCATGTCCTTTAGCACGGCGCCAGACAGCGCATCGCCGTCCCGGGCAGCCTGGTAGATCTCTTCGGACGTGATCACCTTCGATCGAGATGATCGTTCCTGATAAGTCAAGACGATCCCGCGGCTCGAAGCGTACATCTCGAGGCATCCGGTATTGCCGCAGCCGCATCGTCTGCCGTCGGGTATGATGGTCATATGGCCGATCTCCCCCGCCATACCATCTGCTCCATGCCATATCCTGCCGTCCAGGACGATGCCCCCACCCACACCGGTGCCGAGCGTGAGGAAGATCATGCTCGGAATCCCCCGTCCGGCGCCACGCCATTGCTCGCCGAGCGCCGCTGCGTTCGCATCGTTCTCAATGAAGACCGGCAGGGCAAGCGAATCTTCCAGGTTTTTTTTGAGAGGAAGATCGTTCCAATCAGGAAAATTAGGAGATTTTACGACCACACCGGTATCAGCACGGATCACACCGGGAGCTCCGACGCCGACAGCGGCGACCCTGGTCCCGTTGCGGAGCGCTCTGTCCTGCTGCGCTCTGATGTTCTCGATCAGTTTCTGGACGACCCGTGCATGACCATCGGACGCACGGGTCGGTTCCTTGACCTTGCCAACAAGCTCTCCGTTTTGGCTCACCAGCGCGGTCCGTAAATTCGTCCCGCCGAGATCTACGCCGATGACCACAGGGTCCACCGTAAAAACCTCCCTAACCAGTGAAAACTAAAGGACATTATTGTGAAGACGGTCATATTATCATAGTGATGAGGAAATGGCAACAATTTAATTCTTTTTTGTTCGTATATCCCGATAGTTGGGAGCAGGCGAGCGGTTAAAGGTTGAACACGAGATAGATCCAATTTGCCAGAAATATGACGGCCATTCCTGCTCGCAACAATGTGCCCTCGCGGCGAGAAAGGGTGAACGCGATCCTGGAACGGTGGAAAGGAAGGCGGGCCGAGGACGCGAAGAACAAGAGAAGAACGGCCATCATCACCAGGGAAAAGAGCGGATTCAGGACCAAGGAGCCGGCAATATCGCCATGCGCCAGATGCACCAGTGAGCGTGTCATACCGCAGGTCGGACAGGGCATTCCGGTGACCGACCGGATCAGGCAGGGCGGCAGGATGTCCTGGACGGGAAGGACCCTGGCCGCGACCAGGGCAAGGATAGCGATCGCTCCGTAGATGATACCGAACTGGACATCACCGGGTTTCGTAGATATACGGGAAATTCGCATAGAGACGACAGACAAAGATGGATAACTATCAGGTAGTTGAAGATCCTGACGGTTCGACATTGCTCACCGCCATGAGCGACTCGACTGAGTTCATCGAAGTCTCGTCGAATGGCTCCTGACCCTCTACCCTACTTCCACGGCTGATGAGGCATGGTCCCAAAAGAAGCTGCAACGGTTCCCAGCATCAGTAGAAAAAACAGCGTCACAATGGCGCAGCACATGATGAGCGGAAGCAATACGGCAAACGAAGCCTTCCCGCCGGTCGTCCCGTGCGCCTCCTTCAGTCCGATTATGGCGAGCACGATGAACCAGGGAGCGGAAATGATCGCGCCGCAAAAAGGGATCATGAGAAAGACATATGCGCCCATGCTGTAGGATGCGACCCTGAACGTCGCTTCAAAACCGTTCTTTGCGCCGCGCACCATCATCAGAAGCAGATGGAGGATGCCTGAACAGATGAACAGCGATGCGATAAGAATGAATGGTGTGAAAACTGCCGCGGCCACGATGCCGCTTCCCCGTAACGCATCGAAGTCTGAAGCGCCTTTGAGAGGGATATAACTGCTGAGCGGATCATGAAGGACGATCTGCCAGAAATAGTAAATCATCCAGCTCACCATGCCGGTGATCAAGGCATAGAGCAGAGGGTCCGTTATCCCCCCGGTGACGTTCATGGTTTGGAAAAATTTCGTTGGAGAAAAGAGAGACCCGTGCAGGGAGGAAATCAATCCCTTTATGGTCCACCGCGTAGATGGATCTTCCCACGCGGTCCTGGTCCTGCCCGGCGAAGGCGCCGACACGTCCGCCGCAATAGCTCCTCCGCAGAACTGACAGAAGGCGTTGCCTTCGGTAACTTCCTTGCCGCAGTGTGGACAGAACATTACGTCTCCTAACCCGGACAAACCGGAACCAAAGCGTTATGTTGACGCGACTACAGGACAACAGCGGATAAAGGCCTGGGAAAATCCTGTCAATCCCTTTCTCCTGTCAGGGTTTTGTCCTGCTTTAGTTATTTCTTTCCCTTGTGTGAAGAATTTGATTCCTGAGTAACGAACGCCGAAGAAAATGGTATCCAACCGGTCAACTCAACAGAAGGAATGTAGCAAACACCGTAACATCTTGTCAACGGAAAAGGAAGCGGAAATCTGCTATGACGGAACTCCGCAATCGGAGGGATCGCCCTTGATCTTCTCGATGATATGGTTCAGCGCAGGAAGGATAACGGCGAGATTCTCCCGGACCGCGCGGGGGCTGCCGGGAAGGTTCACAATAAGGGTCTGTTTGCGTATGCCGGACACGGCACGGGATATCATTGCATGAGGGGTCTTTTTGAGGCTTTTCGCGCGCATGGCCTCGGACATGCCGGGAAGTTCCCGGTCAATGACCTCGCGGGTGGCCTCAGGCGTCACATCCCGCGGAGCGACCCCGGTACCGCCCGTGGTAAGGATCAGGTCTATGACGCCCGAATCAGCGTGGCGCTTCAGTACGGCAACGATACGTTCACGTTCATCAGGGAGCACTTCATAGTGACGGACATCGGCACCGATACCGGCAACCATGTCACGGATAATTAATCCGCTTTCGTCCTCGCGTTCACCCTTCGCTCCCTTGTCGCTCAGGGTTATGATCGCCGTCCTGATGATCACCGGTCCCTTGTCCCGATCGCTCAACCTTCGCACGGTCATACCTCCACTTCATCCCGCCGCGAGACCACCACGGTGTTCCTGCCCGCGTTCTTTGCCTCGTACAACGCCTTGTCCGCAGCTTTGATCAGGTCATGAGGGAAACCCGTCACATAGGCCGCGACCCCGATGCTGATCGTGGTATGAATTGGTTCAGGACTCCCGGGAAATCCCTGCAGTTGGACCTTCTGTCGCAGGATCTCGGCCTTATGGGTGGCACCGTCAAGATGAGTGTCCGGCATCACAATGGCGAACTCTTCGCCCCCGTACCGGGCGATCGTGTCGGTCTCCCGCACTCCTTCGCGCAGGATGCGAGCCATCTCACGAAGCACCGAGTCGCCGGCGAGATGCCCGTACCGATCGTTCAGCTCTTTGAAATGGTCGATATCGATCATCATGAGAGAAAGAGAGGTGTATTTCCGGCGATTAAAACGTTTGATCTCCTTGAAGAGAACCACGTCAAAATGCCGCCGGTTGCTGAGCTGCGTCAGACTGTCGGTCACGGCAAGCTGAGTCAGGAGACGGTTGGTCATGCGCAGTTCCGACGTTTTTTCCTCGAGTTCCCTCTCCGTCTTAACCCGATCGGAGATGTCCCGGATGACCTCGACCACGAACAACGCCGTACCGTCCTCGATCAGCGGAGCGCAGATACAATGGAGATGACGGACCCGGCCATCGGGCAGTTCCAGGGCGCATTGATGCTCACGCACCTTGCCGCTCGTCATCGCGTCCTGCAATCCGTGATGCGGCGATGATGCATCAATTATCTGGCCGGCCGGAATGCGGCCATCGGCATCGCGCAGCAGGGGAAGAAGCTCAAACACGCGCGGATTGCTCTGGACGATCCTGAAGTCCCTGTCCACCAGCAGCACGCCGTCGGGCATAGCGTTGAACATCGATTGAAGCTCGGCACGGAACCGCAGTTCTTCTCCTGCGCGGGCAAGTTCTTTTTCCTTTTCGAGGTTTATTCGATGAAGCGTCTCGATCCGATGGAGCATATTCACAAAGCTGCTCTTGAGATCGGCGAGTTCGTCGGACCCCTTGCGGGACAGGCGCGACAGCGCTTCCCCCCCTTCCGCGCTCGCCATGGCGTCGCGAAGTTCCCTGACCGGCCGGTAGACGACGATCCGCAGCAGGGCGGCCAGCATACCGACCAGAAGCACGATCATGGCCGCGCTCCATAGGAGGTCCCTGTTCCGGCGGGAGGCGATCAGATCATTCAGTTCACGGAGAGAAATATCAATGCGGAGGATGCCGTTCAGCTTTACGTTGCTCCCATGACACCCAAAACATTCCGCTTTGTTCTCGATGGGAGAATAATAGGAGATATGAGTGCTGTCCCGCTGAT
Organism: uncultured Nitrospiraceae bacterium; assembly: GCA_964412455.1. GTDB lineage: Bacteria > Nitrospirota > UBA9217 > UBA9217 > UBA9217 > JAAXXJ01. The sequence continues at coordinate 53,039 of CAYPOT010000010.1, read as the reverse complement.
CGCGAATATCACTGATGTCTTCCGTAGTCACGGACCGCAGGATCGCAGGAGGGATGTCCATATTCAAGCCGCTGACGCCGTCGTATTTTTCAAGCCCCTGAACCGGCCGCCCCGACCCGTCGTAGATCATCACCCGATCAATAAAGTCAGGCACATTGACCGCATCAAGGATATTCTTGACGAGTTCATGGTGGCCTTTCTTCATGGATGCGATCACCGTTCCCTTGATGGCCGAAGCCAGCGCGCCCAGGGTACGTTCCGAAGTGCGTATCATATCGGTCCGCATGTTTCGAATGTCTATGAAGGTATAGAATCCGATCATGCAGGCGATCACGAGCGTCAGGAAGACGATGATCTTGAGTTCGAGCCGTTTTCGAATGAAGGAGAACATCGGACCGCTACTCCACTTCTCCACCGACCGTGATCTCCGGTATTCTGAGTGTCGGCTGGGCATCGCTCACCGGCGAGCCCTGGCCGTCCTTGCCGCATGTCCCGATGGAAAAACCCAGGTCGGAACCTACCAGGTCAATGGACATGAGGATGGCCGGACCGTTGCCGATGAGCGTCGCTCCCCGCACCGGATCACCGATCCTGCCGTTCTCGATACGGTACCCCTCGCTCACTTCGAACACAAAATCTCCATTGACCGTATTCACCTGCCCTCCCCCCATCTTGCGGACGAAGAGGCCTTTCGGCGTGGCCTTCAGGATATCGGCCGGGTTTGTTGCGCCCGGTGCGATCATCGTATTGGTCATGCGGGGAATGGGGCGATGCCGGTAGGACTCTCTTCTGCCATTGCCCGTGGACCGGGTCCCGTCCTTCATCGCGGTAAGACGATCGTACAGGTAGGTTTTCAGGATGCCTTGTTCCACGAGGACCGTACGCTGCGCTTTTGTCCCTTCATCGTCCACCCGGAACGATCCCCTTCTTCCCGGCAAGGTCGCGTCATCAACGACCGTGACCAGGGGTGACGCGATCTGCCGGCCGATCTTGCCCGAATAGACCGACAGCCCGGATTGGGCGAGGTCCGCTTCGAGACCGTGGCCAATCGCTTCATGGATCATGGTCCCGCCCGCATCGGAGGACAGGACCACCGGCATCCTCCCCGCGGGAGCCTTACGGGCGGTCAGCATCATCAATGCCCGGCGAGCTGCCTTCTCGGCGGCCTGTTCCAGCGGTTCCGCGTCGAAGAGTTCCATGCCGATAAGACCGCCCACAGGCTCATAGCCCGTCTGCACGGTCCCTCCGTCGGACGCGACCACCTGGACCATGGCAGTGAGATAGCACCGGGTATCCTCGATCACCTCACCGGACGATGACGCGATAAGCACTTCCTGGCAGTTCTCCCGGTAGGTCACCAGCACCTGACGTATCCGCGGATCGAAGTTCCGGGCAACGTGGTTTGCCCGCTTCACCATATCCGCTTTTCTGTCCGTTGCCACCTGCTCGGGCGGCTGTTTCACGAAGGAGCCGTTTCCGACAGCTGATGTTCCGTACAGCACGATCGTTGGCTCCACGGGCCCCTCGCTGCCGCTGACCGACCGGCTCATTGCCTCGGCCAATCCAAGCAGCGATGATGTGGTGAGCTCGTTCGTATAGGCATATGCCGTCCTCTTCCCGGAGATAAGCCTCAATCCTGCGCCGCATTCACGCCCGGCAATGACCTTCTCGATCCGGTCATCTTCGCACTGAATGGCAAGCGGTGAAGACCGTTCCAGGTACAGGTCGGCATATTCTCCGCCGTTTCTCAGGACCCGCCGCAACACTGCGTGCATATCAAAACCAACGTGCAAGTACGCCTCCTCAGTTTCCTCTTGTTGACGGATCGCGTTCACCGACGTCCGTCTCTGTGGACCCGATCGATGAATAATTTATGTCGTAGTTTACATTACAAAACTTCTATTTACAAGATTTAACATAATATACCTTTTTTTGTTGTAATATCAATACTTTGCTGCATGATGTCATCCTAAACCTGATCAAGGATACATCTCTCTCTACGATACATCTCCTTGACAAACCGTGTTTATAAGGATACTATTGCAACATAATGACTACAACAGATACGATTCGGAAAAAAGTACTGATCGCCGACGATAATGAGAATATCAGGGATGCCCTGACCTACCTTCTTGAGGATGAGGGCTATGAGCTCCTGCTTGCGAAGGATGGAGCTGACACCCTCCGAAAGGTTCGGGAGCAAAAGCCCGATATCCTGTTCCTGGACATCATGATGCCGGAGATCAACGGCTACGATGTCTGCCGCACCATTAAGAACGATCCTGACCTGAAAAGCATCTACGTCATCATGCTGACGGCCAAGGGACAGGTTGCGGAGCAGGAACGGGGGAAGGAAGTCGGCGCGGACGAATACATCGTCAAACCCTTCAGTCCCATGGAAATTCTCGCCCGGGTGAAGAGCCTTCTCCAGCATTAACCTTCCTATGCAGGATACCGGCAACAAGATGATCGCCCAACAGGTCTTTGAGCGAGGCTCAGCCCTGCTTCAGCAACAGAAGTACGAACAGGCCATCGTTGATCTCCAGCATGCAGAGCAATTGTTCCGGAAGATCGACGTCAGGGGCCATCCGTTCACGATCCCCCTTTCCAACGGCGTATCCGGTCTTGCGAATGCTCTTGCGCTCAGCGGCCTGTGCTTCTTGAAGCGGGGAGACTATCGCAAGGCCGCCCAGTCCTATGAATCCAGTTTCATCAACTCCAAGTTCGAAAAGATGTGGCCTTTCAGAAAGTTCGTCAAAGCCGTCAATGAGAACTTGCTCATCTGCTACGACAGAATGCTGAGCTCTTACCGGCCCGAAGATCTCGCGGAACTGCTGAAGAGCGACCCTGCTATCGACACCGCGTATGAGTTCCCCTTTTCGCTCAGCGAGCAGGCCGCTGTCCTTGCCAGGCTCTTCGAGCTTTCTCCGGATCGCTATGCCGACCACCGTCAGTTCTATCTCCGTGCAAAGGCAAAAGACCGCGAGATCAGACGGCGTGAAAAAAAATCCGACGAAGCCAGCATGAGACAGCTCAGCTTCCTCATCTGGAGCATCCTCATCATCATTTGGGCCATGTATGGCGTGGTCGTGATCAAGGCCCTGATCAACGCGAATTGACCGAACGGAGGCCCTGATGGACCAAGAAGAGATAAAAAAACATTCCTCGGAACTGATGGCCATGCTTATTCATGGCGCCATCGGGCTCAACACGATCCAGGGCATTGAACTCGGTTTTTTCGACTGGATACCCCTCAACAAGCCCGTCACCGCGCACGAGCTGTCGGGTCAGCTGGGATACGACATAACCAAGGTGGAACGCTGGCTGCGCTTCGCGGTTTCCTTCGGATACATCAGTAAATCAGGCGACGGGTATACGCTTACCACCAAGGGGTCGCTGCTGCGGCGGGGCACGCCCACTCCCGACCTGCTCGGCCTGCACCACATGTTCTCCTACTTTACCAAGGCCATTCAGCATTCCAAAGACGCATACCAGAAAGGTGTCGGCCTTGACAGCATAAGCCAGGGCAAGATCAGCCGCGACTATATCCCACGAGTCGCGTCACAGCTCTCCAGGGCCTCAGCCGAGTTTTTCAAGTGGTCCGGACTTTCAACCGGCCATACCATTCTTGATCTCGGCTGTGGTGACGGATCGGTCCTCCGGGAGATTTCACGGACCTGTCCCGGCGTCAGTGCGACCGGGATCGACATGAATATCCATACCCTTGAACTGGGAAAACGGAAGAACGCGGAAGAGGGACTTCAGGACCAGATCGAGCTTCAGGTAGGCGACGTGACCGACATGGCCAGGTTCCAGGACAAGGCATTTGACTGGGTGTATGCGTTCAATGTGTTCCACTTCCTGCCGATCGTGAAGCGCGAGAAGTTCATACGGGACATGATCCGGATATCCCGGTACGGGATATTCTTTAACCAGGTGATCGCGAACAACATCCAGACGATCTCCGTGGACGTGCTGCTTGCGACCTTGTTCACCGATTTCACCGGGTTCTTCAGCGAAGCGGAAGCTGACGAGCTTATTAATAAAGTAAGCGCCTTGCACCACACGTTCCTGCCGGTGATCCAGGGAGAATCAAGGCTGGTGGTCGTCTACACGTTAAAGAACGACATTCCTCTGAACCGGATCGCGAACTTTCCGGAGTCGGAATTTTCGAAGTTGGGATCGGCGAACATTGGAACGGCCAAGGAACTTCTGGCGTCCAGTCCTGAGAGGGTTGCGGCCCTCGTCAGCGACACGGAAGTTCTGCGAAAGCTCGCGATCAAGGCGTTGTTCCCCTGATATACTTACTTGCCCATGGAACTTAATGTCTCAAAAAAGATCATCTACAGCGAACTGGTCATCATCGCCGTCATCTTCTCCACCCTGATCCCCTATATCCTGGTGAGCATGCAGTTCTCGACGGCCCACCTTTTCCATTACATCTTTATCACCATTGTAATTCTCGCCCCGATCGGCATCTTCTCGGCTTACTATTTCATGGAACGCTGGGAAACCCGGCCTATTGAAATGCTTGCGTTCTATCTGAAACGCCGGTTGGACCCGCCTGACGATGTCATGGCTGAAGCGCGTACGCGGGCGCTGAACCTGCCCATCGTCCATGCCGCAACCGTCCTTGTCCGCTATGAGCTTATTACCCTGCTGGATTGCCTGTATATGGGAACCGTCGGCGGCCTTCCGCTGAAGGAGAACATCAGGCTCGGCCTCTATGCCGGGATTGGACTGGCGTTCTTCCCCATCTTCTCGTTCTTCCTTACCGAACGGCTTTTATATCCGGTCCGCCAGTTCCTCGCGGAAAAGACCAGGAACATCAGCGTTGATGAATCCAAGGTGATCCACATCAACACCCGCACCCGCCTGGTCACCATCCTCCTCGCGACCGTCACGGCGCCCCTCATCGCCCTGGGCGTCCTGATGTACCGGAAGGTAGGCATGGAACTCAGCCTCATGCCGGTCGTGTTCTCGCCGAACCAGCCCGTGATGAACCAGCTGTTCAACCTGATCTTTCTGGTGACCATCGCGACGTTGATCCTGACCTCGGGGATCGGCATCCTGCTCGCGACGAGCATTTCGAACCCGCTCGGGCACATGGTCAGCGTCATCCGTCGCCTGGAAAAGGGCGCCCTCAATGCCCGGTCCAACCTCATTTCGAACGATGAGCTCGGCGTTCTCTCGGTGAGTTTCGACAGAATGGCCCAGGAGATCGAGAAGAACCGTCGTGAACTGGAGGACCTGAATCGCAACCTCGAGTTCCGCGTGGCGGAGAAGACGGAAAATCTGACCAAGGCATACGAGCGTCTTCAGTTCTCGAACCAGAACCTGGCGGTGGCGAACCGCGAGTTGGAGCTTGCCAACAAGAAACTAAAGGAGCTCGACCAGCTCAAATCGGACTTCATCTCGGTCGTATCTCACGAGCTTCGCACTCCGCTCACGTCCATCAAGGCGTTCACCGAGCTGATCATCATGAAGCCCCGCATGACGGGCGAGAAGCGGAACCGCCTTCTCACCATCATTAACAACGAAACAGACCGCCTCGCGAGGCTGATCAACGACATCCTGGACCTCACCAAGATCGAAGCGGGAAAGCTGAGCTGGCACGTGACCCGCGTTTCCCTGAGCGAGATCATCCGGAACTCAGTGAACAGCATGCAGTCACTCGCGGACAACAAGAGCCTCTCCATCATCATGAACGTTCCGGCTTCCCTGCCAACGCTGTACGGCGATCGGGACCGTTTGATACAGGTGATCACGAACATCCTGTCCAATGCCGTCAAATTCACTCCCGACGGCGGTACGATCTCCATCAATGCTTTTACCGAGAATGATCCGCGTTATCAGATCATGGTGAAGATCTCGGATACCGGCGTCGGGATCCCTTCCCGGGACTTCGACGTTATTTTCGAAAAATTCCGCCGCTCCGGCGACGTCCTCACGACCCATGCGGAAGGAACCGGTCTCGGCCTTGCCATTACCAAGCAGATCGTTGAGTACCATGGCGGCAGGATATGGGCGGAAAGCACCCCGGGAAAAGGAAGTTCCTTTTCATTCATTCTCCCCCTGGACAAGGTATGGCAGGTCGAGGGAGACCAGCTGACGACCGCCATGGACCTCTGACCTTCTGCGCCCTGCCGGGATCCCCCTGTTTCTCCGCGGCTAATTTTTTTTATAAATGTGGACCCGCCTTCTTAAATATCATTCTCGCGCCCGGCATTATGACCCTTCACGGTCAATCTAATTCCTTGACATCACTCTCAGGTTGGCAGTAAATTAGCCCATGTGCAGCGCGTTCCGCAACCTTAAGAACCGTGAAGTACTTACACCGCTCGTGGTCATTTTGGCGTTCCTTTTCATCCTTTCCCTCATCATCATAATCGGACAGACCTTTCATCAGACGCTCAGGGATGAGATGGCCGACCAGTTCAACAAGCAGCAGCTTCTCCTGGCCCAGCAGGTCGCCATCAATGTTGAGTCGTTTCTCGACCATGTGTACAAGGACATCAACGTTATCGCTCAGCTGCCCGACATCCTGCGTGTCGGCCGGAGTTCTCAGGCACGTGCGGTCGTGGAAGGAATACACTATCATATCGAAAGCGACACCCTTGTGGCCCTCCGGGTCCTGGACCGGCGCGGCACCATACTGTACGACAGCGGCTATCCGGGGCGGGAAGGCGAAAGCCTTGCGAAAACAAAATATTTTATCAGGGCGAGCACCCTTCGAGCGAACGAGCACCTCGTCACGGACCTCATGAATATCGTCGTCGAGAGGCCCGACACCAAGCAGTTCATCATGGCGGTCCCGATCTACCAGAAATTGCCCGGATATCAAGACCTTCGGCTCAATGGTGTCGTTCTGGCCGTCCTGTCCATGGACGGCATCACGCAGAAGTACCTGCTGCCGGTCAAGTCCGGGACCCGCGGGTATGCCTGGATGATGGACAGCGACGGCACGCTCCTCTACCATCCCACACAACCGCAAATGCTCGGGAAGAACCTGTTCCATACGGAGCCCTCCTGCTTCCAGTGTCACCGCTCCTTCAATGCGGAGAAGCAGATGGTCGAAGGCAAGGCGGAGTCATTCGGTTACTATGTGGCGCCGGGGGGCGAGAACAAGCTCGCGGCCTATTACAAGTTCCCGGTCGGCGTTCGTTCCTGGTTTGTCGTGGTCTCCGCCCCTTACTCGGATGTGATCGCCCTGATGCACAAAAGCCAGTCGTTCTTCTCTCTCCTGATCATTTCTATTTTCATCACCACGCTTATCGCTTCAGTCATATCCATGATCACCTACCGAAAGAAGATCAAGGCCGAGGAAAAGGCCATGCATCTCGAGAACCAGCGTCGCCTCGAGCAGGAGATCGTGATCGCGAAGAACTATCTTGAGAACATCATCGAGAACACCCAGACCAACCTCCTGGTCCTGGACCGGGACCTGACGGTCAGGACCGTGAACACCGCCCAGGCAAAAGCCCTCGGGCGTCCCAAGCATCAGATCGTCGGAAAGCCGTTTTTTTCACTGTTCCCGGACGACCTTCCGCGCTATGAGGGGGTCCCCTTCGAAACCTTGCTTCACCGTTGCATGAGCGAAAGCGCCAGCATTGAAGTGAAGGAGTACCGGATCACCTTGATCCAGTCGGAACCCGTCTTCTTCGACATGAACGTAAGCCCTCTGAGCATCGCGGGTGAAGTGACCGGCGTCGTGATAACGAGCAACGACGTCACCAAGCGCGTTCACCTTGAGGAAGCGCTCAAACAATACACTTCTGAGCTGGAAGACCGGGTCGACAAAGAGGTTGCTACTGCCAAAAAGCTCGAGCAGCAGGTCCTGCACTCAGAAAAGCTCGCCGCCCTCGGCCGGCTGGCCGCGGGCGTTGCCCATGAGATCGGCAATCCCCTCACCTCCATTTCAACTTTCGCCCAGCTGTTGCGGGAGATGAGTACCGACGAGTTCGCCCAAACCAGCCTCGACACCATCAACACCCACATCCAGCGCATCACCGAGATCGTGCGTCAGATGTCCACGTTCTCCCGTCCTGATTCGACCACGATAAAACTGGTCCAGATCAATGACATCCTGAAGTCTTCCCTTGACCTCATGCGCCTCGACAAACGCATGAAAAGCACCCTTCAGATCACCGTCAACGTCGCCGCAGATATTCCCAGAACCATGATCGACGAGGGTCAGATCGCCCAGGTATTCATCAACATCATCCTGAACGCGCTCGATGCGATGCCCGACGGCGGCAAACTTGCGGTGACGAGCAAACATGGCCTGAATGAACAGGGTCTCGACACGATCTTCGTCGATTTCCAGGATTCCGGCACCGGCATCCCTGCTACCGACCTGGAAAAGATCTTCGACCCCTTCTACACCACCAAGGAAGTGGGCAAAGGGACCGGGCTCGGACTCTCCGTAAGCTACAATATCGTGAAACGGTTCAAAGGCGACATCAAGGTCGCCAGCACGATTGGAACGGGAACCACCTTCACCATCATCCTTCCGGTACTGACCGATATTCACAAGGAGCCACTGCATGGAAAAGACGAATATCCTGGTCGTTGATGACGAAAAAGACATTTGCCGGGCGCTGAACATCATCCTTTCCAAGGAAGGTTATGCGGTGACCGAGGCATACAACGGAGAACTGGCCGTTGAGCTCATCGGCAGGCAAAGCTACGACATTATTATGACCGACATCAAGATGGAGAAGATGGACGGCTTTGAGGTTCTCCGGCAGGCCCAGAAGATCAGCCCCGGGACCTCCGTTATTATGATGACCGCCTTCGCCTCGGTGGGTTCCGCAGTTGACGCCATGCGGTCCGGAGCCGTGGACTACATCACCAAACCGTTCCTGAACGACGATATCCGTCTCACGATCAAGCGCATCGTCGAGGGACGTGAACTTCTCATGGAAAACCAGATCCTGCGCCAGGAATTGAGCCAGCGGCGCATCTCCTTCAAGAACATCATCGGCACGTCCGACGCCATCCAGAAGGTCTTCGCCGTTATGGAAAAGGTTGTTCCCGGCAAGACCAACATCCTCATCACCGGCGAAAGCGGGACCGGCAAGGGTCTGGTGGCCCAGGCCATCCACGAGTCGGGGCCGCGCAACAACAAACCTTTTATCTCCATCAACTGCGGCGCCATCCCCGAGAACCTGCTTGAAAGCGAGCTCTTTGGCCACAAGAAAGGCTCGTTCACGTCGGCGATCGACGACAAGAAAGGCCTCATCACCATGGCCCATGGCGGCTCCCTGTTCCTCTATGAGGTCGGAGAGCTGCCGCTGCCGCCCCCGGTAAAATTGCTGAATGTGATGCAGACCAAGGGGCTCACTCCGGTCGGCGATACGCGGGTCATCACGGTGGATGTGCGGGTGATCGCGGCGACCAATGCCGATCTGGCGCAGCGCGTGAAGGACGGGCGGTTCCGGGAAGATCTATTTTACCGGTTGAACGTCATCGAGATCAGGGTCCCGTCGCTCCGTGAACGGAAGGACGACATCCCTCTCCTGATCAAGCACTATCTGAGCATTTTCGCTGATGAGGCGGGAAAGAACGTCAAGGATATCGACTATGAAGTGATGAAATCAATGTTGGCCTATGACTGGCCGGGCAACATCCGTGAACTGAGAAATTCCCTGGAACGCGCGGTCGTCCTCTCTGAAGGAGATATCATCACCCTGCACGACCTGCCGGACAAATTGAGGACCATCGACGTGGAAGGCATCCCCACCTCATCGCTCAGGCAGGCGCTGGATGACTATGAACGGGAATATATCCGTCGGAGCATGACGGAGAACAAGGGGAACAAGGAAGCGACAGCGGACCGGCTCGGCATCGACCTGGCAACGCTCTACCGGAAATTGAAAAAACTCAGGATCGAGACACCCTGATCCAATACTCTCGTTTTTTACGGGATGAGGTCTTTCTTTTCCTCTTCCGGGACATCGAACGTGCGATCCCACTCCACGACCTTTTTCTCAGCCGGTCTCACCTCGGTCACCGCGGACATCGGCAGGGAAACATACTCGAACAATCCTTTGAGATGGACCTCGGTCTCGGAAACCTCGATCAGGACGCCCTTATAGGAAATTCCGCTCGCGATGACCTCTACCTCTTTGCCGATCATTTCAATGATATCAGGCATGCATCCCCTCACAGTTTTCGTGACATCCTGTCAAAGTCTTTCACCGCAGAGGACGCAGAGGAAATCTTGCGTCATGATACAGGAAACAATTTCTCAAAATCCTATCCCTCTTGGCCTCTCGATTTTTACTAGTGCGGTTAATATCCTCTGATTAGGACCTTACCATGATCTTCCCTACGGTTTTTAAAAAAACCAGACTAGATCTAAATCTCTTCTATTTGCTTTGCCTTTATTCATGAACTTGACCTTCTCTGCGTCCTCTGCGGTAAATACTCTTTCATGTTTTCATAATACTTTTCACTATCCTTTACATGATCTCCGGCCTCTCTCCACCGACCGCCGGTATCATATCTCTATTCTCCCCCATATCTTCTTCCGGTACCGCCAGCTAAGCAGTCCCATCCTCGCCAGCCAGTCGAATATCATGACCGACCAGACCACGTGGATCGGAGCCTGAAATACTATTGCAAGAAGGCTAGTCACCGGAAGGCGCACCAGCCACATGCCTGCCATGGTCGCGAACATGATGAAGCCCGTATCACCGGCCCCGCGCAGGGACCCGGTAAGCACCATGGTGATGGCCAGGGGGACCTGGGCGAAGGCCACTATCTTCATGTAGAGTATACCATACCTGATCACCTCAGGATCGTCAGTAAACAGCCTGAGCAGGACATAGGGAAAGAAAAAGAACACAAATCCCATGGCGGCCATCAGGATCACCGCCAGACGGTTCGCCTCATACGCCGAAATCCGGGCATCCTCGGGCCTTCCCGCTCCCAGGTTCTGTCCAACCATGGTCGCGGCGGCAACGGCGATCCCATAGCCGGGCATGAATGAGATGGCCTCGATGGCAAGCCCCACCTGGTGTGCGGCGTATACGGACGTTCCGTACAGCAAGATGACCTTGGCAAAGATCATTGATCCCGCGTTCTGCAGCAGCCGATCAACAAAGATCGGCCAGCCAAGTCTGATCGCCCTGGACGTAAAGCGATGGTCCAGATGTTTACTCGGAACAATATACCGCTTGACCAGGGACCGGACGAACAGGAATATGGCCCCCATGCTTTCCGATATGGCGACGGCAATTGCGGCGCCTTTGACCCCGAGCGCTGGGCAGCCCCATTTTCCGTAGATCAGAGGGTAGGCCACGACAACATGCAGTATGTTCACGATCAGCGTTGCGTAGAGCGGCGTTTTTGTGTCACCAGTCCCGTGCATGATGCCCGAGAGCACGTTGATGGAGATGGTAAAAATAATACAGGTAAAGATGATAGGAGTGTAGTCATTGAGGATCTGCTGAACTTCCTGGTTCGCGCCCAGGAACGCCGCCATCTTTCCTCCGAACAGATTGCCCGCGACCATGATGCAGAGGGCCGCAAGCACTGCCATCAGCATCGCCTGATAAGCCGCCTGAGCGGATTCCTTTCTCCGCCCCGCTCCCCAAAGCTGGGAAACCAGCACGGTCGCGCCGGTATTGATTCCCCAGGAGAGGCTCATGACCACAAAGACCATGATCTGGGCTATTCCCACCGCCGCGATCGCCGACGCTCCGAGACCGCCGACCAGGAAGATATCAACGATTCCCACGGAACGCTGGAGAAAGCTTGAGAGCACCACGGGAATGGCCAGCGAGAACATTTGTTTTCTGATGCTTTTCTGCATAAATGGTATGTATTTCTTAGGCTAAGAAATCAAATTCCACTCAAAATGGCAAGAATATTTTGCCACGAAGGCACGAAGACACAAAGTACGGCCTTAATCTAATCATTAAAACAGTACCTTAAGCAGTTCTCGCTGTTCTTCGTGACTTAGAGTCTTCGTGGCAAATTCTGGTTCCGGCTTGTCCGGGTTAGGGTAACTTCAGGAGGGAGAAATCTACCATGAACCGATGAGAACTCATAGATTTATTTCACCAGTGATCGGACCTTCTTCATGTTCCGGGGATCGTCCTCGTCGGTTTCTTTTGGTGTTTCCATGATCTTGGGAACTTCCTTGAATGCCTTGTGGTTCAAAATGGCCTTGAAGCCTTCCTCACCGATCTTGCCCTCGCCGATGTGCCAGTGGCGGTCTACATGGGAGTCGAAATCCCTGAGACAGTCGTTCAGGTGCATGCCTTTAAGCCTTCCGAGGCCGACGGTCTCTTCGATCTTTTTTGCGACGGCATCGACGCCCTGTTTTGTCCTGATATCATAGCCCGCAGCGAACCCGTGGCAGGTATCATAGCAGATCCCGATCTTATCGGCATTATTCAATCTCGCTATCACCTCGTTCACCTGTTCGAACGTATATCCCACGTCCCCCTTTTCCCCCGCGGTGTTCTCGAGCAGGATCGTCGCCTGCGGCTTGTGCAGCTTCATCGCCATGTTCAAAGCGTTGGCGACCCGATCGATCATCCATTCAGGTTCCTGGCCGCTCGCAGAGCCGAGATGGGTAACGAGATATTCCGCGCCAAGATGCTCGGTCCGTTCGAGATCGATGACGAATTGTTCGATCGACCGCTGATACAGATCAGGTTTCGAAGACGCGAGATTGATAAGATAGTTTGTATGGATGAACACGGGACCGATATCGTACTGCTTGCGCAGCCGTTTGAACTCGGCAATGTCCGCTTTGTCGAGAGGCTTGACGGTCCAACCGCGGGGATTGCGGCTGAAGATCTGCATGGTCGAGCATCCTAGCTCATGAGCGCGCTGGACAGCGAGTGAGAATCCGCCGGATATGGACACGTGGAAGCCAAGGCGCACGTTAATTCCCTCCGACCATCTTCATGAACTGTTCTTCATTGAGCACCTTCACCCCTAGAGCTTGTGCCTTCTCAAGTTTGCTTCCGGCCTCGTTTCCAGCGAGAACATAGCTGGTCTTTTTCGAGACTGTACCTGCAGCCCGGCCGCCGTTCTGTTCGATCAACGCTTCATACTCATCACGGGGTTTCGAGAGCGTCCCGGTGATGACAAAGGTCAAACCGTAAAACAAACCTTTTGTTTCCTCTCTCATTACAACATAATCGGGGTTCGTCAGTTGCATCCCAAGCTTTTTAATATCTTCCAGTGTCTTCAGGTTCTCTTTTTCCGAAAAGAAACCGGATATCGACGCGGCCAACTTTTCGCCCATCTGCTTTATTGCCATGATACGATCCGCTTCTATACGATACAGGTCGGCCATGTTCTCGAAGTTCTTTGCCAGCTGTTTCGCCGCGAATTCTCCAACATGCAGTATCCCGAGGGCAAAAAGGAACCGCGCAAGCGTGGTCGTCCTGCTCTTTTCGATGGCATCGATCATATTCTGGGCCGATTTCTCAGCGAACCGCGGAAGCTCCAGGAGTTGTTCCTTCCTGAGCTTGTACAGATCGATGAAATGCCGTATCAACCCCTGGCGGTAGAGCAGATCGACGTTCTTTTCACCCAGTCCCTCTATATTCATGGCGCCGCGCGACGCGTAGTGCTTGATCTTCTCCAGCACCTGCGCTTCGCAGTTCAGGCCGATGCAGCGGAAAGCCACTTCACCTTCATCGCGCATGACGTTCGATCCGCATACCGGACACTGTTTCGGGGGTGGGAAGCGTTTCTCATTACCGTTCCGTTTCTCTGTCTTGACCGCGATAACGTGCGGAATCACATCACCTGCCCGCTCGACGACCACGGTATCTCCGATCCTTATGTCCTTGCGCTCGATCTCATCCCAATTATGAAGCGTTGAGCGGGATACGGTCACGCCGCCGATCTGGACGGGTTTCATGACCGCCACCGGGGTTATCGCTCCCGTCCTTCCCACGCTTGCCAGGATGTCCTCAATGACGGTGACACCCTTATGGGCGGCGTACTTGAAGGCTATCGCCCAACGGGGCTCGCGTGTCTTGATGCCGAGTGTTCTCTGCAGGGCGAACTCATTTACTTTAACGACCGCTCCATCTGTTTCGAAGGGCAGGCGCGAACGCTTTTCCTCGATCGCCTTGATCGAATCGATCGCCTTGTCGATGCCGTGTACCACATCGAATACCAGAGGTACCGGGAAATGGGCCTTTTTGAGCCACGCCATGAATTCCGCCTGGTCCCGGAACTCGATACCCTTCGTCGCACCCAGGCCGTAACACGCCATGTGCAGCCGCCTTCTCTCCGTGATGGAAGGATCCAACTGCCGGATGGAGCCTGCTGCTGCGTTCCGGGGATTTGCAAACAGCGCTTCCCCTTCCTTCTCCCTTTCCCTGTTCAGTTTCTCGAACTCAGCGATGTCGATGAACACTTCGCCCCGGATGTCGATCTCCTCGGGAACCGGATGGACGCCCTCGATCCTGAGCGGCACCGCCTTGATGGTCTTGATGTTCTGGGTAACATCCTCGCCTTCAAAACCATCGCCCCGGGTAGAAGCGCGGAGAAGAATACCTTTCCGGTACGTAAGTTCCATGGCAAGCCCGTCATACTTCGGTTCGACGGTATATTCGATGTCACTGTCAGTTTTTAGCACTTTTTTGACCCGCTTGTCGAATTCGCGCACTTCATCATGCGAGAAGGCGTTCCCGAGGGAAAGCATGGGCTCGGCGTGTTTTACCTTATCGAACTTTTCGAGCGGCGGCGCGCCGACGCGCTGGGTGGGTGAGTCAGGCAGGATGTAGTGATATTGCTCCTCAAGCTCCTGCAGTCGCCTGAATAACTTGTCGTATTCAGCGTCCGGAATAGACGGAGCATCAAGCACATAGTACCGATAGCTGTGCTCGTTCAGGTCTTTAACGAGTTTGTCGATCTCTTTCTTGCTTTCGGAGGGAATCTTTTTCATAGTCAATGAGAACTTATCGTCAGGATTGTTTCTTTGTCATGTTTCAGGCCGCCCACTCCGGGGCGAGCAACTCCGCCTGTTGCAGCACGGTCTGGGTAGCCTTTTCCTGTTTATCCGGCGGATAGCCGTACTTGCGGAGGATTCGCTTCACAATCACCCGCAGTTTCGCTTTTACCGATTCCTTCACCGTCCAGTCGATGCTCGTATTCTTGCGAACGGTCTCGACCAGTTCACGGGCTATTGCCTTGAGCGTCTCGTCCCCCAGGACCTTCACGGCGCTGTCATTCACTTCCAGGGCTTCATAGAAAGCGACCTCGTCGTCGTTCAGGCCAAGGACTTCACCTCGCTTTTCAGCCTCGCGCATATCCTTGGCGATGCCGATCAACTCCTCGATGATCTGCGCCGTCTCGATGGCCCGGTTCTGGTAACGACGCAGCGTCGCTTCCAGCATCTCGCCGAAAGACCGCGCCTGCACCAGGTGTCGCTTTGCCCGCATCTTGATTGCGCTGTTCAGGAGCTTCCGCAAGAGCTCCACAGCAAGGTTCTTCTGCGGTAGACCCCGGACCTCGGCAAGAAACTCATCAGAGAGGATCGAGATGTCCGGCCTTTTCAAACCCGCCGCCGCGAAGATATCGATCACCTCGCCGGGTGCAATGGCGCGTGAGACGATCTGCTGGATGGCAAGGTTCATCTCCTCTTCTGTCTTTCCACCTGTCGGCTCGCTCTTGACCAGCGCCGCCTTCACCGCCTGGAAGAAGGCAACGTCATCGCGGATACGGATCGTCTCCTCATGCGGCACGGACAGGGCGAATGCCTTCGACAGGTCGATTACTGCCTTCACAAGCCGCCCCTTCCCGTCCTCCTGCTTCAGTATGTGCTCCTGTGCCGAAGGAAGGACCGAAAGCTGTGCAGCAGCCTTGCCTGTTTTCCAGGCTGACCAGTCAAAGCCAAAGAACATCCCGAGACAGATCTCATATTTTTCGAGCATGAGCGCCACGGCCTCTGCCTGGTCAATGGCCGTCTCTCCCGTGCCGCCGCTCTCGGTGTACGCTGCCAGGGCATTCCTGAGCTGATCAGCCAACCCCAGATAATCCACCACGAGTCCGCCCGGCTTGTCCCGGAACACGCGGTTCACCCGCGCGATTGCCTGCATCAAGCCGTGGCCGCGCATGGGTTTATCGACATACATAGTATGCAGGCAAGGCACATCGAATCCCGTTAGCCACATATCGCGCACAAGAACGATCTTGAAGGGGTCTTTCGGAAGCTTGAACCGGTTGGCCAGGACCTCTCGTCTGGGCTTGTTCCTGATGTGCTGCTGCCAATGCAGGGGGTCGGATGCCGAGCCGGTCATCACTACCTTGATAGCGCCTTTGTCGTCTTCCTCAGAATGCCACTCATGCCGGAGCTTTACGATAGCCAGATACAGGTCCACGCAGATGCGCCTGCTCATGCAGACAACCATTGCCTTGCCGACCATGGCCTCCTGCCGCTTCTCGAAGTGCTCCACAAGATCACGGGCGATCACGCTCACGCGCTTCTCCGTGCCCACGACCGCCTCAAGAGCCGCCCACTTGGTCTTGAGCTTCTCCTTGCGCTCGACCTCTTCCCCTTCTGTTGCCTCGTCGAACTCCGGGTCAACCTTGGGCTTCTCGGACTCCTTCAGATCAAGCTTCGCATACCGGCTTTCGTAGTAGATCGGTACGGTCGCGCCATCCAAGACCGCCCGCTGGATGTCGTAGATGCTGATGTAGTCACCGAAGACCGCCCGGGTGTTCTTGTCCGTTAGTTCGATCGGCGTGCCCGTAAAGCCGATGAACGAGGCTTTCGGCAAAGCGTCCCGCATGTGGCGCGCATAACCGTCGATGAAGTCGTACTGACTCCGGTGTGCCTCGTCAGCGATCACGACGACGTTCCGGCGATCCGAGAGCATGGGGAAGGTGTCTCCCTTTTCCTCGGGAAAGAATTTCTGGATCGTTGTGAACACCACGCCGCCGGATGCGACCTGTAACAGTTCGCGGAGATGTTTGCGGTCCGTAGCTTGGACTGGCGCTTGGCGCAGAAGTTCACTACAGCGCGAGAAGGTGCCGAAGAGCTGGTCGTCAAGATCGTTCCGGTCCGTGAGCACCACGAGTGTCGGGTTCTCCATGGCAGGGCTCAGGATCACCTTCCCAGCATAGAACGCCATGGTCAGGCTTTTGCCCGACCCTTGAGTATGCCAGACCACGCCCACGCGCCGGTCGCCAACATCCCGCTTTTCTTTGGCTTTGTCAGCTCGGGAATAGTACTTGCCGAGTTCTTCTTTACTCTTGCCTAATTTATCCGCCGCCCGAAGCGTCTCTTCCAGCGCCGCATTCACTGCGTGGAACTGGTGGTACCCTGCCATCTTCTTTACAAGCTGACCGCCGCCCTCATCCTCGAACACGATGAAATGCCGGATCAGGTCGAGAAAGTATCGTTTATCGAAAACTCCGAGAAGCAATACCTCAATCTGAGGCATGTGTGTGGGCGCAAGCGTTTCGCCCTCTATAGTCCGCCAGGGCATGAAGCGTTCCCGGTCAGCCGTCAACGTGCCGATCCGTGCGTCGAGACCGTCGGAGATAATGAGCGCAGCGTTGTAAAGAAAAAGAGATGGAATCTGCTGTTTGTAAGTCTGGAGTTGATTAAAGGCCGACCAGATCGTGGCGTTTTCGTCAGCGGGATTCTTGAGCTCGATCACCCCGAGCGGCAGTCCGTTCACGAAGATCACGATGTCCGGCCTGCGGCTATATTTCCCCTCGATCACCGCGAACTGATTCACAACAAGCCAATCGTTGTTGTCGGGAGTCTCGAAGTCGATCACCCGGACCGTGACCCCATGCCCGCCGTCAGGCCGGACAACGTCAACAGGTACGCCGTTTACGAGATAGTTGTGAATAGTGTGGTTGTTTCGGATCAAGGAAACCTGGGCGGGATGGAGCAGTTTGCGAATAGCCTCGCCGATGATTGTTTCATCAAGGGACGGGTTAAGCCGGGACATGGTATCGCGCAGACGTGCTTTCAGGACAACTTCGCCGAACTCAGCGCGTTCGGCAAGAAGCTCACCTGGGGCGATGGACGGACCGGAAAGGACGGCGCAACCAAGTCCATTCAGCCAGGAAAGCACGGTTTGTTCAAGTTCGTTTTCGTCGAGCATCTATTTTTTCTCTAATCTAACAAATATTGTGCAGACCTTCGATGTTATCCTTGATTAAAGCAATCGACCCGATGATGAAACCGTGCGATACCCGGCTGGTTTCTTGACCTTTTCAAGTAATCCTTCCCCAACCAAGCGTTCTAACCATTTCTTAGCCTGGCTTTTGGAAACTCCGAGCATCTCGGCAACTTCGGCATCAGTCTGGGGTGTATCCATATTTCGAAGCAGTTCTCTAACTCTGTCAAACAATGCGTCAGCGGGGGTCAGAGTGACGCTTGAATTCTGATTCATTAGCATTTGTTCACTCTGTGGAGCGGGCCTTTCAACGGGCAAATGGTTTACTTCCTCTTCTCGCACTGCGAATGATAGTTCATCCTGACCAGGCGCACTCTGTTCGGGATAAGTTGTCGCTGTTAACGTTTCTGCAAATGCTTCCGTCGACTCTGGATTCGGCCAGGGCAAAGCACCCTTTCTCCGAAGCGCATCAAGTCCCTTGCTTGCTTCACCCTTCGTGCGAACATAGAGCGGAACAAACCGCAGTTTTTTCAATTGTTCTATTGCACCCGCCCACGTACCGCCCTTCTCGACGTCGGAACTCACCACAAGCGCGGCATCCGCAAACGCGTAAATCAGCTTGTTACGCTGCATCGCATTTCCGACATTGAACCCTGCTGACGGATCATAAGGCGATACCAGGACCAGTCGGTTTTCCATCAGGAACTCCCGATGTTCCCGAACCAAGGCCATCCGCTCAAGACTTTCTGACAGCACACCCACCACACATCCACCCGCATCCAAGGCGCCCTTCATTGCCGCCTGATCTATACCCCGTGCCCCGCCCGAAACCACAGTCCGCTTTGCTTTTGCCGCAAGTCTGCCGATGCCCTCGGTATATTCTACAAGAACAGAGCCCGCATTCCTTGATCCGACGACTGCCAGACCGCCTGTCTCCAGGAGTGCAGCATTCCCACAGCCGTACAGAACCGGCGGAGCATCGTCTTTGAGTCGAGCTTTCAGCTTTCCGGGATATCCGGCGTCGGCCCGGCTAATGACCCAGATCGCCCGCGCCTGCCAGCGTTCGTACGCCTGGGTAAGCAGGAAACCTCTGTCGAGAAGCCTCTTTAACCGAGCGTCATCTACGACCTGTTTACACAGATCGATAACCATCCCGGCATCGGAGCCGAGGAAATCGGCAGGTTCTCGTTGGGTCTCCCGAAGAATGCGCACAAGTTTTTTGTATTCTCCGGAAGTCAGAGGCTCTCCTTCAGAAGTACCCCGTCCCGCGATCAGCGGGGCTGTCAGCAGTAGGATCGCCTGTGTATTAGATGAAAGTGCCGTCATTGATCACCATGCGCCGTCAGGGCAAGCGCCAAAGGAAATACTTCGCTGCAGCCGTTCGAACGAAGCAGCCATGCTGCAACAGTAAAGGTCCACCGCGAATCTACCATGTCGTCGACCAGCAGCACCGGCCCCTTCGGGAGTTCACCTTTTTTAACTGCAAGAGATCCATCGACATTTCGCGCCTGCTGAACGCTGTTAGCCATTGTCTTCTGTTCCGGCCGGTTCTCGGTTCTCTCTACTACCGGGTGAAAGGGTAGATGAAGCGCATCAGCCAGTCTTTTAGCAAAATCTGGAACCAGCTTCGGATGTCGATGCGATGGAATGCATGTAACCCATACTGGAGCCGGCATCGGTTTCCATTCAAGGACGAGGTTTTTGCACGCCACGACCAGATCATCGGCAAAGTGACTGTCTCGATATTTGCCCTCACGCACCGCGGAACCCCAACCCGCGTCGCCCCAGATGCAAAGTGCCTTGCCTGGTTGAGCCCGATGCTCAGGCAGGATCAAACCCTTCAGTTGATACTTAAGCATTCCCCCGTCCGGCCATTTTGCGCGTGGCTCAATCGGCAGACTGGTCCGGCGAAGGAACTTCACCGCCTCATGTACAAGCGCCTTATCAAGAGAATCGGTCAAGTCGGGCAACGGTGGCGTTTGGATGCCTTCGGGAACACCATCCAGTGCGCGGATGAGAAACTCCATGTGACCTGACTTGAGGTTCACAAAAGCCTGCATTTGCTCCTGCTCTTTGCGCCGCAATTCAGTAAGGCGCTCCGCCCGCTGCCAGAAGGCATCACTCATCTTTGTCGCGGTCAGCTGCCACTTCGTACCCTGCTTGGCGATAGGCGCCGGAGCTTCCAGCGACAGCAATGAGATCGTCTTCTCGATCCTGCCCTTGCTGATGTTGACCCTGCCCATCAACTCCGGGATGGAAAGTCCGGCATGCACTGCGTGTAATGTATCAAGCACCTGCTTCACCTCTTCCCTTGTCGGGAAAGCGGTCTTGATGAAGTACTCCGTGATATCGGCCTCTTCCTTGCCGCTCAACAAAACTCCGTATGCGGCATCGAGAGCGCGGCCTGCCCGTCCGACCTGCTGATAATACGCCACTACGGAGCCTGGTGTCTGATAGTGGATGACAAAGCTGAGATCAGGCTTGTCGAAACCCATGCCAAGCGCCGTTGTTGCCACCAAAGCCTTGACCTGGTTATTCAGAAGCGCCTGTTCCAGTTCGGGCCGCCGTTCGCCTGTTTCCCCGCTGTAAGACTCTACCTTGATACCGCGCGACTTAAGCCATTCAGCGACCTGAACGGCATCACGCACGGTCAGAGTATAGATGATACCATGTCCCGGCAATTTCGGCACTTGGGCGGCGAGCCAAGCCAAGCGTTCGGATTGCAGAGGAAACCGGAGCGTCTGGATCTTGAGTGACGGTCGGTTTAGATCCCCGCGGGATAACGTGAGGTTTGGCCCGAGCACGGATTTCAGGTCATCCATCACCCGGTTGTTCGCTGTTGCCGTGGTGGCTAACAATCGAAGGTTCTCCGGAAGCGACCGCGCGATCCGCTCGATGAGCCGGTAGTGCGGCCGGAAATCATGGCCCCAGTCCGATATACAGTGCGCTTCATCGATGACCAGCAGGGCGATCCGAGCAGCGACTCTCGACAGCACCTCCGTGCGAAAACGCTCATTCGCCAGTCGCTCAGGCGAGATCAGTATTATGTCTACTTCATTGCGCCGTATCTTCTCTTCGATCTGTTCCCAGCGATCTTCATTATCTGAGTTGATCGTTTCGGCATGGACGCCCATCCGCTCTGCAGCCGCAATCTGGTTGCGCATGAGCGACAGCAAAGGAGAAATGAGAAGCGCCGGTCCGGAACCCGATTCGCGCAGCAGTTTCGTAGCGATGAAGTAGACGAAGCTCTTGCCCCATCCTGTCTTCTGCACCACGAGCAGTCGTCCGCGGCCCTCCACAACGTGACGTATCGCGTCTTCCTGACCTTCGCGAAATTCCGCATCAGATCGGCCAGTGCCTTTACGAAGCAAATCCAAGGCATGTCGAGGATTATAGCTCATTTGTAACTTCTCCGGTTTTGTGGACAAGCAGCTTTTTACTTCAAATAGTCAGCTAAATAATTGTTCACACCGGTAATCATCTGTTCAACATCATTTCGGTTAAATTGGTCGAATTCACCGTGAGCCGCATGATTTCGTGTATCGGCCCACGCGCGTAACTGCTTAGCTTTTGCCTCATTAAACAATCCAGCCTTCTTGAGATCATCAATGAGGGGGTTCAATGTCTTGGGTTCGCCGTTGGCTTTTATTGTTGGTATGGGCGGTTGTTGCTGATCGCAAAGGGTACGTAGAGTTTTTTCAAGAACGGCACCAGTTAGCACTGCTGCTGGAACATGGTCAAATTTCCCCGACTGCCCTTCCTTTAGCAATTTTTCTGCCTGCCCCATATAATCGGCGGCAACACCACCTTCAACTTGCGACACTAAATCTCCCAATAAATCCTTCTCTAAATCCTCCTTGAGCCCTTTCATTGCCGCAAGCCCCCAACGGACATGATCACCAGAATTGCTCAATTTATTGTAACTCTTGACTATGCCCTGATGTACATGATCCTGCGGAATCACAAGTGATAACAGTGAAACACAATTTGTTCTCCACTTTAAAAAAGCATCCCAATCGGCAACTTGTTTATCCGGGCCTTGGCTATACTCTCCGGTAACAAAACTCTCATGTCGCCGCCCTGGGATCATCTTTACACTGCTCAAGATCGATTCACCTACCTCAATCAACTCATCAAAACGAGCAATATATTTTTTCTGAAGCAATGGAGGGAGCGTCATAATTGTTTCCTTGTTGTGATTTTCTCTACATCCTTCACCCTTACCTCCCCCGACAACAGCTTCGGCAGCAGAGCATCGCGCAGAGCGGTAAGAGTACGCGATTCAATTAAGTTACTCTTGATTCGTTGCATCATTGGAGCAACAGCAGGTTCGAAGGCATCGAATATTCTTTTCGGTGGAGAAACGAAGTTTATACCTGCCAACGTGTCGCGCGTGATTGTATTAAATACAGAGCCGTGGCCATGTTGCTTCAGTATCGAAACGAGAGTGCGCGTTGCGAAGTAAGTGCACGATGGTCCTGACTCAATACCGAGCAGCCCGTAGCATGACTGATTCATTGCCATCGGCACACCTACTAATGCGACTTTGCCGACTGTTCCGCGCGCTGAGATTATCGTTGTCCCCTCGGGGAGAAGTTGTGTTGCAGAATTATCTAATCCGGCTTGTGTGATCTTTTTGTCAGTGTTGATAACATAGACATCACCATCATCTGGAGCATCAGCTACTGAGAACCACGGAATATTGCCGCCCCAATACTCTGCAACAGTCGTCTTCGGTGTTCCACCGCCAATTATCTGTACGAACTCCGAGAACGGACGGGCTGTCCACCCCTTCGGAATCTCTCCCAACTCCGAATCCTCAAAGCTGTCGGGGAAGATCTGAACAAGGTCGGGTGGTAGCCCTAGGTCGCGGCCTTCGGCTTTGGCGCGGACGGGATCGAAATCCTCAAACCATGACTTGAAGATCGCCCGGGCCATCGCTTCGAGCGACTGGTTTATCTTGCGATTGAGTTCTATTTTTTCGTCCAAAGTACTAATTATATAGGATATGGCGCGTTGTTCATCCAGAGATGGGAGCGGAATAATAATTGCTTTGAGAGACGTCGTTGGTTGAGCAATAGCCGGTACACCAGTTTGTGACGTGTTGGCGAGAAGTGCGTATTGCCCTTGTGGTGAACGCAGGAAGTAGAACACATAGAAAGGATCAGCCTTCTGTGGATCTACAGTAAGCTTCATCTGACTCTGCGAGACAACATATCGTGGATACTTTGCATTGTACGGAATGATACCAACTTGGCCGAGCGTGCCGCGATGCGTAATAACGATGTCGCCCGGGAAGGCATTAGATGCACGCAATTCGCTGGCTTTTTCTTCAGTCAGATAGACAAAGTTTTCATCTAAAAGCCGTTCAGCATTCAAATTATTTCCGCGGATTATAGGGACACCTGATGGAACAAAGTTATCGGTTTTTATATTCGAGCCGAACGGACCCATGGCGATAGCGTTCGGTTTAGCCGCCTTGATTTCCTCAATAGTGACGTTTGCCCACTCAGCCGCCATATCGCAGCCCCTTCAAATTCGCCCGAATAGTTTTTTCCAATCTCGCACTCTCCACAAACTGCGTTTCCAGTTCCTTTGTGAGCCGCTTCATCTTCTCTTCGATCGGCTCACCATCATCCTCTATCTCTTCAGCACCGACGTATCGGCCGGGTGTGAGGACGAAACCGTGTTTCTGGATTTCTTCGAGCTTGGCTGCCTTGCAGAAGCCGGGGATGTCTTCGTACTTTTTTTTCAAGTCACCCCGCCAGGCGTGGTAGGTATCGGCAATGCGCTTGATCTCTTCGTCCGTGAGTTCCCGGTGGACGCGGTCGTACAACACGCCGAGCTTTCTGGCGTCAATGAACAGGGTCTCACCCGAGCGGTCGCGCATGGGTTTGCCATCCTGTCCCTTGCCGTTCCGCTTGTTCCTGCTGATAAACCAGAGACAGACGGGTATCTGCGTTGAGTAGAAGAGCTGGCCCGGCATGGCGACCATGCAGTCAACGATATCGGCTTCGATGATGTTCTTCCTGATCTCGCCTTCGCCTGACTGATTCGATGACATGGAGCCGTTGGCAAGCACGAAGCCTGCGATGCCGTTCGGCGCAAGGTGATGGATGAAGTGCTGGACCCAGGCGTAGTTGGCGTTTCCTGCGGGCGGGATGCCGTACTTCCACCTGCTGTCTTCGCGCAAACGGTCTCCGCCCCAATCGGACATGTTGAAGGGCGGGTTGGCGAGGACGTAGTCCGCCTTCAGGTCCTTGTGCATATTGTGGTGGAAGCTGTCCGCGTGCTCTGAACCGAGATTGGCCTCGATGCCGCGGATGGCGAGGTTCATCATGGCGAGTTTCCAGGTGGTGGGGTTCGATTCCTGGCCGTAGACGCTGATGTCGCCGACCCGGCCGCCGTGTGCCTCGACGAACTTCTCGGACTGGACGAACATGCCGCCTGAACCGTTGCAAGGGTCAAGCACTCGGCCTTTATATGGCGCGAGCATTTCGACCAGCACCCCTACCACGCACCGGGGCGTGTAGAACTGGCCGCCCTTCTTACCTTCAGCGCTTGCGAACTGGGAGAGGAAATACTCATAAACTCTTCCAAGAATATCCTTGGAGCGGTGTTCTTTGCTGCCAAGCCCGATTGTTGCGATCAAATCAATCAAACCGCCCAGAAGGTGTTTATCAAGAGCCGGACGGTTGAAGTCCTTGGGGAGCACTCCCTTGAGCTTGGTGTTGTCCCGCTCGATCGCAACCATGGCATCGTCGATAATCTTGCCGATGCTTGGCTGTTTAGCCTTGCCCTGAATGAACGGCCAGCGTGCTTCCTTCGGCACCCAGAAGATATTCTCAGCAAGATACTCATCCTTGTCCTCGGGATCAGCGCCTTTTTTCTTTTCCTCAACGAGCGCTGAGTGCTTTTCTTCAAAGGCATCGGAGATGTACTTCAGAAAAATGAGACCAAGGACAACGTGCTTGTACTCCGCCGCATCCATGTGGCCGCGCTGCTTGTCCGCCATGGCCCAAAGCGTGGCCTCGAAGCCGAGTGCAGCACTCCCGGTTTTCTTTTTATCGTCTGTCTTCTTCTGCTTTGCCATGAAGCTCCTTAATGTTTCTACAACTTCTTCACCCGGAATTTATATCGGAAGGTTTGCGTCATTCAAAGCAGAATTGGTTGCGTGATTACTCCCTATCCTTTTCTTCCAGATGATAATCTTTGATCTTCGTAAGCAGCGTCTTGTAGCTCACCTGGAGGATCTCGGCGGCCTTGGTCTTGTTCCCGCCGGTCTGTTTGAGCACCTGCCGGATGCGGCGTGATTCCGCGATGCGCGTGGCGGCGGCGGCAATATCCTGGAGCGGGCCGTCCATGGGTACGTGCTCCGCGAGGGCGTCGAGTATGCTCGCCTCGCTGATGCCGAGGTCCTTGCTGCGTATCACTCCGCCTTCGGCGTAGATCACTGCGCGCTCGATCACATTCTCGAGCTCCCGGATATTTCCCCTCCACGGGCACTTCATCAGGATGTCCAGCGCCTCGTCGGACAGCGTGACCGGACCTTTCCGGACCTCTGCGCTGTACTTGGCAAGGAAGTGCTGCGCCAGCGGGGGGATGTCGTCGCGTCGTTCCCGAAGCGGCGGGATCGTGATGGGAAACACGTTCAGCCGGTAGAACAGGTCTTCGCGGAACAGTTTCGCTTCGACCGCCTTCTCGATATCCTTGTTCGTTGCCGCCACAATGCGCACGTCGATCTTGATGGGACGGTTCCCGCCGACCCGATCGATGACCTGTTCCTGTATCACGCGCAGGATCTTCGCCTGGAGCGTCAGGTCCATGTCCCCGATCTCGTCGAGGAACACCGTCCCCTTGTCGGCGAGTTCCAACTTCCCGAGCTTTCGTGCCTCGGCGCCGGTAAATGCGCCCCGCTCGTACCCGAAAAGCTCGCTTTCCAACAGTTCCCGCGGGATGGCAGCTGAATTGATCGCGACAAAGGGACCGTCCTTGCGGTTGCTTAAATAGTGAATGGCCCTTGCGAAAAGCTCCTTCCCGGTGCCGCTTTCGCCGTGAATGAGCACGGTGGCATTGGTGGGAGCCACCTTCTGGATGCTCGACGTGATCTCCTGGAGCTGCCGGCTCTTGCCGATGATCCTGGGAAAACCAAGCCTGTCCGCGAACTCCGCCTTGAGCAGGATGTTCTCCGCCGCGACGCGCGAGTTGTCCAGCGCGCGTTTGATGAGGACCAGCAGGTGTTCCGTGTCGAACGGCTTGGTCAGAAAGTCATAGGCCCCTTCCTTCACGGCCCTGACCGCAGTTTCGATTGTCCCGAAGGCGGTCATCACGATGACCGGCAGAAGCGGGCTTTCCTGCTTCACGGCTTTCAGCACGTCGAAGCCGTCCTTTTTGGGGAGCTTGAGGTCGGTGAGCACCAGGCCGATTCGCTCATCAGAAAGCCTCTTGATGCCCTCTGCGCCGTCATGGGCGGGAATGACCTGATACCCTTCACCCTCAAGGGTCTGCTTCAGCATGGCGAGCATGCTTTCTTTGTCTTCTATGACGAGGATTGTGTCCATAAGCATATATTTAACAAAATAGATTTATCAGCCACAGATGTACACAGATGGCCACGGATAAGATCAATAGACCATTCGTTTCCATTCCAGTTTTGATCGTCCGAAATTTATCAGCAGTCCGACTTTGATTCCTGTGGCCTTTAAATAATTGATAAGCTGGGCTTCGTGTTCCGAAGTCAAAGACTTTATAGCTTTTATTTCAAGAATCAAACGATTTTCAATGAAAAGATCCGGATAGAATTCACCGACAACTTGTTTCCTGAACATAACCTGAAGCGGTGTTTGCTCAACGACCTTCAAACCTGCCTGTGTTAGAGCTATAACCAGCGCCTTCAGATAGACGCTTTCGAGAAAGCCAGAACCAAGTTCACGACAAACGTCGATACAAACTCCAATCACTTTTTTCGTCAGTTCGCCTTCTATCAGTTCTCTTTTCTGTTCATTCATCCGTGATATCCGTAGCATCCTTGGCAATAAGCGCCGTTGCTTTCTCTTACTCGCGTAGGATTGCTTTCATTCGCAGCCAAATACCATTTTTTCTCTCAGCCTTTCATCCGTGGCCATCCGAGTCATCCGTGGCAAAATTAAGGTTCGTTCTAAACCTTCGGTAAGGTCACCGTGAACTTCGTGCCTGCACCTTCTTTGCTCTCAACTTCGACCCTGCCACCGTGTGCGGTGATGATCTTATGCGTAAGGGCCAGACCCATACCGACACCCGTGTCCTTGGTCGTAAAGAACGGGAGGAAAACTTTTCGGAGATGTTCCGGAGGGATGCCGGAACCGGTATCCTGGACAGTTATGTGTACGTCTTTGTCCGTCTGCATCATCACCGTCAACATCCCACCGGCGGGCATGGCTTCAATGGCGTTCTGGATGGGATTGCCCAGGGCCTGGCGCATCAGCACCTCATCGACGGGCGCTGTTCCTTCCCCCAGTTCAAGGACCTTCGTGATCCGGGCATCAGCGCCCTTGGCCTGCAGGACGGTGCTGACACAGGTTTCGATCAACTCCCGCATGTTCACTACCGTACGGTTCAGCGCTGTAGGCCGGGCAAAGGTGAGCAGATCGCTGATAATGCGGTTCATGCCGCTGATCTCTGCAAGAACATCCTTGATGACCGCCTTACCCGCACCGTCCTGCTTCTTCGCGAGAAGGTTCAGGTAGCCCGCGATGACCGCCATGGGGTTCCTGAGCTCATGGGCGATGCCGGCGGACATCTCGCCGAGAGCGGTCAGCCTTTCCCTGAGCTCCATCTGCTCCTGCAGCTGCTTCACTTCGGTAAGGTCGGAGAAAGACAAGATAACGCCGAGACTTTTCCCGTGGCGGTCCATGAGAAGCGCTGTGTTAAATCCGAGCCACATACGATCGTTCTGCCGTACGAGCTCGGTTTCCATCCTTCGTGAAGGGATTCCCTTCTGCAGAGTATCCCGGACAAGCCTGCACGTATCTCCTTCACCGAACATCTCCGCGCAGGTCCTGCCCAGCGCTTTCCCGCGCTCAAAGCCCAGGATCTCTTCGGCGGCCCGGTTCATCGTGGTGGCGAGGCCGTTCCCGTCAAAGGTGACGACCCCGCTCGTGACGCACTGGAGGATGTTCTCCGTATAGCTCTCGACGTTTTCCGCGCGCTGTTCCGCGAGGGACCGGAGGCGTTCGAGCTCCTTTTCCTTTTCCTTGAGCTGGCGGGTAACATCCTGAAAGGCTCCGATGATAAAGCTGACGCTTTCGGTCTTTTCCTGTTGATCCCGCTTAATTCCAAATTCACGGCGATATCGCCTCATCAGGCCCAGGATGACAAGCATTCCGATCGTCACCAGGACACCGGGTATGACTATGGTGAGTACTTTTTCGGTCATATGCGGATAAGACCAAGATACCACGCAATGATCTCGGGCCCCCTGAACAGGGTCAGCAGCGTGCCGAATGCCAGGAACGGTCCAAAAGGGATGACCTTGTCAGCCTGGTGTTTCTTGAGCACGATGAGTGTCACTCCCACTATCGATCCTGACATCGCGCCGAGCATGATGGTCAGAAATGCCCCTTTCCACCCAAGGAACCCCCCGACCATGGCCATGTATTTAACGTCACCGCCTCCCATGGCCTCGACCTTCCGAAGCTTCTCCCAGAGAAACCCGATGAGATAGAGCGGCGCTCCGCCCAGCAGCAGCCCGATGAGAGCATTCAGGAACGACGTACTGTACTGCCCCAGGAAGGGAAGAACGCCGTCCAGCCCGAATGGCAGCGGTCCTGCAAGGGTGGTCATGAAGAACGGAGCAACGACAAGCCCTATCACCATGCCGGGATACGTTATCACGTCAGGAATGATCTGATGGTCAAGGTCAATGAACGTGATGACCACGAGGGATGAGCAAAGCGCCATCACCAGGAGCGTCTCACCGGTGAAACCGAACTCGGAGAACGCCAGGAGAAACAACAAGCCGTTCAGCAGTTCCACCAGCGGATAGCGCCAGGATATGTGCTGACCGCACGTCCGGCATCTGCCCCGGAGCATGGCATAACTGACCAGGGGAATGTTGTCGTACCAGCGGATCGGTGTCTTGCAGCGCGGACAATGGGAAGGAGGACTGATGATGGACTTTTCGAGAGGGACCCTCGCGATGCAAACGTTGAGAAAGCTCCCTATTATGAGGCCAAAGAGAAGGACGATTACGAAGATCATGCAGACTTCTCCTCATCAGGGACCGGCTCCATTTTCAGCGCGTCAGATTCACGCCGAAGATCATCGAGGAGGATATCCAGGTCCTTTTGGGCCAGATCGATCTTTTCCAGGTGCGTGGTTATGTCGCTGTTCGAGAAAAAAAGGTCGAAAGACTTGGGGAGCGCATCGCTGTCCTTCATTTCGAGGAGTTTCCGGCCAATGGACCGGTGGTGACCGCCGATCGTGTCCCGTAAGGCGTCGATCTGTGACCTGAGCCGGATAATGTTGACCTCCGCCTTTATGCGTTCGGAGGCGTTGGCGGCAAAGGACATCAGCTTGCCGTGGCCTTTCTGGAGATTGATCAGCGTTCTTTCCCATACGGTCATTGTTTCAACTCCTTAACTAACCCGGACAAGCCGGAACCGAAATTTGCCACGAAGACTCTAAGTCACGAAGAACAGCTAGAACTGCTTATGGTGCTGTTTTAATGATTAGATTAAGGCCGTACTTTGCGTCTTCGTGCCTTCGTGGCAAAATATTCTTGCCGTTTTGAGTAGAATTTGATTCGTAACTAACTATGTGGTTACCCTGATCAGGGCGGCCACGCAGGGCCGCCCCAACACCATTCAAAACCTTCGCGTCTTGGCGATTCAAAGATTTTATTTCGTATCAGTCGATGAGTTGTTCTTACTGTATCAGAATACCTCTCAAATATCAACTTACCGTTACCAAGCCGAGTTTGCCCTGCCATTTTCTTCGGACCAGCTCCCGCAGATCGGGATAGGCGGCAAGTTCAGGGTCCCGCGAGATCAGATCGAACGCCTCGGTCCGAGCTTTTTCGAGAAGATCGGAATCTCGAATGATGTTCGCCGCCCTGAGGTCCGGCAGGCCTGACTGCCGCGTGCCGAAGAACTCGCCGGGCCCCCGGAGGCGCAGATCTTCTTCGGCGATCCTGAACCCGTCGTTCGTCCGGACAAAGGTGTTCAGGCGGTCACGGGTCTCATCGGTGAACATCCGCGGTCCCATCAGAACACAGTAGGACTGGTGGGAATCTCTTCCCACCCTGCCCCTGAGCTGATGGAGCTGGGCAAGGCCGAAGCGTTCAGGGTGTTCGATGACCATGACCGATGCGTTCGGCACGTCCACGCCGACTTCGATGACCGTTGTTGATACCAGGATGTGGACCGTGCCGGATTTGAAAGCCGCCATCACTGCCTCTTTCTCGACGCCCTTCATCTTTCCGTGCACAAGGCCTATCTTCCAGCCGGGGAAAATATCGTTCTGCATATGGACCGCCATCTCGGTCGCGGCTTTAAGGTCGCTCTTCTCCGATTCCTTTACCAGGGGATAGACCACATAGACCTGTCGTCCCGATCCGATCTCTTTCTCCATGAGCTGATACGCCTCGCGCCGACGGCTTTCGAAATAAAGCCTGGTGATGATCTGGTTCCTGCCGGGCGGCATCTCGTCGATCACTGACACATCGAGGTCGCCGTACACGGTGAGCGCGAGGGTGCGCGGGATGGGCGTGGCGGTCATGATCAGCACGTCGGGCTCATACCCCTTGGCCTTGAGCGTGGAGCGCTGCATCACCCCGAACCGGTGCTGTTCGTCGATGATCGCCAGACCGAGCTTGTTGAACAGCACCCCTTCTTCGATCAGGGCATGGGTCCCGATCACGATCTGCGAGGCGCCGGAGGAGATACCGGCCATGACCGACTCTTTTGCCTTCTTCCTGAGGCTCCCGGTCAGGAGCACAACGGTAATACCAAGCGGCCCGGCAAGGGTCGCGATGTTCCTGAGGTGCTGCTCGGCAAGGATCTCCGTGGGCGCCATGAGACAGGCCTGGTATCCGTTCTCCACGGCCACCAGGGCGGCCATAAGGGCTACGACGGTCTTTCCGCACCCCACATCGCCCTGGACCAGACGGTTCATGGGATGCTCCGCGGCCATGTCCTTCGTGATCTCCACGATGACACGCTCCTGGGCTGCGGTCAGTCTGAAGGGGAGCTGTGTCCTGAGCTCCGCTTCGAGCTTTACGGGCCGGCGGAAGCTTATGCCTTTCTTCTCCGTGGTCACGCCCTTCTTCCTGAGCGACAGGCCCAGTTCGAGAATGAACAGCTCCTCAAAGCTGAGCCGGCGGTGGGCCGCGCTCATGACGCGGTTCAGGACATCGATGTCCTGCTCCCGCGTGGGGAAATGGGCCTCGGAAACCGCCTCACGGACGGGCATAAGAGAGTACTTTCGTGCCAGATATTCAGGGAGAGCTTCCGAGAGGGACCCCGCGCAGGAATCAATGATGGCCTTCATGAAACTTCGGATGGCCCGAACCGACAGGCCTGCCGTGGCCCGGTAGATCGGAACAGTTCTACCGGTATGGATCAACAGACTTTCCGGATCATCGGCCTCAAGGATCTCGTAGTCAGGGTTGTCCATCTGCGGCCGGCCGCCCTTGTAAGGATTGTTCTTGATGATGCCGGAGAGGATCACCTGCTGGCCCGCCCTGAACGTCTTTTGCATGAACGGCTGGTTGAACCAAGAGCCCACGAGGATCCCGGTCTTGTCGGTGATGACCAGTTCAAAGACCTTCACCCGCTGCCGTCTGGTCTGGACGACTTCGGCGGAAACGACCTCTCCGCTCACCGTTTCATAGGCTCCATAGGCAAGGCGGGAGATCTTCTTCAGGTTTCCCCGGTCTTCGTATCTCCAGGGCAGGGTGAACAGAGCGTCCTCAACCGTTGCAATGCCCAGTTTCCCGAGCAGTTCCGCCTTCCTGGGGCCGATGCCCTTGCAGTACTGAACCGGGGTATCGAGACGCACACTGGGCGATTCCGATGCCGGTCTTCTGACAGGGTCCGGGATATTTTCAGGCGAACAGGTCATTCCCGCCTCTTCCAGCCCGAACCGGGCAATGATCTCAACGGCCCTCAGGATATTCGTCCGTTTCCGGTCAGCCGTAAGACCGTCAAACCCGGAAAAAAGACCTTCCAGTTCTGTTATGCTGCCCCTGTCATTCGACAGGCGCCTCAGTTCCTCAACTTGTGCGTGGACGAAAGGTTCCAGGTCGGCAAGGCTTTTCAGGTGGGCAAAATCATCGCGGGAGGCGAAACTAAGCGGTTTCTTCAACCTCTCCAGAATGGTCTTGAGATCTTCAGGACTCATGAATTTCTTTGTTTTTTATTGAATTTATCCCTTGCATGCTACGAAGGCTTATGGTAGCATACGCCTGCTTTTTAAGCAATCATTTTCAAGTTCAGGAGGGCTTCCCCGTGGCAGGTAAATGTCAAATTTGCGGTAAAGGCGCGCTCAGCGGCAACAAGGTGAGCCATGCGAACAATAGGTCCAAAAAAATGTCCAAGCCCAACATTCAGAGCGTCAAGACATTGAGTCCGAGCGGTGGTCACGTTCGGATGCGCGTCTGCACCCGCTGTATCCGTTCCGGCAAGGTCAAGAAGGTCAGCTAGATCCGTCCATTATCCACGCCGCCGCCCTTTGGCGGCGTGGTATTACCTCTTTTTCTCCCCTACCGCTTTCTCGTCGTTCCCTCTTATTTTAAAAAAGCTGCACTCCACACGCCATCCAGGTTGACGGACGCGGAAAAACCGGTTACTATCAAACAGAGAGCGCATTGTCCCAATGCGTCGTCCACCAGCGGCTACATACACATAAAAGCCGCCGGACGCTGAAAAACAGGATTAACATCCGATAAGGGCGGATAAATATCAAGAATCAGGCCCTTACTAACAGGGTGAAACTCCTTCCCTGTGAATAATCCGCTTTTATCCGGTTCTTAGCAGATTTGATACTTGTCAAAGGCTGTTTTCCAGTTTATGTATCTAACTGAAAGGGAAAATCATGCGACCTTCACGTCCCGGGAACGTTCTCTCACGTACGCCAGCGGTACTGATCGCGCTTGCCATGGCCGCTTTCTCGATAATCACCATATCCTGCATCGCTCCCCGTTCAGCAGGCCGCCAGGACGGGCCCCTCGTACATCGGCCAAAACCCGTTCTCCGCGCAAATGACCTGGAAAGAAGGATCCACACGCTCATCAACCGTGAACGTGTAAAACAGGGCCTCTCCCCGCTCGCCGCGAACGATGCGCTTGCCAGGATCGCCCGCGGTCACAGCAAGGATATGGCATCCGGCCGCTATTTCAGCCACGATTCTCCCGAAGGTCATGATTTTTCATTCCGGTACCGGCAGGGAGGCTACACCTGTTCCCTGCGCATCGGCAATACGGTCCATGGGGGCGCGGAAAACATCTTTTTGAACATCCGTTTTAACTCGGTCACCACGGTGAACGGGAATGCGTACTATGACTGGAACTCCGAAGAGCAGATCGCGGGAACAACGGTGCAGGGCTGGATGGACAGCCCCGGTCACCGGAAGAACATCCTTACTCCGCACTGGCGGAGCGAGGGTATCGGTGTCTTCCTTTCACCGGATGACAAGATATACATTACACAGAACTTCTGCTGAGGGGCTGCACTCATAACAGGTCACTAATATAACCCTTTTGCCGTCTTTGCGAGCGAAGCGAAGCAATCTCGGTTTTAACATAATTGACAAGTTCGAGATTGCCGCGTCGCGACAAACGCTCCTCGCCGTGACGCTTTGAGACTTTAGCAAACTGCTAATGTGAGATTTCCCCAAGGCTCTAAAATCCCGCCTCCACCGACCTTTCCCTGCAGGTCCAAAAGCCCCTGTCACGCCGACAGGTGAATCCAGGAACGATCGCTTTCCCCGCATCGGCTCGACTAAGCTCGCCGAAGTCTTGCAGCGGGAAGCTTCAACGTGCCATTACTTTTCTACGTAGGCTGGAAAATCACCGGAAATATAGTTCTCCAGCTGATTGATCGTGGCTTCCTGGCGCCGGATGATCGTTTCTACCACGTCACCAAGACTCACGACCCCGACAATCACATCGATCTCCATGAGGGGAAGATGGCGAATGTGGCTGCTGGTCATAAGCACCATGCAGTCATGCAGGGTAATTTCCGGCGACGCTACGATCGGCGGTGAACTCATAAGCTCTCCCACGGTGGTCGACCGGGAGGATTTGCCCTTAAGGATCACTTTTCGAGCATAATCGCGTTCGGAAAAAACACCTACCAACTTCCCTTCATCCACGACCAGAAGCGCGCCGACGTTATGGTCAGCCATAACCTCCAGTGCCGCATAGGCCGTTGCCCCCGGAGGCATGCCCAGGTACCCGTGTCCCTTTTTCCTCAGTATGTCATTTACCGTTATTGTGCTTGCAATATTCATTGTGCGTTCCTCCTTTCATCTTCTTTCAGCATAGCGCTTGACGATTCTCGATCCAACAACAAAGCCGGACAGACCAAAGGCGATTCCTTCGGCAGCCCGGCTGTCTTTTTAAAGACCCGTTGCTTTCCGCGTCCCTCTTTACTGAGATCAGGGCCGGCTTTATCGGGAATGGTGGTCTGCACCTGTTGCTATTATTGATAACACGTGAGCGTCCCGGTGTCAAATTGCTATTATGATTAACAAATAACCTATATTTATTTTTATATTGATGTTTGAGAAGAAAGGTTACACGTGAGAGAGGACGAGAGGGAGCCTGTTGCAATATACATCGGGAGCGTAGGGAATGGTAATACCGTGCGCTATTCTACCTGAGCAATATGAACTCACCCACGTACAGGATGAGAAGCACGAACCACCCGGCGAGGATGGCGAACTCGATGGTCGCCCGGTAGGAAATGCTGAAGTTCTCCGACGCCATGGCGTAGACCTCCTCCAGCGTGCGTAGCTTCTCTTTGATGTTCCTGGCCCAGGACTCGAGGTGGAGCTTCTTGGCGATAAGCGAATAGAGCCTCGCGGAATACCAGTCGCCGATCAACTTGATGTTATGCTCCACGACCTCGGACTCCAGGAGCGACTGGGTGCGGATCTCGATGATCTCCCGCAGGACCTTGCGGACCTCCCGCGACCGCAGGACGGGCAGACGCCAGGGCTCCTTGCCCCGGAGCATCAGGAGGGTCTTCTCCAGCCTCCGGTCCAGATAGCTCGAAAGGCTGCGGGACCTCAGAAGCTGCAGGTTGGCGATCTCGAACAGTTCTATGTCGCTTTGGAACGAGCCGGCCGCATCGAAGATGAAGGCCCCGTCCCAGTCAATGACGGTAATATCGTCCTTGCCGTACTTGAGAGACACGTCAAGCGTCTTGCGGACCTCCTCCTCATCCAGGGGTGAAGCCTCGTTCTTCAGGAACTGGGCGATCCGCTCGCCGTGAAGCGACAGGTAAACCTCGGGGTCTCCGCTGTAGCCGGAAAAGCAGTGGACGCTGTAGTCTTCGATGAATTCCGGATCGCACCGGAACTCGGCCAGCACGGCGCCGCATTCCGCGATCAGCCGGCGCTTGATCTCCGGCGTCCCGTCACCGAGAATGTCATCCAGCTGCACCGTCGCTTCCACAACGACCGCCTGCGGCAGGTAGGCCTTCACCAGCAGCTCCGCGTCCATGCCGCCCACGGTCCGCCGTTCCTGCCTGATGATCTTTTGTTTGGGGATCACGTCGGGATAGGACGGAGCGCTCTTGAGCGTTTTGACCTCCACAATCGTGGTGGCGAACAGGTCCATCTCGGTCTGGCCGATCAGGAAGACGACCAGCGTTCCGGGCAATTCCTTGGTTGTCATGCTCTCAGTCTTTTCCATGGATCACACCTCGTCCGGCACTTCGGGAGAATAAGGATAGGTGTCCTCACCTAATGATTGAATACTGAATGCCAGCAGCGACACGATCCCCCAGGCAAGCCCCACGACGACCCCAAGATCTATGATTCCCCGCCAGGGCTGTGGTACAAAGTGAACCAGGATGATGAGCAGTACGATACCGAGTGTGAGAGAGATCGACGTGACCTTTCTCCGTTTTGTCGCATGAAAATAGCCCATGCAGAATAATGGCGCCAGCAGGATATACAATGGTCTGGGATTATGGAGAAGATAGCGCGCCCGCGCTGCGGTACGCGGCGAGAATGCCATCTGAAAGCCTTTATAACCCTCGAAATAGGCCATCCCGAGCGCGATAACGAGAAGGGCGACCCGGTGGTACCAGGTGAGCGGATAGGAAAAGGCATCGACGACCAAAGGCCAGAGACGGAGCACGGCGCTCAGCAGCAATGCCAGGATACCGGTCAAGCCCCAGACAGCCCCGATAGTTCCGAATACAGAGTTTTTTCTTCCCATACATGCCCCTTCTACCCATCGTGCTGTTCACGACGAACTCAAGCTATTTCCCGAGCAGGATCGACGCCTGCGTATAGAATGTTCCGGCAACCGCCGCGGTCATAAGGCAGGCCAGGGTCGCCGCCAGCAGCGCCCGGAAGCCGATGCGGGAGAGATCAGCTGTTCTGGACGGCGCAAGGGCTGCCACGCCGCCCACGAAGATCGCCAACGACGGTATATGGGCGAAACCGCAGAGAGCGTAGGTAGCGACGACTGCTGACCGGGGGTCTTTAAGTCCCTGCGAAGCTATAAGTCCCGCGAGGTCCTGGTAAGACTTCACCTCGGTCATAATGACCCTCTCTCCTATCAACCGCGACACCTCCCATGCGTCTGACAGCGGCACGCCGATGACCAGCGTAAATGGGTAGAGCGCATAGCCCAGCAGTCCCTTGAGCGACCAGTCCACGTGCAGGCCGGTCACGCTGTTCAGCCCCCCTCCCGCATAGCCGAAGAAAAGATCAACGAGCGCGGTAATGCCGAGCAATGCCAGGAGAAGCGCGGCGACGCCTACCACGAGCTTCACGCCCGCGTTCGCGCCGTTGATGATGGCCTCCATGAAGGTCGACTCCCGCTCATAGTGCGGGGCAACATCCATCCCGAGCGTCACCGGCTGACCCGTCTCGGGCATCAGGAGCTTTGACATCACGATCGCCGCTAGAGCCGACAGGATCGAGGCGGAAACAAGATGGCCTGCGATGGTCGGGAAGTCCTTTTGGAGGATGAATACGTAAAGCGCCAGCACGCTTGACGCCACTGTTGCCATGCCCGCGGTCAGGACCGTGCAGAGCTCCGAGGCGGTCATCTTCGCAAGATAAGGCCGGATGGTGGTCGAGGATTCGATGCCCACGAAGATATTGCTCGCCGCGCAGAGCGACTCAGCCCCGCTGATTCGCATGAGCCGCGTAAAGAGCTTCGAGAACAGGCCGATGAGCTTCGGCATGAACCCGACATAATAGAGCAAACCCATGAGGCTTGCAAAGAACACGATGGTCGGCAGAGCCTGGAAGGCCAGGATGAAGCCCAGCGACTCCTCGCCGAACTCGTTTTTCGTGCCCGGCGCGAGCGCCAGCCTGCCGAAAAGGAACTTGGTTCCCGCCATGGCGCTGTCCAGCACCTTTACGATAACGTCGTTGATGAACAGGAAGACCTTGGAGCCGGCGGGTATAACGAAGATAAAAAGCGCAAAGAGCATCTGGAGCGCTACGCCCCAAATGATCACGCGCCAGTTGACGACCTTCCTGTTCGATGAAATGGACCAGGCAAAGACCATGAGGATGAAGATGCCGAAGAAACTGACCAGATTGTACATTACTCCCCTGCCCTCCAGAAACTTATCATGATCATCTCGAATACATATTTCATACTAAACTTATTAATGAGCACTTGTCTCGCCAGCTATTGACTACACCTACAAGAGTGCAATTTCAGCAAAGCGAAACCGTCAAAATCTTCTGGTTGTAAATTGCATAGAACACACGGGGGTCACGCGCCGCCTTATGGCGCGTCGCTGTGGACCCCCAGGTTATTTGTCCGACTCTCCTTGGCCATAATATAATCACTACCTGATCCGAGCAGACTTTGAATTGGATCTAAGTAAAACAGATTCATTATTAATGGTACCAAAAACCATCGCGAAGGTCTCATGGCTGGCAAGTATCGTTTAACTAGATAGCCGTTACAACCCCAAAGAATCATTTGAAGAATTTCGAATGCAATTTCTGCTTTAAGGGACCATATCGCGAGTCTTGGAATGAAATATAACAGCCAATGGGGAAATGGATAAATCCCTGTTTCTCTCCATCTGACGATGTCTTGTGTCGCTTCTAAGCTGTCAAATAGGGTCCCGGCAATATAGGCGAGTAATAAAGATACTAGAAAATTCCCGATGATCATTCCAGCGCCGACTAAGAAATACTTTCCGTATTTGGTGGTTATGTTCAGTTCCGTTCCCCCTTGAGTTTTCTGATTGTTTCCATAGCAGTTTCCATAATCCATTTTTTGGAAACGCCTTGAGAGCAAACAAATGCCTCTATTTCTTCTGCGATTAACCCATGAATTGTCCGAGCCTCGATAGTCAATCGCTTGATTCGCTCCATCAGGGGAAAACGAGTAGTGTCAAGATATAGGTCAGCACCGCTAGACGGAACACACCAATGAATAAGCCAGTTCCGTTCTTCTTTGAACGCCTCTGCTCTATCTTGGAGAGATGACGATAAAACACCAGCTTCACGAGATGCTTTAAGTGAAACACCGAGAGGCTTCCTCTGATTTTTATCAAAAAGCCGTTCACCTGCCTCAGGTGTTACCGAACCGCGGACCTTAATGTCCTTCTTTAAGGTAACAAAGGTGTGTAGCGCTTGCTCAACGTGTTGAGAGTGCCATATAGCCTCGCCTATAAGGTTGAATAAGTACTGGAGTTCCTCTTCGTGTATTTGTCTTCTTTCCATCGTTTTTATCGTATAACGCGCGGCTGACCCGCCGGGCGAAGCCCGGACGGAGTCGAGCCGTTGGTTAGGATATTTCTTCGATTATGCCGCGCGTGAGAAGGGACGGACTTGCTTGACGATCTTATCGAGATCCTTTTCTTTGGCTACTTCCATGTCATATCTTGATTGAAGATTTAGCCAAAATTGCGCTTCCATGCTGAAAAAATGGCTCAATCTCAGGGCCGTATCGGCAGAAATAGCCCGCCGACCATGTACGATCTCATTAATGCGACGAGCTGTAACACCTATATCTTTAGCCAACCTGTACTGACTGATTCCCATGGGTTCCAGGAATTCCGTAACGAGGATTTCGCCCGGATGAATGGGAGAAAAATCACGTTTATTCTCTTTCATCTTCTCACCTCTCAATGATAATCGACTATTTCAATATCGTAGGCATCGCTGCCCTTCCAAGTAAAACAAATTCTCCACTGTTTATTGATGCGGATGCTATGTTGCCCTTTCCTTTCGCCCTTCAATTCCTCAAGATGGTTTGACGGCGGTATGCGTAATGTTTCGATTACGCTTGCAGCATGAATCATTTCAAGCTTTATTGCAGCAACCCGTTGAATTGCCTGCGGCAATTTTGAGGAAAACCGACCCTGAAACAATTTTTCGGCTTCCTTGCTTTTGAACAATTTAATCACAGGGGTATACTATCTCAAAAGGATATTATCGTCAAGGGATATTATACGGTTAAAACTATTAGCAGAAGGGCTAAACTACAAAAAAGACTAAGCCAAATGTGACGATCGTATTTCTGTAATACGTTATATCCTTCCCTAAAAATAGTGCTGTCTATCACATGGGCACGATGAAGGCGGCGCAAACCGATATCTGCTTTCACAATTTTCCGAAGAATCCAGGGTAATGACATCCAAGCTTCAGGATATTCCACTTTTACCCATTGGGCTAGTTTTCTGGCCCTACAATCTTGCAATAGCGAAAAGATGATCGAGTACAAGACAGATAAACCTGCCATCATTAACAGTAATGTACTGGTACGCTGACTCATCTCGTTTCTCCATCTATAACCAGTGATTGTCTAGCCGTATCCGGCTAGTAAAACGCGAAATTCCGTTCTTTACTAGCCCGCAAGAATAATGCTCGACTTCAACGGGATGAGAACAGCTTGAAGTATTTCAAACGAACAATATCATCCGTCATATCATCCGTTAAAACTACAGTAGCACAGATGACCGGGCGTATGCGGGGTCAGACCTGGAATGCTGGAATGTTCGCAATTACGGCCTGCAATCTTTGCTTTGTTCAACAGCTATTGAAATGTCAACGATGACATGGAATGCCGTATCTCGTCCGCCGTCCGGTCGAATTTCACCTTGCCTTTGTTCTGCTTAATATGTTCTATCTTCTTCCGTTTTAGGTAGAACTCCACAGCAGCCCGAAGAGCTTCGGACCCATTCTCCTGGCCGCTCTCTGCGATCAGTTCATTAAGAGCCTTCTTTTCTATTGTTACGGTGATGCGCATTCTTTTTCTCCCTTGAACAGAGATACTATTCCAGGGAAGAGAAACAGTCAACTTGTTTTTATGCACTTTCGTTGAACTGCTGCGAGCTAAATGTAGATACCGCCCGGCAAGTCCCCCCTCACCCAACCCTCTCCGCTGTTGGGAGAGGACATGTTGTTGATTGACCTTCGGACTTCCATAGGACGGAGGCAGGAGGGCCTGACTACAATCACGTCGGGTTAACAAATCCTCGGCAGCATCTCGCCCTGGAGCATATCTATGATCCGGCTGCCGCCGGCAACTGTTTCAAGGAGAACCATGCCCGGCGC
Source organism: uncultured Nitrospiraceae bacterium (assembly GCA_964412455.1). Taxonomy (GTDB): domain Bacteria; phylum Nitrospirota; class UBA9217; order UBA9217; family UBA9217; genus JAAXXJ01. The sequence continues at coordinate 12,171 of CAYPOT010000010.1, read as the reverse complement.
TGATCTATCAACCGTACCGATCACCGCGGCGTTCCTGCCGTGCTCATGACCTCGTATGGCCGAAACGACCTGTTCTGCCACGCCGGGATCAACCACGGCCACGAGGATGCCTTCATTCGCCACGTAGAGCGGATCTAATCCCAGCAGACTGCATGCGCCCTTGACAGGCGGCGGGACAGGCAGTGTTTGTTCGCGTATCTTGATACAGAGCCCGGACTCGAGCGCGGCCTCCTTCAGCGTGGTGGCAAGGCCTCCCCGTGTGGGATCGCGCATGAAGCGGATCTTGTCCGAAGCCTGATACATGGCTCTTACGAGGCTGTTCAGCGGCCTCGTGTCACTTATGATGGGAGGATCGAAGGTCAGGCCGTTCCGTTCGGCAAGGATCGCGACGCCGTGGTTCCCCAGTTCTCCGCTGATGATGACCGCGTCCCCTTCCCTGATATTAACCGGTGAAATGGAGACGCCGTCCTCGAGCGACCCGATGCCCGAAGTATTAATGAATACGCCATCCGCCTTGCCCTTGTTCACGACCTTGGTGTCTCCTGCCACGATCGTGATGCCTGCCTGTTTTGCCGCTGCAGCCATGCTTGCGATGATCTTCTTGAGATCTGCTAGCGGGTACCCCTCTTCAATGATGAACCCGGCGGTAAGATACAGCGGTGTCGCACCGGCCACGGACAGGTCGTTCACGGTGCCGCAGACCGCAAGATCGCCGATATTGCCGCCGGGAAAGAACAGCGGCGAGACAACATAGGAATCGGTCGTATAGGCCAGCCGCTTCGTCGGGACATCAACAATGGCCGAATCGCCTGCTCCGGCGTTCCCGAATGCGGGGCTGAAGTGCTCCTCGATGAGCGCGTGCATCAGTTTTCCGCCGCTGCCGTGTCCTAAGAGTATCTTATCCATAGAAAACATACCTCTGCCACAAAGTCACCAAGACGGCATGCCGTTCTTCGAGCCTTCGTGCCTTCGTGGCGATCAGTGGTCTGGATTGCTTCACCGGTGTCCGTACTTGAAATACGCCGAACAGCTGCCTTCCGTGCTGACCATGCAGGGTCCGACCGGATTTTCAGGCGTGCAGCCGGTGCCGAAGATCGGACATTCGGTCGGTATCTTCACCCCCCGCAGGATGTCCCCACACGAGCACAGCTCCGGTTCGGCAATGCCTGTTGATTCAGGATGGAAGCGCGTCTCGGCGTCGAACTCCCGGTACTTCTCCCGCAATTTCAGGCCGGTTCCCGGCAGGACTCCGATCCCGCGCCAATAGGTGTCGGAAGGCTCGAATATATCGTTCAGGATCTCGACGGCCCGGGGATTCCCTTCCGGCCTGACCACTGTGGGATAGGCATTCTCCACCTTTGCATCACCTTTGGCGATCTGACGGACTATCATCAGAATACCTTCGATGATCTCACCAGCTTCGAACCCGGTTACGACCGCCGGCTTCTTGTATTCATGGGCCACAAATTCATAGGGAGCCAGTCCGATGATCGTGCTTACATGTCCCGGAAGGATGAAACCATCCACACGGACATCGGGAGAATCGAGCAGCGCCTTGAGGGCGAGCGGAACGGTCTTGTGCGAGGAAAGGATGGTAAAGTTCTTTACTTTTTGCCGGGACGCTGCAAGGACCGTTCCGGCGATGAGCGGCGACGTGGTCTCGAATCCGGTTGCAAAGAACACGACCTGCTTCGAGCCTTCCTCTTGGGCGAGCTTCAGAGCATCCATGGGCGAGTACATAACCCTGACGTCAGCGCCTTCGGAACGGGCCTCCATGAGAGACTGTTTACCGCCCGGCACCCGCATCATATCCCCAAAGGTCACCAGGATAGTGTTCGGCCGCATTGCGATCGATATCGCCGCATCGACGTCCCTGATGGAGGTCACGCAGACCGGGCAACCCGGCCCGCTCAGGAGAGTGATCGTGTTCGGAATGATGGAGCGGATCCCATGGCGAAAGATCTCGACCGTATGGGTCCCGCAGACCTCCATAAGTTTGAGAGGTCTTTTTATCTGTGCCGTCAGCTGCTGAAGTTCATCGAGCATCTGTTTCATGTTTTCCTGTTTTTCATCCTCTCCCCAGGGGGGAGAGGACTAAGGTGAGGGGGTCTTTCTGCTTTGTTCTATCACTCTCAAGACAACATCGTACACACCTTCAATATTATTTAATACTTCTCGATTATTGAACCGCAATACCCTCACGCCGAAAGATTCTAATACGGCTGTCCTTTCCTGATCCTGTTGTAAGCCATCATCATCATAATGCTGCCCGCCATCGGCTTCAACAGCAAGTTTATATTCCGGTGAATAGAAATCTAAAATGTACTTCTCTAAGGGAAATTGCCTCCTGAATTTAACGCCTGCCATCTGCCGATTTCGCAACAACGCCCAAAGCCTTCGTTCGGCATCTGTCAGATTCTTTCTCAAGGATCGAGACTTATCGATATTTGGGCGCTTCATCCCCCCTCACCCTGCCCTCTCCCCAACGGGGAGAGGATTTTACTATCTGCGCATCTTGAGTCTCTCTCTCACAATGAACGCCTGTCCCAGCGAAATGCACGCGTCGTTCGGAGGCATCTGTTCATTCGTATGAACACGCATTCCGTCTGATGTGAGCTGCGCTGCCGTTCTCCTGAAGAGATAGAGATTCTGGAAGGTCCCGCCGCTCAATGCAACGTCAATGATGCCTGTCTGCTGGTGGAGGGCTTGGACCGTCATTCTGATGGCCGAAGCCACCGTGTTGTGGAACCGTGTCGCGATGACCGATCCCGGTTCGTTCCGGACCAGGTCTGCGATCAGGGCTTTGACGGCACTGCCAAAATCAAGAACAGTATACTCATTTTCCCGTGTAATAACAATCGGATACTCGTCATCGATGCCGTCCCTGGTCAGCGCTTCCAGTGCCATTGCCGCTTCACCCTCGAACGTATTCCTGTCGCAAACCCCGAGCATTGCTGACACGGCTTCGAACAATCTGCCTGCGCCGGACGAGAGCGGCGAAAGTTCTTTTGAACCTGCTATCTGTCGGACCTGCTCGATCGAAGCTTGTCCATACCGTTCCATAAAGCCGATCGCTGAAAGCAGCTCGGAGGCCTGGCCCCCCGCTGCATCTGCAAGATAACTTACTGCCATTCTCCATGGCTCTCTGATCGCCGCTTCACCGCCGGGAAGCGGAATATACTTGAGCTGACCGACCCGCTGGAATCCATCGATATCGGCAAGCAGGAATTCACCTCCCCAGAGGTGCCCGTCCGTACCGTACCCGGTCCCGTCGAACGCGACGCCGATGACCTTTTCCGTAAGCCCGTGCTCTGCCATGACCGCTCCGATATGGGCATAGTGGTGCTGAATAGCGACCAACCGAACTTCCCCCCTCACCTCGGTCCTCTCCCCCTCGGGGAGAGGATATATGCCTCCTCCCTCTCCCTTCCGGGGAGAGGGTCGGGGTGAGGGGCCGAAAACGCCGTTCACTGACCCCTGTTCTTTCGCCCATCTCGTGGATAAATAGCCCGGATGAAGGTCATGGACAACGGCAACCGGTTCCACGCGGTAGACCTGTTTGAGATTGGCAAGGCTCTCCTCAAAGAACTTCAGGGTCTCGTAGTTTTCCATATCTCCGATATGCTGACTGGGGATCGCAAAGGATCCCTTGGTGAGAGTAAAGGTATTTTTGACGTCGGCGCCGCAACCCAGGACCTCGGGACCCGGATCCCGCAAAGGAATCGCTTCAGGCGCGTAACCCCGCGCACGTCTGAGAAACAGTACTTCAGAAGACAAGGTTTTACTCTTTTTGTCATCACTCCGCATTCCGCATTCCGCACTCCGAACTCGTACCACCGAATCATCCACCCGCATGAATATGTCCCGGTTGTGAAGCAGGAACGCATCCACAAGACCAGAAAGCTTGTTGACCGCGTCGTCATTCCTGTGCACGATCGGCTCTTCGGACAGGTTCCCGCTCGTCATGACCAGTGCCTTTAATCCCGCCGCTTCCCCCTCCCGCCCACCGTCCTTCTGCAAGAACAAGAGCGCATGCAGCGGTGTGTACGGCAGCATCCATCCCACATACTGATTGTTCGGTGCAAGAGCATCGGAAAGTGGTTCGCGAACCGCTTCCGGTTGCTTTTTCTTCAGAAGGACAATGGGACGCTTCGGCGACTCGAGCAACTCCTGTTCTGCGCGTGTCATCTCGCAATATTCCCGTATCACCTCGATCGAAGCAGCCATGACCGCGAACGGTTTATTGCTCTTCCGCTTCCTCTCGCGCAGAATCGCGACCGCGGCATGGTTCGCGGCGTCGCAGGCAATATGAAAACCGCCCAGACCTTTGATGGCCACAATGCCACCTTCGCGCAATACCTTGATACTTGCGGCCAATGCCTCGGCACCCTTAACTCCGCACTCCGCATTCCGAGCTCGAAACTCGATTTCCGGTCCACATACAGGGCAAGCTATGGGCTGAGCGTGAAAACGTCGATCAAGGGGATCATGATATTCCTTCGAACAGGCCGGACAGAGGGAAAAATCCGCCATGGTCGTGTTCGGCCGGTCGTAGGGAACTGCACGCGTGATGGTAAATCTGGGGCCGCAGTTCGTGCAGTTGATGAAGGGATAGCGATACCGTCGGTCCTTCGGATCGTTCAGTTCGTGAAGGCAATCGCTGCAGATGGATACGTCAGAAGATATGAGGGTGAAAGGATGCGTTCCGGCGAGCTCCCCGCTCTCGTGGATGGAGAATTCCTGATACCCATGAAGGGGGAGCGGCGTGACCGCGATATCAGAGATCCGTGAAAGAGGCGGCGATTCAATGGAAAGTCTACGTATGAACTCCGGGACCGCGTTACCTTCGATATCGATATGCACGCCGCCCGCGTTATTGGAGACGTACCCGGCAAGCCCGAGACTTGTCGCAAGGCCATAGACAAAGGGCCGGAAGCCGACTCCCTGAACGACCCCTTTTACCGCGATCTGAGCCCGTTCAGCCATTGAGCCCACGCATCGATCCCCGCCCCGGTTGAGCATGATACCTCGAAGACCTTGAGCTTCGGGTTCAACGCGAGGGAATCGTTCCTCATCTTATTGATGTCCGTGTTCATATACGGCAGCAGGTCGATCTTGCTCAGTACCAGTCCGGACGACTGCTGGAACATCAGGGGGTATTTGAGCGGCTTGTCGTGGCCTTCTGCGATGGAAAGCACCATCAGCTTGATATCCTCGCCTACGTTGAATTCCGCCGGGCAGACGAGGTTTCCAACGTTCTCGATGATGACCATGTCCAACTCCCTGAGCGGCAGTTCGTCGAGGACCGAGCTTATCATGTTCGCGTCGAGGTGGCATGCGCCGCCGGTGTTGATCTGGACCACGGGAATCTCAAGCGCGCCGATCCGGTCCGCGTCGTCCTGGCCGACGATGTCGCCCTCAATGACCCCTATCCGCAGATGCGGTTTGAGCTTCTTGATCGTCTCTTCGAGAAGCGTCGTCTTTCCGGCGCCGGGAGCGCCCATCAGGTTCGCAACGTAGACCCCAGCTTCTTTGAACCGCTTCCTGTTCTCTTCAGCGATACGGTCGTTCGCTTCGAGGATCCTTGATACAACCTTGACTTTCACTTATCGTATTCCCGTCCTTTCATTCCGCATTCCGCACTCCGAATTCCGCACTCGATCAATGCATTTCCATGTCCGAGATCTCCATCTCGCGGCCCCGGGTGATCTCAAAATCGTTCGAGCCGCAGTGAGGGCAGGCAAATACGTAGGGAGCTTCTGTCTCGTCGAAATCCTTCCTGCAGGTTTTGCAGGTCCCACCGACCGGTACGATCTCTATAGTAAGCGTGGCGTTCTTCGCCTTCGTCGGCTCTTTCAAGGCGTCGAAGGCGAACTGGAGCGACTCGGGCATGACCCCCGTGGCCTTGCCGAGCCGCACGGTCAGCGCGTCGACCGTCGTGCAGCCCTGCTCGGCGCACTGTTCGTCGAGGATCTCGATGATGCTGTGGGCAATGGATGATTCATGCATGATCTCACCTGTCTGGAATGCCTCGGCCTTGATCGACTGGATCGCGAAACCCGCGTGGACCAGGACGAAGTCGCCGAGCTGCGGCGTTTCGGGAAGCAGCATGATGTTCACTTCCTTCCGGGCGCCATACACGTCGATCGTCGCGATATCGTTGTCGATGGAAATTACTTTTGAGGGGACCGCAAGGCACATGGTATGTTCCACTCCCGAAGCTTCGACACGATGCGCTCGATCAGGATGTCTTTTTTATCCCATATCTCCGGACTCATGTCAAGACCGAGTTCGAGGCTCTTCGGCTGGATGCCGATGATACAGAGGTCCTTGGGAATGTTACCCGACATTCTGACAATGCAGAGTACGTCCATGAGCCCCAGATGGTGCATGGAAGCCTTCAGGGTGAGACGAACGGGAATTTCATCGTTCTCAATGGTCTCGATGTATCCTGGCTCCTGGTCGAAATTGACAGCATCGACCATCAGGACCTTCTCCCTGCCCTCAATGAACGGGATCAGACCGAGCCCCGCGGCCCCGCCATCCACGATCTCCACATGCTCAGGGACCGTATATCGTCGCTCGAACTCGTTCACTACATGAACGCCGACCCCTTCATCGGTCATAAGAATGTTGCCAAGCCCTATGATCGAGATCGTTGGTTCCTTCATCTGCATATATGTCTCCCGGACAAAAAAAAGCCCTCCGCCTCGGAACGATGGGGCAAGAGGGCTTTATGAATACTTTCAGGAATCGATTACAGCGCCTTCACCGTGATGATATCTCGCCCTTTGGCGTCGACCAGGTGAACAGCGCAGGCAATGCACGGATCGAAGGAATGCACGGTCCGGAGGACTTCCAGCGGTTTTTCCGGATCTGCCAGCGGCGTTCCGACGAGCGAGGCTTCGTACGGGCCGGGCTGATCGCTGCCGTTCCGCGGCGCAGCGTTCCAGGTGGACGGAACAACGCACTGATAGTTCTTGATCTTGCCGCCGTCAATGACCGCCCAGTGGGACAGGATGCCTCGCGGCGCTTCGTGGAAGCCTACGCCCCGGACCTCGCCGCTGGGGAACTTTGGCGCATTGAAGGTCTTTACATCGCCTTTGCCGATATTGGCGACCAGTGCGTTCCACTGGTTCGTGCATTCATCCAAAAGGACGGCGCACCGTACTGCGCGAGCGCCGATACGGCCGATGGTAGAATGCAGAGCTGCCGGCCCTACCTGTGTCTTGGCGACCGCGCTGATGGTATTCAGCATATCAGTGACATATTTTTTCGTTCCAGCGTGGCCTGCGGCATACATACACAGCACATTGGCCAGCGGACCGACCTGGGCGGGTTTGCCGTTGAACGTCGGCGCCTTGACCCAGGAGTATTTCCCATCATACTGCATGCCCGTGTGGTTCGGGTCTGTGGTCTCTTCGAAGGGATGCTTATTCCAGTCGCCCTTGTACCACGAGTGCTTGATGCTCTCCTTCACGCCGTTCTTGAAATATTCGTCATTGAAGCTCTTGATGGGCTTGAATGTGGCGAAATCCGCGTTCTCGATGTATCCGCCGGGAAGATTGAACATCGTCCCCTTCGTGTCCATGGGCATGTCCGGCGCCGAGAGGTAGTTCGTCACGCCTTTGCCGTACCCGGTCCAGTCAGCATACAGGGCCGCCACGGCGGCGACATCGACCAGCATGGCATTCCTCACGAAGCTCTGGACCTCGTCTATAAGCGTCTTGATATAGTAGAGCCGCTCCATGTTGAGCGCCGATTGGTTTTCAGGATTGATCGCGTTCGCGACGCCGCCTACCGCCAGGTTCTGGATGTTCGGCGTCTTGGAACCCAGGATGGACACCACCATGTTTATCCTGCGCTGGAAATGGAGCGCCTGCAGATAATGTGCAGCAGCAAGAAGGTTTACCTCGGGCGGCAGCTTCATTGCCGGATGACCCCAGTAGCCGTTCGCGTAGATGCCGAGTTGGCCGCTCTTCACGAAGGTCCCCAGCCGGTCCTGCACTTCCTTCATGTGCTTTGCGCTGTTCTGGTCCCAGTTCGACAGGCTCTCGCCGAGCGCCGACGCTTTTTTGGGATCGGCTTTCAGGGCCGAGACGATGTCCACCCAGTCAAGAGCGGCCAGGTGGTAGAAATGGACAATATGGTCATGGACGCCATGGGCCGCCGTGATCAGGTTCCGGATGTACTGCGCGTTCAACGGTATCTCGAGCTGCAGGGCGTTCTCAACCGACCTCACCGAGGTCAGTGCGTGAACGGACGTTCAAACGCCGCAGATGCGTTGGGTAAAAAGCCAGACCTCCCGGGCATCCCTGCCCTTCACGATGTTCTCGATCCCGCGCCACATCTGACCGGAGGTCCAAGCCTTGCTGACCTTGCCGTTCTCCACTTCGCACTCGATGCGCAGATGGCCTTCGATCCTCGTTATGGGATCTATGACGATTCTTTTCGACATTGCTCAGATTCTCCTTCCGCGATAGTTATGCGTGCTCAGCCTTCGGCAGCACGGGGAATTTCCTGACAATATACAGGTACGCCATGATCTCGAACGAGATGATGCCCAGGGTGATCATGATCTCGCCGAACGACGGGAAGTAATGCCATCCGTTGCCCGGATCGAAGCCTATGATGAACGCATTGAAGCGATAGACCAGTCCCGCGAGGAGTATCGAAAGCGCGGACAGGAACAACGGCCGGGCCTTGGTCCGGTTCTCCGCCGACAGCAGGATGACCAGCGGATAGACAAAGAGCGCGTTCTCGACCCAGAACATGAGGCTCTGCACATTGAACGCGAACGCGTATCCCAGGGCGCCCCGGATGACCACGTCCAGGATCCGGATCACGAGATAGACGCCGATGAGACCCGGCATGATACCCGACAGCTTTGCCAGCAGAGGCGTTTCCTTCGGTCGTTTTAATCCGACCGCCGAGAAGAGAGATTCAAAGATCACGATGGCGTATCCCATCGTGACGGCCGAGATCAGGAACAAAAGCGGCAGGAGCCCTGTCTGCCAGAGCGGCGAAAGCTTCTTCCCCGCGATCAGCATCAGCGAACCGAGGGAGGATTGATGCATGGTCGGAAGCAGTATGCCGAGAGCGATGAAGAAGAACAGGTATTTGTTCCAGGTCTTCTGCAGGCCGGATGGGTCCCATCTGGTCAGGAACGCAGGCAGGTTGCTCTTGTGCTTCTGTATCCCCTCGAAGAACGCGGGCGCGAACTCGATCCACAGCACCATGACATAGAGGGCGATACAGACCGCGACCTCAAGCATGACCGAATTGACATTGGCATACCACGGCAGGAACATGTTATATCCCTGCCAATACCGTCCGATGTCGATGAAGATCGATACGGCCGCGAGTGTGTAACCGAACATGCTGGCCAGGAGCGCAGGACGGATCAGCGGATGGTACTCGCCCTTGTTCAGCACATAGACCAGGAGCGCCATGGAATAGCCGCCGCAGGCAATGGCCGTGCCGGCAACCACGTCATAGGCGATCCATATGCCCCAGGGATAGCCGTCATTCAGGTTGGATACCGCTCCGATGCCCATGACGTACCGGACCATGACCAGGAGGCCCGCAAACAACGTGAATCCGGCAAGGACCTTGAACGGCGTTGTCAAAAAATCACCACCTATAGGTTTGCTTTCTTCAGACATAGTCCTCTCCGTTATGGTTATTTGTGGTCTTTCGTGTTCTTATGGACGATATAGACGAGGCCGCCCAGGAACACGATCGGTGCGATCATTCCCTTGTAGATGGTATGCTGGATCGTCTCGGAGCGTTGGGCGTCCGAGGTTTCCTCCAGCGCCGGCAATCCGAGCTTTTCGAAGGGCACGCCCGAGAGATAGAGCACCTGGGTCCCGCCCCCTTCTTTTTCCCCGTAGACGGTCGGGAGGTAGGCTGAGACAACGCGTTCAGCGGTACTCTTCCCTCCAAGACGCTCAACCGGATACACCTGGGACGATCCGGCCTTGTACTGAAGTCTTTTTTTCGCCTCGACGAGCAGCTCTTCGACCTTTCCAAAGATGCACGCGCCTGTGGGGCAGAACTCGCAGCATGCAGGGATGTCCCCTTTTTCCAGCCGGTGCGAGCAAAGCTGGCATTTCCTGATCAACGGGAAGGCCTTCCCGAACTCGAACTTGGGGACGTTGTAAGGACATGCCACCTGGCAGTACCGGCAGCCGATGCAGGCGTCCTTGTCGTACATGACGATCCCATCCTTGGGGTTTTTCTTGAGCGCAGATACCGGGCAGGCAGACACGCAGGCCGGGTCAACGCAGTGCATGCACTGGCGCTTGACATAGGCGTGGCCGTCCGTTTCCCGGTCCTTGACCGCTCCTGTGCCGTTCTTGTAGAGCTTGATGATGTTGTAGGTCTTGGGATCGTTGTCGAGCGGATTGTCCCATATTTCCTCGGACGAGGAAAAGCTCGGCGGGGTCTCGTTGTACTGTTTACAGGCTGAAACGCATGCCTTGCAGCCGACACAGACCGTCGAATCGTACAGCATGCCGACCGAGTCCTTGATGCGCGCTTTCGGCTCACGGGCGAGGGCTGGGTGCGCGTTCGCCGCCAGCATGAGGCTGCCGGCCGTGGCTACTTTCAGGAAATCTCTTCGCTTAATTTCCATAGGTAATATCCCCCGTGCCCTTATTTTTTGTCCTTCCCGTCATCGTCGCCCAGTTTTTTCGCCACTCTGTCGACCGCGACATAGGCTGCGCCGGCCGCGGCGGCGGCCACCGCGATACCTGCCAAAGCCGACTTGCCCTGCTGCTCAACGACATGAGGATAGGTATCCGGCGGGGTGACCAGGTGCAGGCTGGCCCTGCTGAACAACGGTTTATGGAATCCGATGCCCTTCTCGGTGCAGCCGAAGCAGGGATGCCCCGTGCCTACCGGCCAGGTGCCTGCGCCGGTGTCGCCGAAGAGGATCGAGGGGCAGTTGGCATGGGTCTCGGGGCCCTTGCAGCCCAGTTTGTACAGGCAATAGCCCTTACGATGATTGTCGTCGCCGAATTCAGTGGCGAACCGCCCTGCATCGAAATGTGGCCGTCGCTCGCAGTTCTCGTGGATGAGGCGGCCATAGGCGAACTTGGGCCTGGCCAGGTCATCGAGTTCAGGCAGTTTCTTGAAGGTCACATAGTACAGGACGGTCGAAAGGAAGTTATAGGGGTTCGGCGGGCAGCCCGGGATGCTGACCACGGGGGTCTTGATGCCGGCATCCGTAAGGATCTTCTGCACCGGCGTCGCGCCGGTCGGGTTGGGATCCGCGGAAGGCACCCCGCCCCATGACGAACAGGAACCCATCGCCACGATGGCAAATGCGTCTTTGGCGGTCTCTTTGAGAATATCCAAAGCGGTCCGGCCGGCGATCATGCAGTAGACGCCGTTGTCCTTCACGGGGATCGAGCCGTCCACCACAAGAATGAACTTTCCTTTGTTCTCCTTGATCGACGCCGCTCGCGCCGCTTCGGCCTGATGGCCCGACGGTGTGCTGAGCGTTTCGTGGTAATCGAGGGAGATAAGATCGAGGATCAGGTGTTCAAAGGTGGGATGGGTGGCTCGAAGAAGCGATTCGCTGCAACCGGTGCATTCCTGCGCGGAAAGCCAGATGACCGGTGGGCGCCTTGCCGCTTTGGTTACCGCCTCGGCTATCTGCTCTCCGGCGCCGAGAGGCAGCCCCATGCCTGCGGCCACGATGCTGCAATACTTCAGGAACTCCCTGCGTGACACACCAAGTTGCTTGCTGACCGATTCGATATCTTCGTTCTTCTTCATACTTCCCCCTTCAGAGAAAAGAATATTCAAATATCGTGCAGGCTTATTGTGTGGACAAGACGAAGCTGGCGTTACCAGGAATCGGGAGTGAATAGTTTAGATATACTTTAACAGTATTAGATTTTTCATTACCATTAGATGGTAATCATTGGGAAGATAATCGTTCAGATTATAATAGAACATTACTCGATGTTACAGTATATCAACATCATAATTGCGGTTTACTCATCGATGGTACAAAAAATCCAGTCAATGAAGCAGAAATATTATTAAATGGTCAACCACGTTTCGATAAACAATCAGGTCATTATTATAATTATGTTCAACCTTGGGAACATTTCACAAATACACCAGCAGATGGTCTTTGTGTATGGTCAAGTTCATTAA
>CAYPOT010000009.1:0-80391 GCA_964412455.1 uncultured Nitrospiraceae bacterium | reverse complement strand
AACCGTCCGCTGCTGCGATATCCGCCCCCGCCGCCCCGCGAGCCGCCTCCCCCACCGCCTCCTTTGTTATGCACCGCGATGCCGTTCGCGAAAAAGGTGTGAGGAGCATCGGTCATAAGATTATAGACTCGGACCGGGGCGACCACAGCCTCAATGCTCTCTATTCGTTGAGGATTCAGACCGCTGCCGTCATAAGCGTAAACCATGTCTCCAGGATGCAAGGCTTCGAGCGTCTTGAAAGTTCCCTCGCCGACATAGAAGGGATGTTCAGGGGTGACCTGCAGGACCATGCTGCCGGTCCGTACGATGCGATATTCGTCAACGTCGTGGGTCAGCACCTGGCGGACCGTTGCTGCGACGACATTACCCTCGGTGGTGAAGGCGAGCAGCCGGTCGCCCTGCCGGACCTCGGAGATGGGCAGTTCATTCCCGTCAGCTGCCCGGACCGGTGTGTCAGGAAGGAAACATCCCTTGTTGTGGACCACGACGGTATTTGCCGCGTAAGTACCGGCGGGCGAGACGAGAAGATTGTAGGCGGGCGCACTGCTCAGCACGCGGCTGACAGACGTGACCGAAGCGGCCACCGTACGACCGTCCTCGTGCAGGATGACGGAATCCCCTTGCTTGAGTCGGGACGCGGCACGAAAAACACCGGGCGCTGTTTCGACAGGATGTTCAGAGGTGAGCCGCAGAACGCGGCCGTTCACAGAGAGTTCAACATATTCTTCCGGCTGGACCTGCATGAGCGACCGGACAGTAACCGGAAGGAGCGTCTGCCCGTCCACGCCGAGCACCGTATCTCCAGGCTTCAGCCGCTCGATCGGCACCGGACCGGAAGGCGTGAGGACCTGCGTACCCTGCTCGACACAGCCGCCGCCTCCCCGCGCGTGCAGATCCGGGGCCCACACGTCGAGACAGAGGAGCGCGATCAATATAACTATGATCCGTCGAACGACAGTCATCATGGGATGTACCAAGGGGACCGTTGGAAGATCAGAGCAATGCGGCGATGATCCCGCCGAGGATGGCGGCGGCGATCACGATGCCGATCGCGATGATGGTCGAGCCGACGACCCGTCCGAAATACTCGGCCACGGCGCGGTTGCCCCGCGCGATCTCCTTGTCCTCGTTCAGGTTCGGGGTAAGCCTGTTCAGAATACGCGGGACGACCAGGGTTGAAGCAAGGATCAGCAGTATGCCAATGATGCCGCCCGCCACGATAAAGATGACCGCCCAGCCCATATCAACGTAGATCTCGTTCATCACCGACCTCCTGTTAGGTAGCAAAGACGTGTGTAACCACAGATGACCTGCAATAGGCGGCCTGAGGCGACACAGAGAGGATCAAGACCTTAGTAACCACGGATGAACACGGTAAGGCTTATAGATCCGAAATTCATAAAGATGTTCCCGGTTGTCATGGTTAACAATCGTTATTGACGTTATCTGTGTGTTCCGCATCGCGGAACCAGTGGTTACAAAGCCGTGATCTTGTCTTCGATCCGTTCCGCCGTAACCGTGTTTATCCGTGTGTCCCGGCAAAGCCGGGACCCGTGGTTACAAAAGGTCAGCCTCACAGGTTCTTCCTCGCGTAGGCCTCCAGCTTTTCCAGCTGGCCGAGCAGTTTTTCGAACTCCCGGAAATGCAGCGACTGCGCGCCGTCGGACAGGGCGTGCTCGGGCTCGGGATGGACCTCGATCATGGCGCCGTGGGCGCCTACGACAACGGATGCAAGCGCCGTCGGCGTCACCAGGTCGCGCTTGCCCGTCGCGTGGCTCGGGTCGAAAATGACGGGCAGGTGGGTCATTTTCCTTACCAGCGGGATGATGGCAAGATCGGCCGTGTTGCGCGTCGCGGTCTCGAAAGTCCGTATCCCCCGCTCGCACAGGACCACGCCGGGATTGCCGTTCAGCAGAATATACTCCGCAGAGCCGAGCCACTCCTCCACGGTCGCCGAGAGGCCGCGCTTCAGGATAACCGGCTTGTTCGTCTTTCCTACCTCGGTCAGCAGGTCGAAGTTCTGCATGTTTCGCGCGCCGATTTGCAGGATGTCCACCTTGTCGGCCACTATCTCCACATGCTCGGGACTCACGATCTCGGTGACCACGAGAAGACCGGTTTCCCTTCTCACCTCATCGAGCAGGTCCAGGCCGCTTTCCCGCAGACCCTGGAAGCTGTGCGGGCTCGTTCTCGGCTTGTACGCGCCGCCGCGAAGCACCGGGACCCCGAGCTTTTTCAGGAAACGCGCCGTCTTCATGATCTGGTCCCTGCTCTCCACCGCGCAGGGTCCGGCTATGACAAGGAAAGGGGACTTCCCGCCCACCGTCACCTTTCCCCCCAGCGAAACGACCGTATCGGCAGGATGAAAGTCGCGGCTCACGAGCTTGTAAGGCTTCGTGACATGAATGATCTCCATGATCGCCTTGTTGCCCTTGAGCGCCGTGTCGTCGACCCATCCCTGGTTGCCGATGACGCCGATGGCCGTCCGTTCCGCGCCGGGAATCGCGACGGGCTTGAGCCCCATCCTGGTGATGATCTTCTTGATGTTCTCGACGTCCTTTGACGAGGCCGAGTGGTTCAGTACGATAAGCATGAGAAACTCCTTGTTAACATGGCCAGAATAAACCTGAGCGGAAGCCTATGTAACCACGGGCGGCTACGCCGCACACGGTTACAGCAAAAAAATCGTTATAAGACTTTAATCCGTGTCGCTTAGAAGCGCCTACTTTTGACCATCGGTGTGTCCCGATAAAATCGGGACCCGTGGTTCCAACGCCTCGACCTACTTCTTCTCCCGCTTCCGCCGCTCCGTGATCGTCTCTCCGCCGAGGCCCCAGTTGTCGGTCGGGACCTCCTCGATGACCACGCAGGTCGTCTGGGGGTTCTTGCCCAGGATATCCTGCAGCATCTTCGTCACCCCCGCGATCAGCTGTGCCTTCTGCTCCGCCGTTGCGCCTTCGTTCGTTATCTTGATGTTCACGTATGGCATTGTGTCCTCCTCAGTGTTCGGCCGGCCGTGTACGCGAGCGCCCGCCGCCGCTCAAAATATCGTGCCGCCGATCTGGCCCATGGTCAGCCCCTTCGTGATCTGCCGGTGAATGAATTGCCGGATCAGGGCCTGGTCCTCCGATCCTATCCGGACGAACTTGACGCCCATGCCGGCGGTCCTGAGGGGCCCCTTTCCCCGGTCAAAGCTGTACAGCACCATCCCTTCGACCTTGATCCTGCTCGTTTCGAGGAAGATCGTGATGGAGATCCTCAGCCCGACCGGCTTGGGCTTCTCCGTATTGACGAACATGCCCTGTTCCGACAGCGCGGTAATGTAGTTCTGGATCACCGCCTCCTCTGCGTCCCGGCCCTCGCCCACCATGACATTGAGGCTGGTGGCAAGCCGGATGTACTGGCGGGGCGTGGTCTCCGTCACCTTCTGGATCGCGGCGTACAGCACGTCCGGCTCAACCGGCTTCTGCAGATAGTTCGTGCAGTTTTCGCGCTGGCAGGCCTCCTTCACCTTCGGGTCCTTCGACGAGGTGAGCACGATGACCGGCAGAGCGTTCGTTGCCGGGGTCCGCTTGATCTTTCTGAGCAGCTCGACCCCGTCCGTTTCAGCGAGGGCTATTTCGGTCAGGATGAGGTCCGGTTGGGCGACCTCGAGGAACGCCAGGACATCCTCGGCGCTGTTCATGGTATGGATGTTGTAGTCGAGCCGCTGCAGCACCATGCTCGTAAAGTACAGGTGCGCGCTGTCGCTGTCGGCAAGGGCGATCAGCCGCTTCTGCCGTCCCTCGGACTGCGTCATCGATTCCGCCATGGAATGGTCCCTCCGCTCGTTCGATCCACCCTTTTCCCCGTCCCCCGGCCCTGCCCGTGACGGCGAGATTAGACCGGCAGCCTGATTTTATACCGGATCGCGAACATCCGCAACACGAAGGTGATGGAAATGCAACTCATGACCGCCGTGAACTCATCGCCTGCGGTCCCGATGACCAGCAGGTAGGACCAGGCGCCGGCAAATGCGCAGGTGGCGTAGAGCTCTGTGCGCTGAAAGACATAGGGGATCTCGTTGCAGATGATGTCCCGGAGCACACCACCGAACACTCCCGTCATCACCCCGATGAGCGCGGCAATGAACGCGTTAGTGCCCGCCTGGTGAGCCACCGACGCGCCCGAAGCCGCGAACAGCCCGAGCCCCAGCGCGTCAAGCACCAGGACCGCGGTCATCACCCGCTTATGCTCCGTAAGCTGCCTGACGAGGAAGCCAGCGAGAAAAGACAGGAACAGGAGGATGACCGGGTACCAGAAGTGTTCGACCCAGAAGAGCGGATGACGGTCCAGAACCAGGTCCCGGAGCGATCCGCCGCCGAAGGCCGTGACCATGCCCACGACGTAGACGCCCACCAGGTCCATGCCCTTCTTGCGCGCTTCGAGGATGCCGGAAAGGGCGAAGGCAAAGATGCCGATCACTTCGATGGTATTAATGAGAGTATTCATGGATTATCGTTGCCCTATCGCGGCCCCCGGCTCATGCACCGCCGCAGCCCTTGCCTCTTTCCATCTCCGCCGATGTTTCTTCACATTCTCGCCCTTCGCCTCGCGGGCTTTGAGCTGTTTGTCCTCAACGGCAAGTTTCGCCAACGCGTCGCGGATACCTCTGTCCAACTTCTGATACTTGGCAGGATCGGACTTCGGTATCGAGAAATCCCCGCTGGTCCTCCAAATGTCGCCTAGCTGCATCCAGGCGGCGAAGTTCTCGATCTTCCCGCCTTCCATGAGTTTTACCTTCGATGTCGCCTTGATGCCGACGACCCGCAGGCCGTCCTTGTCCGCCACGACCTTCTGACTTCCCGAGAACGGTTCAGCGCCCTGGTTGTCGAAATACTCCCACGTCACCTTCGCGACCTGCGTCGTGGAATCGTGACAGCTTTCACATGAGCGCGATTTGCCGAGCGGATGCGCCACCTGCTCCACCTGCAGCCACGCGAGGTAGTTGTTGTTCCCTCCCGGAACGCTGAAGGTCCCGAGCTGCACAAAGGCGTCCCGCGTCTCCCCCTCCGGCCAGCGCCAGGTAAGTCCTGGTCTCGGCTTGATATCGTCCTTTATATATCCTGCGCTGTTCGGCCAGATCTTGGCCGGGATCCAGACCCCCTTCCGGTCTTTGATCAGGATCGGAGGTTCCATGGGGCCGTAATATAATGAATACTTCTTGAAGGGATTCGGCTTTGACTCGATCATGCCCGGTCCCCACGAGGTCATCTCGTATCCGCCCAGGACCTTCACGTGACAGGCCTCGCAGGATACGTTCTTGTGAACGCTCTGCGCCATGGCCTCTTCCACCTCGATATGGCAGTCCTGGCAATTGGCTCGCCGCTCGATGTGGCCCATGCCGCCGGGTCCTGTCTGGTGGCAATCAACACACTCCAACTTCTCTTTCACGTGCACGTCCTCGGGAAGCCCTGCCGGTTCGGAGAATTCCTTCCCCAGGTAGCTGTCCCCACGCCTCCGCTCCATCGTGCCCGCGTGGCAGACAAAGGTGCTCCTGCCGCCACCCGCGCAGTTCGCCGCCGGAGGAACTCGACTGAACGCGTGCGCACCCCGCTCGCGTGTCGGTGTATAGTGGCAGTCGAGGCAGCCCGTGTGGCAGAGGTTGCAGGCCTTCTGCTTCGCAACCGCCTGTTCACGCGTGAAAGGCTGGTTGATCTCGTCGATGATCTTAGAGGTGTTCTGGAAGGAGAATCTGTCTCCTTCTGCCCTGCCGACCGGCAGGGTGTCCGCGAAGGACGGCCCTCAATTGTTCGGGCCGTGTATGTCGTTCCACGTCCGCATGGAGCGTTGGCGGAGGTTCGCGCCCATGACGCTCGTATCGAACTGCGCCACCTGGTCGGGGTGGCAGGCTGCCTTGCCGCAGGTCTTTTGCGCGATGGCGGGGTCATACCCGAGCGTCTCGGGATTGCGGTCGTGCCACATCAGCGTCCCGACGTCGTAATCGAGTTCGCCACTCTTGTCACGCGGCAGCATTGCGCGCAGACGGTCATCACCGGAAGGGAGAAGGCGTTCGACATGACCCTTGCGCGGCATGATGTTCAGTTCGTTGTCCAGCACGATGAGCTTCAGCATCCCTTTGTGCGCTGTGTCGGTCTCGTCGGAAAGGCCGTTGCCGAGGTGGCAGTCGCGGCATTCGGTGTTCGGGTGGCGGGACTCCTTCTGGACCTGCGCGCGGGTCATCACGAACTGGGGATAGCCCAGCTTGGTCATGCGACCCTTGTCGGCGTGGCAAGAGACGCATCTGTCGCTGGACTGATAACCGGTATAATAATGAAGGAAGAACAGGACCAGGACAAGCTGGGACAGGAGGATGACCATCCCCTTCCTGCTGCCGAACCAGTTCCAGAGTTTGCCGATAGCCATAACGAGAACCTATTTTACTGCAAATACGATCATTAGACAATATAGACAACCGGAGGGGACGCGGATTTACACGGATATGAAACGATGCATCGACAACATCGTCACCCGAATGAATTCACCCAATGGGAGAAGTTATTGTTGATCGCATCTTGTTGTTTATCCGTTGACATCGCTGTTGATCCGTCGCTAACTGTCGTTTCCAGGTTTATAGTCCTTCCATCAGCTGGTAATACTCCTTGATCGTACGAATCGATTCCATCGTGCTTTTGTAAATGAACCAACTGAGGACCAGGATTCCTATGGTGAGTCCGATCTTCCATGCCCGCGTCATTTGCGGATGCCACCAGATCAACGGCAGCGCCAGGGGACCGATAGAGAGGACCGCGATGACGATGAAGCTTTTCCGAAAATACCACGGAAGCTTTTCTTGTGCCGCGCGCGGCCGGCCGGAGCCATCCAGAAACTCGCCGCAGTGCTTGCACTTTATCGCTTCGTCTTGAATATCTTCAGCACAGAAAGGACACTTTTTCATTAGCATCTTTCTTGGGCGAACGACGAGCTGTTCACCCGCACTGTGGAGAGTGTCATGGCACAACAGTGAAATGCGTGCAATGCTTGGGTCGATACCGCAGGAAATCCGACCTGTCGAGCGTGAATAAGTCGACTAGGGGACGTAGTGTCCCTAGTGTCGTTCCTATTTTCGGAAGCGTACTATTTCTTGATAAAGGCATTCCGGACACATTCCCAATGTTCCGACGCCTGGGCTCGTTGGACGGTCAAGGAGGCGGGATCATTTCTACGGTAATGGTTCCCGACCCGGTTACATTCTTGAAGGTGGCTGTTATGGTAACGCTTCCCGCTTTTTGGCCCAGGACACGGCCCGCCTGGACCTGGTCCATCACCGCAATACGAATGTCGGATGTTTCCCATTCCACCATTTCAGTGAGGTCCTGCGTGGTTTTGTCCGAATAGCTGCCGATGGCCCCAAACTTCTGTGTGTCGCCCGGGATGATGATCGCGCTCTCCGGGCTGATCGTAATGGAAACAAGCTCACGCCTGACCTTGAGCCTGGCGCTTCCGCGCTTCGTTCCGAGCGAGGCCGATATCACGGCGGTCCCTGACACGTTGCCTCCAACAGTGCGGCCGGTGGCGTCAACGAACGCAACGTTGGTGTTGGAGGACCTCCAGACCACAGACGAGGTGATGTCCCTGACCGTCCTGTCCGAGAATGTTCCTCTTGCCGTGAACTGCTGGACCGCACCGTTCGCGATCGTACTTGAGGCAGGGGTCACTTTGATGGAGACGAGATCCCGGCTGACATTCAGCACGGTTGATCCGCTCATATCTTCGATCGCGGCCGCGATAGTGGCCGCTCCCAGCTTTGTTCCCACAGCGGTCCCTGACGGGTCGATCCTCGCCACGTTGACATCGGACGAACTCCACGTTGCGAACCAGGTGATCTCTTTTTCGGTATTGTCCGGATAATGCGCAAGGGCGGCTAATTGCAGGGAGGCCCCCCTGGTGGTGGTCGCTGGAGCCGGTGCGACCGTTATTGACAGGAGTCCCTCCCGGGCGTCCCGCTGCAGGTTCCAGCGGACCCAGTCGTTGATCGTGGCCTTCGGATCGAAATCCCGCGGCTGCAATACGCCCTCCGCGGCTGAAGCAGAGACCTGCTGCAAGGCTTGGACGCTGACCGGCTGGACCTCCGCAAGCGCGTTTGTCTGGCCAACGGCATGGGCCGCTTCCCTCGCCGCGCTCACGGCGAGAACAACGCCTTCGTACACGTTGATCGCAGTGCTCGCGTCTTCCTCCGCTTCCACACCGCAGACGATCTCTTTTGCTTCGACGCGGCCGGTGCTGGTGATCACCTCCACCCAGGAGTCGGGCGTTGCGCGCTTATTTATTTTCGCCCATAACTTGCCATTGTGGAGAAACACCTGCAGGTACAGGGTGCCCGTCAGTTTCTCGAACCGCAGCATCAGCATCGTGAGGCGTGCGTTTTCCGACAGCCTCAAGTAGCCGCCGTCGGGCAAGCGGAGCTCAAGCCGGGAATTCCCCTGCACCTCCACCCGATCGTTCTTTGCGATGGTGTCGTTGATCCTGATCAAGCGTCCTGCAGGCGATTCACTGGTAAAAATGTTGACCGTTCCCTCGACCTGTGTCGCAACGGCCACGCCGTCCGGCATGTCTCCTTCGGACAGGAGGTTGACGATCAGCAGTACCATGACCAACGCAAGAACAAGAGAAAAAATATACTTCATCCGGATCCTCGCTCCGTCAGGCGAATACATCGCCGAAATTTCAGAAAATCTTGAAAATAATCAGATAACGCTGAGTTAAGTGGCGCGCCGTCGGGCGCGTTCGCTTGAATGACGTGTTAGGCATGTTTATCACGCACCTTCACTTTGATGATGTGATATTTGGCACCTGAACCCCCTCAATAAAGGAAAGTGCCTCGTTTTGAAAATTCGGATGCAGGCTTTTGCCTCGATATGAATATGTAATCGCAAATCCGATGTTCCTTTGGACTGGATGCCTGCAGTAAAGGTGCTCATTCTGGAGAATCAGCGTTTCGGTCTTATTCGGCCCTGTCTTTGCCTGCCGATCCTCGGAAATATTCTGCATCTGAACGCACGGGTAACCGCGAGCAAAGGCAAATTGATGCGTAAACTTACTTGTACTGAATCTGTCTGTTTCTGCGTCACCCTGTGCGCCCTTGACGATGAGAGCTTCGAATTCTTCCGGCGAATCCGTCTGAGGCGGGTCAAATATAGCAACCTGCGCTGCAAAGCTTGCACCCGGTGCATTGCCCTTGCGGGCGAATGCCATGCCAGATGGGTCGGATTTCAGCAGTTGCCACCCTTCTGATTTTGGTGCTGCAATTTTGAGTATCTTGCCCGCGTAAACCTTACCAGGCGGGACGTTTTGAAATTCACGAACCGGCGGAACAGCACAAGCGGAAAGGCCAATGATTGCCAATGAAAATGTAGCTAATAATAACGAACGAAACATATATTGCCTCCCAATAAATGCCTAACACGCTGGTCACGCGCCGCCTTTGGCGCGTCGCTGTCGAGGCGCAGGTTAATTCCGCCGTGCTGGTTTATCGACTAAACGCCACTGCCCCTTTGAATAATCGATCCGAACGTTTTCTTTGATATAGGGGCCTTCTACATTCTTGTCCATCAATAGCTTTTCACTGAAAACATTCTGAACTAATGAGAGTTCGGCATCTGATATCCACTTGGGGTCGGACGGTTCCCAATGCGGCTTAAGCGACCAATCCAGAACAAGATGAGGCTTTGATAGTTTATAGATTTTGATGACAGGGTCAGATTCTCCAGAAACACCGGCAAAATTCGTGGAAACGAGAAACATGTTCGATGGTGAGATAACGGGCCGGCCCTCTATGTCTTCAATTTGCCCCGTTTGAAGATTTACAAGATAATATGTTTTGCTTTCCCAATACTGGACATGGACTAGCGCGTAGCCAATATCTTGTAGCACATCAACTAAGCTATACTTTTTTCTCTGGACCGTTTCCGCGGTTACATCAATGAACGTGGCAGTAGCTCCAGATGCTATTTTAACAGTAAGTGAATTTGCATCCCGTGATGCCATATCAGCATATTTCTTGAGTATGTCTTTTTCTAGATACTGCGCACATTCGTAGGAGTTCTTAATCGTAGCAGGACAGCCCGGGAACCAGGATTTCTCGGATCCAATTGCCGTTGAGGTAAGAAATAAGGTTATGATTAAGAATCTATAGATCATATGAGTAAATTAACGCGCGCCTGACGCGCCGCCTTTGGCGCGTCGCTGTCGAGGCGCTGGTTATTGATTAAGGACATGAAATCTTCTTTAGGATCATTGAATTTATATCCAATGCCTCACATTCCTTGATGAAGTGTTCAGCATCACTCGCGTAGTTGTCAGGTATCTTTTCAATAATCACTATTGGCTTGTTTGTGGATAAGACATGGTAGCCAAATTGATACTCATCAACTCCTCTGCTTTTTATTATTTCCTCTTGGCCCGTGTTTCCATTGAACATTATCACTCTATAATCGCCATCATCATGCATGTCTCCGATGACTCGAAAATCATCAGCCCACATTTTAATATCCATATGCGTCTTTGCTGACGACCAATTCTGCTTTCGGTTAAGGTTAACGGCAATTCTATAGGGTGAAGATGGGGGGCCTGCCCATCGCTCTTCAGGAAGCATCGCGAAGTCTTCGCCTGGACTCCAGATGAATGATTTGAAGATTTCTTGAATAGCTGATGACGAGCCATTACACCAGCCATAGACATCGGTGTACTTCGCTTCGATTTTAGAGCGATTTGATTTACTGTTACTGCGAAAAATTATTGAGTAGACTACGTGATCGACTTCGTCTATATCCTTGTGCTTTTGATATTTTACGTGTGAAATTTCGCGCAATTCTACACTGAATTTCCCCGACGGAGAAAAGAATCGGTAAGTAGAGCCGTCAGCGCCAAAAACAGAACTGCACATGAAAATAAGTGCCATTAGCGTGCCTATCATTTTCATGATGACTCCTCGTCAGATGTTCAAGTGACTGAGAATCATATACCTGTATATGTTTTTCAGTCCTAAAACAGTCTCTCCATCGCTTCATCCACGGTCCGGACGCCCATGAGCTGCATCTTCTTGAAACCTGTCATGCTTCTCCAGGCTCACCGCAGGAGCAAGCAAGGGGACAGCCCTTAACAAGCTTTGGCAAAATCAAAGACCGGCACTTCCAGCTTCTTAACCGGTTTGAATTTGTTTTTGGCGAATTTCAGCATCTCATCCGCGACATCGGGCGAATATGTCTTTTCACCGCACCGCTCGCATACCTCGGCGGGAACATGTTCAACAAGAAAGTATCTGTCGCCCTCTTCGTAACTGAACGTCACCGCCTGTTTCTTCGTTTCACCATCGCAAAAAACGCACTTCATGGCTTTTTCCTCCTGAACCGACAATTGACCATGCCTTTTCACTCGGTGCGCCTTCGTCGAGCAGTTTCCTCTCAAAACAGCCGCGCCCTCGTTTCGTCCACGGTCCGGATGTCGGCCAGCAAGCGGTGACATGAGCATCGTATCAGGCGATTTTCGACAACTCTAGTACACTGTAAACATAGTTGTTAATGGTTCAACGCCGTCATTCCGGCACGTTCTAAGCCGGAATCCAGGGATTTAAACCTCTGGACCCCGGCTAAAATCATGCCGGGGTGACGAGAAAAAGGGCGCGACACCATCAGGAATTAAATTTACACTGTACTAGTCTATCGGCAACGGACAACGCCTGATCCGGACTTTATCTACAACCGTAACAGTATTGCGAAGCTTCTCTTCGGGAGAGCGTTCAAGAACTCGTTCCAGAAGCCGCAGCATCTCTTGCTCATTGTAGTTTCCGCCTCGGAACAAAAGACACCCGGATCTTTGGCGCGGCTAACGGCAAGAAGTTGAGGATAGTCAAGGTCGGCTGTAACAATGATGCGGTTCTGTTCTCGCGCGACCTCGATGATCCGCTGGTCCTTTGCGTTATGAAGACCGACAGCAGACGCATGATCAGCCTCGTGGCCGCGTTCCCTGAGCCATGTTGCAAGTCCCGGTGAAAGCGGCATGTCAATGAGAAATCTCACGCAAACTCCATGATTTCCTCATCCGCGAACGCCGCCGCGTATGCAAGCGTTTCATCGATATCCTGCGGCTCAAGGTAGGGGTAGGCTTTTAGAATTGAATCTTTTGATTCTCCGGCTGAAAGCAACCCGAGAACACGGGACACGGGAAACCGCAAACCGCGTATGCATGGTTTTCCGAACATTACCTCAGGATCAACGGTTATTCTCGTAAATTTCATGTCTGACACCTCCGCATTACGATCGTTCTCTTTTATACTATACCAAATTGCATCGACATCCAACACCATTCATCGGCAATTTTCGCGAATCCTGGGAACTTGTCGACCCGTCCCTCAAAACAACCTCTCCATCGCTTCATCCACGGTCCGCACTCCCATGAGCTGCATCTTCCCGAGGCCCGCGGCCTTGTCCAGCTTTTCCACGTTCACTGCGGGCAGGATGCACCGCGTGAATCCGAGCTTCGCCGCGTCCTTCAACCGCACCTCAGCCTGGCTGATGGCGCGGACCTCTCCGGCAAGGCCCACCTCGCCCATCACGACGGTATTGGCGTTGATAGGCTTATCACGGAAGCTCGAAGCAACAGCAGCGATAATGCCGAGGTCCACGGCGGGCTCGTCGATCTTGAGGCCGCCGACCACGTTCACGAACACGTCCATACCCATGAGATGCATGCCGACCCGTTTTTCGAGCACGGCGATGAGCAGCGATACGCGGTTGTAGTCCACGCCGATGCTGGTCCTGCGCGGCATGGTCATCTTGGTGGGGGTTACGAGCGCTTGGAGCTCGGCCAGGATGGGCCGCGTGCCTTCGAGGGACGAGACGACCACGGAACCCGTTGCGTCCTTCGGCCGCTCGGCAAGGAACATCTCCGACGGATTCGCCACTTCGGCGAGACCTGATTCCTTCATCTCGAACACGCCGATCTCGTTCGTGGACCCGAAGCGGTTCTTAACGGCCCGCAGGATGCGGAAGGCATGGCCCCGGTCGCCCTCGAAATAGAGAACCGTATCCACGATATGTTCGAGCACGCGTGGACCGGCGATGGCGCCGTCCTTGGTCACGTGGCCGATGAGGAAGGTCGGGATGCCCGTCTTCTTGGCATGGATCATGAGCCTGCCGGACACTTCGCGCACCTGGCCCACGCTCCCGGGAGCTGACGGCAACTCCGACGTATAGACCGTCTGGACCGAGTCGATAACGATGACCTGGGGCTGAAGCTCATCGGCAGCGCGCAGGATCTCGTCGAGCGACGTCTCGGCCAGTACGTAAAGGTTCTCCGCCTTGACGCCCAGGCGCTGCGCGCGCATCTTGATCTGGGCGGGTGATTCCTCGCCCGATACGTAGAGCGCCTTGCCGCGAAGCTCCGACACCTGCCTGAGCATCTGAAGCACCAGCGTGGATTTTCCTATGCCCGGGTCGCCGCCGATCAGCACGACGGACCCGGTCACGATACCGCCGCCCAGCACCCGGTCGAGCTCGCCGATCTTCGTGACGAACCGGTCCTCGTCGCCGATCGTGATCTCGTTCAGGGAGAGCGGCTCCGACCCCTTGCCGCGCTTGGCGGCCCCGATGTCCTTCTGCTTCTCGACCCGCTCCTCGACCAGCGTGTTCCACTGGTTGCAGTCGGGGCATTTTCCCATCCACCGCGGCGACTGCGAGCCGCAGGACTGGCATACATAGACCGTTTTGACCTTTGCTTTCATGGTGCGGTCATTCTATTGCTTACCATAGGGGTTGTCAAATTCTATTTCCCAACCGGAACCTTGATTTATGAAAGCTTCCGTGATATGCTTCCATCACTCAATATTCGATAGGGGAGGTATGGTCATGAAAAGATATTGTTCGGTCCTGCTTGCACTTTCACTGGTCCTAGTCCCGGTCCTGGCGCAGGCGGCGCAGTTCGCCGTCCTCGGCCCGCGGGCCCTCGGGATGGGCGGCGCGTCGGTGGCCGCGGTGAACGACTCGACAGCTGTATACTGGAACCCGGCCGCGCTGGCCAACTTCCGGAAGGTGGACATACGCATCCCGGTCGGCGTGGCGCTCCGGGACTACATGGACCTCAGCAACAACTGGGACCGCATTAATGTCATCTACGACGAGATGAACGCCTTAAACTATTCGGCCGTGAACGAACTGAAGGCGTTTCTCCTCGACCTGGACCGCCCGAACGCCGTCACGAACGCTGATGTGTCGGGAGGGCTGCTCGTGTCGTTCCCCGTTTCCAGTTCAGCGCTGGCGTTCAGTGCGATCGGCATAGGCTACGCGGAGATATTCCCAACCATCGACACACTGAACCTGGGCACTGCGCTGCCAACGCCGTCCATCCAGAACAACAACTCGGCGGTCACCGCGGTCGGCGTCGTCCTGGTGGAACCGGCCATCTCCTTTGCGACCCCGCTGGGAGACCACGTCCTGATCGGCGCCAACGCCAAGATGATCTATGCCAGCACCTTCCTCCATTCGGAAAGCATCCGCACGGGCAATTATGACACCTTCAGCGACACCATGAATAACAGCGAGACGACGAGCAGCAAGGCTTCGGTCGACGCGGGCATCCTGTATAAGCCCGTTGCCGGCCTCGACATCGGCGTCGTGGGCCGGTATCTCAATTCGCCTTCGTTCCCAATCGCCGGAGTTGCCGCGGTGAAGAACGGGACGGGCGACGTGTCACTCGCGGCGGTGGCGGCAGGCGAGATCGAGATCAAGCCCCAGTACCGGGCGGGCGTGGCCTGGAAGCCCATCGACAACCTGACGCTGTCGGCGGACTTCGACCTGTCCAAGAACAAGTCCTTCACGGAAAGCACCGAGGACCAGACCATCGCGGGCGGAATCGAGCTCACCGTGTTGAACGAGATCCTGAGCCTTCGGGCAGGCGCCTACAAGAACACAGCGAACGACCTCGCCAATGTCGTTTATACGGCCGGGCTGGGTCTGCGCGTGTTCTTCCTGCGCTTCGACCTTGCTGGTGCGTACGACTTCGAGGAACAGGAAGCGCAGGCCTCGGCGAGTCTGGCGTTAAGGTTCTGAAGTTTTCGACGACACAGGAAAACAACACTCGCCCGGCGAAGGTTATGTCGGGTGAAGGCCTGTTCGGCTTCGGACTGGGCTACATGAACGGAAGCACGCTCTACCATGTCAGTGCCTATGACGCGACGGGGGCATTGTCCTGCCTGACGGGCGGGCCATTCTTGACATTTTTTCATGACCTGCTCTCATGAACAGCATGGCACCGGATCGGCCATCGCCTGATCGTTTTCTGAAACCCCAACATGTACGCGGAGGAGAGAATGAAAAGATCGGTCCTGCTCGTTGCATGCCTCGTCCTGACCGGGATGTCCGAAGCATCAGCGCTCACCTTGAAACCCGAGATGTTCGACGCCGGGATACAGCTCTCGCACATAACTTACAAAGAGCCGGGCCTCATGCGGGAAAGCGGATACATGTACGGGGTAAACGCCTCTTATGCCAGGATCGGCAAAGCGCTGATGTGGAAGGTCGATGGCACTCTGACCACCGGCAAGGTGGATTATGTCGGTTCCTACCAGGATGGCACATCGCTCACCGTGAAGGGCATCAGCGACACGATGTTCGAGACCCGTGGGGTTATCGGTCCGACTGATTTCGTGTACCTGTCGGAATACTACCTTCCCTATATAGGATTCGGTTACCGGTACCTGTTCGACGGAGCGAACAAGGGTCCCGGCGGCTATAGGCGGGAATCGACCTATCTCTACATCCCGATCGGCATTGAAGGCGCCCCAAAGAGCCGCGACGACTGGAGCTTCGGGTATACCCTCGAGTACGATCTATTCATCTCGGGGACACAAAAGAGCTACCTGAGCGACGCGGATCAAGGCTTCAATGACGTTGAGAACCAGCAGTCAACGGGCCACGGCTATCGCGTCTCCCTCCGGTTCGTTCGGTCCGGCAAACAAGACATCATCATCGAACCCTTCTACAAGTATTGGAAGATCGACAGATCGAATATGAAGCCCCTCACCTACTATGGAGCACCCACCGGTTGGGGCCTGGTCGAACCGGACAACAACTCTACCGAGATCGGCGTAAAGTTCATCCTGAAATTCTGAGCGGAAAGAGATGCGGTAGAACGACAGGACAGGGGTGCGAAAAGATCACAGCCGCGGCATCGGTTCAGTCACCGTTCCCCCGAGCGTGAACTGGTAGAACCCCTCGGCGTCCCTGTTCTTGAGGAATGAAAGAAGCCCTGCCTGTTCCGTTGCGAGACGCTCCGACGGCTTTAACTTCACCACCAGATTGAGGGTCCCCCGCTCCCGCATCACCAGGTCACCCGTGATCCGGACCTTCAGTTCTTTTCCGTCGAGCTCCAGCTTCCGGATGGTGAAACGGTCCCCCTTGACCTCGCCTTCGAGCCACGCCTGATCGAAATCCAGGTCCGGCACCGGGAACCCCATGATCTTGAGCTCGCGGCTCGCCAGGTTCTTGATCACCAGACGTCCTTTGCCCGCATCTCCGGTCGCCTCATACGATCCGCCCAGCCTTCCCGACAACGTGATGCCGAGGTTCTTTAAGAGCGTATACGAGCCGATGTCCAGCCCTTCAGCGTCCAGGGCGATGTACTGGCGTTTCGCGCCCTGCTCCGTTCTCAGGGACACGGCCCCGCCGTAGGCCTTCGCCTTGATGTTCACGGTCAGGAGGCCCCGGAGGAATCTGAAAAGCGACACATGCGTGCGGACCGACGGGCTCTCGAACAGCACCCTGCCGGTTCGGTCGGCCACAACCACCTCCGAGAGCACGAACCGGTTTATAAACAGCGGCGAAATGCGCGTAATGCTCAGTTCCAGCGGAGTTCGCGACCGGACCTCTGATTCCAGCCTGGTTTTGATCCGCTCAAAAGGGAACAGGAATACAAGGAACGTCAGAAAGGCAATGACGAAGTAGAGGGCAAAGGAAAGCCTGCGAATGAGCGTTGTTCTATCGATCATGATAATAATTATCCCCTCCCTTGAGGGGAGGGGTTTGGGGAGGGTGATTCAGGATTTTGATTAACGCACCTTCGATATTTTGCAAAACATCATGGTTCCAGAAGCGAAACACCGTGTACCCTTGACCATGCAACCAGGAATCCCGGATTGCATCCTGATCTTTCGCATCTGTATGCTGACCACCATCGACTTCAACGACTATTTTCCTTTCGAAACAGACGAAATCAACAATATACCTGCCAATCGGCTGTTGTCTTCTGAATTTCATCCTGTCAAATTGCTTGCCTCGAAGATGTTTCCACAATAGTCGTTCTGCGTCAGTTGAGTTTTTCCTGAGGTCTTTGGCGAGTACTAAAAGATTATTCTTCAAATCTCTTCACCCTCACCCTACCCTCCCCCCTCAAGGGGGAGGTGAAAAAATACTGACCCATCATAAACCGGCGCTTGATACGAGCAGCGTGGCGTTCAGGATCTTCGGGTTATCATACCGGGGTTTGAACGAGAGCTTCCGGACGCGGACTGTCGCTTTCTCCAGGAGGTAGACATAGTTCACCACGTCGTAGAGCGTGATGTTGTCGAGCTTGATCTCGACGATGCTCTCCTTGAAACCGTCGGTCTGGGCCCCTGGCTGGGGTTTGAGGGATACGATCTTGCTGTTCAGGTTAGCTCGCTTCGTGATGTTCTCGATCTCCGTCAGGAGCGGGCCGCGCTTGGCAGCCGCGTCCTGGACCAGCTGCAGCTGTTTCTGGATCTCCCCGTACTCGTCGCGGAGCTTCTTCATGTCCTCGAGGTCGCGCTGCTTTTTCGGAATGAGGTCGCGCTTCCGGCCAAGGTCCTCCATGAACGGAGACAGGACGAACGCGTACAGCAGGATCGCCGCCGCGATCGATCCGCCGATGATGAGTGTCTTTTTATCCTTCGATTCCAGCTTCAAATAAAACCTCTAAGGGCAACCACGGATGAACACGGTCAGCCTTCTTTCGAACTGCAATGTACTCACTATATGTCGTCATACCCGCGACAGCGGGTACCCAGGACCCAAGGAACAGCATGCAAAGACTGGATTCCCGTTTCCACTGGAATGACGAAAGAGTTCACATCCCCTGCTTCAACTTCATCTCGAACCGGAACTTCACCTTGTTATCAACACCCATGCGGGTATCCTGCACCGCGACATCGGCAAAGAGCGGCGATTTCTGGAGCTCGGCCTTGATCTTGTCCACGGCCTCGAACGAGGACGCCTCTCCCTGGAGCTTCAGCCGTTCGCTCTCCAGGACGAATTCGGTAAAATTGACCCGGACCTCTTTCGGGATGCCGTCGGTGACCGTCTTCATCACGTCCAGCGCCGATGTCCCGGAGCCCAAAACCCCGAAACGCTTCTTCGCCTCGTTCATTTTGTCCTGCATCTGCCTCACTGGATCGTCAGCCGGCCTGCCGTCGGGAAAGGTCTGACGATAGAGCTCCTTGATCTCGGCGTCGAGCTTTCCATAGCCGGAACGGACGATGGACAGTTTCACCGCGACATTCACGGTGAACAGGACGGCAGCGACCGCCCCGGCGATGATGAGCATGCGCCTCTTGCGGCGTGTACCTTCGTCCGCCGCACGATACGCAAACTCGCCCCTGCGGAAGTTCAACTCGTCCAGGAGCGCGATCCCCAGGCTGACCGGGTCCTGCGCCTTCTTCCCGTTGATCTCCGGCGTCACCGGCTCCGCCGCAACACCGGCCTCGACAAGGACCGCCAGCGCAGCCTCATTGTCGATCAGCAGCGCCGCCTTCTCCACTGGCTCCCGATGCTCGGTCACGAGCGCCTGCAGAACATGACGGAGACCACCGGTGGACTGGCTGCCGGAGAAGCTCCGGAGGGCCTTCAGCGCGACCGGGGACCTGAGGCAGGCGTCGGAACCGCAGAGCAGGAGCGTGCCGGACTCTATAGGCATCATGTTCGCGATGGAAAAGAGCCCGGCATAGGACGGCACAACGGCCTGGGGGTCGATCCCCGCGCCCGCCAGCAGGTCCAGGTGTTGACGCAGGACCGCCTTCGGCAGCATCATGCAGAGCACCTGCGTTTCCGATTCCTTCCCGACCCCCGCGCTCCCCAGCACGAGATGATCAAGCACGACGTCTTCGAGATCAAAAGGTATGATGTCCTCGACCTCGAAAGGCAGGGCCTTCTCGACGCGTTTCCTGTCGGCAAAAGGGAGCGTGAGCACGCGCTGGCTGAAGAACCGGCCGGGGATGGCAAGGACGATCTTCGCCCCTGCCCAGACCGCAGACTGCTCCCGGAGGACCTCAACCAGTTCGGCGTCGGTGACGAAGGAGCGGATGAACGAATCCATCAGCTCGGACTTGCCGAACTTTCGCTGCACCACGGAGACCGCAAGCCGCCCCGTGTCTATGTTCAAGCCAACAACTTTCATAATATTTTCCAGTACTGAACGGTGAATCCCCCGCTGTGCCTTGTTATCATGGCTTCCGCCTTCTTCGTATACCCGCCGACTGTCGCGTAGGACTGGACAAAGAACGTGTTGCTTGTCGTCGAGTACCTCTCGTTATTTATGTCCATGCCGCCCAGATCGGGGATAGGTTTATCTTTCCGCTTCATCATGATAAAGTCCGGAGTTGCTATCTTGCCTTTCAACACGCTCCTGAGGAC
The DNA here is from genome assembly GCA_964412455.1 of uncultured Nitrospiraceae bacterium. GTDB lineage: Bacteria > Nitrospirota > UBA9217 > UBA9217 > UBA9217 > JAAXXJ01. Next base: position 60,715 of record CAYPOT010000009.1, on the reverse strand, counting down.
CGTTTCCGTTGCGGTATTGACGTTGATCGCTCCGGCAGAGTACGTTGTCAGGAAATCCTGCACTTTGCCGTATTCCTCGTCACTCATGACCTGATGAAGCTGGCCGAGAAGATAGACCTTGTTTCCTGTTGCGTCCTTGATCTTATCGACGACCTCCTGACTGACGACCGTATTGAACAATAGTTCCCCGAACCAATCCTGGTTGTTATTGTAGAACGGGGGCGCAATATTGATCTTTCCTGCCTCGTCCTCCCAGCGCACCCGGAGCTCGGTGTCGCCTTCGCTCACGATAGGCACCACCTGCCACTCGCGTTGTTCCAGGTTGTCCTGGAGCTTTCCATTTTTCAGGTTCTCGGCGAGGATCTTACCCGCGAAGTTCACGCCGGACCGCGCAAGAAAGTAGGCCCGCTGGCTGTCCCGGAAATTCACCGCCGCGCGGAGGCTCACCCGCGTCCCGTAGGCAAACTCGACAATGAGCGCCATGAGCAGCGTCGTGACCAGCAGCGCGATCAGAAGCGCTACCCCGCGGTTGTTATTGCTTATATTTCGTCCTTCCGCACTCCGCATTGAAAAAGCCCCCCTCTCCCTTTTTCCCTCTCCCTCCAGGGGAGAGGGGCAGGGGTGAGGGTCATGTCTACGCGCACTCCGCACTTTCTTTTTATTGATGCCCGATGTCGACCTTCGTCGCGTAGACCCTGCCGTCATCAAGGGTCAGGACGATGTCCACTGCCTTGGGCAGACCACCCTGGGTCCACTCATCGGTCCACTTCGCGCCGTCAGAGGAATATCGAAGTTGAAGACCCGCAACAGTATCCGTTAACTCGTAGTCAATGCCGCCCTCGCGGGGAGGAACGTCGCTGGATAGCTCCCGCTTTTCCTTGCGCATCAGAACGCGGCCGCTGCCGTCGGGCCTCTCCTGGAAGAAATATCCGACTTCCCAGAGCTCCATCTCTTTCGAGTCCGGCTTCCGCCAGTTCGTCAGCGTCGTGAGATAGATGCTGTCGAAACGCAGTTTGTCCTCCTCCGTCTCGACCTTCTTGCCGTAAAGGAAAGTCCCGCTCATTCCGACGTAAGCGTTCGCAATGTCGTTTGTCAGCCGGGCAAGCAGGGTCCGCGCCCGGTCCGTCCCGTCACGGACTTCTTCGGCGCTCTCCACATTCCTTCCAGCGGTCGAAAAGCTGCTGTAGATCGTGGTCGCGATGACCGCCAGGATCGACAGCGCCAGGAGCACTTCGAGAAGCGTGAAGCCACTCGAGTGCGGATTGCGGATTGCGGATTGCGGAGTATGATCATGATCGCCAGAGCACCTGTTGTTCCATTCCGCACTCCGAACTCCGAACTCCGAACTGGTCCTATTCATAGCTCACCAGCTCAACTTTCTCTTCCCGCTCCCCTTCCTTCCAGAGGACCGCCACCCGCACCTCCATGATAAGCGGCACCGGTGTGGGAGCGACGATCATCTTCCAGGCATAGTCCCCGAACTCCTCCTCTTCGAACTCGCCCTCATCCTCCCGGGGAAGCTGGATGCGGATCAAGAGCGTCTCGGTCATGACCCGCTTCGCCAGAAGCGTCGCCGTCGTGATGTGTTCGGCAAGCATCACATCCTGCGTGCTTCGGCTGCTCAGTCCCATCAGCGAAACGACCACGAGGGACAAGATCGCCACCGCCAGCATCACTTCAAGGAGGGTAAAACCATTTAATTGCGGATTGCGAATTGCGGATTGTGGATTTAAATCCGTCTTTTGCAATTCGCAATCCGCAATTCGCAATCCGCAATGCCTCATCTCTCCTCCACCTCTCCCTCGCGGAGCTCGGTTTCTCCGGTGAGCGGCTGGACGAGGAGTGTGAAATCCTTCCCATTGCCGTCCCGCAGGTGGATGAAGGTCTTCTCCACCCAGCCGTCGGGGGTGAACAGGATATACGGGTCGTCTGGATGGCTCCCGGCTTTGACGTCCTTGAACGTGGTATTGCCCGAAAGGCTCCCTTCTGTGGAAATGGCCGACGACAGCCGTTTGAACTCGGCGGTCCGGTCAGAGGTCACGGTCAGGGTCTCGGCCCAGTAGTGTCCGCCGGTGACATCGAACCGGAGCCGGTACACGGTTTTTTTCGCCTCGGCCTCGTCCCGCAGGAAACGGATCATGCCGGTCAGGTGCCGGGCGCTCCGTTTCAGGTTCGCCCCGGTCATCTCGCCCAGGGTCGGGATCACGAGCGAGATCATGACACCCAGCACCACGATCACCATCGCCAGCTCGATGAGCGTGAAGCCGGAAGAAACACCACCCCTCACCTTAATCCTCTCCCCTGAGGGGAGAGGGCAGGGTGAGGGGGCATTCCGCAATCCGCAATCAGTCGACACACTCATGATGGTGAGCCCCGTCGAACCATCCGCAATCCCCATTTCTTTATTCTATCTTCCAGCTCTCAACATCGGCGCTCTTGCCCTCGCCGCCCGGCTCGCCGTCGGGACCGTACGAAATGATCTCGTACTCACGGTTCTCGTTGCCGGGGGAATAGTAGTGGAAGTCAATGCCCCAGGGGTCCTTGGGAATGCGCGCCGGCTTCAGGTATCCTCCCTCGCGCCACTTGTTCGGAATTCGGCCGGCCTCCGGTTTTTTGATGAGCGCCTCGAGCCCCTGGTCCGTCGTCGGATAGAAACCATTGTCCAGCTTGTACCCGTCGAGGGCGTTCTCCAGGGACTTGATCTGCAGCCTGGCAGAGCTGACACGCGCCTCTTCCTCGCGGCCGAGGATCTTCGGCAGGACGAGACCCGCCAGGAGCCCGAGAATGATCACCACGACCATGATCTCGATGAGGGTGAAACCTTTCTGGTTTTTCATGAAGAACCTCCTGACAACCTTAGTAACGACAGATGGACACGGGTGAAACCCTATTCGTAGGGGCGGTCCTGCGTGGCCGCCCGCCCGGGGGCAACCACATGGGGTTGCCCCTACGGTTTACCGCAGGATCGGCTGTTCTCGTTCCGCACTCCGCAATCCGCAATCGACTTATCTCACCGCCGAGCTCATCTGCAGGATCGGCAGCAGGATGGCGATGACGATGAATCCGATAATGAGCCCCATCACCAGGATGATCGCCGGTTCCACGAGGGACATCAGTGCGGCGATGCGCGACTCCACGGTCCGGTCGAAGGAATCCGACACTTTAAGGAGCATTTTTTCCAGTTCGCCGCTCTTTTCACCGACCGAGATCATCTGGACCACCACGGGCGGGAAGAGGCGGCTCCGCCGCAGGGGATCGGCGATGGATTCGCCCTCGCGCACGTTCTCGCGCGCCTTCCGGACCGCCTCGGCAAGCACCGTGTTCCCGATGACGTTCTGCACGATGTCCAGCGCCGTGAGCGTCGGCACCCCGCTCTGCAGCAGCGTCCCCAGGGTCCGGGTGAACCGCGACACGGCGATCATCCGGATGAGCGTCCCGAACACCGGCATGCGTAGCAGCCAACCGTCCAGGTTCACCTTGCCCGCGGCCGTGCTGAAATACCGCTGCACGTACCAACCCGCGCCACCCACCGTAAGCAGGATCAGCCACCAGAATCCCGACAGGACCCGCACCACCGCCAGAAGGACCACGGTAATGAACGGGAGCTGCTGCCGCATATCCTCGAACATCCCGACGACCCGGGGCAGGACAAAGCTGAACAGGAAGAACAGAACGCCGATGCCGATGACGGTCATGAGCGCGGGATACGCCAGCGCCGCCGTGAGCCTGCCCTGGAAACGGACCTGCTCCTCGAGAAAATCGGCGAGCCGGTCCAGCGTGATCTCGAGGGTCCCGCTCGCCTCGCCGGCCGTCACCATGTTCCCATAGAGCGGGGAGAAGACCTTTGCGTTCGTCTTGAGGGCGTCGGCGAGGGAGGATCCGCCGCGCACCGAATCGCGCACCGACGCGAGCGCTCCTTTGAGCGCCTGGCCCTCCTCCTGGTCCACAAGCACGTTCAGCGCCTCCATGAGCGGGAGGCCGGCCGAAAGGAGCGTGGCAAGCTGGCGCGTGGCATTGGCGAGGTCACCGGCCTTGACCCTTCCCCCGCCGAAGTGGAACTCCCGTGAGCGCGCCGCCCGCACCGCGCTGCCCTCACGGACCTCAAGAACGACGATGCCGTCCTTCCTGAGCTTCGCCTTCACGGTCTTCAGGCTCTCGCCGTCCAGGACGCCGGAGATGCTCTTGCCGATTGCGTTGACGCCTTTGTATTCGTAGATGGGCATGGATTGGTACAAGCTCCAAATTACAAATAGCAAATCTCAAATAAGCTCCAAAATTCAAATATCAATATCCCAAACGGTTGGAATTTGGCGTTTGAAAATTGAAATTTATTTGTGATTTGATTCTTGTCATTTGGCGCTTATTATTGCGTTTCTTTCTGCGTCACCCGCACGACCTCGTCCACCGACGTGATGCCTTTCAGCACCTTGTCGGCGCCGTCCTGGCGGAGGGTCGTCATCCCCTTCTTCACCGCCAGGGCCTTGATCGTCGACGCGTCGGCGTTCTTCATGATGAGCTGGCGGACCTCGTCGTCGATCTCCAGCAGTTCATATATGGCGGACCGTCCCAGATACCCGGTCTGAAAGCACACCGGACATCCCTTGGCGCGGTACGCCATGGGGTTCTGGCCGGTCGGGACGACCTCGAGCTCCTTCATCTCCAGCGGCGTCAGCTCATAGATCTCGCGGCATTGCGTACAGAGCACGCGCACCAGCCGCTGGGCCAGAATGGCCATGACCGATGAGGAAATAAGGAACGGTTCGACCTTCATGTCCAGGAGGCGCGTTATGGACCCGGCCGCGTCGTTCGTGTGGAGCGTGGAGAAGACGAGGTGACCGGTGAGCGCCGCCTGGATCGCGATCTCGGCGGTCTCGGAGTCCCGTATCTCGCCCACGAGGATCACGTCCGGGTCCTGGCGCAGCACGGACCGGAGGCCGGCGGCGAAGGTCAGCTGGATCTTGGCGTTCACCTGGATCTGGCCGATGCCCTTGAGCTGGTATTCCACGGGATCTTCAATGGTGATGATGTTCTTGTCCGGCGAGTTGATCTTGGAGAGCGCGCCATAGAGCGTCGTGGTCTTGCCGCTGCCGGTCGGACCGGTGACGAGGATGATGCCGTGCGGCTTGGTGATGAACTCTTCGAACCGCCGGAGGGTCTCGCCGGTGAAACCGATCTGGTCCAGCGGCAGGAGCGCGCTTTCCCGATACAGGAGGCGCAGCACGATGCGCTCGCCGAAGGCCGTGGGCACGATGGAAACGCGGATGTCCACGTCCTTGCCGCCGATCTTGATCCGCATGCCGCCGTCCTGGGGCAGCCGTTTCTCGGCGATATTCAGCCCCGACATGATCTTGACGCGCGAGGCGATGCTGACCTGGAAGCGCTTCTGGATGGTCAGGATGTTGTACAGGATGCCGTCGATGCGGAACCGCGCCACGACCTCCTTCTCGAACGGTTCGATGTGAATATCACTGGCCCGCTCGCGAATGGCCTGGGACAGGAGCGAGTTCACGAGCCGGATGATCGGCGCGTCGTCGGTCGCCTCAAGAAGGTCCGTAGGCTCTTCGAGCTCCGCGGCCAGGAACGACAGGTCTTCCTCCTCCATTTCCTGCGCCGTGTCCTCGGCCTTGTTCAGCCCCTCGCTGTGCAGCCGGTTCAGATTGTCAAGGATCGCATCGGACGGAGCGAGGCAAAGTTCGACAGGCGAAGCGAACAGCACGGCAAGGTCGTCCACCGTGGACAGGAGGAGCGGCTCCGCCGTCGCGGCGAGGACGGTCCCGTCCTCCCGGCGAAGGGGAATGACAACGGCTTTCTTGGCGTAGGTGATGGGAAGTTTGAGAGCAAGCTCGCGGTCGAGCTCGCCGATCGTTGGCTGGAAGGGAAGGCCGAGCTGGGCGCCCAGGGCCGTGAGCACCTCGGCCTCGGTGGCGAAGTTCAGCCGCATGAGGAGCGTGCCGATGCGGCCACCCCGTTTTTTCTGGAGTTCAAGGGTCTTATTGAGCCGTTCGGGGGAAAGTCCTGACTCAACGAGTATCTCGCCGAGCAGGCGTCTCACCGCGCGCCCTCGGCAGGGACAGGGATATTCCCGGCAGGCGCTGCCGGCTGTTCCGCAGAAGCGGGGGAAGCAGATGTCGCGGCGGGCTCCTCTTTCCCGGCCTCCGCCGCTTTCGGCGCAGGGACAGGCGCACTTTCAACAGCGACCGGTTGTTCCGCCGCCGGCGGCGTCACGAGGGCCTTCTTTTCGGCATCCTTCTTTTCCCTGTCCTGCTTATCAGGTGCAGGCATGACCGGCTCCATGCCCTTCTTCTCGAAGCGCTGGTCCTTCCGGAAGTCCTCCTGTGTCGCGTTCTGCCGGCGCGTGATCTCGGCGGCATCCTGTTCGTTTTTGATGATGTAGGGCGTGATGAAGATCATGAGATTGACCTTCTCGACCCTGGTGCTCTTATACTTGAAGAGCCAGCCGAGAAGAGGGATGTCTCCCAGGAACGGCACCTTGCGCTCCGATGTGGTCACGTTGTCGCGGATCAGTCCGCCGATGATCATGGTCTCACGGTCCTTGATCACCACCGTGGTGCTCGCCGAGCGCTTGCTCGTGGTGGGGCCGTCGGCGTTAGGCGTCGCGCTCTCGACCACGTTCGATATCTCCTGGTATATCTCGAGCCGCACGTTGTCCTCGGAGGTGATCTGGGGCGTGATCTTGAGGCTGATGCCCACGTCCTTCCGCTCGATGGTGGTCAGGATCGAACTGCCGCCTGTCGCCGCGTTCTGGGACTGGCCGGTCTTGAACGGCACGTTCTCGCCCACCATGATCTCTGCCTTCTGGTTGTCGCTCGTCAGGATGTTGGGCGTGGACAGCACGTTCACATCACCGTCGGACTGGAGAGCGTGCAGCAGCGCGCCGATGTTCAGGAATTGCCGGCCATCGTACGTGAAGGTACCCTTCACGGCGCCTACGTTCAATCCGGGCAGCATCGCGAGGCCTACCGGGCCGCTTGCCGCAGTAGCGATATTGCCGAAGTTCGTGCCGCCAATGATGCTGGTCTGGTTGCTTCCCTCGAGCTTGTTGAGGTTCGCCGCCTGGAACTCGAATCCCAGCTCGCGCGATTTGGAGAGCCCCATCTCGACGATGGCGGCCTCGACGTACACCTGCCGCCGCCGTATATCGAGCTTCTGTATAACGTCCTTCATGGTCTCGTAGTCGATGGGCGAGGCGACGACAATAAGCGAGTTGGTAAGCTTGTCCGCGGTGATGGTGACCGCGCCCTCCAGGATCGTTGCCGGGCCCGCGGGCTGGGCCGCGCCGCCCGGCGGCGGCACCGGCAGCCGGGACACCAGCGCCTGCATCACCTTGGAGATGTCCTCCGCGCTCGCGTGTTTGAGGTAATACACATTGATCTTGCCCTGGCCCGTGGGGGTCTGGACGTCCAGGGCGGCGACCAGCTGCTCGATCTTCCTGATGGCGGACACGGAGTCGGTGATAATGAGCGAATTCGTGGAGGGAGAGGCGATGAGGTTGCCGTCCCTGGTGATGAGCGGCGTAAGCGTCCGGACGAGCTCCTGGGGGTTCACATAGGACAGGCGGATGATCTTGGTGACGTAGCCCTCGCCCTGCATATCACCTTCCAGCATCACCCTGAGGCCGCTCTGCCGGGCCTGGGCAGTGGGAACGATACGGATGATACTGCCGTCCTCCACGGCGGTGAAACCCTTGATCTCAAGCGCCGAGAGAAATATCTGGTAAGCCTCCTCCGGTGATATCTTGGTCGGTGTCATCAGCGTCACCTTCCCGGCGACCTTTTCGTCGAGAATGAAGTTCTTGCGCGTGAATTCGCTCATGACCTTCACCAGCGCGGCGATGTCGATGTTCGAAAAGTTCAGCGTGATATAATCATCCCTGGTCCGGGTGATCTTCGGAAGGTCCTGCTGGTCGGCCGCCGGGGGATCGGGGGCCTGCGCGTAGGTCACACTAATGCTAAGAAGCCCTGCGAGGAGCAGGGCCGGGATCATTTTCACGTAATGGGCCTCCGTAATTACTGAAACTGCTGGAAGATCAGGACCGGGGAGCAGGGGAGCAGGAAAGAAACGGTCGTTCTGTTCCCCGTTTCGGCAGTTATTACCGGATATCGTAGTTCACGGTCTGCCGCTGGCCGTTCCTGAGCAGATCGATGGAAACCTGCCTCTCGTCCTTCAGCCCCTGATACATCTGGAAAAATTTGCCCGGATCGTCCACATCCTGCGAGTTCACCCGCTGGATGACGTCGCCGTTCACCAGTCCGATCTTCTCGTAAAGGCTGCCGGGTACGATCTCGCTGATGCGGAACCCCACGGTCTTTCCCTGTTCGATAAAAGGAAGGGCGCGGGCCTGCGTCAGGAGCTGGCTCAGGTTCTCCGTGCTGGACGCGACCTCGCGCTGATCGACCACGTACTTGCCCTCGGATAGTTTCCTGACGCCGCTGTCCGGGACCGCCTTCGCAATGTTCACGATCTTCGTATCGTCGACGAGCTGGATCTCGACGATCACGCCGTCGGGCCGCTTGAGCGAGACATGGTCGCGGTTCACCTTGACGAGTTGAGCGCCGTCGGGCAGTTTCTGGCCCCGGCGGTAGAAGGCCTGCAGGTTCGCCGCATCGGCAAGCACGGCGCCGGCAAAGCTGTCGCCCTCGACCGTGCCGATGAGGGTATGGGTGGTGTACGTTTCCGCCGCCGCGGGACCGCTCGAGGGCCCTTTGCCGTCGCCGAACAGCCCCCGCTCCAGGATCGAAGAATAATCGGATAGTTCCTTGCGCGGCTCGATGCCCGCCCGCTCCTGGTTGACCGGCGTCGAAACCTTCGCGGACGCGTCAAGGCTTCTGCCGATCATGGCGTCCACCGTATCGGCAAGCAGGTACGCCGACAGCGTCAGGAGCGCGAGCAGGGCCAATGTGTATAGTTTGCTGCCTTCCTTCATAATAAGCCACCTGAAAAATTATACTCTCATGCTCCTGCATTGTCAATTTTTTTGGTGCGGAACATCATGGAAAAACGGGTGTTTTTTGCTTGCCGCACAAGGCGTCGTCAGTCCCCCTCGTCTGTGCCGGAGGAGCGGCTCCTCTTTCTGCTGCTTCCCTGTCTCGGGCCTTTCTGCTTGTCAAACCTGGCATCCAGATCCCTGCGGTTTTGCTCTATCCTTGCGCGTCTTTCCTCCAAGGCGTCGCCGCCCGGGCTCGGCTCCGGACGGACCGATGGCGGCTGAACAGGCTTCACTCTGTTCCGAACGTCCGGCGTTGATCGCGGTTGCGCAGCTCCGGCCGCACTGACCGCACTTCCCTGTGATACGTAAAGCTCGGTCGTTGCGCCGTCCGGCCATTTCAGGACGACATGATCGCTCTTCACTTTCACGATCCGCGATTCGTCAGCCAGTTTCTCGTTCAACCGGTAAAAGGTCTGGCCGTCCGTGGAGTCGTCCAGCACCGCGCCGGTGAACGGCCCGCTCTCGACCGTTCCGACCAGGCGGTACGCCGATGTCTGCGCATGGCAGACCGGTACAGGCGCGGCCATGGCGGCGAGCATGCTCCCCGCTATGAATAGAAGAGCTGCGAATACTTTGTGCATCCTGTCATTGTCGATCTTCATCAGGCACCGGCAGCGCGCTATACCGCCTTTCCGAAAGCAGTATACGGACCGGCGAGCAGGATGTCAATGACCTCCCCCGCATAGCTTTAAGGTCCGCTGTGCAATGGGCGGATAGGCGATTTCTGTTCGTCAGGCCGGGACTTTGCTTACAGCTTCCTTCAGATTCCGGGTCGCCCCGGACACCCTTGCTGTTCGGCTAACGGTTCCTCCCATCAAGGTCCGTAGAGGATTTGCACCTCCAAGTCGCCAGTCAGGCGCCACACCTGACCGGCCTGTATCGAAGTACAGAGCGTCATGCCTGGCATACCAAAAAAAAGGGGCCCGAAGGCCCCTTTTATATTTACGGCTTTATCACAGATTCGCTAATAACTGTAGGTGGCTTGACGCGTCGCGCTATTCCTAGCGGCGTCTTGAACTTTAACTTGCCAGGTGTACGTGGTCCCCTGCGTCAGGCTTGCTTTGGAAGCCCGGCCATCCGCATTATACAGCACTTGAAGCGGAGTCGTCGTGCTCGGCAGACCGTTATCCTGCGGGTACCACCAGTTAGCGTCATTGCCATAGAGATTCACTCTATAAGTGTAGGTCGCCGGGGGAGATGCGGGCGCGGCCCAGGTGAACAACGGAACCGAAGCGCTGCTGCCACCCGTCCCATCTGTCACGGCTGCCAGGTTCTGCGCCATAGCAGTCGTTCCGAGCACCGCGGTCACGCTGCCCGATAGGGTCTCAGTGGTCGCGTCGGAGTAGGTCACCTTGAATACATAGCTATCCCCCACGGTCGGGCTTGTGGCGCCAAGCCACTGATTCATCTGGAAGTTCCATTCCTTGCCCATGTCGGACGGCACGGCCACGTTCAGACCCGAGACCAGCGTCACGGCAACAGCGCGTTTGACCCCATCCTCCACTTCGGACTGGACCTGGTAGTTGTGGTTCGTCCCATCGAACTGGTGGTCCGTGGTGACTTTGGCGCTCGCGCTGGCCGAGGAGAGGGTGAGGTTCTTCGTTGTGTTGGTGTTGCCGCTCACCGTAACCGGATTGTCCTCCGTGCTGCCTATATCCCCGCTGCCAAACACTCCGTTGCTGTTCATGTCAATGACGGCGAAAACATCGTAGCTCCCGTCAGTGACCCCGGCAACGCTGTACGACTGGGGGCTCACGGGACTCGCGATGGTGGTGAAATAAATACCGATGGTATCGCTGTATACGCCGACCACCATCGGTCCCGTGGCCGTTCCGGGGAAAGTGACCGTGCCGGACACGGTGTTGGCTCCGGTCGTGGCGCCGATGGTCACCGCTACTACCGTAGACGCCGTGCTTTCCGTGGCGTCCACCAGCGCGGTTATCTTGTAATACATGGCACCGTTGGTGAGGCCGGCCTGGAGATAGTGGGCATCGTCACGCGCGGCGACGGTTATGGTACCGCCGTTCGATGCGGCAGTGTCCGTGCCCCAGTAAATCTTATACGATGTAGCGATCTCTTCGTAGTTAGCATTCCAAGGCGTATCCCAGACAACAAATGCCGCGCCGCTTGACGGAAAGATCATCAGCCCGGTCGGGGTTACCGGCGCAGGGAGCGTCCGGTCGGCGACAGTAATGTTGACACCGGCAAGATTGGCCGATGCAATAGTAGCCGCAACCGGACCCCCAGCCGGGTTAGTGGCATTTATTGCTCCCGTGTCCATATAATCCATTCCCGCAACCACCACATAGTCTCCGGACTGGAGGCCTCTGATCGTGTACGTCCCCGCGGAGGCAAGGCTCGTTCCCGCGACGGGACCGCAATCCGGGCAGGTGCTCCAGTACGCCTGGATATAGATACGGCCGGTCTTCGCGGTGGTCTCGCTCACCGTGCCGGAGATGCTATAGGAAACTACCGCTGACGAAGCAGTGAAGTTCTGTACCGTGTTTGCGCTGACAGCAACCGCCGGAGCGGCAGGGCTGTAGGTGTAGCCCGCCAGAGACGGGGTAAGGGTATACGTCCCCGCCGGCAGGTTCGCAAAGCTGTAATTTCCGCTCGCGTTGGTGGTCGTCGTCCCGGTCCCGTCACCGGTCATCGTGATCGTCACGCCCTCGAAATAAGGACCGCTTACCGCGCCGGAAAGGGTGTAGGTGGGCGCGGTATTGGCCGTAGCCGTAAAGTTCTTGCCGGTCACGTTCGCACCGCTAATGGGTACGGCGGTACTAATTGGGTTGAACGTAAATCCCGTCTTGGACGGCGTGACCGTGTAGTTTCCGTCATAGAGGCCCGTGACGGTGTAGTTGCCAGAACCGTCAGTGATGGCGCCCGTATTGGCCGTGCCGCCGGTCACAGTGATTGTCACGCCCGTTGTGCCGCTGACATTGCCGGAGATGCTGTAGGCCACCGGTATCGCCATCGCAACGAAATCATTCGCCGTTGAATCCGCTGACAACGTTATGGCTCTATTTGTGGGGCTGAATGTATAACCGGAGAGGGAAGGTGTCACCGTGTAGCTCCCTGCCACAAGGCCGGAGAAAGTGTATGTCCCGCCCGTTACCACGGATCCGGTGTTGTCGCCGCTCAGGTTGATCGTCACACCGCTGGCCCCGCTTACCGTACCGGAAATGCTGTAGGTTATACCAGTTGGGTTGGATATGGCCGTAAAGTTCCTGCCGGTCACGTTCGCACCGCTCACGCTTACAGCCAAACTTGTTGGATTGAAGGTAAACAAGGACTTGGATGGTGTCACCGTATAACTACCGTTCGCGAGCCCCGTGAAACTGTAGCTCCCGTCCGTAGCGGTGGTCGTAGTCGCCGTTGACGCGCCGGTCAGGTTGATCGTCACCCCCGTCGTGGTGGCGCCGCTTACCACGCCCGAAATGGTGTACGTCGCCGGTGGGGCGCTTCCTCCACCTCCGCCTCCTCCGCATGCCGCAAGGACGAACGAAATACCCAGAAGCAGCACACCTGCAAAGAGCCATTTGATGCTTTTCATCTTCTCCTCCTTATGATCGCCGAATTGGTCTCACCGATAATCCCTTAACGGTTTTAAAAGTATAGCAACTAATCCCGGCGCTGTCAAACAAAACAATATCCGCCAAATAATAGTGTGAATGCAATCGGCGCGATGACGGACAGGGAATTGCGCGCAGGCGGTCTACTGGAAAAAACTCTTGTAAAAACCCTCTGCCCGTTCGCGATAAGGGCCGTAGATCTCCTGCGACCGTTTGTCGATCACGGGAAGATCGATCCCTTGTTCATTCCTGAGCCAGCCGCTCACGATAGCCGGCGTGACCTCGATGTGGAACTGGAGCGCGTAGACGCGGTCGCCATAACGAAATGCCTGGTTTGGATAGACGTCCGATGACGCGAGCCTCACCGCGCCCTCGGGCAGGTCGAAGGTGTCACCATGCCACTGGAAGACCTGCGAGATATTCCTTCCGTCAACAGCGAGGTACCGCATGCACCGGTCCCCCATGCCCTCGCCGGTGAGCGTCACCTCTCCCCAGCCGACCTCTTGCGTGCCGCCGGGATAGACGCGGGCGCCGAGGACATGGGCGAGCAGCTGCGCTCCCAGGCAGACGCCGAGCACATGCGTGCCCGCTTTGATCGCCTTCTCGATGAAAGCAGCCTCGTCCTTGAGGTAGGGCGTGCGGTCCATCTCATAGACCGCCATGGGACCGCCCATGATAGTGAGGTGGGTGAATGCGTCGATAGGCGGGAGGGATTGACCTTGTTCGAGGTCGATGCAGGTAAAGGGAGTATTCGTCGTATGTAGGTGGTCCGCGATGGTGCCGGGACCCTCGGACGTCACGTTCTGGATGATGAGGACGTTCATGGATCACCTGCCGCAGCGGAACGCTCCTAGGGAACGACTGTCAATGTCTCGGTTCCTATTATGGGTGTTCCCGTTATGCTTGTCGCCAAAACTTTTGCCGTGATCGTCGTTGTTCCTGTCGTTGTTCCTGCAGTGGCGATCCCCTTCGATTCCGTAACATTGCTGATCACCGCGATATTGGTGCTCGACGAAGCCCAGGAGACCAACTCCGTCAGGTTTGACGGCCCGGTAGTCCCGGCTGAGTACGTCCCCGTTGCGGTAAATTGCGTTGATGTCCCGGCGCTGATGAATGCATCCGCACTCAATGGCTTTATTTCTATAGAAGTAAGATCAACAATGGTGGCAGTAACGCTGGCCGTGATCTCCGGGTGGGCTTTATCGATCGCCGTGATAACGACCGTACCTGTTGTAGCTGTACCCGCGGTGACAAGCCCGGCGCCGCTGACGGTCGCGACAGCGGTGTCCGATGATTGCCATGTTACCTGGGTCCACGAGGACAAAGTCATCCCGTCGGAGAAATGAGCGGTAACGGAAAGCTGCAGCGCCGTGTCCTTGACAATGAACGGCGCTGCCGGCGTCACGGTGATCGAGGTGATGGTGTTCCCTTTCCCGCAGCCATTGAAGCCCACGGCGGCAAGGGACAGCAGCGACAAGATAAGAGCGAGAGCGATCGTACTTCGTTTCATAGATAAGATGTCCTTTACTTCCGCCATACCGGCGCGGGCGAAATTACGTCCCTGTGCGAGATGCTCCCTGAACGGAGAAGGGAGAAACAAGGCATGCACAGTATACGATACTTCCCCCGCTCTTGGCAAGAGGAAGGTGCCGCATGTCCTGTCAAAACGCAGTGAGAACAGGGTGAACGGTCACGTGGCCGTCCTCCCTGCCGTGCCCGCGGGATCGCCCTCTTCCCGTTGCGTGAAGAAGACAAAGGCCATCCCCGGCCTGCGCGAAGCCTCGGTGCTGACGAATTGAATGCTGGCGAACGAGTACCCCCGCCCGGTCCACTCGTTCAGAATGCGTTCGATCTCGACGTCCGTGACGGTGCACGTCTCCACAACCTTGTATATCATGGCGGCATTATAGAGGATACTTCCGCTTTTTTCAACCGGGCGGGGAAATTTCTGTTGCCATCCGGACTGATCCAACCTATAATCCGCTCATGGCCGTCAAGAAAGCAACACTCACCGGCCTCGACCTCGTCGAGAAGCTCTGGCCCAGGGACCTGAAAGGCGCGCGCGTCGGTCTCGTGGCGCATCCCGCCAGTGTGGACCGGAAGATCGGGCACGCAGTGGACGTTTTCCGCCGCTCGAAGAAGTTCCGGCTCGCCGCACTCTTCGGCCCGCAGCACGGGATCTACGGCCAGACCCAGGACAATATGGTCGAATGGGAGGGCTTCCGCGATACGGCCACGGACCTGCCGGTCGCCAGCCTTTATGGGTCCGTACGCAAACCAACTGCCGCCATGCTCGAGAACATCGACGTCCTGGCCATCGACCTCCAGGACGTGGGCACCCGCTATTACACCTTCATCTGGACCCTCGACCTCTGCATGCAGGCCTGCCGCGAGGCGGGGAAAACGGTCGTTGTTCTGGATCGGCCGAACCCCATCGGCGGGCATATCACCGAAGGACCGGTCCTGCGGCAGGGCTACCATTCCTTTGTCGGCCTCAGACCGCTCCCCGTCCGGCACGGCATGACCATCGGGGAGATCGGTCATTACCTTGAGGACACCTTCCATCCCGGCATCCACTACCGCGTGGTCCCCATGCAGGGCTGGAAGCGGAAGTCATGGTTCGACCAGACCCTGCTCCCCTGGGTCATGCCTTCGCCCAACATGCCGACGTTGGACGCGGCGCTCGTCTATCCCGGGATGTGCCTCCTGGAGGGAACGAACCTGTCCGAAGGTCGCGGCACGACGCGCCCCTTCGAGATCTTCGGCGCTCCCTTCATCCACCCGCAGACCCTTGTGGACCAGCTCCGGGAGTTCAAGCTTCCCGGCGTGATGTTCCGTCCGCTTTTTTTCGAGCCGACCTTTCAGAAGCACACAGGCATCCTCTGCGGCGGCGCCCAGATCCACGTAACGGACCGGGAAAAGTTCAAGCCCTTCAAGACCGGCGTTGCCATCCTGAAGGCGGTCCATAATACCTGGCCGAGGGACTTCGCCTGGAAACAACCTCCCTATGAATATGAAGAGATAAAGATGCCGATCGATATCCTTGCCGGCAGCGGGCAGCTCCGGACGGACATCGAATCCTGGAAGGACATCAGGGACATGGAAGTGTGGTGGAAGGACGAGCTGAAGGAGTTCGAGAAGATCAGGAAAAAATACTTATTGTATACGTGATGAACTCGCAAAAAAAGTCGACTTCTTGTATATTCCGTCATTCCCGTGTAAACGGGAATCCAGTATTCTCTAGCATATTCTTGCTCCCTGGATACCCGCTTTCGCGGGTATGACGACTTTTTTTACTGAACAATCATACGTAATCGAGATTCTGAATGCAGGAGGAAGGCCGGTACCCGCTTTTCTTCTGGACTCCTGACTCCTGGCTCCTGTCTCCTGAAGTAAAGACCTATGCCGAAAATACCTCTTAACATATTCCTCCCCGCGGCCGGCCTCGGCGAACGGCTCAGGCCGGTCACGAACCACATCCCGAAGCCGCTGCTGCCGCTTCTCGGCAGGCCCCTCATCGGGATAATCCTCGGAAAGCTCACCTCCATCTGCGAGGGGCAGATCGGCGTCAACCTCCATCACAAGCCGGAGATGATCCGCGAATGGTTCCAGGGCTCGCCCTATGCGGATCAGGTCACGTTCTTTCAGGAAAATACCATTCTGGGCACCGGCGGCGCGCTCAAGAACGCCGAATCATTTCTCGCCGGCGGACATTTTATCGTCCATAACGCGGACATCCTGCTGGACATCTCGTTCAACAAGCTCGTGGAGGACCATTTCGCCTCGGGCAACATCGCCACGCTCGTGACCCACCGGCATCCCGACCTGAGCAATGTCGTCATCGACGATAATGACTGCGTGATCGACGTGGAGAATCCCGGCGCCTCGCGGCCCGATCCGGCGCGCATCGCGAGGAAGGTCGCCTACACCGGCGTCGCGGTCTATTCGCCCGACATCCTCCGGTTCCTGTCACCCGGTGTCTCCCACGCCACGGAAGCATGGATCGCAGCGTCGAAGGCCGGCTACAAGGTGAAGACCCTGGACTTCACCGGCTCCTACTGGAGCGATATCGGCACGCCCGCGAGCTACACCGCCGCCGTCCTTGACACGCTCGGGATGATCGGTGAAACGGTCTTTTGCTCCCACTCGGCGCGGGTCGGCGAGATCGACGTGGACGGCTATGCCGTGATCGAACAGAACAGTTCCGTACGGGGCGGCAGCCGCCTCCGGAACTGCGTCGTCATGCCGGGCGCGGAGGTCACGGGCGCCCACGAGAACTGCATCATCGGGCCCGGCTATGAGCTCCCGCTCACGGAGGTCGAGATGCAGCCATCGACGCAGGCGGCGATGAGAAAGGACGTCGGCCTCGCAGGCCCCCTTTTCTCCTTCTTCGAAGCGCCGGCTGCGGGAAAGGGAAGCATCGCGAAAGCGGTCCTCATCGGCCTCGGCGGTTCGGACCGCCGGTATTTCCGCGTGCTGAAAGGCGAAATGACGGCGGTCATGATGGAGTGCAAACGCGACGACCCCGACTATGAGCGCCATCTCCTTTACGCCAAGTTCTTCCATGCCCAGGGGATCCCGGTCCCGCAGCTGCTCGGAACGGATGAGCCGGGCAGGCGGGCGCTCTTCGAGGACCTCGGCGACCTTTCCCTGCACTCCTACCTCAGATTTCCTCACGATGCCGAGGTGGTCGAGGCACTGTATCGCCGCGTTCTCGACATCCTGGTCAAGCTCCACAGCCGGGCCTCGGAACATGTGGTCGACTGCCCGATCCTGGCGTCGCGAATATTCGACTACGACCACCTGAGATGGGAGACGTCCTATTTTCTTGAACGGTTCGTCACGGGTCTGCGAAAAGCGAAGATCTCCGATCGCAAGGCCCTGGACGAGGAACTCCACCTTCTCGCGAAGACCGTCAATTCCTTCCTGCCGGTGATCATTCATCGCGACTTCCAGAGCCAGAACATCATGGTCCGGCGGGGCGCTCCTCATGTTATCGATTTCCAGGGCGCGCGCATGGCCCCGCCTGCCTACGATATCGCGTCCATCCTCTGGGACCCCTACCACCGGCTTGACGACACCATGCGTGAACGGCTGGTCGCGCACTATATTGAGGGGATGAACAAGGAGGCCCGGGAGTTCGATGAGATCGCGTTCCTTGACACGCTCCTCCCCTGCCGCCTCCAGCGCCACATGCAGGCCCTCGGCGCCTACGGGTTCCTTTCTGTCGAGAAGGGCAAGAAGTACTTCCTGAAGTACGTTCCCGAGGCGCTCCGGCTGCTCCGGTCGGAGACCGGAAACGCGCGCGGAGATTATCCGGTCCTCTACGATCTCGTCCAGAGCCTGTCCTGACCGCTGCCGCCGTCATCCTTCCCTTGAAATCATGATCCTGCAACCATCACCGGCATCCCCCTGCCTGCCTGTGCTATACTTAGGAACTAAGGAATCAAATTCTAGTCAAAAGGGCAAGAATCTTTGCCGCAAAAAAGCGCAAGAGACGCAAAAATAGGAATGGGCTTTTTTGTGCTTTTTGTGCCTCTTTGCGGCTAATAGATTTTGCATTCTTTGTGCCTTAGCGACTTCGTGGCATATTTGGTTCCGGCTTGTCCGGGTCAGGTCAATACAGTCATTCCGGACCATCTCCATCGTCACAGCGACACAAGGACACCGGCCATGTTGTTCCGCATTGCAGAAAAAACAGAGATGAAAGCCCTCTTTGACCTGCTCGCCGAAAAGAACCCGGTCGTCGGGCCGGTGCGGACAGGCGTGGACCGGAACGGCGCGCCCCTTTACGCCTTCGAGCAGGTCGCGGACTACCGGAAACTCGACCTGGGCTACACCGCGACCAGGCTTCCCGCGAAACGGTACTTCCTCCCCTTCCGCGAGGACCTCGCGACCTTCAAGATCTCCGGCAGGGACTGGACCAAGGACAGAGACTATCATATCGACCGGCCCTATGTGTTCTTCGGTCTTCATGCCTGCGACATCAACGCCCTCAACAAGCTCGACAAGGTGCTGATGGGCTCCGTCTATCCCATGCCCTACTATGCCGCCAAGCGGAAGAACATGTTCATCATCGGCATGGACTGCCGGCCCCAGCCCTTCTGCTTCTGCCGTTCCATGGGCGCCGACACCGTGCTCCACGGGTTCGACCTCTTCCTCACTGATATGGGCGACAAATATTTCATCGAGATCCTGTCAGCCGAGGCCTACGCGATCAGCAAGGACCTGAAAACGGAAACGCCGAAAGAAGCGGACCACCTGCAGTACATGAGGACCGTGGCGGAGAAGAACAAGCTGTTCACGACGCACGTGGACACCACGGACCTCACCAAGATCCTGGACATGGAGTTCCAGTCCCCGGTCTGGAAGCAGTGGGGCGACAAGTGCCTGGGCTGCGGGACCTGCGCCAACGTCTGCCCCACCTGCTATTGCTACGGCGTCGAAGAGACCGTGGCCTCGGACCTGAAAACGGCGCGGAAGACCAAAACGCTCTATTCCTGCAACGTCGTGGACTTCGCCGAGGTGGCCGGGGGCCACAATTTCCGGCCGGAGCGCAGTTCCCGGCTCAAGTACCGCTATTATCACAAGCACCGCGGGTTCGTCGAGGCCTATGAAGAGTCCCTCTGCGTGGGCTGCGGACGCTGCGGCGAGGCCTGTCTTGCCGGCATCACGGTCCCCGAGGTGATCGCAAGCGTCCGGGGAGAGGAGCAGTGATATGGACCACCGTCTCGCGTTCCATAGCGTGACCCCGCACCGCCACAAGTTCCACCGGAAGGGCGACCTCGACAGCTTCGAGTTCACCTACAAGGCCGAGATCACCAGCGTATACGCCCTGACGGAGCAGGAAAACCTCTACCGGGTCCGGATCATGGACGCCGAGGACCGGAAGCACTTTTCCTTCAGTCCGGGCCAGTTCATCATGCTCGAGATCCCCGGGGTGGGCGAGGCGCCGTTCTCCATCTCGTCCTCGTCGAGCAACCACGAGGACATCGAGCTCTGCATCCGCGTGGTGGGAAATCTCACCGGTGTCCTCGCGCGCGCCCAGCGGGGAACGCGCGTGGGCATCCGCGGCCCCTTCGGCACCAGCTTCCCCATGGAGCGCATGCACGGCGGGAACATCCTGCTGATCGCCGGGGGGCTCGGACTGGTGCCATTGCGTTCGCCCATTGCCCATGTGCAGGAACACCGGAGCATGTTCGACCACGTGGACATTGTGTACGGCACCAAGAACCCGGCGAAACTCCTGTTCAAATACCAGTATGAGATGTGGAAAAAAGACGACATCGACCTTCATGTCATTGTCGAGAAGGCGGACGCGGCGTGGACCGGCCCGGTCGGGTTCACCACCAGGGTCCTCGGGGACATCAGCAAGGACCGCTCCGCCTCGTTCATCGACAATACGTTCGCCATCGTCTGCGGCCCGCCGATCATGTTCAAATCGGTCTGCACGTTGCTCGCTGAGCTCGGCATCCCCATGCAAAAGATGTTCGTTTCCCTCGAACGGAGAATGCACTGCGGCATGGGCAAGTGCTGCCGCTGCAACGTGGGTTCGACCTATACCTGTCTGTCCGGTCCGGTGTTCGATTACTGGAGCGTGTTGAACCTGAAAGAGGCCATTTGATACAACCAGAACTGCGTTTTTTGGACACTGAGGACACAGATTGAACCTTTGACACAGAAGAAGCGGATGAAAATCCTGAAGAAGCAGGATTAGACAAGATTGCAGGATCAACAGGATGAGGCATAGTGCCCGCTGGCATCGGATCTTTTTTCTGTAATACTCTCAAATAAAATATTTAGAGTTCTTGCTGTATCCGCAGTTATCATAGCCGTTCTCAGGGTCTCGCTTAGAAGCGCCTACTGTTGGTCAGTGTCAAAGACTTGATTCACAGCTTCTTGGAGAAAATCTGAAGCTCATAGTGCCGCTTTATAGGAGCGATGATCGTGAATAAGAGCGAACCGACACAACGGACCTATCTCGGCATTCCCATCCCCCGTCCGAAGGTCGCTTTCTTCGAGCTCTCGTCCTGCGAGGGCTGCCAGCTCCAGCTCGTGAACAACGAAGCCACGCTTCTCGACTTTCTTTCCCTCGTCGACGTGCGGACATTCCGTGAGGCCATGACCGAGGAGAAAGACGACTACGCGATCGCCTTTGTGGAGGGGAGCGTCACCCGCGCCGACGAGATCGAGCGGCTGAAGACAATACGGGAAAGGGCCAAGGTACTCGTAGCCTTCGGGTCCTGTGCCTGCTTCGGCGGCGTGAACCAGCTCAAGAACCGCTTCAAGGACCCCGCCTGGGTGAAAAAAGAGGTGTACGGCGCCCACCCCATCGAGACCAACGACACCGCAAGGCCGCTCGAGGACTTCGTGAAAGTGGATCTCCAGATCTTCGGCTGCCCGGTGAAGAAGGAAGAGGTCGAGAAGATCGTCACGAACGTAGTGCTCGGCAAGTCCATCGTCCAGCCCAAGTATCCCGTCTGCATGGAATGCAAGGCGAACGAGAATACCTGCCTCTTCGACCTGGGCGAACCCTGTCTCGGCCCCATCACCCGCGGCGGGTGCGACTCCTGGTGCCCGAACAGCCGCTTCGGCTGCTGGGGCTGCCGCGGCCCGACCGTGGACGCCAATGTGGAGCAGATGCAAGAGATCATGAAGAAGTACGGGTTCTCCGAGGAGACCATGCTCGACCGGCTGGAGTGCTTCGGCGGGTTCGCGGGGCACGCTTCGGAAATGCGGAAGACAGTAGGGGCGGCCCTGCGTGGCCGCCCGAACGCCGAATGAGGGCAACCACATAGGGTTGCCCCTACGACAACGGTATGAACGGTCTTCATTCCGGAATCCGAAATCCGCAATGCATGATATTCAGTAAATAGATCTGACGATATACGTACAACCGAGAGGCAGCAATGAAGCTATCGCAGTCCATCGACATACGCCACCTCACCCGGGTGGAAGGCCACGGCAACATCAAGATCTCCATCAAAGACGGAAAGGTCGAAGACGCGACCTGGGAGGTCGTGGAGACGCCGCGCTTCTTCGAGGCGATGCTGGTCGGGAAGAAATGGGAGAACGCTCCCTGGATCTGCGGCAGGATCTGCGGCATCTGCTCCATCGGCCATACGCTGGCCAGCATCCGGGCGGTCGAGAACGCCTTCGGCATCGTTCCCACGGAGCAAACGGGGAAACTGCGGCTCCTGCTGAAGCACATGGAAACGCTCCAGAGCCATATCCTGCACCTGTATTTCCTGGCTGCCCCGGACTTCCTGAACGTCGGAAGCGTGTTCCCGCTCATCGATTCCCATCCCGATGTAATAAAACGCGCGGCCAAGATCAAGCTGCTCGCGAACGATATGTGCGACTGCGTCGGCGGCCGGAGGATGCATCCCACGCGGACCGTGATCGGCGGGTTCACCATGCTGCCGGAAAAAAATGAACTGGTGAAGTTCAAGTACCGCCTGCAGGATGTCGTGGATGACCTCACCCTCACCGCGGACCTGTTCCGGCAATTTGTTGTTCCTGACTTCAAGCGGGAGACCGAATTCGTTTCGCTCAAGGGCAAGGGGAGTTATCCTTTCATCGGCGGAGACCTGGTCTCGACGGACGGCGTGGTCAGGAAAGAGCACGAGTACCGGTTGATGACGAACGAGTATATGGTCGGACAGTCCACGTCCAAGTGGAGCAAGCTCTCGCGGTCGTCGCTGGCAGTCGGCGCGCTCGCCCGCCTGAACAACAACTTCGCCTTCCTGCATCCTGCCGCGAAAGAGCTCTCCCTAAGCTTCGGGCTCAAGCCGGTGAACCACAATCCCTTCATGAACAATGTCGCCCAGTTAGTGGAATGCGTGCATGTGGTGATGGACTCGATCGACCTGATCAACGGAATGTTGGATGGGGCATGGCAGGAGCCACGACAGAAGGTGGTGCCGCGGGAAGGGATCGGCGTCGGAGCGGTAGAAGTACCGCGGGGCATCTTATATCATTACTACGAGTTCGACAAGGAAGGCAGGATCGTCAAAAGCGACTGCGTGATCCCCACGAGCCAGAACCACGCCAACATCCAGCACGATCTGATGGCGCTGGCGGAGCAGTATGCCCGGGAAGGCAAGAAGGACAGGGACATCGAACTCCTCGCCCAGATGCTTGTCAGGTCCTACGACCCCTGCATATCATGTTCTGTGCATTGAGCGTCAAACATCACATGAACAGAAGAGGCAGGCCACATGGCCTGCCTCTTTTTTAGTTCAGTATGAGTGCTTCCATGAAAGTCATTACACCGGTATTTCAAGCATGATCTTACCGTAATCAACATGGGGCACAACACGCTTCTTATCGGCGTCCGTCTTCACCAGAGTAACCAGGCCGATGTCGGCTAGGAGCTTCAGGTCCTGGTTAACGTTTTTTAGGTCCCGTTCCAGTATTTTTGCCAACTCGTAGACGGAGCCCGGATTGCGGTCCCGGATCGTTTTCAGGATAAGCAGCCGGTTGTTCGTCAACACAGACCGCATCGAATCGATGGAGTCAAAGTAAATGCCCTCCTCTTTCCTCGTCTTCTTGCCGGATTCCGACTTTTTCCACGTCGCGGCAAAATCCTTCAAGCTTTCCGCTAGATCTTTGATGCCTATGTTGATCTTTTTCACTTTCATAACTCACCTCTCTCAGTAGCAAGCGGGACTGACTAACCGCTATTCGTCCTCTTCCAGCGGCGTATCAACAAGATCGAGCACTGCCGAATGAAAATCTACTTCGAACCACTTGTTGAACATGGCAATGTCCCGCTTCTGCGGCCAGCCACTCTCATCAGTCCACCAGCCGCTCAATTGTTCCTGAAAGATCAGATCGAAGAACTGAGCGAGAAGCTCCTCTTTTTCTTCGTCATACGCGTATTCCGGCAGAAGATAGGCTGTATTATCGAGATCGACCTGCTTCCGGGAGACTCCAGCAGGATCGGGAAGGGAGTTGATCCATTGCACGAACGGCTCTTTCGCCCTGACTACCAGAATTGATCGGTTGATCATGACGTCGATTCACCCCATTTCATTTTTACGCATCTATCAATAATTTCAGTTTCCAGAGTTGAAATGACACACGTAGATTCAGAACATGGCAGAAATTTAGCCGATTAGCGGCAAATTTGCAATACGAGAATCAAGGCATACTCCGGGGGATCTTATATCATTGCTACGAGTTCGACAAGGAAGGCGGGATCGTCAAGAGCGACTGCGTGATCCCCACGAGCCAGAACCATGCCAATATTCAGCACGACCTGATGGCGCTTGCCGAGCAGTATGCCCGGGAAGGGAAAAAGGACCGGGACATCGAGCTCCTCGCCCAGATGCTCGTGCGCTCCTACGACCTTTGCATATCGTGCTCGGTGCATTGAGCGATGCGCATGCGGAAGACGACAAAGGCAGGCCAGATGGCCTGCCGCTTATTTTTAGTTCAGTATAAGTGCTTTCAGTCCGCATCATGAATCAATAAATACAGGATCCGTTCGCGCCTAATTTTCGGCTGACCATGAACGAAATTACATTCAATATTCGACTCTCATTCTCAATCTTTTCTTTCGGTTTCATATTCCTTTATCCGTTTGTCAAAACAATCTAACGTCCCCATGGGGAGCTGGAACAATTCACAGATCCCGCGTATAGCCTTTAAGAAAAACCACGACATATCAAACAATGCGTGGTTGGTGTCTTCCGGCCTAGAGCCATGCAAGACTTGCAATATGACCCCATGTTCGTCAGTTTCTATATAATTGCTTAAACATCTGGGAGTTGTATGCACTGAGGCGCTCATCAGCCTGTATAGAGAATCGTATATTTGTTCGCAATTAACATTTTTCGCATAGAGGTACGAGTTGAATGCTTCAATTTTTTCCTCGCGTATCTTGTTTTCAAGTTGGTTTTTCAATTCGGCTGTTGCATATTCTTTTGTCGCTTTGAACATCTCGCTATCATACTTCGTCGCCACATTAAGCATTTTAAGACGTGACTGTTCGTCACTAAGAATATAGGCAGGGATAAATTCTGGGCTGCTACAGCAGTTGGCATGCACAAAATAAGCGTCTAAGAATATGCGAAATAGCGACTGCAACTCTTCTCTAATTCCATAAGCGGAAAGGATGAACGCCGCTTCAACGACTTCTAAAAGTCGAATGTAAGTAACTGTCGCGATAATTTTCTGCTTTTCTTGATCTGTTTCCTGTTTGGCGACCTGCAATGATTCTTTTAGGCTCTCTGCATAATTGATGACATCTTGCAGTAAGCAAAATAAAGCCTTATTGACGCCGGGAACCGTCTGCGATATGTCTGGCAAAAGAGTGGTCAAAAACCCATTACCTTCGATTTTCATTTCGTATCTGTTTAACCTTTCGTCTATTGATATTACTATTACTTCTTAACGCGTCTAGTTCCAAGCCAGTCACCCCAACTCTTCCAGCCATCGTCCTTATAAGTTAACCATGGAGCAGACGGTATGTCATCAGGTTTCTTTCCCTTACCAGGTAACTCACCCTTACAGTAGAGACGCCATTCTTTTTCGCTTGGAAGCCCCAACGAACGCGCAAAAGTGCGGGCTTCCTCAAAAAGCCGAAATACTCGATTTTGTGGTGCTATGGTTTCCGTTCCAAGCCAGTCATCCCAGCTCTTCCAGCATATGTTATTATAAGTATTATAGGGATTAGAGTGTATATCATCCGGCTTCTTATCCCTGCCGGGCAATTGACCTTTACAGTAGAGAGTCCATTCCGTTTGGCCAGAGAGCCCCAACGATCGCACAAAAGAACGAGCTTCTTCAAACGACCGATATAATTGTTTTCTGGGTTCAATAGTTCCCGCGCCAAGCCCTAGCCAATCCCCCCAATTCTTCCAGCCCTTGTCTTTATATACTTTATATGGGTCTGCGTGTATGTCCGCTGGTTTACTACCTTTATCTGGCAGCTTATCCGTACAATAAAGCCTCCAGTCATTTATACCTCTGAGCCCCAATGAATGTACAAAAGCACGGGCATCTTCAAACGACCGCCATGCATAATCACTTGGCGCGAGGCCTTCTATCCATAACCAGTCTACCCAACTCTTCCAGCCATTGTACTTATACACTTCATTGGGAGCTGCAGGAATATCCACTGGCTTTTTATACATGCGTGACAAGTAGCCTTTATAATAGGATTTCCAATCATCTTGGTTTCTTAGTGCCAACGACCGGGCGAAAGCGCGGGCCTCTTCAAACGGCCGCCATGCCAGACGTGCAATGCGAGACCAGACTTGAAGTTCTACAGATTGGACGAAATCCGGCAGGTTGATATGCAAACTTTCTGGAATGTTGATCTCAAATACATTTTCCTTGCCCTCGCGCCGTGCTCCCTGCGAAATCCCTCTGAAATATTCTATAATCCTCTCGTCATTCTCGGCCAGCGCTCGCAGGACTGTGATGATCGTAGCGTATGCGCTCTGGGGCATTGATACATCCGTACCGTCGTTTCTTTCCAGAAGGACAGGAACAATCACATAGCCATAGTCTTTTCCTATTGCCGGTCTCAATGCACGCCCAACCGCTTGCACAATATCCACTATACTGTTCTTCGGATCGGCAAAAAGAACACAGTCAACATTAGGAATATCCACTCCCTCGACCATACAACGAGCATTCGTTATAAGTGCGCGGTCTGCGCTTGCAAAATCTCTGATCTCTCGGGCACGGACTGCAGTGGGCGTTTTTCCGGAAACATGGTAGGTGTTTATACGGTTATATTCAGAAAATGTATCTGAGAACTGCTCTTGATTTGTTTTAAACATCTTTGCGCGGGCAATACTGCTGTGGTAGGAGATTGCGTGACGGATGGGATATGAGTTCATGGCCTTTCGCAGGGCAACCAGAGCCGCAAGCGATTCCGCTTCAACATCCTCGTCCCATTCACCCTTGTCCGGCCTTACGAAGACATTGCGCTTAACCATGTCGGCTATCTCTTGTCGCGAAACGGCTACGGTCACGATCTTATAATCGCTCAGGATAGGTTCTTTGTATTCGAGCGCTCTCTTAAAACTCAGCAGCTCAAAGGTCTCTCCGTACAGGGATATGTCATCCATACTGACAATGTCGTCGCTCTGCCCCCGGTAGCGCCTTTCAGTCGCAGTCATGAATATCCGCTTCCGGATCGGGATATTCTCATCATGCAGAAGATAACTGAACAATCCCTGCTTTTTGCCTACTGTTTTATGCGCTTCATCGAGGATCGCGATGTCAAAGGTGACTTTCGCTATCTTGGCCGCTTCGGCTATGGCCTTTCCGCTTTGGTACGTGCTGAATACGACCGTCGTTCCCTTCTCCTTTTTCCTGAGCCAGTCGGCTATCTCCACCGGGTCTGTATGCACAAGGACGCCAAGATCCTGGGTCAGCACTGCAATATCCTTTTTCTCGCTTTTCGCGACGGTTTCATCGCTGCAGACAGCCATCCAGTGAATGGCCCGACCATTAGCAACCGATTCCCGCGCCCAGACCTCCAGAGTCTGTTTGATAAGGGAAAGGCTCGGGACCGCAATGAGGATCGAATGGGCGTTCAGTTTTTCGGCTATCCAGTATGCGGCCAGACTTTTCCCAGTTCCGCATGGCATGATCAGCTTGCCGCGGTCATTGCCATTCTGGATGAAATGATCAAAGGCGTTCTGAATGGCGCTTTTTTGATGGTCCCGTGGATGTTTGGGGCGTAGCTTTACTTCCCTGCCTTTAAGGACAGCGTGCAGACGACCGAAAAACTCTTTATCAAGAGCTGACCAGACATCGCCGGCACAGAAGGAGAGCCGCTCTCCATGAAGCCGCAGCTTGTGGCTGAAGCGGTCCGCGGTGGTACATATCAGGCCAAGTTCGATGTTCTTACAGATGGAGAAAGCCAGGTCGGTGAATGTGCTGAGTTCGCGGCGAGTGAGGGAGGTTGTTTCGTCTTCACGATACTTGGATTGGATCGCCCAATAACCTCCATCTACTGTTTCTGCTACAAGGTCGGTCCCTTCATCTAAATCGGGGAGATTGAGATGCTTTCTGGTCTTCGATGGTACTTCTTCGAGCCGCCAAACGTGACGCAACTGGGTCTGATACTTCGGCTCGATAAGCAAATACTGTTTGGTCAGTTCTTCAAAGCAGTCACCCTTTTCCTTCTTCGACAAGGGCTGCATTGCTTCTTTGAAGTCCTGCCAGCAGTTACATGCGGAAATGCTCCGTGCGATGTCCATCTTTGACATGGTTAATGTGCTCTTTGAAGGACGTTGACCTCGGGTAGATTTATATCTGGGAATTATAGAATTCCAGTCGACGCTTTAATTTATGCGCTCTTGGATTCACAGTCAAATACTTATCCCCCAGAGCAAGAAGAAAACTCTTTTTACATTTTCTGGCCAGCGCGACCTCCATATACAGAAGCGTATAAAAACAAATATACTGTAAAGATGTGTTGAAATTGAGGATCTTAGCTGCCGGGGCCTGCGATACGAAAAGATCAATCTCTTTGTAGTTGGATTTGATCCGGAGTCTATACATGAAGTGCAATAGGCTGGTCCGACCCGGGTCGAAGTTGTATTTGAACTGACACCTTCTTTTTTGCCATGTATCATCAACACGGTTGGCATGCTCTGCCTTAAGGCACTTTGCAATCAACTCCTGCGGTGTCACGTCGCTTCTCTGCAAGTTATGCGGTATTCTTATGTCAGCAGAAAAATTATGAGGCTTGTGGTCCTGGCAAGTCCTTCCTCGTGGCCCCTCGTAGGATAGATTCCATGGTGAGAGACTGTTTTTTTCAAAATAATCTGTCAGCTTCGTTAGAGTTTTCTGATGGCCGTCTGCTTTATTTCCGTCAAGAACATAGGCCAAGGCTTCCCCGCATGCATATATTGCATAATACGCCTGAATCGGTGACCACTGATTATTGATGCGGACCAATTCTACATCTTTGGCTCCGTCAGACAAAATGAATTCAGTATTCCATGCTATTTTGAGAAACCGTTCTACCCAGGGTTGATCAAAGACACCTATCCCTTGCATATGTAGCGTTTGATCAATGCAGGTCCGTCCGAAGTGCTTCCAAGATCCGTATGTTTGATATATGTGCCTTCTGACAGCATCGAGGTAACCGCGATACGTCTCGAATTTAATATCTGCTTCAGAGTTCAGTCTAGAATCAGTTACTATCGGCATATTTTCATTCGCTCGTAAGAATCCAACTGTCATCAACAAATTGCCTACTCATTTTCAACATCTTACTGGATACCATATTGCTTATTTGTACAATTTTAAGAACTCCTCCACCGTCATCCCCGCCTTCTTGACCTGAGCAACCAGCAAGCCTTTCTTGACCGGTTTCCCCTTGTGCAGGGGGATCGACAAAATGACGGGATTACCCGGTTTCATCAGCTTCACATGACTGCCGCGCCAGCCTTTATGCTGCACTCGGACCGAGAATTAAACTGCTCAAAACCCTTGACATACTTCCGCCCCTGCATTATCATAATAGCAACAAGTAAGTCCTCGTTCGTGGGGTACCGCAGGGCGCCTCGAAACTAGCGAACGGGGCTTTGTTGTTTCTAGGGGAACAACGGTTTCTCTTCGACGATCAGCCCTTTGATGATCCTGTAGTACTCTTCGTCCTTCGACTCATACTTCCTGAATATCGCCCAGCTCACGAAATCCACCGCCTGAAGTGCTTTCTCTTCCGCCGGGGTCTTGATCGTAACGCTTACCGTCACATTGTGATTCTTGGCCAATTGCGACTGCAGGTAGGATTTGAAGTTCAAATTCAGGAACCTGCTCGTGTCCTTACGCGAGGCGATGATCTCGATTGGTTCGTTGCCGCGCAGCAGTTTTTTTGAGAATATCCTGTCGAGCAAGATATTGGTCACGTAATTGTAAAGGACCGGCTTCTCATCCTGAAGGTTTGTGTAGACCTTTCTCTTGTTCAGCACGATTGCCATGATAGTGCAATCCTTCTCCGCAAGTAGCGAAAGTAATCGCTTTTTGGTTACCGGTTCATCCTTATATGCATGCAGTACGCCAACTCTCTTATACCGTTTGCGCAAGCCCGCATGGACCTTTTTGACGCATTTGTCAATGTCCCTCTTATTGTTGCTGAACAGGAACGTAATCAGAAAATATTGCGAAGTCCCTTTCTTGGTGAAATCAAATCCAAGGTCGCCTGACTCGTCCATGAAAATATAGGGCATTTACGCGGCCGCCCTCTTCTTCTTCCGCTCTGCCGCGACCTCCAGATGTCCCTTGATGGCGTCCTTCACCATCTTTAGCGCATCCTCTACCGCGTCGCCCTGCGAGTCGCAGCCGGGAAGCGAGGGGCACTCGACCCAGAAGCCGCCGTCTTCTGTATCGGCATGGAGTACAACGTCATGGGATTTCCCCGTGACGCTGACCTTGTGTTTCTGGCAAAGAGCATCAGCGGTGCGTTGTGGTCTGGATTTATTTCTTCGGTTCATATACTCTCGCTGTCTCTCGAATCAATCTCTTGCCGTCTTCGCGGCGCTTGCGGTTGCTTTCTGTCTTTGCGTCCTTCTTTCGTCCCCAGTATGAGCCGCAACCTTTCTTCGATCCTGAGTGCTCTGTCTTTTTCGCTTGGTTTGCCATGTCATTACTTGGATATACGCATTCTTTCGAAAACCTAATTAAACAGACTGAGAAATGGATAGGCTATGCCTTGCGAATCATCTCCACCAGTTCGTCGAGTTTCTTTTCCGATATTTTCTTTCCCCGCAAGGTCCGGAACAGGATCGGCAGATTTGCGGCCATCTTAGCATCGCTCAGCAGCTCCTCAGGTATCCGGCCGGCCTCAATAGCGGCCAGATCGAAGAACTTATACCAGTCGTCGGTTCCTTTTTTGATTGTAAGATACCTGGCATACTCTTCGAGTTTGTCTTTCCCCTGCGGCGGTTGCATGAGCCCCCGTTCGAGCTTGCTGATATTGCCGGGGTCCAGCTTGTTCTCCGCACAGAATTGCCGCAAGGTCTTTTTCTGCTCGATCCTTTTTTGTTTGAAGAATTCCCCGAAAGTCGCTTTGGTTGACATGGTGAGCACCTCCCTTACTTACTGTTGTATTTATAATACAACAGCCTTGAAGCCATTGTCAAGGGTGTTGGCAGCATAATTTCTGCGCGACGCCGTGTCAACGTATAGGGAGGGCATCTAATCCCTCTCCTGTTTTCTCGATGCGATCACGACTTCGGACGGCGCTTTTCCTTTGGCGCGGAGCGATTCTCTCAAGGCCTTGCGGCTCGCAAGCGGTCCGCCTACCTGTCGAGGTTTACCATATATTCGAGCTATCCTCTCCCTGCCCTCGCTCTCCTTATCGCCCTTATAATAAATCTCGACAAACTCTACCCAATCCGCTTCCTCATGATATGCATAAATAACCCTGATTCCCGATTGCGCTCCTTTGCCCTTCAACGCCCGGCACGCAAACTTCTTGGCCTTGTATATATTCGGAGACTTGATCCCGAGATCGGATATATGAAAGATCGCATTGCTGTCGATCTTCTGCTTGTGAAATAGATGCATCGCGACCTTGATGAAGGTCTGCAGGTCCTTTTCGAGCGAAGAGAATCGCTTGGAGAGCTTTTTTAGATCTTTCTCGAACTCCGGGACATGAGTGATCTTTTCAAACAGCGTCCCGTCGAATTCACTGTAGAACGATCGGCTCATCCGTTCTCATCCGTGTAGGCCCGCACGGAATAGGGCGGCGTGCGGTAAAAGACCGATTCGTAATCGATGGTTTCGCCGTCCTTCGTCGACATCCAGGGAACATCGCTGTGCGAGTACGCGCTGATCTGGTTGGCGTTCATTTCCGAGAGCCGGTTCAGCACGTCGTCGATCACCTCGATCTCGGTCGCCTGGAGCTTCGTGAGGTCCGGCTTCCGGCGGGGCAGGTACTTGGTCTGCTGGAGCTTGAAGTATTCGCTCTTGACCTTCTCGATCTCACCGTCCTTGATCATCTTCTCGACGATCTTAGCAAACTCGACCGGTGTAGGACCATATTTGTTCTTGATGTACGTGGCGCCGACCAGCTGGTCCTCATATTTCTCGTAGAAATCGAAATCTATGAAGTAGAGCAGCTTGTAGACGACGGTCTCGCCGATGTTCTCCTTTGCGCCCACCTTGTTCAGGATGTACAACAGCACCTCCTTGAACTTTTGAAGGTTCTTCTGCGGAACGCTGATACGCATCTGCGGCTTGGCCGCCTTTGCAGCCCTTTCCTCCTGAAGAAAGACTTCCGGCTCTTTTCCCTGATTCAAAATGCCATCAACAGGTACGTGGAACATTTGCGAAAAGTTCACCAGTTCTTCGGCAGAGACCTTTCTCGTACCTTTCTCGATCTGCGTTATGGCAGGGCGGGACATCTTCATCTTCTGCGCCAATGACTCCTGGCTCATATCGGCCTTTTCCCGCAGCTCTTTGATCCGGAGCCCTATTTTACTGGACACACTCATGGTAAACCCTCCCTCTGTGGCACCATATTACCATGTGTACGATATTCTGTCAATATAGTGTATGATTATCTAACCATGCCCCCTCACCCTGCCCTCTCCCGCGAGGGGAGAGGCAAATGAAAACGCAACAAAGCGGAGCATGATGACCCTGCTCCGCTTTGTTGTTATCTTGACGTTCAATCCGCGCAAATCCGCGTACATCCGCGTCCAATTGCCTTTGCTACGCCACTTAATCCCCTTCGAACTCCGTGAGCGCAAAGACCCTGTAGCCCTTGTCCAGAAGTTTTTTCTTCCCGCCCACGTCCGGCAGGTCCACGATGAATGCCATTTCAACGACCGTACCGCCGAGCTTTTCTATCAGGGCCGCCGCGGCCAGGGCCGTACCGCCGGTGGCGAGGAGGTCGTCGATCAGAAGCACCCGGTCGCCCTTCTTTAACGCGTCCTTGTGTATCTCGATGCGGTCCGTGCCGTATTCGAGCTCATACTCCTGGAACTCGACCTCGCCGGGCAGTTTCCCTTTCTTCCGGATGGGCACGAACCCCCTCCCGAGCGTGTAGGCAAGCGCGCCGCCGATGATGAAGCCCCGGGATTCGATGCCCACGATGACATTAAAGTCATGGTCGCCCGTGATGTACCGCTGGGTGATGGTGTCGATCACCAGCCGGAACCCAACCGGGTCCTTGATGAGCGTGGTGATGTCACGGAACATGATGCCTTTCTTGGGGTAATCGGGCACGGTCCTGATCCTCGACTTGATCGTCATTTATCCTCCAGGAATATCAAAAATCCTTAAAACTACTCGGATTAATACCTCATAACCACGGGTCGCGTGTACGCGACACACAGATGGATTCGGGTTAAAACAAAGACTTTTTGATTTATTTACAAAACGCTTTACCGTGTGCGGCAAAGCCGCCTGTGGTTACTTGTAGTTTTTTTCTTCACCGTACTCCGCCACACCCTTCTCGTACAGGTCGCCGCCATGGATATCGTTCACCACGAAGACCGGAAAATCCTCCACCTCAAGCCGCATCACTGCCTCGGTGCCGAGTTCCGGGTAGGCGATGACCTCAGCCTTTTTAATGGCCTTGGAGATGAGAGCGCCGGCCCCGCCGATGGCGGCGAAATAGACGGCTGTGTTCTTTTTGATGGATTCCTTAACTTCCGCACCGCGCGGGCCTTTTCCGATCATGGCCTTGAGACCGTGCTCAAGCAGATAGGGCGCGTATTTGTCCATCCGATAGCTCGTGGTCGGTCCGGCAGCGCCGATGGGCCTTCCCGGCGGCGCCGGCGTGGGGCCCGTGTAGTAGAGGATCTGGCCCTTGAGGTCGAAAGGAAATGCCTGGCCCTTTCCATGTCCTTCGACCATGTATTTATGCGCCATGTCCCTGCCAGTGTAGATCACCCCGGTGATCAGGACGCGGTCGCCGGCCTTGAGCTTGAGGATGACCTCGTCAGTCAGGGGAGGAGTCAATTTGATGGGAACGCTCATAATTCACCTTTTTTACCGCAGAGGACGCAGAGGACACCTTAACAACCGGAAATCTGACAAACTATTCATTTGGTATTTAACAGCATTCAAGGGAGCAACGCCATTTGGTTTTAGAGATTTCAACCTATATATCTGGCTGCTTTTTTTCAATGACGTTCTTTTCGCTTTCCTCTGCGTCCTCTGCGGTGAAAGCGTTTATAGAATTATTGTTTTATGCCGCGCCGCGTGACAGTTGATGTTCACCGCCACCGGCAGGCTCGCGATGTGGCACGGGTGGGTCTCCACATGCACGGCCATTGCCGTCACCTTGCCGCCGAGCCCCGCAGGCCCGATGCCGGTCCGGTTCACGGCCTTGAGCAGTTCCTCTTCGAGCGAGGCGAGCTCCAGTTTCGGATTGGGACTACCGATGTGACGGAGCAGCGACTTTTTGGCCATGACCGCGGCCTTCTCGAACGTGCCGCCGATGCCGACGCCAACGACGATCGGCGGGCAGGGATTGGCACCCGCGTTTTTCACGCACTCCAGGACGAACGCCCTGACGCCCTCGATACCCTCAGTGGGGCGAAGCATCCTGATGGCGCTCATGTTCTCGCTTCCCGCGCCCTTGGGCATGAAGGATATCCTGAGCTTGTCGCCGGGCACCAGCTCCGTGTAGATGATCGCCGGAGTGTTATCGCCCGTGTTCTTCCGCGTAAGCGGGTCCACCACGGACCGCCTGAGATACCCTTCCTTGTAGCCCTTCCGCACACCCTCGTTGACAGCGTCGATAAGGAAACCGTTCTTGATGCGAAGGTCCTGGCCGATCTCTATGAAGAAGACCGCGATGCCCGTATCCTGGCAGATGGGAATGCGGTCCTCGCGGGCGACGGCCGCGTTCTCCTTCAGGAGGCCGATGACCTCCTTCGCCGCTGGCGAGGTCTCTGCCTCCTGCGCCCGGTCGAAGGCCGTCAGGACATCCTGGCTGAGATCGTACGCCGCGTCAATGCAGATCTGCGCGACGTTGTCCCGTATCTCGTCTACATGAATTTCGCGCATCCCGATTTTACCGCCTCCACGGACTTCATGAACGCAGACGTCTCCTCGGCATTGAGCTTCACCTCAACGAACTGCTCGATCCCTTTCGCGCCCAGCTTCACCGGGATCCCGGCGAACACGCTCTTGACCCCGTACTCACCCTCCAGGAGCACCGAGCAGGGCAGGATCTTCTTTTTGTCCAGCAGGATCGCCTCCACCATTTCTGCCGCGGCGGCCGAAGGTGCATAGTACGCGCTCCCGGTCTTGAGCAGGGCGACGATCTCGGCGCCTCCGTTCCGCGTCCGGTCCACGAGCCGGTTGATCTGGTCGGCGCTCAGGAGCTCCGTGATCGGTATCCCGGCCACCGTGGAATAGCGCGGCAGCGGGACCATGGTGTCCCCGTGGCCGCCGAGCACGAAGGCATGGGTGTTCTCGACCGACACCTTCAGTTCCATGGCGATGAACGTCCGGAACCGGGCCGAGTCAAGCACTCCGCCCATACCGAAGACCCGCTCCCGCGGAAATCCCGTCGCCTTCATGGCCACGAACGCCATGACATCCATGGGATTGGTCACGACGATCATGACCGCGTTGGGCGACCGCTTCCCGGATTTCGCTGCGCAGACCTTGACAATATCGCCGTTCGCCGCCAGGAGGTCGTCCCGGCTCATACCCGGCTTCCTTGCCAGGCCGGCCGTGATAATGATCACGTCCGAGTTGGCCGTCTCGTCATACCCGTTCGAGCCGGTCACCGTCGAGTCATAGCCCAGGATTGGACCGCACTCCATGAGGTCCAGGGCCTTTCCCTGGGGAACGCCCTCCGCCACGTCCACAAGCACCACGTCCGCGAGGTCCATCTCCGCGATCCGCTGCGCGAGCGTTGCCCCGACATGTCCTGCACCGACCACCGTTACTTTCTTCCGCACGATACACCTCCCAAAATAACAACATGTAATCTACCACGGAGACACGGAGGCACGGAGAACACCAGAAGAAAATCAATAAATACGCGTTAGATCCAAACGTATAAAGACAACGCTTTTTCTTAAGCTTGAATTATTTGATCTTGCCCCCTACTGCTTTCCTCCGTGTCTCCGTGCCTCCGTGGTAAATCTTTATAGTTTTGTAATTTTCATCTTGTCGATCTTCCTGCCGTCCAGCTCCAGGATCTCGAACTTGAGGTCCTTGTACTTGAGCTGCTCGCCCACCCGGGGCATCCTGCCGAAAAGGCCGAAGACGAACCCTCCGATGGTGTTGAAATCCTTCGTCTGGAGACGGACATCCAGGAGCTCGTTCACCTCGTCGATCTCGGACTGGCCGGAGACCATGAAGTTCTTCTCGTCGACGATCTCCACGTCCTTGTCCACCGAGTCCAGCTCATCGTGGATATTGCCGACGATCTCCTCGATAAGGTCCTCCAGGGTCACCAGACCGGCAGTGCCGCCGAACTCGTCGATGACGATGGCTATCTGGAACTTGTCCCTCTGCATCTCGGCCAGGAGCTCGCTCACGCGCTTGTTTTCGGGAATGAAGTTAGCCGGGCGAATGAAGCGCTGGATAGGATCGTCGCCTTTCACGTCACCCGCGGACATCGCGATGAGAATGTCCTTCACGTACAGGATTCCGATAACCGTGTCCACGGTGTTTTCAATGACCGGGTATCGGGAATAGCCAAACCCGGAGACAAGCGCGAGCACGTCCTTGATGGCCGCGGCGGCAGGTATGCTGACGACCTCCGTCCGCGGGCGCATGGCCTCCGCAGCCAGGGTATCGCCGAACTCGAAGACCTTGTGCAGAAGCTCTTTCTCCTCCTCCTCCAGCGTCCCTTCCTCCTCACCAAGGTTGATCATCGCCTTGATGTCCTCTTCCGTGACCACCGCGGTGCACGACAGGCCCCTGGATGACGCAGAGCCGGAGAAAAAGTCGGCCGTGGCGGTAACGACACGGGACACCGGGGAGATCAGCTTCAGAAGGAACCGCATCGGACGCGCGACCACCAGCGCGAAGCGGTCAGGGTCCCGCGCGGCAAGGCCCTTGGGCGCGAGCTTGGCAAACACCACCACCACGATGCTCATTACGACCGAGGTGGCCGCGACCGCTGGCAGCGTTTCGTTGAAGAGAATGAGGGCAATAACGGTGCACTGGACCACCGCGAGGACCAGAAAGAAGTTCTCCACCAGCAGCAGGCTGCTGTGGAGGCGGTTCCGCTCCAATGCCAGTCCGAGCGCCGCTTCGGCCTGCACGTTGCCCTCATCGGCAAGCTGGTGCAGACGCGCCTTGTTCGCGAACAGCATGGCCGTCTCCGAGGCGGCGAAGAACGCCGCGAGCAGGATGCTGGTGAATACGCCGCAGAAAAGCAGCCAGTTGTCGGAGAGGAATGTGATGATGGTGTCCATAATGATTCCAGGTCAGAGGTCAAAGGTGAAAGGTTAGGGCCGCAAAACCAGTTGCCGTGCCCTATGACCTATCACCTTACGTTCTAGATTTTTTCCCCCGTTACGCGGATGACCTCGTCAAAGGTGGTCTCACCGCTCAGCATCTTCCGCACCGCGCCTTCGCGGAGCGTCACCATTCCGTCGCCGATGGCCGTGCGCTTGATGAACTCGGAGTCCGCCTTCTCGGTGATGAGCGGCCGGATCTTCTCGTTCACTTCCATGACCTCAAAGATCCCGGTCCTTCCGAGATAACCGGTGCCCCGGCACTGACCGCAGCCCTCGCCGTACTTTACCATGATCTTCTGGTTCAGATCGGACGAAAGGCCGACGGCCGCGGCCTCCTCGGGCAGAAGCTGGTACGTCCGTTCGCAGTTCTTGCAGACTTTCCGCAGCAGCCGCTGGGCCATGATCCCCACCACGGTCGACGCGATAAGGAAGGCGGGGAGTCCCAGGTCCAGGAGACGCGTGATGGAGCTCGGCGCGTCGTTGGTGTGCAGGGTCGAAAAGACCAGATGACCGGTCAGGGACGCCTGGACGGCGTTCTCCGCGGTATCAAGGTCCCGTACCTCGCCCACCATGATGATGTCCGGGTCCTGGCGGAGGATCGTGCGAAGCGTCGTGCCGAACGTGACGCCGATCTGCGGCTGGACGGCCACCTGATTAAAACGGTCGTAGACCATTTCGATGGGGTCCTCGACAGTGATCACGTTCACTTCGGGAGTCGAGACGGTCTTGAGCGCGGAATAGAGCGTGGTGGTCTTGCCGCTTCCCGTGGGGCCCGTGACAAGAACAATGCCATGAGGCCGGGCGATGAAGGAACGAAAGAGCTCATACTCCCGCTTCGAGAAACCCAGTTCCTCCAGGTCCTGCAGGATGATATCGGGGTCGAAGATCCTGAGCACCACTTTCTCACCGAACGCGACCGGCATCGTGGACACGCGAAACTCGACCTCACGCCCCTTGTATTCGGTCTTGATACGGCCATCCTGGGGCCGGCGCTTCTCGGCGATATCCATGCGGGAGAGCATTTTGATGCGGGACACGAAGGCGGGATGGACCTGTTTGGGGACCTTGTTGATCACATGGAGCATGCCGTCGATCCGAAACCGGATCTCGGAAACGTCGCGCTTGGGCTCGATGTGGATATCGCTGGCCCGCTGGTCGAAGGCGTAGCGGAACAGGAACTCCACGGCGGTCACGATGTGCTTGTCCGTGGCCTCGATCTCGGACACGGCCTTCATCTTGACGAACTGTTCGAGGTTCCCGAGATCCACCTCGGAGCCCAATTCCTTGGCCGCGGCGCTCACCGATGAGCGGAACCCGTAGAACTCGGTAATGATCTTCAGGATGTCCGTCCGGGGGGAGAGGACCCGGGAAACCTTGAATCCCATCCGCTCGATGTTTTCCACGACCTCGAGGTTGAAGGGGTCCGATACGGCGACCGTGAGCTTGTCCTCACCCCGACCGATCGGCACTGCGCCGTTCCTGCGGGCAAAGGCCCGCGGCAGGATCTGGGTGACGATCTCCGGATTGAGCTTCAAGGGATCGATCTTTCTAAAGGGCATGCCGACGTGCAGGGCGACGGCCTCGGTAATGAGGTCCTCGGTAAGGACCTTTCCCGGCGCACCGGCCTGTTCGAACTCCAGCGAAGCGGCGACCTCGATCGCTGACACTTCGTCCTCGAGGTGGACCCTGCCGCGGTGGATCGTCTCGCCCCGTGACTTCAGGATCTTCATCCGCTGATGGTCCTGTTTGATCCTGATCTCTTTCGCCTGCTCAGGCGTAAGCTTCCCCGCCTTCAGGAGAATCTCGCCGAGCATGTCCGTCGTAAGCCTGGTCATAGGGTTTTCTCTTGCTTCCTTGATGATCCTACTAACGACTTTTGTCACGGCTCAAATCTGATAATAACCGGATAAAAACGGATATTTCAGGGGAAGGTACTTTAACTTTTGTCAGCGAGAGTCTCCTGTTTTTTTATCCGCCCTTATCAGGCGTTAATCCTAATGCTTCCGTGTCCAAATGCTTTTTAAAATGATGGCGTACTTTCCAAAGAAAAGGCCCCCTGACGGGGGCCACAATAGGGTCACAAGCTGATAGATCCCGCGGTACATTACTTCTTTGCAGGCTTCGCAGGCGTGGGTGCCGGGGCCGGAGCCGGGGCCGGTGCTGGTGCCGGAGGCGGCGGTGCTACTGCCGGGGCCGGTGCGGGCTTCGGCGGTTCGGGTTTCTTCTCGCAGCCGATAAAGACGAATGCCGCTACGATAAGCAATGAAAGCATGACAGCAAACAGTTTTTTCAAGGGGTTCACCTCCTTCTTTCATGGCATGGTTGCTGAATGAACCGGGTTAACTGATTTGAGAGAATTGCGGGCCTCCCCGCAAATGACCGGTATCACATGATCCGCGTCGCCACCGAGCGCGTCACCGTCAGCTCTTTCACCTTCTGGCCCCAGGCATCGGCGATGGTCTGCTGCTGCTCTTCGCTCAGCCGGAGCCGGAAGACCCTGAGCTTGTTCAGCGACCGCTTGGTAATATGGATCTCGGTGAGGTCGAAACCGATCTGTTTCTTTATCTCGACGCACTGCTGAGGAGTAAGTGTCAGCGTAAAAGAATCATCGGCCATTGGTATGCGCCCTCCATGGTTCAAATTATAGGCACTTCACAGCGGGAATTCAAGTCTTTTTTCCCGTTTCCGCCTGCTCCGGCCGTACCACGATAACCTGTTCCACCCAGGGGAACGTCGCGGCGAGCTCCTTTTGTAAGCCCTCGACCAGGGCTATCCGGGTCACGTGTCAGCGCCAGCAGAAGCCCGACGGAGCGATCTTGACGGTGCCGCCCTCGACGCCCGCAAAGATCACGTCGCCCGCCCGGGCATTGAATCGTTCCGCCTTTTTTGCGATGATCGCCTTGATTGTGTCGATGTCCTGCTCTAGCATTTCCCCTTGCCCCTCTCGCCTGATCTAATGTAGGGGCGGCCCTGCGTGGCCGCCCGGATCAGGGCAACCACATAGGGTTTCCCCTGCAATTACGCGTTCTCCATCACGATCTTCTTCACGATCGCCGCCACCGCGTCGGCGACCTTCACCTTGACCACGACCCCGGTCTTCCGCTCCTTAAGCTCCACCAGGTCTTCCTTCAGGTTCTTCTCGCCGATGACGACCCGGTACGGAATGCCGATAAGGTCCGCGTCCTTGAACTTGACGCCGGCCCGTTCGTCGCGGTCGTCCATGAGCGCCTCGAACCCTTTTTCCTCAAGGGCCGTGTGCATCTCCTCGGCCACGTCCATGGAGCGCTGGTCTTTCACGTTCACCGGCACGATCAGGACCTGGTAGGGCGCGATCGCCGCCGGCCAGATGATGCCGTTCTCGTCGTTCCCCTGCTCGATGGCCGCGGCGGCGATGCGCGCCGGGCCGATGCCGTAGCTCCCCATGATGATGGGCTTCTCATTCCCCTGTTCGTCAAGGTAGTTCGCCTTGAGCGGGACGGAGTACTTGGTGCCCAGCTTGAAGATGTTCCCGATCTCGATGACCCGCTCGATGCGCAGCGGCTTGCCGCACTGGGCGCAGGCGTCGCCTTCCGCCGCGGTGTGGATGTCCGCGAACTCGGCGTCGCTGAAATGCTTGTCCGCGGAGACACCCTTCACATGGAAGCCTTCCTTGTTCGCGCCGGCGATGTGGGTCCCCTGTTTCAGCACCAGGTCAGCGATCTTCCGGATCTTGTGGCCCATGGGGCCGATGAATCCGACAGGCACGCCGAGAGCGGCCTTCACCTCGTCCTTCTGCGCGGGCCGATGGGGTCCGATAAGCTTGGCCAGCTTCTTCTCATGCAGGGTCTGGTCGCCGCGCACCAGCGCCAGCAGCGGTCCCTGGTCGGTCGTGACGAGGATGGACTTGAGCAAACGGTCCGGCGTGACCTTCAGGAAGCGGGTCACCTCGTCGATGGTTCGCCGTTCCGGCGTAGCGATCTCCTCGTAACTGTCGTTCGATGATGCAGCCGCCTTCGGCACGGACAGCGCGAGCTCCGTGTTCGCCGCGTACCCGCAGCCATCGCAGAGCGCCACGTCGTCCTCGCCCGCCGGAGAAGGCGCCATGTACTCGTGCGCCATGCTGCCGCCCATCATGCCCGTGTCGCTCTGGACCACGTGAAATCGAATTCCGCAGCGGGAGTAGATCTTCTTGTAGGCCTCGAGATGAAGTTGATAGGACCGGTCGAGCCCGGCCTCATCGGCGTCGAAGCTGTAGGAGTCCTTCATGGTGAACTCGCGCGTCCGGAGTACGCCGCTCTTGGGCCGCGCTTCGTCCCGTAATTTCGTCTGCACCTGGTACCAGATCTGGGGCAGTTCCCGGTAGGAACGGATATCGTGCGCCGCGAGCCAGGTCATGGTCTCCTCGTGGGTCATGGCCAGGCACATGTCCCTGCCGCCGCGGTCCTTGAGACGGAACATCTCGCCGCCGATGGCATCCCACCGCCCGGTCTGCTGCCACACCTCGGCGGGATTCAGCACCGGCATGGTCACTTCCTGGCCGCCGATGGCGTTCATTTCCTCGCGGATAATGCGGTTGATCTTCTCCATCACCCGGATGCCCAGCGGAAGGTAGATATAGAGCCCCGCCGCGAGCTGGCGCACGAAGCCGGCGCGCACCATGAGCTTGTGCGAGACCGCCTCGGCGTCGGTCGGCGCCTCTTTTAATGTAGGAATGAACAGTTTCGAGTAGCGCATCAATACCCCCTGTGCATGCAATTTCTATATGCCGACATTCCTCATAGAGGCTCACTTGTTTGTTTGAGTGATCCAATAGCTTCTAACATGATATCAACTTCATAGCAAAATTTTCGGTAAGTATGAATTGCTGTGTCCACGAGACTCTTTTCAACAGGCAATCTTTCGCCTAATACTAGCTTAGGTTTATTGGTGGCAAGCTTAGAATCAACCTTCCGAGAATTATGCATAACGCAATTTCTTATAAGTGACAGATAAATTATTTCCTCGTCGTACTTCGTGGTTAGATCTCGAAATCCGTATTTTGCTCGCATTCGTTCCAATACTGCACCGATAGGCTCATACATCAATTGTTGGACTTCTCGATTAATCAG
The DNA here is from genome assembly GCA_964412455.1 of uncultured Nitrospiraceae bacterium. Lineage (GTDB taxonomy): Bacteria > Nitrospirota > UBA9217 > UBA9217 > UBA9217 > JAAXXJ01. Next base: position 18,627 of record CAYPOT010000009.1, on the reverse strand, counting down.
GTGCTCGATGACATCTTGTTTCGAATTGCTCTTAATTACTTGACCATAAGTCACTTGTTTATTGACACCCATCAGTTCTGGGTGTTTTTGAAACCTGAGACGAATAATGCTAGATATGTAATTTTCAAATAGAGAATTAGCATAAATTAATGCCATTTCAAAAAGAAATGAAGGAAGATCCTTTTCTAAATCGAACATGCCAGGACGGAATGCTTGAAAAAAATAGAATTCGTCTTCCGGAAGTTCCAAAACGCCAACTACTTTTCCAACCTTGTTACCCGCATCATCACGCGCTTCAATATCGTGCTCTCCCTCGTCTAAGTAGCGCGTTTTGCCATCCGAGCTCGGATGCACGTAAAACATTGGGTTATCAGGCGTCTGCATGCCCAGACTGTGATAGTACTCGTCCAGCGAAGCATACTTGTTTCCTGGTCGCTCACTCAAAAGCTGCGTAAGCGTTATGTACAAGAGCCCATAGTTTCGCAGCAAGTCTTTCAAAAATTGCGTCATTTTTGTGTTTTGTCGTTTAGCAGAGCAACTAATTAACTTGGATTATTTTTTATTTGAACATAGTATATAGAAACATAGTCATCTTCTTGTATAGCACCATAGATATCGAAAAGAACACTTCTTAGCTCCGTTAGAGTTTTAAATCCATCATTACGAGCATCTGTTTCATTAAGATCCCGATATTTTTTTATTATATATTTTCTTATTTTCAAAAAGCCAACTGGCGCTTCACCTCGATTTTTTGAAAAATCTTTTGTCGGAATTAGCGGCAAACATGTCGCCACTGGGAAATCTATACCCACTTTCTTATACCTAATGGTTGTCGTTTTTCTGCCGTTTTTTAACCAATTAATAAATTTTTCATTGAGCAAAAATTTATCTCTAGGAAAGGATTTAATTCCCGGAAAGCGCTCACTAAGCAGCGCACTTAATTCCGTCTCGTTGACGATCAGATCCGCCCCAAATACAATATCCAACAACCGACCTGCATCTTTGACACTAGGCATAGATGTTCTAACCAATGGCTTTTCCAGAAGGAACGAACCAGCTACCATAAATCTTATGTCTAATTTCATAAAAGTGTCTATTGCATTATTAAGTGTTTCAACAATAGGCTCACCAGCTGCATTGAATGAAGTATTAATAATTAATGGCACTTTTGTCAACTTGTAGAATTCATGTATCAAATCGTAAAATAGCGGATTATTTTCTTTTCTCAATGTTTGGACTCTAGATGTTCCGTCCACATGGACAGCTGCCGGTATTGTTTCTCTGACGTTTGGGCGCACCTTAACTGCTGCAGTCATAAAAGGACATTCATCGGAAATCACAAAATAGTCTTTTGCACTTTCGTATAGAACAGTCGGAGCAAAAGGCATAAAGTCTTCACGACCCTTTATTGAATTCAATTTCTCCTTACTCTTCGAAAGACAGGGGTTTGCAAGAATACTTCGATTGCCCAAGGCACGAGGACCGAATTCACTCCGATCTTGGAACCACGCCACTATTTCTCCTTGCGAGAGTAATTTTGCAGTTGTTACTGCTATATCACGCGGGGCATTAATTGTAACCTGATTATTACTCTTTAACGCGCCTCGAATTGTATCATGGTTTATTTCAATACCGCATCCTAGATATGGATTGAATGGATTAACTCTTATCCAAGCATTTCTAATTTGAGTGTATCCAAACATGGCATTGCCAAGACATTGACCTTGATCACCCGATGCCGGCTGGAGAAAAACATTATTTGCCATAGTATTATTCATTATCTTTCCAACCATCGAGCAATTATAGGCAACTCCTCCTGCCAAACAAAGATTAGAAATGCCTGTCTTACGCATTAAATAGTTAAGTTTTGCGGTTACTATGTCCTCCGTTTCATTTTGTATCCAGCGAGCAAGATCACTATGCACTTGTAGAATCGGTTGACCATCTTTCCGAGGAGGCACATTTTTTCTCCCATATCTATCGAGTAACTGCTCAACCATAGACAAGGGCTCTATCGGATTATTTTTTATATGTGAGCGTATGTTCCCATTTATGTCCAAGTCAAATATGTTGTTACCTTTAAATGCACCAGGATCTCCATATGCGGCAAGCGCCATGGTCTTGCCTGCAAATCGAGAAGATTCCCACCCAAGATAATATGTAAAGGCACGATATATTTCCCCTATGCCTGCTGCTTCAGGTAAGATAAAATCTCTATCAATTAGCGTGACATTGTTCCCTTCTGCGACATAGTATGATTGCTGCTCTCGGGAATGAAGCCACCAGTCACTATGGTTGTCATTACCGAGAAGATTTCCTCCTGCGTCTAAAACGGCAATAAGTGCCTTTTCATAAGGAGATGTCAGATACACACTTAAAGCGTGAGATAGATGATGGTCACAGGGAATTGATTTTATATTCTGTAATTCTGCGATGTTAATGCTATTGTTAATACTCTCACAACAGCTTGAATAAACAACAAGATCGATATTACTCCTATCTAAATTCAAACAAGAAAGAGCATAGTCCAGTGATTCCCTGAATCCGCCTGAGCGCTTTCTGCGCGAAATACGCTCTTCAGCCACTGCGAATTTTACTTTACCATCAACAACAATACAGATGCCTCCGTCGTGTAATTTCTTATTAAATTCTGTTGAACCAAGGTTTAGGCCAACGATAACCATTATCTATTCGCCTTAAACAGGTCCCGTATTTCTTTCAGAATATCTATCACAGAAATAGTGAAGAGGACCATAGCAAAATCCTTCACAATCCTGTGATCAGATATGAAACTTATAGCCTCAGGAAAAAGATAGAATGAGACTAAGACAAAGGCAAATAAAATTCTTATAACCATTAGCTTTCTTTTTCCTTGAATAGCTACTGGAAGATACAGTGTCGGCGCAATGTACTGGGCTGCTTCTGTTTTGGGAGCATGTAGAACATCTAAATAACTTCTCTGGCCTCCACTGCCGGCATGCACGCGGAAAACGAAACTTAGCACATCATACTTCCCTACTGCGCGTTGTTTATTTCTTATGACGCTAATATATTTGTCGTCTGATCTTACTTCAATATCTTTCGGTTCGATCCTTTCTACCGATCCTTTAGGCTTAAGCTGAAATATCCTCAACTTATAATCGCCGTCTTCTTGTACAAATAAATAATTCTCTTTAACTTGCACTTCCTCGTCTCGCTTTTTCATTGGCACTATATCAAGGATTTTTATAAATTCTACGTTTTCATAAAACTTTATATTTTTAATAATTGAAATTATATTTCCCCATCGCTCCAACTCATTTTCCAATGGATTTGTAAATTGGACATGTTCATTATTTATGGTTGGTGCAAAATTAGTCAAAAATACGAGGGGCTTCATATCTTTACCAGGAATGTTGTCTTTAAACTCTGATTCATGAAAACTCTTAAAAGAGTCATTAAATTGAGTTATTTGCTTTGTCCTCCATGTTTCGTTAGAATCAAAGTCAAATATTTCATTTAATTCATATTCAAAATAATAGTATTTACCTATTCTTTGCGCCACCTTGATTGTGATATGCCTTATGGGGTAAAACGTAGCGCTTTCTGGATCTCTGAAAACGATATAACCCTTTTTCGCTGACAATGAAGACACATCGGCTTTTATCCTATCTGAAAGCCATTCCTCATCAAATCTAAATCTGTAGATAAAACCAGCAGGATAAGCCATAATTGGCACTATTTCGTAGCCATATGGTATTATCATATTAGGCATCATGACGATGTGATTTTCCATAGCGCAGACACACCTCACTTTCTTTTTTTTCTGTAAATAATAATTTCTTCTGTACTGACACCCCCACCATTTGGATGAATGAAGAATTTTTTTATTATCTCACGACTAAAAGAATCAATATATTCTAACCGCAATTCGTTCGACATAAAGTCCATTATTATCTTATTCACAATCTTGGAGTATTTTTGTGATTCACCAAGAATCAAGCAAAGATACCCATTGGTCTTTAAAACGCTGTCCATTTTGCAAAGGACTGACTGCATATCCCCGACATATTCATTTAAACTGTTACGTGACTTCCGCCTGTATCGAGCACCAATTTCTCTTCTTTTAATGTCCTCAATACGCATATCCTTTTGAAAGCTATACCACAGATGAGCTAACCTAAAGCCAGTTGTATAGTCAGTAACATTTAAATACGGAGGCGAAGTAACTATAAGGTCAACTTTTTTATCCACCAAACCTTCTAACCCTCTCGCATCTTCGTTGTATACGGCAAAATCCAGCCTGTTTTTCTCGGGTAACTCTATGAGCTTATATTCACATAAAAATTTATCCAATTTTTGCACATATAGTTTGTAGGCGTCTTTAATCAATTTTTCTTTTTTAGGCTTCACATTGTCTGCATAATAAGTGTATGGCTTATTCAAATCGTGCCCGGAGGACTGCATGAGAATTGAAATAAAAAATATTTTGCATATATCCCTCGTAAGTCCTCTCGGAAGATCTTCGACAGAATAGTATATATGCGAAAGCATTTTTAAAGTTTCGGGATGAAACCATTCCACATTGACAGCGTAATTTGGGATTGACTTCTCCCGTAAATTATAATGACCTCTACCTGTGCGTTTTTTTGTGAATAGATCATCACCACTCAACGGCGCCAGGTTTTCTAACAAGCCTTCAATTAGAGACAGGTTTACTTTATGACCTGTCAATATTTTTCCTTTAGTTTTAGAGACAAAGCATGCGATTGGATTTAAATCAACGCCAATTGCATTTCGCCTCTGCTTCAAAGCCTCGACTAACGTAGTCCCTATTCCGCAAAACGGATCCAGCACAGTTTCATTGGTCTTGCTTAGGGCTTGAATTAAGTGGGCTGGGATTATTGGGATGAATCTTGAAGGATACCAACAGAAATTGTGCAAGTAGAGTCTCGAATCTTCTCTAGTAAAATTCCAATCAAGCAAATCAAAATGCGAAATATCTTTTTTCTTTTCCATAAATTAAAAGGTGCGGCTAGAATAGCACTTTTTGCTTTAACGCATTTGATTCGACGAATTCAATATTATCGAAATTACCCAAATTACTGCTTCTAAGCTTTTCAATGGTTTTTTCTGCGATTAGCGTTTTTACTTTTTCTGACAGATTTTTTTTCCCCAATACACCAATAACAATGTATCTCTTATCGAAACCTATAGATTGCTTAACAACTTCTCCACTCTTCTCTACATAAAAGTCAATTTGTCTGTTGGTTTTTCTATCGTCTGTCGTTAAATGCAAAAATATTTCCCCTGATGATGTGTTCGAAACCTCTTTAGAATTGTGCAAATACTCACTCACACTTTGGGCAATAGCATCTAGAATTCCAGGTTTAATTAGTTTTTCTTTTTTGTCAAATTCATCTGAGCGCAATATTGCGTATGTCTTAGGAATATCATGCAATAATAACATGCTCGCTATATTACTTACCGACGGGAGCGAATTCTTCTTATCATAAAAATGCCACAATAGATTTTCATCCGTGTAATTAAAAAGATTTCTTATGCTATCAAACTCAACGTGTTTTGCATACTCAGCAATAAGTTGAAATAAAAGATATTCATAACCCATATACTCTTCGGAGTAAATAAATCTCCCGTAAATATTCGCTCTTAATTGATACCATGTCATCACTAAGTCAATAGCTTCCTCTTTAATAACAAAATTATCACGCCCGTCAACTATCTTTAAACTCTTGGCTAACCTTACAGGGCATCCCTTTTCGAAAGGTTCCAGCCCCATGTATAAACCCATACGAAAAACGTTGTCAACGTTATCTAGATCTATTCCATTATTGTTAATTGTAAATGAATCCACTCCGTTAATAATTTGATAAGCCTTAGTCAAGTTAAATCCATATTCTTTTTCCAAATCATATCTTGTCACACCATATTGCTCAATAAATATTGGCTTTTTGTTTAAAAACGAGGTCTTTTCTTTATCAGCTAACCACTCGGTTTCCTTTTCGTGGTTATAAGGCGTATAGCGATCCACTGCCCATTCAATAGCATGTCCAAATGACGCGCTGTTAACATCATGAAAAAGTGAAGCGACGATTAAATTGTTCCTCGATGTTTTTGAAAAAGAATTTGAGTCGGCAAATAATTGTGCTAGGTACGATAGACCAATTGTATGTTCTAACCTCGTGATGCTTGTTAAAGGTAGCATGCTCAAAGATTTGAAATTCATGAGGCCGACATATCTGAGCCGCTTTATTTCAGGACATTTTTCAATAATACTAAAGACAAGCTCATCTAGCTTGATTTCACCATATAAAGGATCATAATATTTTTTCATAATTGAAATCTCTCTTAAACAACATTGGTGCATTTTATCAATGTAAGAGACACCAAACGAAATACGATCTTACCTTTTATTTTTTTGCCGAACTAAATCTTCCACTTCCCTCACCAGCACATCGGCCAATTCCTTCTCATCGGACTTCTTCACGATCTCGCCGTGCGGAAAGTCCGCATAGGAGCTACTGTTCCGCAAGCGGCTGTAGCTTTATCAGGTCCTTCACAGCCTCGAATTCCGGATCACCTGTCACCACAGGCAGGTTCATGTCCCTGGCAAGTTCTATGCAAAATGCGTCGGCGTAGGATACCGGATATTTCGCCTTAATCACGGACGCTTCGTCTATTCGTTTATCATTCACGGGCACGACATGCAGGGGGAACATTCCCCGCTTGAGGTCTGCCCTGAATCCGGTCGCGATCTCGGCGCCGAAATACTTATAGAGCTTATAAAACACTTCACCTTCGTTGATCTTGCTGATATAAAGCTTCGCCTTGCCTTTGCCCGCATCCTCAAGATAGGACATTATCGCTTCCTTCTCCGTCCTGCGCTTTTTATCGAAAAGACAGAGCAGTGCGTAGCTATCGAGAATAAGCATCTTCATCGGCTTTTTCCTTCTTCTTGTCCTTGAGATGGGCAGCCACGATGCCTTCACCGATTCCGGCGTAATCCTGCCATTTTTTGGCCTTGAACCTGCGAAGCGGCTTCAGCACGATCGTCTCATCGCGCACCTCGATCTCCAGTTCGTCGCCTTTATGGAGGTGAATGGTCTCCCGGATCTTTTTCGGGATCACCACCTGACCCCTCTCGCTCATCAGCGTTTTCATTGTCCCGCTCCTGCCATCAGATACGATTCAAAAATATATATCATACTTTATTATAATATTCATACTAACCATTGTCAATCAAATTTATTTACATCATACGCTGCCGCAGGGCGCCGATTATCGCACGAAGCCCGCGCGCACCATGAGCTTGTGCGAGACCGCCTCGGCGTCGGTCGGGGCTTCTTTCAGGGTGGGGATGAACAAACGGGAATAACGCATGGGGTCTCCGAAAATGTTTTATTTCCTGATGTACTGGCCTATTGAGCTCGAAATTTCTCGTAAAATATCCTGCCACGATGGTCTTCGGGTTTCTTTTAATCCGTCGGGAGCATGTTTGTGCTCCGGATAGGTCGACAATCCCCTCGCCTTGGGATCGAGCGCATTGTCGTATCGGAAGATCAATTCACCTTTACTCGACACGTAGTGATAGCCATACTTGAGGATAGCCGCATGAGCGGGTTTCAGGACCAGGAATTCTTTGATATGCAGTTTTGAGCCGTCGATGAATGCGACAATACCTGTTATGATGACTGCATCGGGAGGGCGTTCTTCAAAGGAAATACTTTGGGCTTCCACATGGGGATTCGCGGCAAGTGTATCGAGAATTCCGTCAAGGTATGCCTTTATCTGCATATTTCAAGGGTTTCAAGTTCCCTGAGCTCTGTCTCAAGATGCCTGAGCAGTTCGACTTCCCCTTCGAGTTCGATTAATTGCATGTCCTTTGATTCAGCATGCTCGATCTCGCCCCGCATCAGCTTTTCAACATCAACCGACAGCATTATTGCCAGGGCATTCACCTTATCGCGTGTTGTTCGCAAACTGTCAGTAATAATGCGCTTTTCCCTGTCCAACGCACTTGTCAGGAGTGACCTGACTGTTTCCGAAGAATCACCTTTGATCGATATAGTCGACATCGCATGCCTCCAGGCTGCGCGCTTTAACCGCTCCTACAGCCGATAGTGTTAATTTATCAGAGAACCCCGTTGATTGCAAACGAAAAGGAATGGTATCCGGCAAAATGAAGTCCTACTTTGAACTTTGAACCTTGAACTTTGAACGTAATTGAACCATCTTCTCAACTTCCCTCACCAGCACATCCGCCAGTTCTTTCTCGTCGAACCTTTTCACGATCTCGCCGTGCTTGAACAGCATGCCCACGCCTTTGCCGCCGGCGATGCCGATGTCGGCCTCGCGCGCTTCGCCCGGCCCGTTCACCACGCAGCCCATGACCGCGACGGTGAGCGGCTCGGTGATATGGCCGAGCCTGCGCTCCACTTCTTCGGCAAGGCCGATGATATTGATCTCGGTCCTGCCGCAGGTGGGGCAGGAGATAAGATTCACTCCCCGCTCACGGATCTTGAGCGATTTAAGGATCCCGTAGGCCACGCGGACCTCTTCGACCGGGTCCGCGGTAAGCGACACCCGCATGGTGTCGCCGATGCCCTCGGCGAGCAGGATCCCGAGGCCGACGCTCGACTTGATCGTGCCGGAGTGGATCGTGCCCGCCTCGGAGATGCCGATGTGCAGAGGATAGTCCGACTGCTTCGCAAACAGGCGGTAGGCCTCGACCGTGGTCAGAACGTCCGACGCCTTGAGCGAGACCTTGATCTCCCGGTAATCCAGGTCCTCAAGAATGCGAATATGGCCGAACGCGCTCTCGACGATAGCCTCAGGAGTGGGGTGGCCGTACTTTTCTAGCAGGTGCTTCTCGAGCGATCCCGCGTTCACCCCGATGCGAATGGGAAGACGCCGGTCCTTGCAGGCGCTCACTACTTCCGCGACCTTGTCCCTGCCTCCGATATTGCCCGGATTGATGCGAAGGCCATCAACGCCCTGCTTCACCGCTTCGAGGGCAAGCCGGTGATCGAAGTGGATATCGGCCACGAGCGGAACGGTCGTACCTTTCCGGATCTTCCCGATGGCCTTCGCGGCCTCGGTGTCGGGCACGGCAAGCCGGACGATCTCGCAACCGGCTGCTTCAAGACGCCGGATCTGCACGAGCGTGGTGTCGGCGTCCCGAGTGTCCGTGTTGCACATGGACTGGACGGCAACCGGCGAGCCCCAGCCGATCTTCACGCTGCCGAGGGCGATCGAACGAGTCTTCTTGCGGGGGATAAGGTTCATTGCTTTAATTCCAAATTACAAAATACAAATATCAAATAAGCACCAAACTCCAATGACCAATGTTTAAAATTTCGGTCATTGAAAATTATTTGTTATTTGATGTTTGAGATTTGGTGTTTCTCTATTTACTGAAGAACAGCCTCATCACATCGTTGTACGACACCACCGCGATCAGGGTGATCAGCAAAGCGGCGCCGATGCTCTGGGAAACTTCCATGACCTTCTGGCTCAGGGGTTTCTTCCGGACCGCTTCGATGGCGAGAAACACGAGCAGGCCGCCGTCCAGCACCGGAATGGGCAGCAGGTTCAGCATGCCGAGAGACAGGCTGATGGTGGCCATAAGCGCGATAAAGGCCGACAGGCCCGCTGCCGCCGCCTGTCCTGACATCTGGGCGATCATCACCGGCCCGCCCAGCGCCTTGATGGAGATCGAGAACGAGAACAGCTTCTTCAGGGTGATGAACGTCAGGTCCGCGATCTCCAGGGTCTTCATGAAACCAAGCTGAAGGGACTCCCAAAATCCATATTTCTTGAAATCCAGGCGAACATACGGCTCAACGCCGATGACATGCCGGCCGCTGTCCATGATCGGGGTAATTGCAGTCGTCATGCGCTTTCCTTCCCGCTCGATCAGCAAGGAAAGCTTTTTTCCCCCGCTCTCTTTCACCATGGTGGAGAATTGATTCCAATAATAGACGGTCGTGCCGTCCACAGCCAGGATCTTATCGTTAACCTTAAGGCCCGCCTTTTCCGCAGGCAGCCCCGGGCGAAGTCGTCCCACTTCAGCTGACAATGAAGGGTATATGCCCGCAGTGCCGATATTGCGTTCCGCATCCAACTGAGGCGTGAGCGTCAATGTCTTTTTTTCCCCGTTACGATCGATCACCACCGTGATTTCCGTATTGGGATTCACAGCGATCAACATATCCACCTTTTCCCATTCAGTGACCACTTTGCCGCTTATCCGTTCGATCGTATCCCCCGCCAAAAACCCTGCCTGCTCAGCAGGAGATCCCTTGACCACACCCCCTACCCTCGAAGATCCCAACGTATAGGTGCCGATCATGAACACGAGCGGCATCAGCAGGAACGCGAGGACGATGTTGGTCACGGAACCGGCCGCCGCGATCTTCGCCCGCTGCCAGATGGTCTTGGACTGGAATTCGTCCGCCGCGCCCGTGGGTTCCTCGTCGGGGTTCTCGCCCGCCATCTTCACGTACCCGCCGAGCGGCAGCGCCGAAATGATGTAGTCCGTGTCGCCCTTCTTATAGCCGAACAACCGGGGTCCCATGCCGAGGGAGAACTTCTCCACCCGCACGCCGGCCCGCTTCGCCATGATGAAATGGCCGAACTCGTGCACGAACACGAGGATGCCGATCACGATCAAAAAATAGATAAGCGTCATTGTCTCTCCTTAAATACCGTTGTGACCACAGATTAAGAGCAAAATCTTTGACACGGATAGAAGCCGATAAAAGCTATGATAAAAGCGGATACGTCAAAGACCCTGCGTGATATTCAAGCAACAACCCTGGATTCCCGCGTTCGGGGGAATGACGGCTTTCATTCCGCACTCGGCGTTGAAAAAGCCCCCTCTCCCTTTTTCCCTCTCCCTCCAGGGGAGAGGGGCAGGGGTGAGGGTCATGTCTACCCGCACTCCGCAATGATCTTCTCGGCTTCATGCCGTGCCCAGAGGTCCGCCTTGAGCGCCTCGTCCACGCTTTTGAAAGATACCGGCGTATGAGCGTCCATGGTCGCCTTGAGCACGCGGGGGATGTCCATGAACCCGATCTTCTCTTCAAGAAAATACCTGACCGCAACTTCATTCGCGGCGGAGAGCACCGCCGGCATGCTGCCTCCTGCCCTGAGGGCGTCATAGGCGAAGCCGAGGCAGGGGAACAGGTCGCGGTCCGGCTCCTGGAACGTGAGCGTTGCGATGGACGCGAGGTCGAGCCCCGGCGCAACATCGGGAAGACGGTCCGGATAGGAAAGGGCGTACGCGATGGGCCCCTTCATGTCGGGCATTCCGAGCTGGGCCACGACGGAGCCGTCCTGGTATTCGACGAGCGAGTGCACAATGCTCTGCGGATGGACCAGCACGTTGATCTGTTCCGGTCCCATGCCGAAAAGCCAGTGCGCCTCGATCACCTCGAGGCCTTTGTTCATCAGGGTGGCCGAGTCGATGGTGATCTTTTTTCCCATGTTCCAGTTCGGATGTTTCAGCGCCTGGGCCAGGGTCGCCTTCGCGAGATCCTTCTTCGTATGGTTCCGGAAAGGCCCGCCCGACGCCGTGAGGATGAGACGTCTGACGTCACCCCGTTCGCCGGAATGGAGGCACTGGAATATGGCGCTGTGCTCGCTGTCCACCGGAAAGAGCCTGACTTTCCGGCTGCGGCACTCGGCCATGACCAGCTCGCCGGCGGTGACGAGCACCTCTTTGTTCGCCAGGGCGATGTCCTTGCCTGCCTGGATCGCGGCCATCGTCGGGACCAGCCCGGCCGTGCCGACAATGGCAGAGACCGTGATGTCCGCGTTCTCCGCGGCGGCGACCCGGATCGTCCCCTCGACGCCCGAGAGGATCGTGACCGGAAGGTCCGCGCACCGCTTCCGCAGTTCTTCCGCGGCCTTCTCACCCGCAATGGCGGCGATCGAGGGTTTGAACTTCCGGATCTGGGACTCCAGCAGCTCGCTGTTGTTCCCTCCCGCGATCGCGACGACAGCGAATCGGTCCGGGAATCGTTCGACCACGGCAAGCGTGGAAGTGCCGATGGAGCCGGTGGAGCCGAGTATGGATATCCTTTTAATCATATGATCAGGAACAGGTAGGGGCGGCCCTGCGTGGCCGCCCTGGAGCAGGGCAACCACATAGGGTTGCCCCTACGGTTCATTCAGAAACCGAAATTATTCATCTCATTCGTAAATAAAAGAACAGCACCGGCGCTGCAAACAGCATACTGTCCATGCGGTCCAGGAGGCCTCCGTGGCCGGGAATGATCGTCCCGGAGTCCTTGACGCCCGCGCTCCGTTTGATAAGCGATTCCGCAAGGTCGCCCGCGGTCCCGGCCAGCGCAAGGACGGCCCCGAGAACAGCGGCCTCGATGATCCCGAGCGAAGGCACGAGCCATAGTTTACCAAGTACCGCGACGAGGACCGAAGCGAGGAGCCCGCCGAGAAGCCCCTCGACGCTCTTCTTCGGGCTGATCTTCTCGTAGAGGCGGTGCTTCCCGAAGGCCGTGCCCACATAGTAGGCGCCGGTGTCCGACGCCCAGATCACCAGATAGAGGAATACCAGCCACTTCTTCCCGGAGGGACCGGCATGGATCGCGACCTGAAACGCGAACAGCAAGGCCACGTAAACGATGCCGAATACCGTGACCGCAATATCATCAAGGGCTCCTTCCACCGGCCGCCGGGAAAAAAGACGGGCCACGATGACCGCCATCACACACAGGGCGATCCAGACGTACGGCCCGCCGCGGTAGGTAAGGATGGGGCGGTAGACATTGAGGACAACAAGGGCCCCGAGCAAGATTCCAAGGAGCGCCAACGGTGTGATCCCACCCCGCACCCGCGCCATCTTGTACAGCTCGTATTGACCGATCGCGGCGGCGATGATCGCCAACGCTGCGAAATACCCTGACGGCAGGTACCAGACGACAACGAAAAGAACGGGGACCAGCACGATACTGGTCAGTACACGGGTAGAGCTCATCGAAGGACTCCGTTACTGCCGTAATTTGTTCGCGGACGACAGGACCCCGGAAGGATGCCCGGCATTTCCGCCAAGCTGCTCCTCGGTGAGACCAAAGCGGCGCTGCCGGCGCTGGTAATCAAGGAACGCCGTGAGAAGTTCTTTCTCATCGAAATCCGGCCACAGGACGTCCGTGAAATAGAGCTCTGCGTAGGCCGACTGCCACAGAAGAAAGTTGCTGATCCGCTTCTCCCCGCTCGTGCGGATGATCAGGTCCGGATCGGGCAGTCCCGCCGTGTCGAGATGGGAGGCGAAACGCTCCTCCGTGAGGTCCCCGGGAACACCGCCGGAGTCCTGCATGCGCCTGACGGCCTCCAATATCTCGCCGCGCCCGCCATAGGAGAGCGCAAGATTCAGGACCATGCCGGTGTTCTCAGCGGTCTCGGCGGCGGCCTTTTCGACCCATTTTAGCGCCGTCTTCGGGAGGCGCTCGGTCCTGCCTATGGTGCGGAACAGGATGCCGTTCGCCTTCATCTTGGCGATCTCGGACCGCAGGTAGCTGCCGAGCATGTCCATCAGAAAGCTTACCTCCTGCCGGGGCCGGCCCCAGTTCTCGTCGGAAAAGGCGTACAGGGTCAGGACCCGAATCCCAAGCTTTCGGCATTGCTCCACCACATTGCGGACCGTCTCACCGCCGCGCTTGTGACCGAGGATCCTCGGCATGCCGCGCCGCACTGCCCACCGCCCGTTGCCGTCCATGATGATGGCAACATGCTTCGGCAGACTCTCCCGATCGATCGCTGCCCTCAGTTCTGAAATTCCCAGTTCCTTCTTCTTCATCGCTCCCCTGATACACTGTTCTTCTTTATTGAATCCGCAATTCGCGTTGAAAAAGCCCCCTCTCCCTTTTTCCCTCTCCGAAGATGATGCCCCCTCTCCTCTTATCCTCTCCCTCAGAGGGGAGAGGAAGCAAAGGTGAGGGTGAGTCTTCATTAGGGGCAGGGGTGAGGGTCATGTCTACCCACGATCCGCAATGCTCCTGTTATTTTCCCTGGTACTTCTCCACCCGCACGACGTCCTTGCCGAAGAAGCTGCCGGACACCTTCACGAGCCCGTTGATCTGCACCCCGGTCTTCTCGGGACGGGATACCTGAATATCGAGGACCGGGCCGGGCAGGTCCTTGACGTTCCACCTCGGCTCAAGCCTCGTACCGTTCCAGGTGAGGACCTCGAGCTCTCCCCCCTTGTATCCTCCGAGAAAGGTCGCCGCGGTGTTCTTCGCCACGACAAGGTCATCCTTCCCGCTGCCGTTCAGGTCGACCGCGGCGATCCTGCCGCTGATCCGAACAAGCCGGCCCTTGTCCACAAAGGAGACCGACGTAGCGGTCGCTATGTCCAGCGCCGTGGGATCTCTCCCGATAGCCGCGTCAAGGCCGGTCAGGGGTTTTGTCAACACAGTCTCCACCGTCAGATACCTCTCTTCGCTCCTCCAGAGGGGAGTGTCGCCGGAGTACACCACCAGCCGGTGGTCGTTGTCAAAGGATACGAGGAGCAGGCGGGGCTCGCCGAAATCCGCGTAGATGAAGCTGTACAGGTCTGTCCCCTTGGGGAGGACCATCTCCGCGCCGGGCGCATAGGCGCTCCCCGACCATGCATATTCCCGGGGCTTTCCGGCAAAGAAGCTCTCCGGGGAATAGTCCTGGCCGATCAACACGTTGCCCCTGCCGGGATATACGATCACCCGCAGGAAGCCCGGCACCTCGGCGGTCCTCCGGAAGGAACCGTCCTGGAATTCTATGACATAGGAAGACACCCTGCCGTTCAGCATTCGCGTAACGAAGATCTCTGACCTGCCGTTCCCGTTGATGTCGGCAACATCGACATGGAACTGCTGCGCCTCTTGTTCATTCCCGGGGACCGTCTCGGACCACACCTCTTTCCAGCCCGATGGTTCGGAACGATAGATGAGGATTTTCTTTTCATCGGAAAAGACATATTCGGCGGCGTTGTCCCCGTCAAGGTCGCCAATGGAAAAATAGCGCGCATACACAGGAAGGTCCGGGGTCTTCTCCCCGGCGGTCTTGACCGGCGCGAAGAACGGCCGGACATCGCCCAGCGCCTGGCGTTTTGTCGTGAGGTTCAGCAACGCCACGATGGTATCGAGCGGCTTTGCGTCGTCGGTATAGAAGATCCTGCTGGTGACCAGGTACTTGCCCTCGGAGGGGAAGATCCCCACGACCACCACGGCATCCAGACTGAAGACACTGCCCATTTCCTTGATCAGTCCCGCGTCCCGTTGTTTCTTGTCCTTCAGGAATGAGTCGACCTTGTCGTTTCCCAGGACCGTGAACCTGCCCAGTTCGCCCAGGCGCACGGCAAGATCCTTGATGATCTCGGGCCGGTCGTTCCGGAGCGGCAGGATGCCAATGCCGATCTTCTTCGGCGTGATCCTCGCCCGGTCTCCCGCCTGAGGCGCTTTCAGCTGTTTCTTCATCACGGCGACGGACGTGGAGTCCTTGACGCTCACCACCCCGATGGTCCCGACCTCATCCTCGGCGCGCCCGATGACGGCTTTGGTCACGGGATGCAGGATCTCCCTGCCGTCCCTCCAGAGCGTCAATTCCATGCCGGGCATGAGTCCGTTCTTCTCGCCGAGGGCCAGGGTGAGCCGGTCTCCCTGCACTGAAGTCACGCCGCCCTGCACTTTCGGAAAGTATGCGGAGATCGCATAGGCAAGCTCATCGACCGAGGTGAAATCCTCGGGGCCCAGGGCCTTGTCGGCGAATGCCGGAGTTGAAAACAACGAGTGGAGAAGCAGTGCGGCCACCAAAACTTTTTTCATTTCATTTCCTCTTTTTCTATAAAACATGAAATCGAAAAGACATTACAGCGCAGACGACACATTAATTAAGAGAAACCAATCTTTATGTAACCACGGGTCCCGACTTTGTCGGGACACACAGATGAACACAGATTCTAATCATGCGCTTTCTTTTTGATCTTAAACCGTGTGTGGCAAAGCCACCCGTGGTTATAAGTCCCTTTATTCGATCCGGACCCGGATCTCCGTCTTCCAGGTCTTCCCGGAACCGAGCGATATGCGCCACAGAGGCATCACCATCGAGCTCTGGTACACCCGCTCGAACCCCGCCTCGGACTGGGAAACGGTCTCCACCGGCGCGCGCCAAAGGACGGCAGGCTGCGAGAACTCCAGGGTGACCTTCAGCTTGAGCCATTCGTCCACCAGGCTCACCTGACCCACATTGTTCGTTTCGCCGATGGACGCGAGGTTCCGCTTGTCCAGGACATGGCCGGGGATCTCGTAATAGCGGTCCGGGGCGTCACCCGCCAGGAGAGAGAAATTGAATTCGCTTCCGAACGTTGTGTTCAGCTCCTCCCGGTCCCCGTTCGCGATCTCGTACCGGACCACGAACTCCGGATGTGACGGGCGGAGGAGCAGCGTTTTCCGGAGCCGCGTCCGCAGGCCGGCGGCGGTCCCTTCGCGCTCCAGGACCAGGACCACGGCATCCTTCTGCTTCCGCACGGAGGGCGAATAATTGCCCAGGACGAAGTCGCCCGCTTCATAATACTCAGAACGCATGAAGCTTGTGAGGTCCACGCCGGTCTCCAGGAAGTGGTCCAGGAGCGACGCGCGGTTGTACCAGTCATACTGCAGGTGGTGCTGAAGCCCTTCTTCCTTCACCACCACGCGGTCGTGAATGGTCTTCGCTTCGCCGCCTGCCGCGTCCTTCGCCGCATGGGCGATCTTGCCGTGGTATCCTTCGCGCCGGCGGGTCAGCGTGTTCATGAGATTGAAGGAGCGTGGCTTCCAGTCGAGCTCCGTGATCTTGCCGCCTTCCGCGGGGTCCACAAAGACGTTCAGCAGCTCGGAGTTGAGCATGACCTCTTCGCGTCCGTCCCCGTCGAAATCGCCCCGCTCGATCTCGAGCCACGAGGAGACCTCGATCTTTTTTACCGGGCCCTTCCCCCGCAGGACCGGTCCCTGCGATCTCATCGCCTTGTCCGCAAGGTATTCCGCCTGGATCAGGTGTTCGTACACCGCGGAGCGGAGGTGCGGGAGATAGAGACCGCCGAACACGCCATGCCAGTAGGCATCATTGCACTGGCTTTGGTAGAGATGGTCGATCATGCGCGCCGCGTCCCGGTCAAGCTTTGCGTTTGACCCCGGCGACTCCAGGGCCTTGTGGACCTTCCGGCTCACCATCAGCATCCGCTTCTGCATGTGGTTGCTCTCGGAGTACTTAGCCAGAAAGTTCCGCCAGGTCCCGCCCTTGATGAACGGTTGTATCTTGCCGCCGTCCGGCATCCCTTTCAGCAGGGCCAGGGCAGCGTCGTACTCCATACCGGCCGTCGTCGGGAGCGTCCACCCGCCCATCTCCATATACGAAGCCGTGGGCAGATAGATCCTCCCGCGTGCCGGCTCCATCCGGATATAGTCGGAAAAGGTCGTGGTCTCGAGCCATTCGCTGTTCTGCTCCAGGAGCGTGAAGAACCGTTCGAGCCAGCCCTCTTCGTATACCGAGTGATAGGTCTCGGGCCAGACGCCGAACTTTTCGCCGTCATCGGCCATGACCGCGAGCCGGTTCCGCTCGGTAGATTTGAACGTCGCAAGAAGTGCGATGGTCTCCTCGGGCGGGTGGAACGGGATCAGGTAGCGGAGCTGTTCGTTCCCGGGGAATATCTTTATCAGGTCGCCCTGTTCCTCGGTGAGATAATAGCCGTCAAGGTCGTTGTCGCGAAGGCCCGCCATCTTGAAATGATAATCGTCCACCACCACGTGATCAATGCCCGCCCTGGCGATGACGCGCGGGAGATGGGGCTCCCATACCCGCTCGGCCAGCCACATGCCGCGGGCGTCGTAGCCGATCTTCTTCCGGACGTAGTCCGAAAGCATCCGTATCTGTCCGAGCTTGTCCTCATCAGGCAGCACTGCCAGGACCGGTTCATAGAAACCGCCCGACAGGATCTCAGCACGCCCATCCGACACGAGCCCCCTGATCGTTTCAAGGAACTCCGGATGCTTCTCCTCGAAGAACCGGTAGAGGATGCCCGTGTAGTGGAGCGTGATCCTGATCTTGGGGTGCCGCTGCAGCACCTCGATGAAGGGACGATAGGACTTCTGGTACGCCTCCTCGGCTACGAAGTCGAAGTTCCCCACCGGCTGGTGGTTATGAATGGCGAAGATGAACTGGACCTTGGACATTTATCAGGAAAAACCCGTATTTCCATGGATTTGGAATAAAGACACAGATTGGAATATTAGCCTTGAAGAGGCGAAAAGTCAATCAGAAACGGGCGGTTTGGCGGGTCTGAGGCGCAACGACACGGATTTAAATCTTATGAACGGCTGTTGTAACCACGGATGCACACGGTTTGAACTAAAAGACAAGAGCGTCGTTGAAAGAGCGCTACGTGGTAAGTTGATTTGTCATCCCCGTGAAAACGGGGATCCAGTAACGATCTGCATATCGGATTCCCGCCTGCGCGGGAATGACGGAAATTGCGGTATAAATCTTTTTTTAACAGCCTATTACAGGATTCTATTTTAACTAGTTGTAATATCCGTGTTAATCCGTGGTTGAACTAAGCCGCTGCGCGGCGGTGCACTTCACTCGCCTCTGAATTTTCTC
>CAYPOT010000008.1:0-81212 GCA_964412455.1 uncultured Nitrospiraceae bacterium | reverse complement strand
CTCAAGGGAGGGGCCTATAATTGTCCCCTCTCCCCTTGTGGGAGAGGTTAGGGTGAGGGGTGATGAACTATGGACCACAACGATATCCGCAATAAATTATCGGAATACATCGACGGCGCGGTCACGCCCGGTGAAAAGGCGACCATCGAGCAGCATCTGAAGACCTGCAGCGAGTGCGCCGACGCTCTGCGCGAACTGCGCAAGACCATCGAACATATCCATGCGGTCGAGGAGGTGGAATCCCCGGCCTGGATGACTCAGAAGATCATGGCAAAGGTGCGGACAGACGCGGAAGAGAAAAAGGACTGGCTCCACAGACTGTTCTATCCTCTTGCGGTCAAGCTGCCCATCCGGACCGTAGCAGTCCTGTTCCTGACGGTGACCGCTTACTATATATACAGCAGCATCAACCCCGCACAGAAGTATGCCGAAGAACAGGACGGGATGCTGGCAAAAAAAGATGCTCCTGCAATTGGACGAATGAAGGAAGAGAGAAAGGCGATCCGGGAATCAGCGCCAGAAGCAAAACAGGCCTCCCGCAAGCCGGGATACAAGTCGCTGGACATGAAGTACTCCTACGAAACACCGGCGGAGCCGGTCCCCCTGGAGCGGCCGGCGGCATCAGCGCCAGCACCGGCGAAGGGGGAAACGCAAATGTATGCTCAGGACAAGTCTGATATCGAAAAACGTTCGACTTCTCCCATGGCAGAAACTGTGGCACCGTCCATGATGGCAGAGCAGGCAACATCTGCTTCAGGAGCTGCAAATCAGTCAGAGGAAAAGAAAAAGTCGACGGTACGTTCTGCAAGTAATACAAAATCAGCCAATGACATAAATAATGTTGATTTACAGAAGTATATCGGACGACATGAAAATGAACTTTCATCATTTAACGAAATATCTACCGACAAGAGCGATCAAGGCGCCTCAATTATAGGGAAAGATCACGTTCTCTTGACTCGCAAAATTAAGCGAACACTGGTCATTTTTTTTGCAAAATACATTAATTCTAACAAACCGGGTACAGAGCGGGATGCAGTTATTACTGATTCCATGTTATATCCTGCTTCAGGAGATAACATAAACCTTCTCTCATGGTGGTGCGCTTCGAACGGCCTGGCAGATATTGAGCTGATGGCAGTGGTTAACTCCTCTCGCCGACTGGAAAGACTTCCTGCAATAAATGCATGGAGGATGAATCGTAAAACCGGTAAATTCCAGGCAATCGATCCAAGCAACATTACGTGCATTAACGAAAGTTACGGCAACTAAGTAATCTTTCATCTTCATCGTCATTCCGGGCTTGACCCGGAATCCAGAGGTTGTTTCGGGCTTTCTGGATTCCCGCTTTTGCGGGAATGACGGATAAAATATTCGGGAACTTTTCCGGAACTCCTGTTGTCCAATGTCCCAGAAGGCGGGAACCAGGCAGCACCCGCCTCATTGGGGCAGCACCCCGACAACAGGAGGTTCACCATGGTTACCCGGTTCTTTTCTTTGCTGTTGGCCGCAACGATCATCTTTTCAGGATGCGGTCCCGCTCTCGCCGCCTTAGCGCCTGCCGACAAGGCAGCGCCGGTCACCAGCACTCTCGACGACCAACAATCCGTCAGCCTCACCATCTACAACGTCAACCTCGGCCTCGTGAAGGACCTGCGCACGCTTAAATTGCCCAAAGGCATCGGCAAGCTTCGATTCATGGACGTTGCATCCCAGATCATTCCGACAAGCGTGCATATCAAATCGCTCGTCAATCCCGGAAGCCTCATCGTTTTGGAGCAGAACTACGAGTACGATCTCCTGAATCCTCAGAAGCTCCTCGATAAATACGTGGGCAAGGAAGTTAAGCTCTACACGAAGAACCCCTACACCGAGCGCGAAGAGCTCGTGTCCGCGACGCTGCTTTCGAACAACGGCGGGCCGATATTCCGCATCGGCGACGAGATCACCTACGGCCATCCGGGACGCATCATCTTTCCCGGCGTGCCCGAGGACCTCATGGCGAAGCCCACGCTCGTGTGGCTTGCCGAGAACAACCTCCTGAACGGTCAGAAAGTGGAAGCATCGTATCTCACGAACGGCATCAACTGGCGGTCGGACTATGTGGTGACCTTGAACGACAAGGACGACAGGGCGGACCTCTCCGGCTGGGTGACCATCGACAACAAGAGCGGCGCGACCTATCGGAACGCGAAGGTCAAGCTCGTGGCCGGTGATGTGAACCGGGTGAAGGATGAGCATGACTACAAGGATAAATTGATGCGGGTGGCCGAGATGGGCCTTGCCAAGGCGGCTGCACCCCAGTTCAAGGAGGAGTCGTTCTTTGAGTACCACATCTACACCCTCCAGCGCACCGCCACGGTCAAGGACAACCAGACCAAGCAGATAAGCCTGGTGCAGGCAGACACCATCCCGGTCAAGAAGGAGTTCATCTTCCGGGGAGCGCCGTACTATTATTACGGCCAGCATGGCGAGATCAGCTCGAACCAGAAGGTCGGCGTGTTCGTGGAGATCGACAACAGGAAGGAGAACAACCTCGGCATGCCACTCCCGAAGGGCACGATCCGGGTCTACAAGCATGACAGCGAAGGGAGCCTGCAGTTCATCGGCGAGGACTCGATCGACCACACCCCGGTAAAGGAGAAGATCAGGATCAAGCTCGGTGACGCATTCGACGTGAAGGGCGGCCGAAAAATGACGACATGGAAGAAGCTGATGTTCAACCGCTACGAAGCTGCTTACGAAATCTCACTCCGGAATCACAAGAAGGAGGACGTGGTCGTGAAGGTGATCGAACCGATACCGGGCGACTGGACCATGGTTGAATCCTCGCATGAATATCAGAAGACCGAGGCCTTCACTGCAGAGTTCTCCATTCCCGTTCCTAGGGACGGCGAGACAAAGGTGACGTACCGGGTCAGGATGAGATATTGATCTGCTTGCCAAACAACTTTTTAAGCGAGGTTGCGGGTGCGATAGGGTCTGACCATTCCCTGTCGCCAACCCGCGACTCGCTATCGTGTTCTTTCCTGTTTCATATTTGCGCAACAACTTTATCGAAATGGCATAATGTATAACTATATTGCATTTTTACAAATACCCTTCTATAATTTAAACGTAAGAAAGATCCTCCCTCTGAGCATATGGTGGACAGAGCCTTTAGGAATTTGTTTTCTGGTATCTGCTGCACGACCTTATGGATAATTCCTACGCTCATAAAAAAACACTTCCCGGCAGGATCAGCCCCCTCAAGATAGCGCTTATGTATGCATCGGCAGGCTGTCTCTGGATCCTTTTTTCCGACCGGGCGCTTTCAGAACTGTTTTCTGATCCGCAGACCCTTACCCGAATGCAGACCTATAAAGGCTGGTTCTTCATCATCGCCACGGCCGCAGTTCTCTATTGGTATATCCGCAGACAAATTTTCATTCATCAACAGGTAGATAAGACCCTGGAAAGCACTCTCCATGAGCTTGAGCACGAGAAATCGCGTTTTGAAGCCGTTGTCGCTGCCATGGGCGAGGGGATCAGCATCCAGGACCGGGACTTCCGGGTGCTCTACCAGAACCAGAACCACAAGAACATCGTGGGCGGCGACCGGGTCGGGGAGTACTGTTACCGGGCCTACCGGCAGCGGGACCGGGTCTGCCCCGACTGCCATGTAGCGCTGTCCTTTCAGGACGGCAAGGTCCACCGGACCGAGCAAAAGCAGTTCACGGACCGGGGGGCGTTCCTTTACGAGATCATCGCCTCTCCGCTCATGGACCGATCGGGCAAGGTCATCGCCGGGATAGAAATGGTGCGGGACATCACGGTGCGCATGAAGGCAGAAGAGGCGCTCCGCGCATCGGAAAAGAATTACCGTGATCTTGTGGACAATGCGCTTGTGGGGATCTACCGCACCAGCCTTTCCGGCGAGATCCTGTACGCAAATGAGGCCCTGGCAAAGATGTTCGAGTTCGCCTCACCGGCGGCGCTCCGGGTGGAAGGCGTGCTGATGCGCTACCGGAACCCCTCGGACCGCGCGGTCGTGCTCAAGCGCCTTCACGACCACGAATCCCTCCAGGGCTTCGAGGTCGACATGCTCACCCGGACCGGCCAAACCCGGCATGTCCTGTTGAGCGGGTCCCTGGAGGGCGATATCATCTCGGGAATGATCCTGGACATTACGGACAAAAGGAAAGTTGTGGAAATGAACAGGGACATCCTTCAGGCGGTGGACGAGGCCTTCATCGTCATCGACCGGGACTACCGTGTGGTCTCAGCGAACCAGGCCTACGCGGACCAGGTGCGGATGCCGGTCGAAGCGATCATCGGAAAACACTGCTATGAGATCTCCCACAAGATCCAGAGGCCCTGTTACGAATCAGGCGAAGAGTGTTCCGTTAAACAGACCTACGAAACGGGCATGTCCCATGCCGCGCTGCACACCCACCGGGACAGCGCCGGGAACTACGTGTACGTGGAAACAAAGTCGTTTCCCATGAAGGACTCGAACGGCAATGTCGTCTCGGTCATTGAGACCATCAACAACGTCACCGCGAAGCGGAACCTCGAGGAGCAGCTCCGCCACGCTCTTAAGATGGAGGCGGTCGGAACCTTTACGGGCGGCATTGCACACGATTTCAATAATATCCTGACCGCCATTCTGGGCTACACAAGCATCCTCAAGCGACAGGCCCTGGAGGGCAGGCAATCGCCGGAGATCATTGAAAATCTGCTCGCGGCGGCGAACCGTGCCGCAAGCCTCACGAAAAGCCTCCTTACCTTCAGCAGAAAGCAGAAGATCGAGACCCGGCCGTTCAACCTGAACGATACCGTCCGGAACATGGAGAAGCTGCTGCTCAGGGTCATCGGCGAGGACATCGAGCTCGTGACCAGCCTTGCCGACCGGGAGCTGAGGGTCCTGGGCGATACGGGGCAGATCGAGCAGGTCCTGATGAACCTCTGCACCAATGCACGGGACGCCATGACCGACGGCGGGACCCTGACCATTTCGACGGCGAGGCAGGAGCTTGATCGGGAACATGCCCAGGCGCTCGGCATCGAAGAGCCGGGCCGCTACATCGTGCTCACCATAGCGGACACCGGCATGGGAATGGACGATGAGACGCGGGGGAAGATCTTTGATCCCTTCTTTACGACCAAGGAAGTCGGCAAGGGGACGGGACTCGGCCTTTCGATCGTGTACGGGATCGTCAAGCAGCACCATGGGAATATCATCGCAGCCAGCGCGCAGGGGAACGGTTCTACCTTCACGATCTTTTTTCCCGAGATCAAGTCGTCGATCAGCGAACAAAAGGCGGCGGAGCCGGCGGCCCTCTCCCGCGGCGCGGGGACCATACTGCTTGCCGAAGACAGCAGGGAAGTGCGGGACCTCACCCGGGACGCCCTTATCGCGGCGGGATACACGGTCATCGAGGCAGTGGATGGAGAAGACGCGCTGGAAAAATTTATTGCGAACCGGGCCGTGATCGATATGCTCATCCTCGACGTGATCATGCCGAAAAAGAACGGCAAGACGGTCCATAGCGAGATCAAGCTAATGGCTCCGGACATCAAGGCGCTGTTCATCAGCGGGTACACCGCGGACTATCTTGGCCGAAAAGGGGTCATCGACAGCTCAACGACACTGCTCTCCAAACCGTTCCTCCCCGAAGACCTCGTCCGGAAGGTCGACGAGATCCTTCATAAGACATAAGACCGGCGCGAACTGACCGTCGGGCCGCACCGATTCGGCACCATTTCGGTACCATTCCCTTCTTCGCTTCACACCTGATGCTCGACTCCCCGCACGTGCTACATCCACTTCTTCCGCTTGAAGTAGAAGCCCATGCCGATGCCGACCGCCGCCATGAATATCCAGGCGTAGAGATAACCGTACTTCCACTCGAGCTCCGGCATGTGCCTGAAGTTCATGCCGTAGACCCCGGCAAGGAACGTGAGCGGCATAAAGATCGTGGCTATGACGGTCAGCACCTTCATGATCTCGTTCATCCGGTTGCTGACGCTCGAGAGGTACAGCTCGAGCATGGTCGAGAGCATGTCGCGGTAGATCTCCACGCTGTCGATGGCCTGCACAACGTGGTCGTACACATCCCGCAGATAGGGGGCGGTCGTCTCCCGGATGAGCGGCGACTCCCGCCGCACCAGGGACGAGACGACCTCGCGGAGCGGCCAGACAGCCTTATGCAGGAACAGGAGTTCCCGCTTCAACTGATAGATCTGTTCCACGACGGTCCTGCCGGGCCGGGCGATGAGCTGCTCCTCCAGCAGATCGATGTGTTCCCCGATCTTTTCGAGGATCACGAAGTAGCCGTCCACCAATGCGTCCAGGAGAGAATAGGCAAGGTAATCCACGCCCATCTTCCGGATCTTCCCCCTGCCCGCTCGCAGACGGTCGCGGATCAGGGGGAACACGTCGCCAATGACGCCCTCCTGGAACGACAGCAGGAAGTTCGCTCCAATGATGAGACTCACCTGCTCCGGAACGATCCGGCCGGACTTCTCGTCATAGGTGAGCATTTTGAGGACCACGAAGAGATAATCGCCGTGATCCTCAACCTTGGGCCGCTGGACCACGCTCATCAGGTCTTCGGTCACCAGGCGGTGGAGTCCAAAACATTCGCCGATCTTTTCGAGCATGGTTGGGTCGTGTACGCCGTCAACATTGATCCATGTTGCCGTGGGCCTGGCCTTATAGACCGCGCATTCGTCCACCGAATGCAGCGGGCGCTCCTCGAAGGTCTGCTCATCGTAGTCAATGAGCGTGACATCGACCTTCCCGACCGCCTGCTCGCCCGTGTACACAAGCGACCCGGCTGGCAGCCCGACCTTCTTTGTCCGTCGTTTTGACGTTCTCGACATGGTTGTCCTCATCATTCGCACCCGTTTGCGCTTCTCGCCGCTTCGGTCAACGGAACTCGGCCAGCGTTCTCTCGAGCTTTCCCGTATTGAACTGTTCCTGCTTCACCAGCGGTTTGCCGCTGAGGACCGGAAAGCGCTCCTCGAAGGTCGGCCGGCTGTTCCTGTAGATGATCCCGAGGGGGATCTTGTCTCCCCACTCGAGCGACTTCGTGAACGCGGCGGTGCGGTTCGCGGGATCGTGGTCCGGCCCGAGCTTGTAGACCCGCTGACGGTACCACTCGTAGGTGTTCACCTTGTTGAAGGAAACGCAGGGCTGCAGGATGTCCACGAGCGAGAACCCTTTATGGCTGACCGCCTCTTTCACGATCCCCTTCAAGTGCTCGATATCTCCGGCGAACGCCCGGGCGGCGAAACTGCAATCCAGCGCTACCGCCAATGTCAGGGGACTGAACTGGCCGGAGATCACACCGAATGGCATGTTCTTCGTCACCATGCCCTCGCCCGTCGTGGGTGAGGGTTGTCCCTTGGTCAATCCATAGATCTGATTATCGTGCACGAACAGTTTTATATTTATGTTCCGCCGCATGGCGGCCATAAGATGATTTCCGCCTTCGCCATAGCAGTCTCCGTCGCCCGTCGTGACGATGACCGGCATCTCATGGTTCGCAAGCCGGATGCCCGCGGCCACGGGAAGCGCCCTGCCGTGGAGGCCGTTAAAGGTGTTCCCCCGAGTATAGTGCGGGAACTTCGCGGCCTGCCCAATGCCGGACACGAGCGTATACCGGTGCGGTTCGATCCCCAGCTCCGCCATGGCGTCCCTGAAGGTCTTGAGGATGGGGAAGTTTCCACATCCCGGGCACCATGCGGGTATCTGTCCTCGATAGTCATCTGGTGTTGGCATGCTGTCTCTCCTTGGAGTAGGCCTGAACACGAATTACACGAATTGACGAAAGTCACGAATACGTCACGTGCAAAGCCTTTTAATTGTTTATTTCTTTCTTTGCGGCTTTGCGAGAATATAGATTTCGGCTTTCGACGTTAGTTGCTTGGGCGTTACTCTGCATCCTCGCTTAGAAGCGTCTACTTCTGGCAACGGTGAAAGTTGGCCTCTTCATTACAGCTTCTTGATCAGCCCTCTCAGGTTCTCCACCAGCGACTCGACCGTGAACGGACGGCCGTCGTACTTATTCAGCAGACCTCCAAACTCATAGCCTGTCTCGGTCCGCATCAGCTTCGCGAGCTGTCCCGTAGCATTCTGTTCGACGCAGATAGTAAGATGCGCTTTGTTGAGAAGCCTGAGGTAATCGAATTTCTCGGTGCCGGGGAACGGTGTGAGCTCGCTGAAGTGCAGCATAGCGATGCCGTAGTTCTTAGAGAGCTCGTCCACGGCCTCCCGCAGGAGGCCGTACAGTGAACCCCAGCCGGTGATGACTATATCGGGATCGTGGTCACCGTAGAGGAACGGCGGGGAGACCTCTTCCTGCATGCGCGGCAGCTTCTTGAAGAGCCGTTTCTCCATCATGCTGACGCGGATACCGGCGTCCTCGGTGATATGTCCTTCCTCATCGTGTTCGTCGCTGTCTGTCACCACCAGATGCGTGGCGTCGCCGGGCACGGCCAGGGGACTCACCCCACTCTCGGTATAGGCATGGCGTTTGTAGCCTGCCAGCGCCTGGAACGCATCGCCCCGGATTCGATAGTCCGTGGTCCTGATCCGCTCAAGATCAAAACCCTTATAGGTCCACTGGGAATCGGAGAGATAGGTATCGAAGAGGATAAAAGCCGGGACCTGGTACTTTTCGGCCAGGTCAAAGGCCTTGTTCGTGAGAAAGAACGCCTGCTCGGGCGTTCCCGGCGCGAAGATGAACCGCGGGAACTCACCGTGGCCCGCGTGGAGCACCATGTGCAGCTCGCCCTGTTCGGTCCGGGTCGGAAGACCTGTTGCCGGGCCCGGCCGCTGGCCCATGGCGATCACGATCGGCGTTTCAGTCATCGCTGCAAGCGACACTCCCTCCACCATCAGGGCGAAGCCTCCGCCCGACGTGCCGGTCATTGCGCGAACGCCTGCGAACGATGCACCCAGCGCCATGTTGACGGCCGCGATCTCGTCCTCTGCCTGCTCGACGACCAGGCCGTATTCCTTTTCCTTGCCCGCGAGATAGTTCATGATGCCCGTGGACGGCGTCATGGGATAAGCGGAGTAGAACTTTACACCCGACGCCAGGGCGCCCAGGGCGATGGCCTCGGTCCCGCCCACAAGCAGGCGCGGCTCCGACTTATCGTCTGAGGCAACTGAAAAATTGCATTTAAGACAGCCTTTCACCGCAAAATCGTAGCCTGCCACGGCGGCATCCTTGTTCGCAGTGATGACCTTCTCACCCTTTTTTCGGAACGTATCGGCAATGATCCCCATGAGGATTTCGAGATCCATGCCAAGCATGCCGAGCACCGCGCCCGTGGCGACGGTGTTCGCCATGATCTTGTCCCCGCCGTGCTCCGTGGCCAGTTTCACAAAAGGAATATCAAAGAAGGCCTGCGTGTCGTGCTTTTCCTTCAGGGCATCGGCATCGTAGATGATCTGCCCGTGCTGCGCAAGCTCCTGCGCATGGAGCCGGATGCTTTCCTTGTCCAGAGCAACGAGGATGTCCACCGCTTCCTTCAGCGCCATGACCGGCCGGTCGGAGAGTCGTATCTGATAGAAGTTATGTCCGCCACGGACCCGGGACTCGTAGTCCTGGTTCGTAAAGACGTGATAACCGCCGCGGGCAAATACCCGGCCCAGCGTCTCGCCGATGGTCTGTATGCCCTGTCCTGCTTCTCCGCCGATCTTGATCGTATAGTCCATGTGTACCTCTATCCTTAATGACGATTCTCTTATAGGAAATCCGTGGTCCTGCGTGGTTGATAGGACCGATTCATTCGATCTCTTCCAGTGTCAGGTCGCCGCTTCCCAGGAGATGGAACAGCAGCGCGTAACCGCCGCAGGGCAATGCCGTGCCGCCGCTCAGGACAAAATCGCAATCAGCCTCGCGGAAGGAGCAGGCCGCGCACACCCTGCCTTTCAGGCCTTCAACGATCCTTGCATCGGGTACCGCCGTTTTCCGGGGCTTTTCCTGGGACAGCTTCCTGCCTTTACCCAGGAGTCGGTGAACAACGACGAAACCCTGGCATTCCAGCGCGTCGTTCTTGCCCGGCTTGTAGTACCGGCAGAAATTCTTACAAAGCGTGGCGTCAGCCTTTCCTTTTTTTTCCCGAGTCATGGGCATATTATAACAAAAATCGTGCAGCCGTCGTGTATAATTAACACATGGGTTTTTCTCTCGCAAGAGCTGCATCGCTGAAGTGGCTTGAGACTCCCTCGGTCTACCAGCTCGCCAAGGATGAGCTCTATGAGCTCGACGAAGACTCCTTTCGCTTTCTCAGTTCCTGCGCCTCTGAAGGCGGATGTGACAACCGGGACAGTGCCTTCATCGATTACTGCCTTGATGAGGGCCTCCTGACAAGGGAACGGGTCGCGGTCAGCCGTCCCCCCCTGCACCCATCACCGGCCCCCTCACTGCGCTACCTCGAGCTCCAGCTCACCAGTAAATGCAACCTCCGATGCAAACATTGCTACATCGGCGACGTCAGTGACCGCGAGCTGTCGACAGAGCAGGTCCGCTCGGTGCTGAAGGCGTTCGAGGAGATGCAGGGACTTCGGGTCCTGCTTACGGGAGGCGAGCCGCTCCTTCACTCACGGTTCGACGAGATCAACGAGATGCTTCCGGACCTCCACCTCAGAAAGGTACTGTTCACGAACGGCATTCTTGTGAAAAAGGACGTCCTGAACCGGCTCAAGGTGCATGAGCTCCAGGTGAGCATCGACGGGATGAAGAGCGCCCATGACGCGCTTCGCGGCAGCGGGACCTATGATCTCGCCCTGAATACGCTGCGCCGGACACTGGATTCCGGCTTCGAGATCTCCGTAGCTACCATGGTCTATCCCGGCAACCTCGGGGATTTTGACGCCATGGAAGAGCTCTTCCGGTCGCTGGGCGTCAAAGAATGGACCGTCGACATTCCCTGCGCCGTCGGGAGGCTGCGGGACAACCTTGAACTCTCCGTAACTCCCGAGATCGGCGGCAAGTATCTTGGCTACGGGTATGGCGGCGGCATGCACTCCACCGGCAAAGGATACGCCTGCGGCCTTCATCTTATGGCGGTTCTGCCTGATGGTACCGCGGCAAAGTGCACCTTCTACGGCGACCGTGCTGTTGGTTCCCTCAGCGAAGGTCTGCGAACCTGCTGGGAGCGAGTAAAACCCATCCCGCTGGAAGACCTCGACTGCAAGTGCGAGTACCTGGAGGCCTGCCGGGGTGGGTGCCGTTATCGCGCTGAACAGGTGGACCGTGCGGCCGGGAAGGACCTCTACCGCTGTTCCCTCTATGGAGTCATTGACAAGCAGGGATAGAATTGTTATTATTCAGCGAACGATGAAAGGAGGCAACACCATGTCGATCAAAAAGGTGGCAAAGACCACGGCTACGACCTGCAAGTGTAAAAGCTCCTGTTAGTCCGGCATCGTATCGCGCTTCAAACAATATGAGCTCGGGGATCTCTTCCCGAGCTCTTGTTTTTTCCTCATTGTTCCGGCTGGTCCTACGTTTTACCCCTCAGCTTCTTCGCGATCTCCGCAACATGCTTGCCCTGGAACCGGGCGATAGCAAGCTCGTTCTCGCTGGGCATCCGGGAGCCGTCGCCGCCGGCAATGGTCGAAGCGCCGTAGGGTGAGCCTCCGCTGATCTCCGCCACGGTCATCTGGCGCTGCTCGGAATAGGGAACCCCCACGATCACCATGCCCAGGTGCAGCAAGGTCGTGTGAAAGCTGGTGATGGTGGTCTCCTGCCCTCCGTGCTGGGTGGCCGACGAGGTGAACACGCTGCCTGCTTTGCCGATCAACGCGCCCTTCATCCAGAGACCGCCGGCCTGGTCCATGAAATTACGCATCTGCGCGCACATATTGCCGAACCGCGTCGGTGTGCCGAATATGACCGCGTCGGCCTCTCCCATCTGGTCCGCCTTCGCCACGGGTATGTGGGCAAAGGCCTTGCGCGCAGCCGCGGCGCCGGACTCTTCAAGGACCTCCGGCGGCGCCAGCTCGGGCACCTGGAACAGGCTTACTTCGACGCCCGGCACCGATCGCGCGCCCTCGGCCTCGGCCTCGGCCATACGATAGATATGACCGTACATGCTGTAGAAAATGACCTGAACCTTCGCTTTATCCGTCATGCCACTTTCCTCCCAAACTCCTCCCGCGCCTCGAAATTCCCGACGAACTGGTCTACCTTGATGCCGAGGTACAGGCAGCGGATGTTGTTCATGCAGTCATCAGCGTCGCTCTTGTCGATCTGGGTAATGAGCTCCCGCTGCCCCCGCTTGAACTTCAGGATGTAGGCGTTCTTCTCCTCGCTGTACGTGAGGCCTACGCTTATCTTATGTTTTTCAATGTCCGGATACATTTCCCGAATCTTCTCCTTTAAAGCAACATTGGTGTATTTCATGGAGATCCCTCCTTTCGTTCATTTCATGCAAGCTGCTCCGGCGCTATCCTTCGATCACTCCCCGCTCCTCCCAGAGGAACCAGTTCCCCGTGTCCGACAGGTGGCTGTAGGTATTCTCGAACATCTCATAGTGCTGCCGCTCCTCTTCAATGAGCCGGGTGAAAAGCGCCTTTTCCTTGTCCGATGTGGCTGCGGCAAGGGACTTTTGATAGAACTCCCGTCCCTCTTTTTCCATGTCCATGGCGATCTTGAAGGCGTCAAGTTCGTCCTTGCTCGCGGCGACCTTCTTCATCATCGTGTCCTTCAGGGACTCGAACACCGTCTTCACCTCGCCCATCGGGCTCACGTCCTTGATCGTGATGTTCAGGCCCTTGATGAGATCGGAGATCATGACAAGGTGCCTTTTTTCATCCTCGGTAATGCTCAGGAACATCTTTTTCCCGGCCTCGTACTGCGTTTTTCCGGCGGCTTCGGTATAGAATTTTATGGCATCGGTCTCCATTTTTCTGGCCACTTCCAGTGCGTTCATGCTGACCTCCTTGGTTATTTGATCTGAGTGCAAACCATATTATTCAATAAATACAGCATGATAAGCTTAAATAAAGACTTATCGTATCCTCAATCGCTCAGCTTGACCTTATTATAGCACACTAATTCAGCCAGTTGAAAGCAAAATAGGTTAAAAGTTGTCCTTGATCAGGAAGGATATTCTGGCAGGCATCGCGAAAACAGGCAGGAAGGCCCGGTGGCCAAAATCTATTGGAGGAGGGCAAAGGACGCTTTGATAAAACACACGCCTTGGGGAAGTTTGCAGTGCCCCGCCTTCTTTTGTCCGGAAGGAGCGACGGGACCCTGAAGTATCGACAGGCCCGTTCGGGTCTCTGCCATCATGCTGCCGAACTCCGGCGACAGCGCCCTGAGCGCTTCACTGTGCTCGGCCTCAAGCCTGGCGAAGTTCTCCCGGGCCGCTTTCAGCGTGTTCGAGAAGGCACTGCACACGCTGCAATATGGATCTTTCTGCTGGCTCCTGAACACGCCCAGAAGGCAGTGATGACCGCGGACCTGATTTGACAGTTCCATGCTCGAACCCTCCGGGATAGGGACTAATGGGCGCAGCCACCGCTGTGACCGTGCCCTCCGCAGACGCTCTGGAGCGCGTATTCGGAAAGACCCCGCTCCTGATGGGCCGCCAGGTTCTCCCGAACGGTCCGCGACTCGGCCCGGTAGACCTTGATGCCCGACTGGCCCAGCCGGGAGAGAGCTCCGGCGCCGATGCCGACGACGACGATCGCGTCGATCTGCTGGTTGTCCAGCGCTTTCAGGGGATTGCACGCGCCATGGGCATGATGCTGGTCCCCGTTCTTTATTGTCGAGACCGTGCCGCTATCGGTGTCCACGACGACGAACGCAGGCGCGGAACCGAAATGATTGAACACCGCGCTTTCCATGCCTTCATCTTGCTGAACGGGAAAACAGATCTTCATAGAATGACCCTCCGGAAAATAAGTTGCTTCATACTACGGTATGGCGGGAGAATGTCAAGAAGTTAGGAGGCCGGGAGACGCAATAAGAACGGTGTTTTAGAACAAGGCCGGATCATCTGAGCAGGCTGCCGAGCGCGATAACTCCCGACGCGGTTATGATGGCGCCGGCGACACGGTTCACCCAGACCAGTTCATGGGACTGAAAGCGCCTGCGGTACAGGCTGAAAAGGGCGACCAGAAAGAGCCACCACAGCGCTGACCCCAGGAACACGCCCAACACGAGGGTCCCCGATGACAGGGCGCTCCCCCTTATTCCCGCCAGCCCGAAGCCGGCAAAGACCGCAGCGAAAGAAAAGATGGTCATGGGATTAGTAAGGGTCAGAAAGAACGTGGAGGAATACATTCCCGCATAATGACGCGCTGAACGGGGAAGTTCGCTCTTTTTCACCGGTCGCGCTGCGAAGGACTTCACCCCCAGGAACACCAGGATGGCCCCTCCCACCAGCCGGAGCAGGGCCTGATGAGCGACCAGGGCGTCTGATATGAAGGTGAGTCCGAAGGCGGCAATGAAGCCGTAAAGGGAATCGGCCGTGGCCGCGCCCATGCCGGAGGAGAACCCCGCTCTCCGGCCGTGCAGCAGTGTGCGCCGCGCGCAGAGCACGCCGATGGGACCGACGGGCGCCGCGATCACGAACCCTATCATGATGCCTTTAAGAAAGAATTCTTGTTCCATCGATGTTGGGTCGCATTGTACTAAATCCAGGCCGGTTATTGCAACGGCTTTTTGTTTCGCCGCCGCCGAACGTATGATCTGCCTCATACCTTTCCATTGATGCCCATGGTAACATATGATCATCAGATAGAACGCCCGAACCCAGGAGGTTTACCATGAACAACACAAAGAACGATGGATGTCCGTCCTGTGCATCCTCAGCAACGGCAACATTGCCTGCCAGCGGGGAGGCCAACCGGCTGTCCCATTGGCCCATCCAGATCAAGTTGATAGGCACGATCGCGCCTTTCCTGAACAACGCCGACCTGCTGGTAGCGGCGGACTGCACGGCCTTTGCGACCCCCTTCTTCCACCAGGAGTTTTTGAAAGACAGGAAGATCCTGATCGGCTGTCCCAAGCTCGACGACGGCATGCAGTACGTGGAGAAATTCACCCAGATATTCAGCACGACCCCGATTAAAAGCCTGACAGTCCTCCGGATGGAAGTGCCTTGCTGCAGCGGGATGACCATGATCCTGAAAGAGGCCCTGAAGAAGTCGGGAAAGAACATCCCTTTCACCGAGGCCGTCATCGGCATCAAGGGCGACCTGTTATCGGAAAAGCCCGTTGCCCTGTAACCGTCCGGCACCTGCCCGGCAGCAACGTCATGTGAAAACAGAACGAGGGGAGCAGTTTATCGCTCCCCTCGTACCTGTTCTCCTGGACCCTCTCAACGCGTGAGCCGTTCAGTCGTTGACTTTGCACCGATCGACCTGATAGCCCCGCTCTCGTTCAAAAGCTCGGTCGGGCCCTACGCCATGAGCTCTTTGACCTTTACTTCGAACTCTTCGGCCCTGCTCTGTTTCCCGATACCGCGAATAGTGTCCCGGCAGGGATCGATCATCCCGGCCAGATCAGCGTTGGTCTTACACTTCTCGATGCGCCCTACAAAGGTGTCGGCATCAGGCCCGAGAAGCTTGTACATATAGTCGATCATGTATTGCCTCGCGCCGGTGTTCAGGGCCGGTCCTTTTGTATCCACGGCATGGAGCGCGGGCTTTGGAGCGGCCTTGCGCTCGATGAAGCCATGGGTCTCAAGGTCACTCACAATGGTCTTGCCATCAAACATACCCGAGATCCTGGCGAGCAAGATCTGCTCGCTCGTTGTGCCGTCGATCATGATAAGCACCGAACGGTGCTTGATCGGCAGCTTGTTAACCCGTGTCGCAATTTCCTGTTCACCCTTGGCTGACTTGATGAAAATATCAGTCGTGTCCATTGTGTGCGCTCCCTTTGGGTAACCGCCGTCCTTTACGCTTTCTGGATTTTAATCACTTGCAAAGATTATTGCAATTCAGCTGCCAGACAAAATATATCCATAAATACATATAGATAAAAACTGCGGGCCCTTGCTTTTCTCAGAAATAAGACTGGGCCGTATCATTTTTGTGACAGATCCTGATCACCAAGAGAAAGAATGCGAGGGACGTCAAAGAGAAGAAGGATTACCTGCGGAGAATGCTGAAACAAGAAGGGTGGACGGCGATTATGCCTCTGCGCAGATAGTTGCAGGAATGGTTGCTTCCTGTTTGTCCATACGTGGAACGCTGTTCCTGCCTTAATTAACCATCTTCGTATATCCGTCTCATCCCGGCACGCACCGCGGTTCAGGCGAATTCCGCTTGCCGGTCTGGATATAACTATGGGCCGGGCACCCGCCGTGACATTTGGCATGGAGCGCGCACGTGGTCCGGGGACAGGCATTTCCGGTAAAGGTCCTGAAGAACGTAAGCGAGGGGTTATGCCAGATGTCCTCAAAGGGATCGGAGAATATATTGCCGAGCAGGAATTCCTGCTGGCCAAAAAAGAGATTGCACGGATAGACCGAGCCGTCGGGCATGATGCCGAGCTTCGTGGTACCGGCCGGGCACCGGGCCTTCAGAAGTTCCGGATAGTGTTCATAATCGGGAAGAAAGCCCGAGCAGAAAACGGTGCCGACCTGTGCCGGATCGAACCGGTCCTGCACAAAGGTCCAGAACTGGTCAAAAGAGATCGTTTCCGCGAGCTGCGCCGCGTTCAACGCATCGCGGTAAAGCAGGAAGAACTGTTTCGGCTTCAGGGTCAGGACCTGGGTGACCAGTGAAGCGTCGATATGGCGGCCGGTGACCATCTTGACGATGGGCCGGTGCCTGGTGATGAATTCCCGGAGTCCCCGTGCCGATTTCTGGTCATTGACCGAAATGCCGACCGCTGCCCGCGGGTGATGCGTCATGATCCCGGACAGCTGGATGAGGTCGGTTCCATTGGAACTGAGGTTGATCTCCATTCCCTCCAGCAGCGCGGTCTTGATCAGCAGGGGAAGGTCGGCATGCAAGGTAGGCTCCCCACCGATGATGTCGATGGCACGCACACCGATCTCCTTGAGCTTTTCCAGCAGCCGCCTGAACTCCGCGAAAACCATGTCTTGCATCGGGGCCAGGGTCCGGTTGAAGCAGAAGTCGCAGGTCTTGTTGCATCGCACCGTGGGATAGAATTGTATGTAGTCGGGTGCGGTTCTCATAATTCCTAACCCGGACAAGCCGGAACCAAAATTTGCCACGAAGACTCTAAGTCACGAAGAACAGCGAGAACTGCTTAAGGTACTGTTTTAATGATTAGATTAAGGCCGTACTTTGTGTCTTCGTGCCTTCGTGGCAAAATATTCTTGCCGTTTTGAGTAGAATTTGATTCGTAACTAACTAATGAGGAGTGCAAAATATGGGTCATCATTCCCGCGAAAGCGGGGATCCAGCGACTTTGGTCCGTATGCATCCGCAGCTATACGAAGTACATTCTTCCCTTCTTCCTGATGAACCCCTCTTTTTCCATCTTTCCTAGGTTCCTCTTTATCCGCTCCGCGTCCATGCCGGTCTCTTTCACGATGCGGTCCGACGTGAGCGCTGTCCCGTGGACGAGGGCCTTCAGGATCCTTCCACGCACCTGGCGGTTCGAGTTCTCGAACGGACTCTGGCGAACATAGTGGGCGCTTCGCTTGTTCGGATTAACCTGCTCCTGCTTCAGCATGGATCCGTAGTCCATAAGAGCATTGTACCATTTCCCGGGGTCCCTGGTATCGAGGGTCCGCTGAACCAACGGGAGCAATTCCTCGTCGCGAATGTTCTTTCCGTCGCGGAAGAACTCGTGAATATATACGCGACGGATGTTTGTGTCCATGAACACGACCGGCCGGTTGAACGCGAATGCCGCGATCGCACCGGCAGTGTACGGCCCGATCCCCGGCAGGGCAATCAGGACCGCAGGATCGGACGGCAGCCGGCCGTTATGTTCGGACATCACCTTCTGCGCCAGCGCCTTGAGCGCCAGCGCCCGGCGATTGTAGCCCAGGCCGGACCAAAGCCGCAGGAGTATTGCCGGCGGCGCTTTCGCGAGCGAGGGGAAGCCTGGGAACGCTGCAAGGAACTTCCGATACTTTGTGATCACCCGGTCCACCTGCGTCTGCTGCAGCATGATCTCGGAGACCAGCACGCGGTAGGGTGTGACGCGCTTCCGCCAGGGAAGATCGCGCCCCTGGCTGTTAAAATAGTCATAGACTTTTTTTCGAAAGGAGCGAATCCGGGACTGGAAGACGGGCGACGTTTTTACTTTTGGTCGGGAGTGAAGTGGGACTTTCTTCGAGATCGGACGTGCGGGCATTGCGTGGTCTTTCATTGCCTTCATGTTCAGCACACACGATAAGGCAGAACAAGGAGGCTGTCAACAAGTATGTTGGTTGCCGGCAGGGCCTGAAGATCACCTCTTACACATTAGCATTTGTTTATATATGCGGGCTGTGGAATACCCAGTATAAAGCGGCCGGTCTAAGTCGCTCACGTTGGTGCTGCAGCTCCATGCCAAGGAAGTGCTAAACGCTCCTTGAGTTGCTCTGGATGGCCTGGTACATGCGCTGCACCAGGGCCTGATTGTAACCGTGGGAGGTCATGTTGGCGACAATACGCCCTCTGATGCGGAAGCCAAGGAGGTAGAGGTCTCCGATCAGGTCCAATATCTTGTGGCGCACGAATTCGTCGGGATAACGGAGTTTGGTGTTGATGACCTTGCCGTCGTACATGATGATGTGGGAATGGAGATACCCGCCTCCCACCTTTCCCAGCTTCTGGGCCATTTCGATGTTCTCAAAGGTGTTGAAGGAGCGGGCAGGGGCTATCTCCTTTGCAAAGGAGTCGCGTTCAGGATTGAACGTGAAAACCTGTTCGCCGATGGGTGGAGGGTAGTCAACTCTCATCGTTATCTCGAACCCGTCAAAGGGCTCCGCGGTGAGATGCTTTTCATGCCTCTCCTCGCTTCCCACTCCGATCTTCTGGCGGATGACAGCAACCTTGGTGGAGGCGGACTGTTCCTCTATCCCTGCCTCTTCCATAAGATCGCAGAAATCCTTTGCAGAGCCGTCTATGTTCGGTATCTCCTCGTCAACCTTTATCAGCACGTTGGTTATGCCGTACATGAAAAGAACCGCCATCAGGTGTTCAACGGTGCGCACCCGCCGCCTGCCATTGTCCAGGGTGGTGGAGTTGGCGGAAAACGTCTTCGATGGGACGGTCTGGGAGAAATTTTCAAGGGAGGTGATATGTCCACTGATGGTTTGACCGTCAAGAGACTGAAAGACGATCCCTTCGTTGATCCCGAGGGGGCTAAGAATGACACCTGTGTTCCGGCCGCTCAGGAGTCCTATCCCGTTCAGCACCACATTCCCCCTGAGGGTGCGCTGAGGTACGTGGGAATCCACCACTTCCACCACGCCGGGAGGCATCGAAACGTCGGCGCTGACGATCTCAATTCTCGTATCCAAAGGCAGATTCGCGCCGCTCCCGGAAGGTCGGTGCTTAAGGGCTGACTTTACCTTGTCGAGCAAAACCTCCAGATGCAGCGGTTTTTCCAAAAAATCGTAGGCGCCGGCCTTTATGGCGGCAACCGCCGCCTCGATACCGGCATGTCCGCTCATCATGATGATGGGGAGTAAAGGCAATCGGTCATGCAGACGTTTCAGGAGTTGCATGCCGTCTATGCCGGGGAGCCAGATATCCAGCAGGACGAGAGAGGGCTCCATTATATCGAGCCTCTGCCAGAAGCTCTCCGCATCGGGAAATACGATGGTCTGATACCCCTCGTCCTTCAGGATGCTCTCTACGGTGGAGGTGATGGAGGATTCGTCGTCTACGATGCAGATAGGGTTCATAATATAAGGTTATGTCTGATGTTCGTCCCGGCCTGAGGTGGGAATAGAGTAAGACAATGAAGAACGTTTGTCAAGAACATGCTGTGCGGACAACCATTCCGCATATTGATCGTACGTTCATGACCAGCCTTAAGAACTTACGGACTGCCTCCAGCTCCCGTTGATTATTTGAAAATATGGCTTGTAAGGAAGCTTTAGAGGGGAAACCAGGCTGTCACGGGATCGAGAACCGCAGCCACTCGTCAAGGAATGGGGTTTTCTTCAATGATCGTTTTTCGATCCATCGCGCATGATCATCTCCGTCGATAGCGACAAATCCGAAAAAGAGCGCAAAGCGGCCGAGCGTTCGCACAGCGTAGCAGGGCAGCAGCGTCTCTTCTCTGGATGTAAAACTATATTCCGGCGTCTCCTCTAAAGCGAAAGGGAAGGCCTTCAGGAATAAGTCAGCGTAATAGGACGCAGGCTGGAGCACTGACCCCTGTTTCCTCAGAAGATACAGCGAAAAGAGAAAGGCCTCTTGAATCATCGGTAGATCAGGATATCGGTCATTGTATGCCCAGTTGAATTTGCGTGTGTATGCTTGAAACAGGGCAAAGAATGCCGTTCCGTTCATCCCCTGCTCAACGATGGCGCGCCCCGCCTTGGTTGCCCGAAAGCGGCCCTTGAATTTTCTTACGAACCCCGCCATCTCCGCGGTCAACCGAACGGTATGCAGTTCCATGAAATCGGTTTCGGTTCGAAAGGTCATGTATCGCCGCATCTTCGCGTATTCCTCTTCATCGTAAAACCACGGAGCCGCGGCCTGAACGAATTTCTGCGGCAAGTTGCCCAGCGCTGTCGCCTTGAGATCGTCGTTCACCACGCCCTGCAGAAGATAAGAAAAGAGCCGGAAGAACGGCGCATCGGGAAATCGCGTGATCTCAAGGTTATAGTCGATCAGGCCGGGAGAATCAAAAGGGTAATGCAGAAACCGATACATGTGCTCCGGTGAGATACCGCTGAAATCCTCGAGTGGCGAGGAGTTCCGCGCGTGGGTAAGTTTATCGATGAATGCCTGTGCCTCTTCATGAGACTCGAACTGCCGATTCTCCAGAATTTCGAGTACGGACCGGCTGAATGCCTTCGCGTCCATGCGGCCGGCGGGCAGGACATCCCGAATGAAGCAGCATTCCTCATAGGATTGTCCGCTTCCGCAGGGACAGGGCTCGTTTTTTCCGGTGGTTGCCATATGCTTTTATTCCCTCTATCTACAAACCTTTCTTCGGCTCAAAGGCCCCGCACTCGAAATCCTTATCACCCTTCTGATCATTGCGCGTCAAGACGCACATGATTTCTTCCTTGCCGCCGGCATTGTCCTTTCGGCACGTATGACACAAACCTGGTTTGGGAACCAGGTCGGCATTGATCTCGGTCCCATCATCATTGAAATAACCGGAAACCACCTGTACCGGCTTAATATCGTTCAAGATAAGCCACTGGATTGATTCTTCCCGCATCCAGTCATCCTTGAACATATACCATCGCTCAAGCTCGTCGGGATGATCATTCAGGACGCTCCTGAAGCGCCGGAACGCACCCCTGCCGTTCAAAGCGCCGGAAAGTTTTTCCTGAAGTCCTTTCCTGCGCACGGACCCGGTAAAAGCAGCCATGATCTCAAACCCCTCTCGGGACTCGCGTTTCGGAATGAGCAGAAATCGGTTCTTTTCATCGCCAAGGATTTTTTCATGACATGCTCTCCGGCGGTAAATCATCTTTTCCCCTTGCCCAGCCTCGCCACAATCTTCGTGAACAGCTCCAGCGCCGCCTCAAGGTCAACGGCGATCTCGGTAGCCGGCACGCGATAAGGATCGCGGATTTTCCACCACAGGAGAGACCGGCCGCGCTTATCGTAATGATCATAGATGCGTTTCCGGAATGCGCGGACTACGGTAGAAGTCAATCGGCTCATGCTTCATAACGCAAGAACTGCGCGCCGAGTGCGGCAAGATTGGTATTGGCATCGCTCTCCAACGTCATAATCGACCTGCCCCGGGCGGCAAGCTCGCAGCAAAAGGCTTCGATCTTTCCACCTTCGGCTGCATGTGCGATAAAAACAGTATCCGCCAACGCAGCCACGAAGCGGTTTCTTACCATTGCAGTATCTGTTGTCATCCGCTTCTCCTTTGCGGTGAACGGAGAGAGGAAGAGCAGGCGATTTTCCGCAAGCGGAGTTTTGTGCTCCGGTCTGAGACGCAAGGTCTCGATGCTCCGGGCCGGACAGACGATCACCGGCTGTTTACCACGAAGCAGAATGGCCAGACATTCCTGCTCCATGGGCGAGTGAAAGCCGCCGATCACCGTCACGCTGTCATCGCGCCACTTCTTGGCCAGATCGTAGGTCTTGATGATAAGGTCACCGGGGCACTTGGACGAGCAGAAAAAGGCTGTCTTATTCTCGCGCAGGACATCGAGGTTACCCATGGCCCATATCGAACCAGGAGCGTCGGCACAGAGGAAACGAGGCAATGAGGAGGGATAGTGCTCGTCTCCTTGGCTTATGGTATAGACGTCAACCTGAAGTTTCATTTTGATCCTGCAACAGACGTGTATGCCTGATCCGGCCGATTCGGAGCCTCTGGATAACGCAGACGGAGTATGCCTTCTCGTACCATGGGAGTTAAATACTGGTTACGAATCCCTGCCGGATTACGGTTGAGTAAGCTGGATAAAGACTCCACAGTCAGAAATCTGTCTTTGCAAAGTTCTATTATTACCTTACGAACCTCCTGTGATGGCGCTCTCACTTTAGAAGCAATTGATGCAGCTATGCTCATAAGCGCCTTTTCATCTTCCGCCTTATATGAGGAGTTGTTTTCGGAATATGAGGAGTCCCTGCCCGAATATGAGGAGTCCTCCTCCAAATGTAGGGACTCCTGAGGCGAATGTAAGGAGTTGCCTGCCTGTGCCAGCCGGTATTTTGTCCAACGCCGACGGTTGTCGGATACCAGAAAACCCTGAGTGCATAGCCCCTGCAAAAGCCTCGTGATTTCAACCGGATGGTCAATCAACAACTCCTGAAGGCGGACATTGGAAACTTCGCCTTCTATGTAAGCTGTGGCCATTGCCTGGACTTCCTGCTTGGAGAGTTTATCGAACCGGGGGCCGAATTGTTTTTGGAGTGTCGTCATGACATCTTCCGGAATTAGACTTATCATCGCCAGGACCAGCCGCACCCGTTCAGGCTGGAATTGAGTGATCAGGGAGGGCGCGCGCCAGTGCTGACTGCGCCATCCGCTCTGGATACGGTCATACCCCGAACCGGCGCGTTCGCCGCCGCCGATCATGATAAACATTTGTTGCAGGGCTTTATTGCGGCCTTCACTGACCCCGCCTCGGCGCAATTGTTCAAGGGACACCAGCAGGGTCCCGGAATTTTCCATCGAGAAACGATCACGGGCTTTTTCGATTACGATGCCGCCGGGCGCGGTATAATCAGCATGAACGAGCGCGTTCATGAAAGCCTCGCGCAGGGCCTCGTGAACGGGGGTTTCGTCTTTTCGTTGCGGTCCCTCCAGCCTGAACGGCACCCGCAGGTCGGCGATAAGTTTGGGCCACACCCGAGTATAGAACTGGAACAGGTTTGCTTCCCAGGTGCCGTCAGGATAAAGCCGGTCACTCCACCGTTGCGCTGGATCGAGTTTTTCCCGGTAATCGACGAAATACTGTGGCGCAGCCTCAGGGTCCGTGAGAGCCTGATATTTACCGAACATAAGCAGCCCGGCAAGCGTCAAACCGCTCTTGCCCGAAACGCGGTCTCGCCGCCAACCGCCCAGTTTTTCGAGAAGTTCCTGAATGTCAAGTGTCAACCAGGGGTGGTCCGGCTTGGTGGCGGAGAACCGCTGACGGTACTGAGCAAGCGATGTTGTGTCGAGGTCTTCCAGTGTAAAGCCGTCCAGAATTCTCTGGTCCACCGGCACAGGGTCCGCGTCCGCCAACATCCGCCTGACTTCGTCGTCGGTACAGTGATAATCCCCTTCATGGGCGCGGCGATAGGTGTTGCCGAATGGCGTCGGGCCGAGATACACCGGCCGCTCGTTGCGTGTGGCGCGCGGCACATGAACGGCAAGAACCTTGGCATCCTCAAGATCCACCACCTGCACATGCGACGTGGTCAACAGATTCCGACTGACCTTGCCCCGATTATTTACCGAGTCCCAAAGGATTTTACGGTATTCGTCTATTTGCTTTTCCGTGAGACCATCCGCTTCCACAACGCCGAACTCATCTTCCTCCCGAACTCCGAGAAAGATCGTGCCGCCGTCGGAATTAGCCATGGCGCTGTATGATTCCCAGAAGCTTCCGGGAAAGCCGCCGCGGGCCGACTTGAACTCCCTGTCCTGCCCCTCGCCGATAGCCTCTAACTTTTGCTCGTCATCCAATTCCAGTGGGTTCATAGGTTCACCATCTTACCGTTCAGTTCCACTTAGTAGGTTCAAGCCGTTTGATATATCCGCAATCCAAAATCTGTAATCTGAGCGTTCGAATTGTCACGGGTAAGAAACGCTCCTGTGATGCCGGTGGTGGCTTGTTGCCGTGAGTCGGGCTGCAAATTTACCGTGACGACCGCCTCACGCCGCCTTTTCTCATCTCACGGAAGCAATTCGATGTCGCGTGCAAGGAAACAGGCCTTTGATTCATCCCGCCGCAATGCACTCTGAGAACGAATGCCCGAAAGTTCTCCGCCGAGAAGTCTTTTTTCTCATTTAAATAAATCGAGCACATCATTGCTCAACTGATTGTCATCAGCTCTGCGTCCTGGTGGATCAGGCAAGCGTCCATCTTGCTTTTTTGGTGTCATCAGCCAACTCGCCCACTGACGTAGACTGT
Source organism: uncultured Nitrospiraceae bacterium (assembly GCA_964412455.1). Lineage (GTDB taxonomy): Bacteria > Nitrospirota > UBA9217 > UBA9217 > UBA9217 > JAAXXJ01. Next base: position 56,510 of record CAYPOT010000008.1, on the reverse strand, counting down.
TTCCGATTCTTATTAAGGTCGCGAGCGTCCACTCCCTTGAAAATTGTTTAGAGACAAAAATACCTATTTCGTTCGGGGATGCTGACGGTTTATGTTTAAGAAAATCGCAAACAAGTTTAAGGGTTTCTTCCCTGTTTGCCTCGTCCCACAGACACTCAATACTCGTCCGCGAGCCAACCACTTTCTGGTCAATTTGGTAATCGTGTGTTGTACCGATTTCAATTAAGCGAAACCGATATAAGACTGCACAAGCATTTCTAAGGCCAAGATTTTTCATGTGACTAATAGATTTTTGCCCATTTGAGCTCAGGTACTCAATAGCTTCCACTGCTCGACTCGGCGGCGCATCGCCAATAAAGACCAATCGTCTTCTATCACTTCTAATTCTTTGCATCTCTACGGTATTGATATCTCCGCGATCTTGAAACACATATTTTGTGCCTCGCCGTTCTGCAAAGCCAAGCGTATGTAACCAATGAACCATACGGTTTGCATATGTTTGCCATGTTCGACTATGATGTTGGGCTGCCGGATTTACTTGTTTAAGATATTGAACGATTTGATTTTGACTTGCGGGTTTAGATGCATTGTTTTCCTTTAATAATGATGTTAAAGCATGTCGACGAAATACAATTCTAATCCTCGCTAAAACAGCTCGCGGTGAAATTTCTTTCATGTGCGTGTCTAACAAAACGCCATCACCGTCAACCGCAGCAATACCAAACTGCTCAAGATCATGTACAATATTTCGTGCTGTGTTTTCTGAGATTGAGCAAGAATCTGAGATCTCTTTCAAATTACGCGGTTCTAGCGTATCTAACTGCATCACAAGTCTAATCAATGCATCAAGCGATGGACATTGCGGGATATAAGTGAAAGGAATAGATGGAATATTGCCGGTCAAAACATAATCTCTAAAAATATCCCAATATAGATTCAGCTTATCACCACGCCGGATTAGCAGTCTTTTTTGCTGAAGTGATTGAACCACATCAGGGTCTGTAGATTCTAAAACTTCATACCAATCCATTGGAGCGTGCTCAGCTACAAGTTTTAAGCAAGCCATTTGCGGTGGTGTAAGATCATTCAAATCTCGATCAAAAAGGGACGCTATATCCAGCGAACGATCAGCAAGCTCAGATTGACTTGTGCCTGCCTCTAACTGCTCATATAGATGGATGCAAAATTTCTTCAGCAACCATGGATATCCTTGACTGTTTTCTATAATGTAACGACGAAGTTCCGGCCTTATTTTTTCACCGAGTTCTCCTTCAAAAAGACGTATCGAATTATCCGCGTCGGCATGAATGAAAGGTCTGAGGCTGATTTCGTACCTGTGGTCTGACAGTTGATGCCACATGTAATACGCGGGATGGTCTTGCGGCACAGTACTGTCTGTTTTCCAAGCAAACCCTAAAACGATATTCGTACTAGCTGCTAAAGTGGAAAACATTAATTTTTTTACAGCATCAAAAACAGGAAAAAGCTCCGGCTTAGAATAGAGCTCTTCAAATTGATCAAACACTAAAATAATCAGCTCGTGTTTTCTCTCGCACTCAGATAGATAATCTTTAATACTGTTACTTTGTAGCGGATCGGCAAAATTAGAGACCTCTAGGTCATGCCCCAAGCCGAATGAAAAACCATTTGAGGCAGCCGTCCTTAATGCGGCAAGCAGGGCTGAATAAACATATGCAGAATCGCTTGCAGCACGGACATCGACTGCATAAAGAAAAAGATTATTAGGCTTTTTACTTACGTTTGCAGAGGATCGAAGTTTTGCGACAAGAGAACTCTTGCCGATACCTGAATCGCCTTTTATAGCAAAAACACGAGACTCTGTTCTTTTTCTTTTTACAGACGTGAAAAATTGAAGCAAATCCCGCTGCGCCTTTGATCTACCGACGAAGTGTTCTGGCCGTGATGGTCGATAATCAATCCATTTGTCACCGCATTCTACTTCAACTACTGCTTGCTGAATTGCTTCAGCTTTCGTTGTCAAGTCTATACGCTCGCTCGATTGACTAACAAATTTCAGTTCATGCAGGCTGGTATCAGTGTCTTTCAAACGGAGTAAATGATCTTCATCAGTTACAGCTTTGCCGGATGCTGCATCAAAAACTAATACACGGGTAGGAACACCTCCTTCAAGTATGGGCGCAGCCCAGAATCGACCATATTTTGAAATCAAGAGTGTCCATTCTCCGATTGTCATTGAATTGCCTAAAAGCTGTTTCGCTTGCGTATCAGGTTGATTTACAATTATATTCGCCTTTATCAAACTCTGAAGCACGCGTTCAGGATGATAAATACTTAGCTTCTCTCTTTTTTCACGAGGCTTTATTTCCCATTCGACCATAAAGCCTGAGGCATCCTTACCAAGCGGTCCGGTACTTATCAACCATCCTTCAGAATAATCATTAAAGTCGATGGTGCCGAGTAATGTGCGAAGTGGGACAGCAGAAAGCGGTTCGCGATGGGCTTTGCATTCAACATAAATTGATTTTCCTGAAACCTCGTGTTTACACAGCAGATCGAGCTCGCATCCTGTTATGCGTACTTGTTTTATCACCTGATAACCTTGAATACGCATAAAATCACCGATCAAGTTTTCAAGAAGATCTCCCTTAACTTTTGGAGGCTCACCTACCGGTGCAATAACTTCGATTTGCATAGCTAATTAAACTCCTTCTCGCCCCATACGATACTTGATGTCGTAATTGATGATGAAGTCCAATTCCTCGTCCGCGAAACCGTAATGCTTCGCCAGCGCTCGTTCGATCACAGCTCTTTCGCCAACAGAACAAGACCGCGGTCCGTAACAAGCTTTGCGACTGCTCTTCCGTCGTGGAAGATATATTTTTCTATTTTTGCATTGGCCGGAATAAGCTCCTCCGTCCAAGCAGGCAAACCCAAGAAACGCCGGTTAGGCAGAATATATTCTTCAGCCAATTTTGGATATGGCCCGAAATTAGGCGTCACCATTATGGCATGTTGCTGTAATGCGGCATCGAGCAATGATAGCGCGGCCTTCGGAGAATAGTTCCACTTCTTGGCTACGGCCTTCAGTTTTGTTACGAGTTCGTCATCATTCATATTCACCTCTTACTACACGAATTCTTGCTATAGTTCCGAGGCTATTCACGTCAATCATCGTTTTCGTCGGAAGCCTCCCGGCCCATGCGATACTTGATGTCGTAGTTAATGATGAAATCAAGTTCCTCGTCCGAAAAGCCATAGTGCTTCGCCAATACACGGTCAATTTCATCGATGATTGGCTTGCTTAGCCGAGGCTGAAAAGACTGAATATTTAACACACCATGTGCCCCGTAGTCGATAGTAACAAATTTCGACTTTTCTTTGAAATCTTCCATGAGCTTTTTACATTCGCCCTGTAAACGTGATACAACATCTTGCCGCATAGTTGATAGCGTACACGGAAATGCCTCTATCTCGCGACGATTAACGTTTCTCACATCGGAGAAAGCGCAAAAAAACCAATAGAACAAGCTAGAATTTAAGATGGAGATGGCAGCTTCTTTATAGGCGGCACTTGTAAAATGAATTTCCTTCAACTCTGTCGGTTCGAGTCGTTTTCCCTTGGAATCGGTCATGCGAGGTACAAAATCAAAAAACTGTACAAAATAGCGAAGCTTACGTGTGTAATAAACGGCGTGCTTTGAATCTTTTGCAAAATATGAGTTGAACGGTTTCTCCTTAGACAGTCGTTCTAATACGGCCAATTCAACATTGGTGCTCACCTTTGGCATTGAGCTATTTACCATAGTGGGCTTGTCTAGGCTGCTGACAAACGATACCAAGTGAAACAAGCTATCTCTTTCTTCCGAGAGCCATCTTCTGTATTTCGCAAGATTTAACAAATTATGCTTTGCACTTTGCTGTGTAATCCAAATAGTAAGGCGCTTTTCAACGCCAACAAATAGTTTTGATGGTCGCTCTGCAAAATTTAAACACCATGATTCTTTTTTATCTTCGCTTAAGAGAGTTCGAAGTGTCGAAAACCCATCAGTACTTACTATAGAAATTGGGACGATCATCCCCATGAGGGCATGTTTCGACAGAAGGGCCAATGAGCGTTCCATAATAAACGCGTAAAGATCTCCACAAGGTTCAGTTTTATAATTTCTTACTTTATAGTCACCCTTAACATTCTTATATTCCACATACGGGGGATTTCCGATAACGACATCAAATCCGCCGTTCTTCAGAATCCCGTAAAACTCGATGAACCAGTGAAACGGCCTGTGAGAATCATGCCATTTCTCGAAGCCGACTTTCTTTCGCATATCAACGCCATATTCAATAGCGAGGTGTCGGTTCAACTCGTCTTCAAGAACTATAAGCCGTTTCCTCAGCTCCTGTTTATCATCAGGTGTAATCTCACCGCCGATCGCGGTTTGCTGCTCATGAAACCGCTTGAACAACCTGTCAATATCCTTTGCCTGATCCTCGATCCGGTCCATGGTGTTCTCAAAATCGAGTTTGCTCGTGACGGCCTTCTTGACTTCATCATACGTCGCAAATCCCACTAACGTATTTCCAGCCCGGATATTGAAATCGATGTCCGGCAAAGGCTCGATCTTGTTCGCATCCCCGACCTGCGCCACGAGCTTGAGGAAAAGTCGGAGCTTACAGATTTCGATAGCCTCTTCCATGATGTCCACTCCGTAAAGGTTGTTCACGATGATGGACTTAAGAATGGAATAACGACGGTTATAGTGCATCCCCATTGCGTTTAGGATTTTTTTAAAGTCGCTGTACTTCTCGGGCCGGTGCTTTTCACCAGAGCGGTCAAGCTCGTCGAGGAAAACCTGCATGCGATCAAGACAGGCCTCATAGAGCGGTTCGAGTATATTCAGGGCCGCGAAGAGGAATGCGCCTGAGCCGCAGGTTGGGTCGAGGACCGTCACTTTTTCTATGGCATGATAGAACGCCCTGAGCAGTTCCGGGCCTTCACTGGTTTCGATCACGTCCTGCGCGAGCTGGCGAATATCGAGATTGTAGGTAATGAAATCGTTGATGTCCCTGATCTCGCCCTTTGCCAGCTTATCGCGCACTTCCTCGTATCTCTTGCGACGGGCTACGACCTCACGCCAGATTTCAGTGGGAAGGGCGTACTCGGCAGGCGCGGACCTGTTCCATTCCGTGCGCTTTGAAACATCGTCAAGCCCTGCTGCGATCTCTTTCGGAAGAGGCAAGGGCTTGTCTAAAGACTTCGGCGGGTTTTCGTGGATATTTACTGCCATGCCGTGCTTGACGGCGTTGTAAATATACCGGTCAGGATCGACCGAGAGCAGCCGCCAAAGGGAATTCTCTCTCTCAAAGGCGATCTTGCACTTCTGCTTTGCAGCATCGAAGAGATACGGAATGACAGTGCTTTTGCTGATGTACTCGGTGATGTCTTCTTTCGTATAGTACGCGCCCATCTGCTTCTGGTTGATGTACTTCTCGAAGATGTAACCGAGCACGTCGGGGTTGATCTCATCATCTTTGCGCACGGGCCGTTCGTCGAGATGCCATTGATATTGCTTGAAGAAGTCAAAGATCTTTTCAAATGCGCTGTCCGGTATCTGGATGGTCTTGCCGTGCAGTTCTTCGATCTGGTGCTTGAGGAACAGGCCGCCGTTGAGATAAGGGATGTTGCCGAGGAGCTTGTTGATCGCCGGTGAGCGCTCTGTTTCCTTCTTCGCAAACCCCTCAAAGAACAAGGGACAAAGAAAACCCGAATAATACTTGTCCTTTCCGCGCTCTTTGCTTTCTGTCAGTTTCTTCCTGAGATAGTCCTGGTTGTTGTCCAGAAAGCCCTTCTCCTGGATGAAGTAGATGAACATCAAGCGGTTCAGCATGACCGAGGCGTACCAGCGCTGATACTCGTCGTCCGGGATGCCTTTGATGAACTTAAGCAAGCCGTCATGCTCGGTTTTAAAGCGCTCGTAAAACTTCTTCGTGATACGCTCTACATCGAAGCCCGCGCGGGCACTTCCGGCAACGTCTACAATAGTGAGGCTTTCTTCTTCCGCAAGGCTGAAGGCGATTGCCTGGAGCTTTTGAATGAGCGCGTCGCCGGGCTGATTTTTGTGATAGGGATGCTCGCGGCAGGCTGTGGGTCTGCCGGGCTCGCGCTTGACCCACTGCCAAACCTGCGTGGTCTTGCCGGGATCGGTGTAGACAATAATGTGCTCTCGAACGGACTTCGTGACCTGCTGATCTATCTTGCGCCGGAGAGGGTAGAGAGGGATGCTTTTATCATCTATGGATATGCATTCAAAGGCAACCATGCCGCGCTTATGAGCAACGGCGTTCAGCTTGAATTGCCTGCCGTCAACAGTAATATCGACGTGCTGGTTAAGGCGGTCCCAGCCCAGCAGCTCAATGAATAGCTTCTGAAAATCGAACTCTTTGAGATGCTGCCGGGCTCTCGCGACATCGAGCGTCATGGGTTATTTCCCCTCCATCAAACCCAACGAACATATGATTTGCGGCTCATGGGTGCGCTCATCCTCGTGGATGATGCAGAGGCGGTTATCTTCACGAAGGTCAATGACCAGCTCTGCCAACGCTTGATCGGAGATCCCGCTCCGAAGCTGCCGGTTTAATGTATCCGTGGCTGTTTGCTGCAAAGGATGACGGTAAATATCTTCAACAGCCTTTAAGAGTTTCTGAGATTCGAAGAGCGTTCCTTTGACTTCCTCGGCATACCGCTTGAGCCGTTCGAAGGTCCTGAACCTGGCGCCTGAAGGCCGTCCGAGCTGACCACCGACATTTCTTTCCTCCGCGACGATCAGCTCCACACCCTTTTTAACCAACTCATGGTGTTGTTCCTGCCTCGGCAAGGCCGGAGTGCTGGGAGAACATTCGGCTGCCTTGAGGATTTCAAACTGGGATTCGGTCACGCTTTTTCCTTCTTTGTCGATCCGGGCAAGCGCGTCATTGCCGTCTGCAGTCTTGAGATAAACAAGCACACCTTCGGGACCCGCACCCTCCCCTTTGTCCCCTCCCATCAAGGGAGGGGTTACTACCGCACTCCCTCGCCCCTCGCGGGAGAGGGTTGGGGTGAGGGGGGACTTGAGCTCTTTTGTCGAATAGACGACTGGAGGAAGTGCCGGGATGGTCTTTTGCAGTTTCGGGTCCCTGGTGATGGCATTTTTCCATATCTGGTACGCATAGGACGCCAAATCGACTTCGGTGTCCGCTTCGCCGTCGAGGATTCCCGCTTTTTCGTGGTAGAGGTCGTATACGGTTTGATCGGTGCGATCATCTTCAAAAAATGCCTCATCCGTCCCGACCACTTCGCGGTTTTCCTGCAAGCGTGTGCGCACCCTCGCGCGCAGCCGGATAATGCGCTCCACACCGTCCGCGGGCAGGAAGGAGTAGCAAAGGATATATTCCGCAGTCTGGCCGATACGGTCTACACGTCCTGCCCGCTGAATCAGGCGAATGATAGCCCACGGCAAGTCATAATTCACGACTACCGAACAGTCCTGAAGGTTCTGGCCTTCGCTCAATACATCCGTGGCAACCAGAACGCGTAATTCATCTTCCGGCTTTATCTGAGTACGTTTATTGTTGCTTACAGGACTGAATCGCCAGGTGGCAGCTGTCGGGTCTGACGTGTCGCCGGTTACTCCCGACAGACTGGTGATCCCGCGCGCTTTAAGCTCAGTCTGCAGGTACCGGACCGTATCGGCGAATTGGGTGAATATCAGCACCTTTTCCTTTGGATGTGTGCGGCTCAGCAGGTCGAGGAGTGACGTTAGTTTGGCATCTTTATCCGAATTCCAATCGCCGCACGTCTTGAGGACTTTTAACAGCGAGTCAGCATCGCTCTCCAGGTCTTTGAAGAGTGTCTTTACGAAATGATGGGGTTTGAGCCATTTGAATCTTTTTTTGTATTTCGTTGTGTATTCGGCGTATATCTCGGCGGCGCGCTTCCTGAACTCCTCTGGAGTACGCGGATGGGCTGATGCGATCACGCACTGTTCGTCATTTTCATCATCGTCGAAAATGTCTCCTGTAACGCACACATCATCCGCATCTTCATCAAAAACCCGCGTGTCGAGGATGCCCATGTCCTGTGTCCCGATGGGGAGCGGCTTCCCCTGCTCGATCGCATGCAAATAAACGTAATTTCTCAGGATGTGCCGTTCTATGGACTGGACGAACACCCGACCGCTGCTTTCGAGCCGCTTGAATAGATTGGTGCGGCAAAAGCCCATCAGTCTTTTTCCCGCGCGGGACAGGTCATGAAGGATCATGTCCTCGGCCTGAGTGGGCGCCTCATGGGGAGATGGCGCGACATAATTACCAAGCCCATAACGAGGCAGGTTGAGGGCATTAATGGCGTCAACGACATCGTCGGCATACAGGCGGGCATATTGGTCCGCAGTATCATTGTCGTTGATCTTGAATTTCATGGTGACCGGCTTACGCACCGGGAAATAGGACCGCGTGCCGTCCTCAAAGGTGAGATATTTGCGGCCGGTAGCCGGGTCGGTCTCCGCGTAATTTTCCTGGATAAAGCCCCGTGTTCTTCGGACCATGTAAAGGCGCATGAGTTCGCGCCAGTCGTCCGGATATTCGCTTTTTTCAAAAGCCGAAAGAGACCGCACAGGACATTGATGGCGGCGGATAAATTCTGTTTCTCCCAATTCCCGGATTAACCGCTCCGGTCGGACGGATAATTCTTTATTATCGGCAATAAACAATCGCAGCTGATTGGAAAGATCAAGGTAGGTTTTATTGTATGGTGTGGCGGAAAGAAGGATGACCTTGCTTTCATTCTTTTCTATGTAATCACGAATGGCCCGGTAGCGCTTCCCTTCACGGTTACGGAGGTTATGGCTTTCATCGATAAGAACAAGCCGATACCGGCGAAGATTCGGCGCCTCCCGGGCAAACTGGGAGATGGATATTACCCGTGAACGCATTCTATATCGCTCGCGGTAATCCGCCCACATGCTGACAAGGTTCTTCGGACAGATGATCAGGGTTTCCAGGTCATAATCATCTTCAAAAATCCGGGCGAGCGCCGTTGCCATAAGCGTTTTGCCGAGGCCGACCACATCGCCGATGAGCACTCCACCACGTTTGTTCAGGTGGTGTGCGGCAATCCTTACCGCCGCTGTCTGAAATTCAAAGAGCTTTTTTCCAAAATCCTTCGGAATGCCGAATTCGGAAAGTCCGGCGCGAGCCTCTTGGGCGAGATGATACGCCATTTTCACATAGATATGATATGGAGGGATAAGCTCTTCGCGCGCCCAGCTTTCTTCTATGATCTGAACAAGCTCCTCGGAGATGTCTATGCACCACCGGTCGTTCCACCGGTCTTCAAACCATTTTGCCAGTTTGTTGCATGCGTCATGGTCAAGCACATCAACGTTTAATTCACCCTGGTGCGCCAGTCCGGCAAAGGTCAGATTGCTGCTGCCGAGAAAGCCTATGGTTGGATTAACAGGATCAGGACGGAAGAGAAGATAGAGCTTGGCGTGCAATTGATGACGGAGAAAGAGCTTAACAACCACCTTTTTTTCTTTGATTTGGGCTATAAGTCTGCGAAGGCCTGCTTCGTCGTCGTTTGTCGGTACGCCGAAGGTAAGCTGCTCTCGGAACTGTTCCGCCAGCTTTTTTTTGAGCCGAAGTGCGGTCTGGTTGTCGACGCCCTCTTCCGATTTTGTCAGCCGCAGCGCCTCATGCAGGTCATCGTGCGGCATCCTTTGCATGCCCACCAGCAGGCGACAGCAGTTATCGTCGCCGCCGGACCATTGCGCGATGTAAGAGTCAAGCTGCTTCCACCCGCGCAGGTTGAAGTACCCCACGCAGAAGTCGGCGCGGTTCGAGACGTTGAGCGTCTCCTGGAGGGCTGTTAAGAGCTGCTGGTCTATGTTGTCGAATATGCGGGGCATAAGTAGTGTGATTTTCTACGCAACGATAGTACAGGTAGGGAGAAAAATCAAGGTGGAAATGGCATAGCCCATGTCAGTCATCCGACATGGGCTGGAATGGTAAAAAATCAGAGCGGGCCGCAAGCCAAGTTTTGTGCTCTTCGATTACTCTCGCGATAAAAGAGTTGGACTTTCTTGTTCTACAAAATATTTATTCAGTTTAGATTTTCTTGTTTGCATTCCATGAGAGGAATTATTTTATGAGCATACCCCTCTTTTTGAAGATCATCTTTTAGATCATGTATATGCCCATCGTTAGAAACCAATGGTTGCATAGTATCTTTTGAATATAGAATTAATGTCATATCGTTATAATGGGGCATCCCTTTATTTTCAGCAAAAAATGCTTTTTCTTTGAAAAATATTCTTAGCGCGGCCAACTGCGAAAAATTAGGGCCGTAAGCATCATCGAGTTCAAACCAGCTTTCATAGCGCAAATTTTTTATCTTCTTTTTGATATTGCGATTAAGTTTATACTCTATATCTTCTGGAAACTTCTCCCCACGCGCGAGCCCAAGGTCTTTTCTTAGTTGCTCATCGCTAATACGTACTTTAATTGCACTGGATAGCACGTCTTCCGTTAGTTCCGAAAAAATTACAAGTATAGTCCGTATTTTTATGTTCTTCTTGATTAAATATTGAGTGAGATTTCTGGTAATGTCGGTAAAGGGGGGAGAATCTATGACAACCAAGGGGCCTTTTCTGGATGCATGCTCGGTTCTAAAACAGTAATATATTATGCAGTTCGCATCATAAATGACAAATTTATATCCGGAAAAAGAAACCATCGTTTATAATTATTACAGCGGCATATCCTCTAATTTAGGCATTATACCTTGTATGGATGCTTCCTCTTCAATGCTCTCAAATATATTTTCTACATATGTGAGATCAAGGTGCGAAAACGTTGCGAAAGCTTCTATTTGTTTACGCAAATTACTAGTCAGCACAACGAATCTTTTTACGTTATCAATCAAGTCATCGGCGACATCATAAGTTCTATCAAACAGCTTTGCACAATATCTCAATGCCCCGCGAACCATTACTTGATTATATGAAACCGGTAACTGCTCATATTCAATAATAATATTTTCTATCTCTGCTTTGAAAAATTGCAAGGACGGGTCAACAGCGCCAAAGAAAACCGCAGGTTGGGCTGTCGATCTTCCTTGGATCAATAGTTGTATGTTCTCCGGAAAACCACTTGCGAATACAAAGGTATTTACATTAATTGGCTTTGTTATGCAACTGGTCGATTTAATGTCGCACCCATAAAGATAGATTGACGATGGATCGACTACATAGCTACTCGCAGAAACCATATGATCAATCTTAACCGGCGGGAAATAATCCCAGAGGTGCCTCTCTTTGTTCTCTCGCGGCAGAAATGGCAACCATGTATCTGCTATGCCTCCATGCCGGGCAAGCAGAGCATCGTCCTCGGCTTTTATATTGGTTGCGTTCATCTGTTTTAAAGATTCATGCATACTATTTTAGAATATTTTATTTGCTAATTTAATTTTCTCTGCACATGTATCGTAAAACATTTCTCGTGTTGTTTTTATTAAAAGATCCTGCATTGCAATATCAACATCTTTATGTTTGTGAAGTGAAACCTGCACATCTTTGTCTTTTAATTCTAATGTATATATTCTTACATCAAAATGCTCATCGGGCGCCCCATAAAAAAATCGAATAGAGCTTCCTATTATTGGTTTTGCTAGCGTGTTTTGTAAGGTATCCTGGTTTTTTAAAAATTTATCTCTAACAAATTCTGCTGCGATGATATCGTTATCGAATACAAGTGTATAGTGCAAATTAATGCCAATCGCTTTTATTCGTAGTGGCGGCAAAACCTGCAACAATTTTTCAAAAAGATCTAACGATCTTTTCTCAAATTCTGTTTGGTTAATATCAGTATACTCTAATCGTGTAAGTTGAACAGAAGCTTGTACTTTTTTTACTTGATTCGCTAATAATATTGCATTACCTTCGAATTCGGTTATAAATTCAAACAAGCCTTCTTGTCTGATCTGATCAATTTTGATTTTGTCGAGAGGTAGTGGATCAAAAATACATACGAGTATTAGCTTTTGATCATTTGTGTTTTTTATGGACATGGCTTTGTGGTCTTACTCGCATTACAATAGTCTGTTGTATTAGTGTCCAATACACAGCCAGTACTTTTCAAGTATAGCAAAAAATAACCTTTAGTAGTGCTGTTATCAAAAACAACATGGCACTGAATCAAGACATTCATGAAGAAAAAAATCAGAGCGGGCCGTAAGCCGAGTTCTGTCTCCCCGGTCGCCCGGGGCGGTGATCATTTATCTGGGCCGTTGATTGCTCAACGGCTCGAGCGATCTACCCGGAAGTCTCGGACGGGCCGTCCTTACCCCCTTGCGGGGGACGCTTCCCTATGTGATCTTGCTCCAGGCGGGGTTTTCCAAGCACTCCCGGTCGCCCGGGAATCTGGTGGGCTCTTACCCCACCGTTTCACCCTTACCCTTGCGGGCGGTCTTCTTTTCTGTGGCACTGTCCATGGGGTCGCCCCCTGTCCCATTTCGGGACCGCCTTGCCCTGTGGAGCTCGGACTTTCCTCCCCCCGTTTCCGGGGAGCGATCACCTCACCCGCTCTGAATTCAAAGAACCATTGCAAAATGCAAATAGCAGATTGTAAATATTAAATTTGTACTCTTCCACCCATTTTCCAATTTCCACTTTGCAATTTTCATTTTACAATTCTTTCGTCTATCGCCTTGTTCGCCAGTGCGTCCGCTTCCCTGTTCTTTTCCCTGGGTATGTATTGTACCTCAACGCTGCCGATCCTGGCAATAAGATCCCTTGCCTTTGCGTGCAGGGGCTTCAGGCCTTCGTTCTTCACCTTGTACTGGCCGTTGATCTGCTTCACCATGAGCTCGGAGTCTGCGAACAGGCTTACGCGCCTGGCGCCCACCTTCACCGCGTGCTCAAGGCCGATGATGGCGGCGGTGTACTCGGCAACGTTATTGGTCGTCGTCCCCAAATACCGCGCGATCTGCTCGAACGGCTCGCCGTCCTGCAGGATATAGACACCGGCGCCGGATTCTCCGGGGTTGTTCCGCGATGCGCCGTCGGTGTAGATGGTCAGTTCCATGGTGCCTGGTTTCCCTGATACGGCTGCGCGGCGAGCAGAGCCGCGCGAGGTTATGGTAGAGAATGTGCCATGTGGCTCATCGCTGACCGCTCTTTATCTCTATCAGCCAAGAGCTATCAGCTAGGCGCTCTTTATCGCTTCCTTAAAATACAAGATACGCTGGCAGTTCGGGCAGGTGATGATCGCGGCGTTCTTTTTTACGTTCACAAATATCTGCGGTGGAATGCTCATGAAACATCCGGAGCAGGACTCGCCCCTGACCTCGACAACAACGCGCCCGCCTTGCTGAACCAACCGCTTATGATACTTGGCAAGCAGAGCCTCATCGATGCGCGAAGCGATCTCGTCCCGCGCGCGGCCATCGGCCGCCAGCTCGCCCTCAAGTTTCGCCATGCTCTCTTCGAACTGTTTCCGGTCCGCCTCGATCGCGACTGCTTCCTGCGCGGAACGCGTTTCTGTGTTCACGATCTCGGCTGCCGCGGCGTCGATCTTTTCCATCAGCTTGAGAATATCGTCCTCGATCGTCTTGTTCTCCTGCTCGACGGTCTCGATCTCCTTCAGGAGGGCCGTGTATTCCTTGTTCGTCTTGATGTCCGGCGTCCGCGACTTCAGTTTCTCGACCTTCTGCGCCGCCTCTTCAAGGTCGCGATCGCGGTCGCGCTTGGTCTTCTGGGCCGTTTCCAGGGTCTCGCGGATAGTATCGAGTTCGGCCTTGTTCGCCTCGCTTGTTCGCTCGAGAGCGGCGACCAGCTCGGGAAGCTTTTTTTTCTCTTTCTGGCGGGCGCGGATCGCGCCGTCAATCTCTTGTAGCTGGATCAGCAGGTTCAGACGTTCTTCCATGGTAGTCTCCAAAATAAAAAAGTGCGCCTGAAGGCGCACTTTCAATAAATACTATTCTCGTTCTCCGTCTGTCCGTAAATCCACATTCCGTGCTCCATATTGAAAAGGATGGTGGGCCCACCAGGACTCGAACCTGGGACCAACCGGTTATGAGCCGGTAGCTCTACCAGCTGAGCTATGGGCCCTGCTGTGAAGCCTGGTGCATAACGCAAATTGAGCGAGCAGTATATTGACACACCGCAGACGAAATGTCAAGTTTTCTGCCGATATCTTATTCCACAAAGCTCTTGAGCTGCTTGCTCCTGCTCGGATGGCGAAGTTTCCGAAGCGCCTTGGCCTCGATCTGGCGTATGCGTTCGCGGGTAACGTCGAACTCCTGACCCACCTCTTCGAGGGTATGGTCCGTGTTCTCCCCGATGCCGAACCGCCAGCGAAGGACCTTTTCCTCCCGGTCCGTCAGCGTATTCAGCACCCTGCGAACCTGCAGGTGGAGGTTATTTCGAATGGCGAACTCAAGAGGCGAGGCGATCTTCTTGTCTTCGATGAAATCGCCCAGATGGCTGTCCTCTTCCTCGCCAATGGGAGTTTCGAGGGAAATAGGCTCCTTCGCGATCTTCATGATCTTGCGGACCTTTTCCACCGGCAGCTTCATGGTAGAGGCTATCTCCTCGGTCGTAGGCTCCCTCCCGAGGTCCTGTACCAGGGCGCGGGACGTGCGGATAAGCTTGTTCATGGTCTCGATCATATGGACCGGGATGCGGATCGTGCGCGCCTGGTCAGCGATGGCCCGGGTGATCGCCTGGCGGATCCACCAGGTGGCATAGGTGCTGAACTTGTAGCCCCGCTGCCATTCGAATTTGTCCACAGCCTTCATGAGACCGATGTTTCCTTCCTGGATGAGGTCGAGGAACTGAAGACCGCGGTTGGTGTACTTCTTGGCGATGGACACCACCAGGCGGAGATTCGCCTCGACCAGTTCGCTCTTGGCAAGCTTCGCCCGTTCCTCGGCGCGTTCATAGGAGCGAAGGGACTTCTTGAGATTGTCGGCGGGCATGCCGCAGTCCTGCTCAACTTTTTTGACGCGTTTACCGGCGTTCCGGTAGGCCTTTTCCATATCGAGGAGCGTTTCGGGCTTGACACCGGCCTTCCGGGCCGCATTGGTAAGGTCCCGGCCGCCCAGGCGCACCTTCTTGAAGAGCTCCCTGAGTTCGGTGATGCTCTTCCCCGTTTTTCGCTCGAACGCGTGAACTTCCCGCTCGCAATGGTTGATCTCCGTCACCATCTCGTGGACCTTCAAGACCACGCGGTCCGTCTGGCGGCAATGAATGTTGAGCGCCTCAAGCTTGTCGAAAAGCGCGTTCCGCGTCGTCAGCATCTTGTCCCGGAGGCCTTTTTTCTTCGCCTCAGTCAGACGGGCGCTGCCGGCGCTCTTGAGGAGACCGTTCAGGTTATTGCTGTGCTTGTCTATCTCGACGATCAGCTTGAGCACCCGGGCCTGGAGCTCCTCCTCGTTCTGCGCCTGCATGTCCTCGAAATCGTCGTCACCGGCATGCACCACCTCGTGGATGCTGATCTTGCCCTTGCGCAGTCGTTCGCCGAGATCGCGGACATCCTGCATCGAGAAGGGAATGCTGTAGATGATCTGGGCCGCTTCCCGTTTGCTCTCCTCGATCCGCTTGGCAATGGCCACCTCGCCTTCCTTGGACAGAAGCGGCACGGTTCCCATTTCCTTGAGATAGAGCCGGACGGGATCGTCGGTCTTGCCGAGCCCTACATCGACATCCTCTTCTTCGGACTCTTCCTCGGCAGCCTCTTCAAGGCCTGCTTCTTCGGTCTCGACGGCCTCCTCCGCATCCTCGTCGCCGACGGGACGGGCCTTCCCGTCCTGGCGCGACGAGCCAAGCTCGTTTTCGCTGTCCTCATCGCCGAACAGCGAAATGATGCTGTCAAGCTGCTCCGTGGAGACCTCTTCGGCAGCGATCGGCTCGGTGCCGTCCTCAAACGGCAGGTAACCATGCTGCTTCGCCGCGGTTGACGGCTTTCTGGCGTTGCCGGTCTTGCCCCGTATTGCCATTTCCTTCAGTTCCTTTTTTGACATGCCCGTTCTTCCTTCCCCCGATATCAGATCGCATGACCGCGGTCATTGCGTCTCTCTCCTCCGGATCTGCACGATCTGCTCCTGAAGCGACCTCAGTTGTTCCCTGTCTCCCCGAAACTCCGCATCATGGATTGCCGCCAGCAGCAACTTCATCTTCTTTGCCGAACCATGTTGTTTGATCCTTTCCACGCAGTCAGAACAGGTCTTTTCCAGATTCATCTTCTGATCATTGCTCTCCTGATCGCTGTATTCTATTTCCAGGACACTGTAGTGGGACAGGAGCCGGTTCAGTTCATCGTCCCCTTCGATGGAAATATCGCGGAGGTCGATCCCCTTGCCACTCTTCAGTGTTGAAAAGATGCGGTCCGCCGCGCGCCGGAACAGCGGGTCCGTGAATTCCTCCGGTGCGAGCTGTGCCGACAGGTTCCGGGCAACGGCCTCGTCCCTCAGCATAAGGTGGACCAGCATCTCCTCGGCCCGGGGACGCTGGCCCTTCGGGGCAGTCGTGCCCGCCGCGGTCCGCTCCCGCGGCCCCGTGTGCGCGGTGTGTTGCTTTGCCATATCCTGGCGCAGGGTCGCTTCATCGACGTTCAGGGCCTCGGCGGTCTTCTTGAGATAGTGGTCCCGCTCGATACCGGAGGGGAGCCTCTCGATGAACCGCAGCATCTCCGCCTCGCGCTCCACCTTCTCGTCAATGGAAGCGGACGCGCCGTCCTTCACCACCTGGGCGAGGACAAAGTCCATGAACTTGGCGGAGCCCTTGAGGCAGGCCGCGAAGGCATCGTAGCCCCTCTTTTTCAGAAAGGTGTCAGGATCATCGCCATCGGGCAGCGAAACCACGTTCACCTTCATCCCGCTCCCGGCAAAGAGCTCGAAGCCGCGCAGCGTGGCCTTTACGCCCGCCGGGTCCGGATCGAAGATCAGCATGAGCTTCTGGGCGAACCGCCGCATGAGCCGCAAGTGTCCTTCAGTGAGCGCGGTGCCGAGCGTCGCGACCGCGTTCTTCGCGCCGTACTGGTGGCACGCGATAGCGTCGAGGTATCCCTCGACGATGATGAAATAGCCCTGCTTCCGCGCCGGTTCCTTCGCCTGGTCCAGGCAGTACAGCACGTTGCTCTTGCTGTACAGCGGCGTCTCGGGCGAGTTCAAGTATTTGGGCAGGGAGTCGTCCATCACCCTGCCGCCGAAGGCGATCACCTGTCCGCTGATGTCCCGGATCGGAAAGATGATCCTGCCCCGGAAGCGGTCGTAGTGGCCTTCACCCTCGTTCCGCTTGACGATGAGCCCCGCCTTTTCCAGCAGCGCCGGCGAATGACCGTGTTGCTTCAAATGCTTGAGGAGCCCGTCCCATTCCGGACGTGCATAGCCCAGGGAGAAGTCCCTGATGGCCGCCTCGGTCAGACCCCGCTTCGCCAGGTACGCCCGGGCCGCGCTGCCGGCCGGACCTTCGAGCTCGCGTCGGAAGTAATCCGCCGCCTCGGCGGTTATCTTGAGGAGCGCCTTCCGCTCCTCGTCGCTCTTCTTCTCGTCCGCCCGCGGCCGGCTCTCGGGAAGCGTGATGCCCGCGCGGCCGGCGAGCTGTTTCACCGCCTCGGGAAAGTTCAGCCCCTCCTGCAATTCCAGGAACTTGAAGGCGTCGCCGCCGACGCCGCACCCGAAGCAATGGAATATCTGCTTGGCCGGATTCACGTTGAACGACGGCGTCTTTTCGCTGTGGAACGGGCAGAGCCCCAGCCAGTTCTTGCCCGCCTTTTTGAGCGAGACATACCCCGAGACCAGGTCGTAGATGTCGACGCTGTCCCGCACCCGCCGTATGATATCTTCGCTATACACCGCCACCCCACCACTCTCTGCGCGTCCAGACCGCCCGAAACGAATGCCGCGCTCGAACATACCGGTTGTATGCCGGGCAATGACACTCTTCTGAACAGCGCGTGCAAAGCGAAAGCGCTGAGAACTCCCCCGTCAATACCGCATTGCGAAGACCATCTTGCACGTTGCGTGGCAGAGAGAGAGGCGGTTTGAACGCCACCACCTTTATCGTTTCAGCTCCGCAACGGCCACCCCGGCCCCGCCTTCGGCCGGCTCACCGGTCCGGAAGGACGCGACGAGCGGATGGGCCTTCAGGAACTCCGCCACCGCGGCCCTGAGCGCGCCGGTGCCGAGACCGTGGATGATGGTCACGTGATGGAAGCCCTTTACTCCCGCGCGGTCAATGAGTCGCTCCACTTCCGCAAGCGCCTCATCCACCCGAAGGCCCAGCAGGTTCACGCAGTCGGGCAGGCCTTCGCGTTCCTCAACATCCGCGCTCCAGCCGGAAACCTGGCCGCCCTGCTTTAAGGCGGCGTTCTGCTCCAGAGGGACCGCGTCCCGCAGCGCTATCTTGAGCTTCAAACCGTCCGCGTCCACCTCGAGCTCATCGTGATGGGCGAACAGCACCGTGCCCGTTCTTTTCAGCCTTGGCATCCGCACGCGGTCGCCGGGATGGATCGTTCCGCGATAGATCGACGGTTCGGCAGGTTCTTCTTTCGCCGGTTCGAGCCGTTGCGCAAGGATCTTTAATTCTCGTCGTTCCTGCTCCACCTGCCCGCGATCGATCGCCGCGGCACGGGAGAGGTCCTTCAACTTCTGCCGGAGAGCCGTGAGGACATCGCGCGCCTCAAGTTTCGCCTTTGCCCTCGCGGTCCGTGCTTCCTCGGACGCGGTCTTGTGGAGCTGCTCCGCTTCAGCCTTGAGCCGATGCGCCGCGGACAGGTCCTGCGCAGCCTGCTGACGCTCGGTGCGGAGGTGACGGGAATCCTCCTCGACCTGCTCCAGGAGCCTGTCAAGGCTTGCCTCGTCCCCGCTGAGGCGGGCGCGCGCGTCCCGAACCACGCTGTCCGGCACGCCGAGCCGCGACGCCATGTCCAGACCGTAGCTCCTGCCCGGCCTTCCCGGGAGGAACCGGTACGTGGGCTGAAGGGTCCCGGGGTCGAACTCCATCGCGGCATTGACGGCGCCCTCGGTCCGGGCGCCGAACAGTTTGAGCACATTGTGGTGCGTCGTGATCACGCTCACACAGCCGATCTCCTGCAAGCTCGCCAGGATCGCCGCGCCCAGGGCGCCCCCTTCGGCGGGGTCCGTCCCGGAGCCCAGTTCATCCAGCAGCACCAGGGAATCGCCCTTCGCTTCCCGGAGGATGCCCGCGATCTGACGCACGTGCGAAGAGAACGTGCTCAGGTCCATCTCGAGGCTCTGTTCATCGCCGATGTCGGCGAACACGTCGCCGAAGACCGGCAGTTCGCTTCCCTCGGCGGCGGTCACCGGAATGCCGGCCTGAGCCATAAGGCACAGCAGGCCGATCGTTTTGAGGATGACAGTCTTGCCTCCGGCGTTCGGGCCGCTGATGATCAACGTCCTGCCGCTCTCTGAAAGATCGATATCGTTCGGTACAACGATATTCGGCGCGCCGGACTTCTGCTTCGCCATGATGAGCGGGTGCCGCGCGGCGCGAAGGTGCAGCCGGCGCTTTGCGGACAACACCGGTACGGTCCCCTGGTACTCGGTCCCGAACCGGGCGCGGGCGGCGATCGCGTCGATGCCTGCAGCCGCGTCAAGGGAGGCCCCGATCCCGGCGGCGTCCCTGGCCAGGAGGCTGGTAAGCTCCCGGAGAACGCGTTCGACTTCCTCCCGTTCTTCCATGCGGAGCTCGGCAAGCCGGTTGTTCTGTTCTACGACCTCAAGGGGTTCTACAAAAACAGTGGCGCGGGAGCCGGAGTGACCGTGCACCACGCCCTTGATGCCCTGCCGGAAGTTCGGTTTGAGCGGCATCACATACCGGTCGTCGCGGACCGTGATCACCTGGTCCTGAACGATGTTTTGCGCGCCGGAATCACGGAGGATGCGGGACATGCGGTCCATGATCTCATCCCGCGTCCGCGCCATCAGTTTCCTGGTCCTGCGGAGCGCCGGACTCGCGGAATCCTTCACCTCGCCGGACGCGTCCACGGCAGCGTGGACCGCGTCTTCACTGTGCTTGAGCGGCGTGATCCTTGCCGCCCGGGCGCACAGGAGCGGCGCAGCCATGCCGGTCTTGACCGTCCCCTCGAACCGCTGAAAAAACGTCTTGAGCCTTCTCGCTGCACCGAGGGTAACGGCGATGTTCAGAAGCTCGGCCGGCTGAAGCATCATGCCGGGAACGGCAAGCTTGCCGACCTCCGCGTAGATGTTGCCGATCCCATCCAGGGGAGGATGGTCGCCGGAGCCGAGGATGTTCAGAAATTCCCGCGTCTCGCCGAGGCGCTCGCTGACCAGGGATTGATCTGCTGCGGGCAGAAGCGCAAGGACCTCTGCCCGGCCCGGCTCCGAGGCAGCGTAGCTCGCTACGATGTCCCGTACTTTGTCATATTCAAGGACCCTGAAGGCGTGTTCGTTCATCCTAACCCGGACAAGCCGCTGGAAACAAGAGTAAATACCGGCTCCTGACCATACACCGGCAAAAGAGGCGGGCACAGACCGCCTCGACAGCCGCGCACTTCTCGTTCAGCCGGCCGAGGAGGAGGAGTTCCGGCGTCCAGATATCGATGCCGGTAAAGACCATATTCACGTTTTGTTCGGGATCACCGTGGAGGATCCTGCTGTCGGTGCAAGGATTGGAAAAGGTCTCAAGATCGGAAACGGCCCTCTTTTCGGGCATGAGGTCGTTGTAGATCGCTTTGCTTTCCTGCGGTTCCCGTTCGATGACGGCCCTGCCGCGGGGATCGGCATCCATACCGGACTGGAGCGCCAGCCGACAGAAATCTACACGCTTCACTGATCAAGGCTCCTGAAAAAAACAGGGGGGCCCGATTCAGATGGCCCCCTGTTGTATTGATGTGTGCTATATCATTCGTACCTGCCGCCAGACTTACCCCAGTGAATTTTTAACCAGTTCGCTCACCAGCTTGTTGTCCGCGCGGCCTGCAATAAGGGGCACAAGCGCCTTCATGACCTTGCCCATGTCCTTGACGCCCTGGGCGCTGGTCTGGGCAATGGCCTCGCGAACCAGCTTCTCGACCTCTTCGCGGCCAAGCTGCTGGGGAAGATACACCTCGAGGATGGCAACCTCGGCCGTTTCCTTGTCCACCAGGTCCTGCCGGCCGCCCTTGGCGAACTGCTCAATGGAGTCCTTCCGCTGCTTGATGAGAGAACGCACCGAGTCAAGGATCTCGCTGTCCGCGAGCGGTGCCCGCTTGTCGATCTGTTTGTTCTTGAGCGCGGCCGATAGCATCCGAAGGGCTGAAACCTTGTCCTTGGCGCCGGACTTCATGGCAGTCTTGATATCCGCGTCGATCTGCTCCCCTAATCCCATTGCCGTCCTTTTCGCTGAGCTTGGCCAGTAAAAACGCTGTTCCGATGCTCCCTATCCATTCCGGAACAAGCGCGCCGTCTTTGCCGCCTTCTTCCTCGCTGCGATCGCCTTCTTCTTCTTCTTCACGCTCGGCTTCTCATAAGCCTCGCGCTTCTTTACCTCGGAGAGGACGCCTTCCTTTTCGATGCTTTTCTTGAACCTGCGAAGCGCTACTTCAAAAGGTTCATTGTCTCGTAACCGTATGCTGGGCACTGTTACCAACACCCCCCTTCAGGATGTAACTATATGAAACATATAAGATTTGTGTTTATTCTGCTTATTTTAGTTTAATCTCGTTTCCCTGTCGGCAAAAGAGATCAAAGAACATACTTAACAACTCAGCCCTGTCTTGTCAAGGACATTTTAGGGCTTTTCTTTCATTTTTTGCGAGCTTCCGCGGGTACGGCATTGCCGGCGATATGCGGGGCATCCCCACATCAGTTCCGGTAGGCAGCGTTTATCTTTACATATTCCGTGGACAGGTCGGTGGTCCAGATCGTCGACTCACCCTTCCCCTTATGGAGATCAATGCCGATGTGGATCTCCCGCTGCCTGAGTGCGGCAGCAGCTTCTTTCTCCGCGTGTCTGCCCATGGCGACACCCTTCTCAACCAGCTTCGTCTTGCCGAAGGAAATATCCGTGCGAACCTCATCCATGTCGACGCCGCAGCTGCCCAGTACGGCCATGATCCTGCCCCAGTTCGCGTCCTCGCCGAAAAGCGCGGTCTTGACCAAGCTGGACTTTGCAACGGCAGAGACCGCTCGCTTCGCTTCCACGGGGTTTTTCGCTCCACGGACCGTGATCTCGACGAACTTCGTGGCGCCTTCGCCGTCCTTTACGATCTGCAAGGCAAGCGAGCGTGTCACCGCATCGAGACATGCCTGGAGCTTCTTGAGATCCTTGCTGCCCTGCGCGACCCGCTTGTTGCCGGCGGCGCCGTTGGCCATGAAAAGGACCATGTCGTTGGTGCTCGTGTCGCCGTCCACCGTGATCCGGTTGAACGACAGGTCAACGGACGCGGTAAGCATTTTCCGGAGCATAGGCGCCGCGATGAGCGCGTCGGTCACGATGAAGCAGAGCATGGTGGCCATATTGGGGTGGATCATGCCGGAGCCTTTGGTAATGCCGGCCAGGGTGATGGTCTTCCCGCCGATCTCTTCCTGCACAACGGCAATCTTGGGAAGGATGTCCGTGGTCATGATGGCCTCTGCAGCCTGGCCCCATCCCGTCGGTGCGAGGAGCCCCGCTGCCGTGGCGATTCCGGTCCGTATCTTGGGGAGTGGGAGCGTCTCGCCTATGACGCCGGTGGACGCGACATAGACCATATCGGGCTTCGTGCCGAATTCGTTCGCCGCAAGCTCCGCTGTCTCGCGGGCGTCAAGGAAGCCCTGTTTGCCGGTGCAGGCGTTTGCGCAGCCGCTGTTCGCCACAATGATCCGGCCCTTTCCGGTCTTCACCTTGGACATGCCCAGCACCACCGAGGCAGCCTTCACCCGGTTCTTCGTGAAAACACCCGCCATGGACGCGTCACGGTCCGAAACGATGACGGCGAGATCCTTTTTGTCGGTCTTCTTGATCCCGCAGTGAATGCCCCAGGTCTTGTAACCCGGCACGGAGAAGTTCTTACTATCGAGATTTTTCATCTTTTATCCTCAATCCATATTGATGAATTGTACCGCGGAGAACGCCGAGGAGGCAAAAGGAGACGTTTTGTTCATTTTATCCCTTGTAGCAAAACTCAGCGCCCTCTGTGTCCTCGCTTAGAAGCGCCCGCTTTATGTCTGCGGTGCTACGTTGTCGTCACTCGTGACGGCACTTTACGGGAACAGTCCCGCGAATTTCAGACCCATAGTCTCCTCGAAGCCCATCATGAGGTTCATGTTCTGGACCGCCTGTCCGGACGCGCCTTTCACCAGGTTGTCGATAGCGGTCACGACTACAGCGCGGCCCGTCCGGCCGTCGGCATGCACGCCGATATCGCAGAAATTGGAGCCCCGCACGTTCCGAACATTCGGGAACTGCCCGGGCGGAAGAACACGGACAAACGGCTCGTTCTCATAGAACGCGTGAAAAGCGGCATGAAGCCGTTCCGTGTCGATCTGCGCCGTGAGCTTGGCATAGATCGTCGAGAGAATGCCGCGGTTCATGGGCACGAGGTGCGGCGTGAACGACAGCGTCACTACGACTCCCGCGATGAGCGAAAGTTCCTGCTCGATCTCCGGCGTGTGGCGGTGGGTCCCCACCTTGTACGCCATGAACCCCTCGTTCACCTCGGGATAATGATGGGCAAGGGCGACGCTTCTGCCCGCGCCCGACACGCCGGACTTGGAGTCGACCACGATGGTCGCACAGTCGATCATCTTCTTCGCGATTGCCGGCGCGAGACCGAGAATGGCGCTCGTGGGATAACATCCCGGGTTCGCCGTAAGCGATGCCTTCCTGATCTTCTCGCGGTGGAGCTCCGGGAGCCCGTACACCGCGCTCTTCAGAAGGTCCGGGTACTGGTGACCGTGCTCGTACCACTTTTCATACACTGCGGCGTCGGCCAACCGGTAGTCCGCGGAGAGGTCGACCGTCTTGACGCCCAGCTTGTGGAAGCGGTATGCCGCCGTCTGTGCCGTCACGTGGGGCAGCGCCAGGAAGACGAAGTCCGCCTTCTTCGCGATGGCCTCGGGATCGAGGGGCTCGCAGACAAGGTCCGTCAGTCCGAGGAGGTGAGGAAAGATGTCGGCGAGCGGCTTGCCCGCGGACTTCTCGGAGGTCACCGTCGTGACCGTAACGCCGGTATGGTGCGACAGGATGCGAAAGAGCTCTCCCCCCGTGTATCCGCTGGAGCCTACAATGGCTATGTTCAGTGCGCCGTTCTTCATGTTTATAAAAAAAGGGAAGGCATCTTCACCTTCCCTCGATCGTTCGTCATGGGATGCACGTCGTCATCGTGATCGCTTGCCCTTTGCGGATGCCGGCCATGCAAGCATGCCGGCGCCCAAAACTGCCGGCGTTATCTCTTGGAGAACTGGAAGCGGGCGCGGGCGCCCTTCTGCCCGTACTTTTTGCGTTCCTTCTTTCGGGGGTCTCGGGTGAGAAGCCCTTCCTTGCGCAGTTTGCCCCTCGCTTCCGTATCCACTTCAAGCAGCGCCTTGGAGATGCCGTGCCGGATCGCGCCGGCCTGGCCCGAGGTACCGCCGCCGACCACCGTGGCGAGGACGTCGAATTTGTCCACCGTGCCCGTCACTTCGAAGGGCTGGCGAATAATCATCTTGAGCACGTCCCTGCCGAAGTACTGGTCCGACGTACGCTCATTGATGGTGATCTTCCCGCTGCCGGGCATCATCCACACCCGTGCGATGGAATTCTTCCGTTTGCCGGTCGCATAGAACCGTGAAACCGCTGCTGCTGACATTCCGTATCCTCCGTCTGCCATGGGCCCGGGGCCCACGCATTGAACTGCGATTATTTTAGAACTTCATCTCTGCCGGCAGCTGTGCCGCATGGGGGTGTTTTTCCCCCGCGTAGACCTTGAGCTTGGAAAGCATCTGCTTGCCGAGCCTGGTCTTGGGGAGCATGCCCTCTACCGCCATCTTGATAACCCGCTCCGGCTTGGTCTTCATGAGCTTGCCCGCGGTGACGGACTTGAGGCCGCCGGGATAGCCCGAATGACTGTAGTAGGTCTTCTGCTCAAGTTTTTTCCCGGTGAGGTGTATCTTGTCCGCATTCACGATGATCACGAAGTCACCGGTATCCACGTGCGTGGTATAAATAGGCTTGGTCTTGCCCTTCAGCACCGACGCCACCCGGCTCGCGAGCCTGCCAAGGGTCTTGCCGTTGGCATCCACGACGAACCAGCTTCTCTTCACATCCACTGCTTTTGCCGAAACCGTAGCCATAATTTCCGCCTTCTGTAAACGATTTTGAGAAATGTGAATATAAACAAGTTGATGATGTTTGTCAAGCATTTTTATATAAGCCGGGGAAAAACCGCCGGGAAAACCGCCGGCCCCACTTTCAGGAAAAAACAATGTTTATAGTCAGTTAGAATATATGACTCCTGGCAATACATTCTCCGGATAGCTTTGCTATTGTGTTTTAACTTTAAGAAATAGCCTTTGGACACTTAGGAAGCGGATTCTTCTTTTCCAAAGCCTTCGCCCAAGGGGCGCGTTTCTCTCTGACGGTAAATCCTATTTTATCCGACCCTTATCCGCGAGTACCCGTGTCAACGCCGTTTTTCGGTGTTAAGGTTGTCGGGTCCGATTCAACGCCAGTGCCGCAATTGCCTGTCCTGGGCCTGTATTTTTATGGAAATTCAGCACTTTTTTCTTGAACAGCCGGGGCGAGTATGGTATTTTAAGGGTCGCCTTTTTAGTCAGCGAAGGCAATCTCAAAATCCACACGCGTCCGGGACTCACGGCAGGGTTGCTCTGTTCGAAAAACAGGGTCTGCGGGGGGGATGATCGGCGCGGAGGGAAAACCAGAAGGAGGACATCATGTCCACGATCACGATGAAGGAGTTGCTGGAAGCGGGGGTTCACTTCGGCCATCAGGCCAAGCGCTGGAACCCCAAGATGAAGAAGTACATCTTCGGAGAGCGGAACGGGATCTACATCATCGACCTCCAGAAGACGCTCAAGCTGTTCAAGGAAGCATACGATTTCGTCCGCACGTCTTCAAGCCAGGGCAAGGACATCCTGTTCGTCGGCACCAAGAAACAGGCGCAGGACGCCATCACCGAAGAGGCAAAGCGGTGCGGCATGTATTACATCTCGAGCCGTTGGCTCGGCGGCATGCTCACCAACTTTGCCACCATTAAAAAGAGCATCGACCGGCTCAAGAAGCTCGAGAAGATGAAGGAGGACGGCACCTACGACAAGCTCACCAAAAAAGAGGTCGCACGCCTCGAGAAAGAACGCACGAAACTCGAGAAGATCCTGTGCGGCATCAAGACCATGCCCGGCCTTCCATCCCTCCTGTTCGTCATCGATCCGCGCAACGAGCAGATCGCCGTGCAGGAAGCGAACCGGCTCGGCATCCCGGTGGTGGCCGTTGTTGACACGAACTGCGATCCCGATAACATCGATTACGTCATTCCGGGAAATGACGATGCCATCCGCGCCATCCGTCTGATGGCTTCCAAGGTCGCCGACGCCGTCCTCGAAGGCAGGCAGGCCATCGCCAAGGAAGCGGGCGAGGCCATGGAGGCGGCAAAGGCCGCGGGAGCAGCAGATCCATCTGAAGTGCCGGCCGTCGCGGCCGACGTTGCCGTGGCAGGCGAGGAATAGGTCCATTTCATCCCAACCGCCCCCTCCCCCGGAGGGGGCGGTCAATTCAGTCCGGCAATCATACTTAATCATGAGGAAGGGGATCTACCTACCATGGCAGCAATCTCAGCATCTGAGGTAAAGGACCTGCGCGAAAAGACCGGCGTGGGCATGATGGAAGCAAAAAAGGCGCTTGAAGAGACCGGCGGTGACGCCGAGAAAGCGATCGACCTCCTGAGAACAAAAGGACTCTCCGCCGCTGCGAAAAAAGCCACGCGCGTGGCCGCCGAGGGAATGATCGCCTCGTTTATCGAGGGCAACGTCGGCGTTTTGGTCGAAGTGAACAGCGAGACCGACTTTGTCGCTAAGAACGAGGAGTTCCAGAAATTCGCCAGGGGGCTGGCCCGGCTCGTTGCGGAGAAAGCGCCGGCCGATGTGGCGGCCCTCATGCTGCTGACCCTTGACGGCGAGACCGTCGAGGCGAAACGCAATGCGCTGGTCCAGAAGATCGGCGAGAACATTTCTGTCCGCCGCTTTGAGCGTTTTCAGACGAGCGACAACCTTGCCATCTACCTCCACGGCAGCAAGATCGGCGGGATGGTCGAGTATACCGGCGCCGACGAACAGCTCGGCAAGGACATCGCCATGCACATCGCCGCAGCCAATCCGCTCTTTCTCTCCCGCGACACGGTCGCCCCTGACGCGGTCGCCCGCGAGCGCGCGATCTGCGAAGCCCAGGCCAAGGAGTCGGGCAAGCCGGCCAACATCATCGGCAAGATCGTGGACGGCAAGATGGAGAAGTACTACGGAGACACCTGCCTCCTGGAGCAGATCTTCATCAAGGACCCCGACGGCAAGCAGAAGATAAAAAATATCATGAAGGCCGCGGCGGTAAAACGGTTTCTCAGGTTCCAGCTCGGCGAGGGCATCGAGAAGAAGAAGGAGAATTTCGCCGACGAGGTCGCCGCGCAGCTCAAGAATTAGCCGTGGCTCCCGGTAGCAGCAACATCGGCTTTTTTGACGTGGTTTTTTATGTCCCGGTCTGTCCGGGTTGGTCCGTATAGAAGAATTAAAGCCGTTTTGACAGGATGACTGGATTGACAAGATATTCAGGATGAGCTGTTTTTTGTCGGATTTTATCCTGTTATCCTGTCAGAGTTTTTTCCCGGCTTGTTCGAGTCAGTGCCTGAGAATGGAACAGCCATGAACGTCATACCGTTGTCACAATTTTCTTGCAAGTTGCCTGAAATCTGATACCTTAATCATTATGGCGTCACCCTACAAGCGCATCCTGCTCAAGCTATCCGGCGAGGCCCTCATGGGCACCCAGGGACACGGGATCGACCTGACGGTCATCGACAAGATCGCCTCGGAGATCAAGGAGGTCGCCGGGAACGGTATCGAGATCGCCATCGTCATCGGCGGCGGCAACATCTTCCGGGGGCTTTCGGCGGCCGCCAAGGGCATGGAGCGCGCCAGTGCCGACTACATGGGCATGCTGGCAACGGTGCTCAACGCCCTCGCCCTCCAGAACATCCTCGAGAACAAGGGCGTGGCAACGCGGGTGCAGTCAGCGATCGAGATGCGTGAGCTGGCAGAGACCTACATCCGGCGGCGAGCGGTCCGGCACCTCGAGAAGAAGCGCGTGGTCATCTTCGCAGCCGGGACCGGCAATCCCTACTTTACCACGGACACGGCGGCGGCGCTCCGGGCCATGGAGATCGGGGCCGAGGTCATCATGAAGGCCACCAAAGTGGACGGTGTGTATAGCGCGGATCCCGTGAAGGACCCGTCCGCGGTCAAGTATGATCGTCTCTCCTACCTGGACGTGCTCCAAAAGGACCTCAAGGTGATGGACGCCACGGCCATCTCCCTCTGCATGGACAACAATCTTCCCATCATCGTCTTCAATCTCAATGTCCCCGGCAATATCAAAAAGATCGTGGCCGGCGAACCGCTGGGGACGCTTGTCACCGGGAGGTAGCACGGCTATGATGA
Source organism: uncultured Nitrospiraceae bacterium (assembly GCA_964412455.1). Taxonomy (GTDB): domain Bacteria; phylum Nitrospirota; class UBA9217; order UBA9217; family UBA9217; genus JAAXXJ01. Next base: position 27,850 of record CAYPOT010000008.1, on the reverse strand, counting down.
ACGAACTGATCAAAAAGGCCGACGACAAGATGAACAAGGCCCACGAAACCCTGAAGCGGGAGTTCGCCGCCATCAGGACCGGCAGGGCGTCTCTCGGCATCCTGGACGGCATCATGGTGGATTACTACGGAACGCCGACCCACCTGAACCAGGTGGCAAACCTCGCCGTGCCCGATCCGAAGACCATCACCATCCAGCCCTGGGAGCCCAAGATGCTGGGCGAGATCGAGAAGGCCATCCAAAAATCGGATGTGGGCCTCAATCCCGGCAACGACGGCAAGATCATCCGGCTGTCCATCCCGCCTCTCACCGAGGAACGCCGGCATCAGATCGTGAAACACGCCAAAAAGCTCGCCGAGGATTGCCGCGTGGCCGTCCGGAACATTCGGCGGGACATCAACGACGACATTAAGAAAAAGGGCAAGGACAAGGACGCCCACATCTCCGAAGACGCCACGAAGAAACTGCAGGATGATATCCAGAAGCTCACCGACAACCATATCAAGAAGATCGATGAGTTTCTTGCCCATAAGGAAAAAGAGATTTTGACCGTCTGACATCCGCCGGAGGAGGAATGACCATGCTGAAGAGACCGATCTTCAAGATCCTTTCGCTCTATCTCATTCTCGCCGTATTCGCGCTTTCTCTTCCCGCGCCGGGATGGGCCATGCTCGTTCCGGCAGGACAGCCCGAAGCACGATCAACGGACCTGTTGATGGTCCAGACGACACTTGAATCCTCGGTGATCAAGCAGCGACTGCTGGATTTCGGCCTGACCCCGGAAGAGACCACCGCGCGGCTGAACAATCTTTCGGACGAGCAGATTCACCAGCTTGCCGCGCACCTGAACGCGGTGCAGGCCGGCGGCGGCGTGCTCGGCGATGTGATCATCATTCTGCTGATCGTTATCATCGTCATCGCGGTCCTCGAACTGACCGGCCACCGCGTCATCATGAGGCGTTAGCATCGACCGATCACATCCCGGAACAGGAGGTTTTACCATGAAGCACATGCGTACAGCATTTTATGCCCGACCCCTTGCCAGCTACCTGATAGCGGCGCTCCTTGCCATTTCGTCCCTTGCCGGTCCTGCCGAAGCCATGCTTCTGCCGGCCCCGCACGAAGCGCCCCACGCGGGCCAGAGCGCGCTGTCACTTGACCGCGCCGCGGACATCGCGAAGATCCAAGCTTCCCTCGAGACGAAAGAACTGCGGCAGCGGCTTCTGGACTACGGCCTCACCCCCGATGAGACCGCAGCGCGGATCGATAAGCTTTCGGATGAGCAGGTCCATCAACTCGCCGCGAACATGGACTCCCTCCAGGCGGGCGGCGACGGCCTCGGCCTTGTGCTGGGCGTCGTGATCATCGCGCTTCTGGTCATCCTGATCATCTATCTCCTGGAAGGCAGGATCGTGATCAAAAAACGATGATCCCTGAGATATATCGGAACAAGGCCGTGAACAGCTTCGTGACCGTTCACGGCCTTTTTTTCATGGGAGCCCTCACCGCACTCATCCTGGCACTGCCGGGATGCGCAGCAAAAAACTTCGACGCCATCAGGTCCGGCCTGGAAGCACGGGGGCATTACATTAAAGGCGTCCCCTTCGTGAAGCAGACCGAATATGACTGCGGTCCCGCGGCGCTTGCGAGCGTCCTTTCGTTCCGTGGCAGGACAGTGGATCTGGAGCGGATAACGGCAAGCGTCTACCTGCCCCAGCTCCGGGGGACCCTGCCCATGGACCTGGAGCGCTACGCGAAGGACGAAGGATTCAAGACATCGTCATCTGCCGGGACCGCCGCGGCCTTGAAAACCGTCATCAGGGACAATATTCCGATCATCTGCCTCCTGGACCTCGGCTTCTGGTTCTACCGGCAGCCGCACTTCGTGACGGTCATCGGCTTTGATGACAGGAACGATCTGTTCATCATGCACGACGGCGCAACGCCGAACAGAACCATGGCGTATATGGATTTCAAGAAAAAATGGTCACGGGCGGGAAAATGGATGATCGTGATTACACCTTGAAGGTAAGAACGTAAGAAGGTGAGAAGGTAGGATGACCGTGAACTTGACTATCACGCTTACCCTCATACCTTCCTTCCTTCTTTCCTTCACGGCTGATGGAAGGCGATACGAAGAATGCCAAAGCGTCACTTATTCATTGCTCTATTTCTGTCCGCACTGCTGCTCTCCGGCTGCTCCCTGCCGAAGATCATCGTGCTCCACGACCCGCTTTCGGCGGACGAACACGTCCGTCTCGGCGGCATCTACGACGCGCAAGGCAAGACCGAACTCGCCCGGGACCAGTATCGGGCAGCGGTCAGGCAGGACAAAAAGCACATCCATGCCTGGACCCTCCTGGGGGACAACGCCTACCGGTTGAGAGAGTACGGGGAGGCGGAAAAGGCGTACGGGAAAGCGCTGGCCCTCGACCCGAAGAACGGCAATCTCAACAACAATCTTGCCTGGGTCTATGTCCAGCAGGACAGAAAACTGAACAAGGCGCAGGACCTGGTCATGGAGGCACTGGAGCTCACCCCCGACCACCGGCCTTACTACCTGGATACGCTCGGCGTCATCCAGCTAAAGCTCGGCAAGGTAAAGGACGCGATCGCCTCGCTAGTAAGATCAACAGAGACCATCCCCCGGGACCAGCCGGCCCTCCTTGCCGAGGCCTATCAGCATCTGGCCGACGCGTACCGGGCTGCGGGTGACATTCCCGCGGCTGATAACGCCCTGGAGCGACAGCGACAGCTGACTCCGGCGGCGCCTCATGAGCCGGTCCCGCAACCATGACGGAAACAATTTCCCCTTGACTTTTCGGGCCGAATAATAGATATTGAGATTTCCGTTTCGGCGGAATTCGGGCGGATAGCTCAGCTGGGAGAGCACAGCCCTTACAAGGCTGGGGTCACAGGTTCGATCCCTGTTCCGCCTACCAAATGCCACGACTTCGGAAGACGGATTTCCAGGCCCATACTCCGAAATTCACACTTTGCAATCACCACTGGGGTGGTAGTTCAGCTGGTTAGAACGCCTGCCTGTCACGCAGGAGGTCGCGGGTTCGAGTCCCGTCCACCCCGCCATTTTAATCTACCATATTTTTTCTCTCTTCTCCGTGTCTCCGCATGTGCGTCTCCACCTTGCCCCCATCTTTCTTATGGTATACTTCTATCGGGAGAGTTAAACCAATGCCCCCGAAAGCACTGAATCCCCGGCTTCAGAATATCTCACAGCAGTATCCTGCCAAGTTCGCCGCAGAGGACATCATCTTCAGCCGCATCCACCCCGGCAACCGGATCTTTATCGGTACGGGTTGCGGCGAGCCCCAGAGCCTGGTCCGCAGCCTCATCGAGTTCGTCCGGGCCCATCCCAAGGCTTTCTTCGATACCGAGCTCCTGCAGGTCTGGACCCTGGGCGTGGCGCCCTATTCCGACGAGAAGTTCAGGGACAACTTCCGGAGCAACTCTTTCTTTATCGGCAGCAATACCCGTGAAGCCGTGAACCAGGGACTGGCCGACTATACCCCTATCTTCCTGTCCCAGGTCCCCGGTCTCTTCAACAGAAAGATCGTGCCCGTCGATGTGGCGCTCATCCAGACCTCGCTGCCCGACGAACACGGCTTCATGAGCCTGGGCATCAGCGTGGACATCGTAAAGGCCGCGGTGGAGAACGCCTCCCTGGTCATCGCCCAGGTGAACGCGGAGATGCCGCGCATCCACGGCGACTCGTTCCTTAACGTCAAGGATGTGGACTTCCTGTTCCCCGTTGACGAACCGCTTCTTGAGTTCTCGGCAAGCGTGCCTGACGACATCTCCGAGAAGATCGGCAAGTACGTCGCCCGCATCGTGCAGGATGGCGACACCATCCAGGTGGGCTACGGCAGCATCCCCAACGCTATTCTGTCGCATCTGAAGGACAAGAAGCACCTGGGCGTGCACACTGAGCTTTTGACCGACGGCATCGTCGCTCTTATGAAGGCCGGGGTCATTGACAACTCGCGGAAGGACCTGAACCGCGGCAAGACCGTAGCGGCCTTTTGCATGGGCCACCGGGACACCTACCGCTACCTTCACGACAACCCGGCCGTCGAATTCCGGCAGGTCAATTACACCAACAATCCCACGGTCCTGGCGCGCCAGCGCAACATGACAGCCATCAACAGCGCCCTCGAGATCGATCTTACGGGCCAGGCCACCGCAGAATCCCTGGGCGAGGTTTTCTACAGCGGCATCGGCGGCCAGGCGGACTTCATGCGCGGCGCGATCCTGTCGCCCGGCGGCAAGACCATCCTGGCCATCCAGTCGACCGCGGAGGACGGCAGCGTCTCCCGGATCGTCCCGTTCCTGAAAGAAGGCGCGGGCGTGACCCTGGGCCGCGGCGATATCCACTATGTCGTGACCGAGTACGGCATCGCCTACCTCCACGGCAAGAACATCCGGGAGCGCGCCATGGACCTGATCACCATCGCCCATCCGAATTTCCGCGCGGCGCTCATCGATGAGGCAAAACGCAGGCATCTCATTTACAAGGACCAGGCCTACGTCACCGGCGGCGGCGGCGACTACCCGGAGCACCTCGAGACCCACCGGACGACCCGCCAGGGCTTTAATATCTTCTTCCGTCCCGTGCGGATCAACGACGAGCAGCTCCTGAAAGACTTTTTCTACCATCTCACGAACGACAGCATGTACAACCGTTTCATTTCCACGCGGGCCGACATGCCCCACGAGCGGCTGCAGAAGTTCGTGGTGATCAATTACGACCGGGAGATGGTGATCCTCGCAACGATCCAGCAGGAGGGAAAGGAAGTCATGGCAGGGATGGGCCAGTACATCATAGACGGCACGACCCACACGGCGGAAGTGGCCTTCGTCGTCGGGAATGAGTATCAGGGCAGGGGGGTCGGCGCGGAGCTGCTTTCCTACCTCACGTTCCTCGCAAAAAAGCAGGGGCTCCTCGGATTTGCCGCCACCGTCCTCCAGGACAACAGGCCCATGCTCCATCTGTTCGAAAGCATGGGATTTGAGATCGAGAAACGGCTCGATGCGGGGACCTATGAGCTGACGATGTCGTTCAAGAAATAATAGGCTGCGCTGCGCTGCTTTCCTCCTGAAGCTATTCGTTCGTCGGCATGAACCAGTTCGAGGTCGGCGCTATGATCGCATGACAATTGATCATACAATACGTGGGGTACTGGTTCAAGAGTACAGGATTACCGGACATCCTCCCATAAGAATCTCCATTCGTTATCGTCTCTCCGTATTGTAGCTGATCATGGACCATACCCCACTGCGTGTTGGTGCCATGAACGCTGTGACAGGCTAGACAGCTGATCCCTGTGTTCGGAGCCGTCCCCCGGTAACCCCACGTCTGGCTGCCAGTGTGAAACCAGTGGAGATTGAAAAAGTCGCCGAAAAAGTAGGCGGGGTCATCATAGCTCTTGCCTGTTGTTCCATCATAATTCTGATCTCTGAAGTGCGTCTGTATCCCGCCGCTCAGATTATAAGGAGGACTATACACATCCGCAGGATCGCTTCTCAGAAGGGGATTCTGGGGCGGTCCATAGCCCCAGTCATACGGATGGGTTATCGTTACCCCGGAGACGACCTCCGTGAATTTCACTCCGAAGATGGCTTCCTTGCTGACAGTCGCGTATGACTGATGGCAGTCCAGGCAGATCGCAAAATCCGTTTCGCGGTAACGATCCGGCTGCGGTATCTGGAGGTTCCTGGCGAGGATCCCCACCGCGGGAGCACCGTGTCCGTTGGCGTGACAACCGGTGCCCGGCGCTCCGGTGCCAAGGCAAGTTAGTCCCTTTTGCCGGTGACCGAAGGTTTTGCTCCAATGGTCAGCAATGTCGATACCTGCGCGGTAAGGCGTCTGTCCCAGCACCGATCCGTCATTGAACGGTGACGTCGGCGTTCCGCCGGAAATAAAGGTGAACAATGCGCCCGAATTGTCATGGCAGCTCAGGCAGAAAAGTTCGGTCGTGGACGGGGTAACGGAATTATAAAGAATAGTAGCACCCGTGTCAGCGTTCTTCAGACGGACCGTCCCACCGATGTGCAGCGACATATCATGACATACCATGCACTGCGTTGATATAGGATCATTCCCGCCCGAAACATGATGGGACTTCACGCTTGCGTTCTGGCCGAAGTCACCGCCCGGTCCCAAGATCACCCTGCGAACACCCACGGCATTGACATGGCATACTGAGCAGGGGGGCAGGCTGACCCCTGCCAGCTCGTACCAGGCCGGATCCGGCGCAGCGTGGCAATTCATTGAGGAACAGTTGCCCGTCTGCGGCCCGGTGTCGTTGGTCCATGTTCCCGAGGGGTTGGTGGAATCAAAATACACCAGCAGCGCGGCGGGATCCGGCGTACTCATGACACCGTTGGCATGGGACGCCCTTGTCGGATAGTTGAGGTGGCATTTCGAGCATGCAAAGCTGAAGCTCGTCACATGTCTCACGTGCTTGCCCGAGAGGCCGCTCCCGTTCGTAGCAAGCGGATCGAGCACGCTCGAGTACCCTGAAGAATGACATGTTGTGCATGCGGCAGGAAGCGTCCACGCCCCGGTCCCATACCAGCCGAGAGTGTTTGACGCGTGGCAGGCGACCGTGGCACAATCGCCGGTCTGCGCGCCCGCATCATTGATCCACGAGGCAGACGGACCGACGACACTGAAACGTACGATGTTTACGGCCGGATCGGGCGTATCTAATACACCGTTGGCGTGGGTCAAAATGCTCGGATAGTTATAGTGGCAGCGTTCACAAGCGATGTCTCTCGAGGCAACATGTTTCTCGTGCCGGCCCGCGGGCGGGTTTCCGTTAGTTACCACGGGGTCAAGGTCCGCTGAATAGCCGGAAGAGTGACACGTTGTGCACGCTGGAAGCATCCACGTTCCTGATCCGTACCAGTCAAGCGTATCCGTACCATGACAGGCAACGCCCGTGCAGCCTCCAGTCCCGGTACCCGTATCGTTCGTCCAGAGGCCAGCACCACCAATTATGTTCAGATTGACCACATTCACCGCCGGATTGCCCGTATCGAATGTCCCGTTCATGTGCGTCAGCGCATTAAGGTAGTTGAAATGGCACCGCTCGCAGGCGATCCGCCGCTCTTGAAAATGCTTGACATGCTTGCCGGAGGTTCCTGATCCGTTCGAGACTAGCGGGTCCATGGCAGGTGAATTGGCGGATGTGTGGCACTGGACGCACATTGATACAGTCCCATGGGGAAGCGGCTTGTGATCGAAGATAGAGTCCGGCCCATGTTCTGAGTTGCAGCCCGCTGCGACAAGCAGCACTGACAGCGCTGACCATATGATCCGAATCTTCATCGCCTTGCTCCATTATCCTGTAAAAATCTATTTATGGCACAACCCGCAGTTCAGCGTCGGGCTCACTGCATGCGGGGCCGAGGTATGGGGCGCCACTTTATGGCAGACGACGCAGTTGTCCGTGGGCACGAAGCCCGACCCGAAGTGACACCACGTGCAGTGCCGTTTTCGCCAGCTCGCCGTATGGGTGCGCGGCGCGGTCTCGCTGTGGCACCGGACGCAGTAATCCTGCTTGTGGCACACGAGACAGCGGTCGCGGTTGCCGCCTGCCATGAGCCCGTGGCCCCGCACCCGCCAGGCGTTGTTGTGGTCACGCGGCGCGACCGTCGTGTGGCACACGATGCAGTCGGTCCGGTCGTGACAGAGGACGCATGCCTTCCCGGGCTTGCCCGGGCTGTTTCCCTCGGCCCCCACCGTCCTGCCGTGATACTCCAGCCACCTCCCCGTATGGGAGGAGGGCTTCGGGAACGGGATCCGGTCGTCTTCCGCGGCCCGCGCCGCGAGGCCTGCCCACACACAAGCAAAGGCGAGCAGGACAAGAACGACCTTCTTCATCGCGGCGTTCTTAGAAGTCATAGCGCATTCCCATCCTCAGGGTCTGGTAGTTCTCAATTCCGTGCTCATACTCGTATCCGCCGTTCAGGGCGAAACCACCGCTCAGCGGGTACCTGGCGGTCAGGTAGTAAGTTCGCACCTTCTCTCGCAGTCCGAGCTCGGTGTAGTAGTCGTACTTGTACAGGCTGTAGTTGGTGCCGATGCTGAGCCGTGCTTCCTTTTTGTTCTTCTTTATCTTATACGACAGGTCGGTCCCGACGGCGCCGTAGCTCCTTCCCCGGCTCTCCCACTGCTCCACAAGGAACGTCCACGACAGGTTCGCCAGGAAAAGATCCATCAGCTCCGCGTCGAGGAACGAACGCCGGTATTCCTTGTTGAACGGGCCTTCGTCGGCGGTGTCCAGGAGCTGCCGCTTGAAGTAACCCAGGTCCACGGCGACGCGGTCGGCGAAGAACTTCCGGACCGTGATTTCGTAGCTCTGGTAGGAGGCGGACGAGCCCATGACGTCGTAGAAAAGCGAGAGATCGTTCGACAACTCGTTCTGGGTCCGGAACTGGCGGAAGTAGTTCACGCTCGCGTCGAGATCGGCCGCCTGCCAGACGGTCACGGCCTTGAGCGAGAGGTCCCGGGGCTCCCCGTCCAGGAACCGGTATTTTTCCATGACGCGGGTGAAGGCGCCGAACCGCTGCCAGGTCTTGAGCGAGAGCAGACGATCATACCGCGTCGTGTCCTCCGGGAAGAGCGCCTGTTCGTCCTTCACCCGGAGGTAGTCAACGCTCATGCCCGCCTCCGGGACCGGCCGGTAGTCGATGCCGGCGCCCTCCACGGTGTCATCGCCCCAGTGTTTGTTCACCTCATAATAGTGGACCGCCGGGCCGCCGTAGAGCGTGAGGTCCCACTTCTCCCCGCCCGCGTCGACAGCGATGCCGTCGAAGACCACCGGTTCGTCCCGGGTGCCGGACTGGCGTCCGATGCGCGCCTTCGTTGCAGGGAAGGCGTTTCCGCCGTTCAGCGTGGCGTAGGCCTCGTAGATGATGCCGGTCGTTCGGGCGCCGTAGGTGTCGGCGACGCCTTCAAAGGCAGAAAACGGCGAAGGGTCCTGGTTTCCGTCGACGTCCGAGCGGACCGAACCGAGGAAGTGGAACTCGAAGCGGTTGTCCTTCGGCCTCGTGACGTCAAGCCGCAGGTCGGCATAGACGTCCTGGTCCGAGGTCCGCGCGCCGGGATATTCGGCGGTCCGGTAGATATATTTCGTGGAGAGGTATCCGTTGGCGACGGTCGAGGGACCGTCTGACGATGAGGAAAGGCCGGCCGGGACAGCATCGGCCGCACGAAGGACCGCGGGGGAAAAAACGACCGCGATGATGAGGCAGTGCAGCGGGAAAAGCTCTCGTCGAAATGCTCTGCGAAAAGTCATCACCGGCAACAACCCTCCCTTGAGCATGATGATAGAGATACCCGAAAAGAATGTCAACCGATTTTACCTTGCTCCTGGCAGGCCGATACCTTTGGTAACACGAACCAACCGGCAAGTGCGATGGACAGACTCTGCAACTTTCCGTTTTGGCATTGAATTCACCTTCTGTTTCGGATAGAATGACATTCATGGCAAAAAATATCCGGTCTCTTTTTTTTGTTTTAGCTCTCTTCCTGCCCCTTCCTGCCCCGGGCGCGGCGAAGCCGCAATGCCTTGACTGCCATCCTGACAAGCGTCAGGAGAAGGTGGTGCACCCGGCGCTCGACATGGGCTGCGATTCCTGCCATGTGGGCACTCATACCGGGGAAAAGCCCGTGCCCAAGCTGACCGCGCCGGTGCCGGAACTCTGCTTCAATTGTCATGACCGGTCGGCATTCGAGAAGAAGACCCTGCACGCGCCCGTGGCGGGCGGCATGTGCACCTCCTGCCACAATCCTCATTCGAGCAAGAACGCGAAGCTCCTGACCGCCCTGCCGCCGGACCTCTGCTTCACCTGCCATGACAAGAGCATGTTTGCCAAGAAGACGGTCCATCTTCCGGTCAAGGACGGACAGTGCACCTTCTGCCATTCGCCCCACGCGTCGGACCATCCCGCCTTGCTCACCCAGCCCCTCGCGGACCTCTGCGCCACCTGTCATGACGGGCAGACTTCGGGACGACACGTGATGGCAGCCTTCAGCGCCGCCGATACCCATCCGGTGAAAGGCAAACCTGACCCTTCGCGGTCCGGCAGGGAGCTTTCCTGCACGAGCTGCCACAATCCCCATTCGTCCGGAAAGCAGAAGCTCTTTACGAACGAAGCGGAACGCCCCGCCAATCTCTGTCTCCTCTGCCACAAAAAAATCATGGTGAGACCTTGATCAGCGTTGTTCGGTAATGCGGCCTATGACCTTCACCTTCGGCGCCCTGTATACCGTCACCCTGGCCCTCTGGACCGGCGGCATGGCCATGTTCACCTTCATCGTCACGCCGGCGATCTTCCGGTCCTACGAGAGGGACCAGGCGGGCGAGATCGTTGGCAGGCTCTTCCCGGGCTACTTTCTCTCCCTGCTCGTGCTGTCGGCGTTGGCGCTGGTGCTGTTCTTCCTGCTCGGCGCTGACCAGGCGACCCGTTCCTTTCGCGCCTCCCTCTTCCTGCTCGTCGTCGCGATCATCATCAATGCCTATGTACTGTTCTTGCTCCATCCGCGCACGGTCGAGGTGAAACAGCAGGTCGCTTCCTTCGAACGCGCCGCGCCTGACTCCCCCGCCCGCAGGGAGTTCCGGAAGCTCCATGCCGTGAGCGCCGTGCTAAACCTCGCCGTCCTCGTTGACGGCATCGCGCTCCTGGTGGTCAGCCGCCAGCTCGCCAACAGCAGGGGCCTTTAGCCACAGCGCGGAGACACCGGAAAGCAAAAGAGACTTCTGAAGATGAAAGAACAGGAGGACTTATGAAATCATCACGATTATATATTGGCACGTGTTTAATACTCATGGTTCTCGCCGGTTGCGTCAGCATGTTCAGCGGGCTCATCTTTTCTCCCACCAACGGCGACATCCAGGCCGGCGGCAGGACCCTTGCGATCGTGGCCGGGACCGACAACGACATGACCAGTTCCGTCGTGGTTTCGATGGCCGCCGCATTCAGCCGCAACAGCACCTTCAGGGTCCAGCCCCCTAAGCAGACGGCGCAGCGGATTCCGGGATATCCGCAGCAGATCAAGGGACCCTATAATTCCGCTTTTGTGACGATCGACATTGATTTCAGCAAAACCGACATAAAAAAGGTCCGGGAGCTTATGAAGAAGGTCGGAACGGACTATGCCTACGTCATCTGGGTCCCCACGGGTTCTTCACGGACCGCATCGGCCGACGGCGCGGCATCGAGCGGCGAAGGCAGACAATATCATGCCGTGGCGCAGCTGTTCATGGGTCCTGACGCTAAAGTCGTGGGACAGGGAAGGTTCGATGTGACGGCGGTGCGGTATGTTCCCGGTACGAAGGTCTCTGCCGAGCATATGCGGGAAGCCGTGGCGAATACCACGGAGACCGTATCGTCGGTCATTGCGGAAAAGACGGGGACGTTAAAATAACAGAACGGCTCTTCTCCCCATTGAATCCAGTACGGGCGCGTTCCACGTACCTTGCTCCCGCCTCAGTATATTTCGAGTAATGATAATTATTTAGAACATGCGCGGAACGCGGAACATTGTTTCTCGTGATGTTTTTCTAATGGAGAAGCGCAATGCCGGCCTGGAAACAACATCACCCTATCTGCCTTTTCTGAAGATGACCGATCACATGTCGATGTTTTATGTCCCAACAAAAATCATAATCGGCAGGAACTGCATACGGTAGAATGCATCTCTCTTCACCGCGTTGGGTACCCGGGCGCTCATTGTCACCGGAAAACGGTCGGCCAAAACGAACGGTGCGGAACAGGACGTTCGAAGGGCATTAGAGAAACAGTCGATCCCCGCAGTACTATTTGACCGCGTTGAAAGCAATCCCTCGACGACGGTCGCACGGGCTGCCGCGGAGCTCGCCCGTGAGTACAAGGCTGATCTGGTGATCGGGATCGGCGGCGGTTCCCCCCTCGATGCCGCCAAGGTCGCGGCCGTCCTGGCCACGAACAGGATCGACGACGAGACGCTGTTCTCCAATACCTTCGCACGGAAACCGCTCCCGGTCGTCGCGGTCCCTACCACGGCCGGGACGGGAAGCGAAGTGACCCAGTACGCCATGATGACGAATGACAAGGTCCAGAGCAAGAGCTTTGTGATCAGCGACGACATCATTCCCCGGATTGCCTTTCTGGACGCCGCCTATACGGAGGACCTTCCCCTGTCGGTAACCAGGAACACGGCTCTGGACGCGCTGTCGCACGCGGTTGAAGGCTATCTCTCGAAACGGGCGACGGAGATGAGCAGCTTCATCGCCCTGGAAAGCATCCGCCGGATGGGAAGGTGTTTGCCGATGTTGAGGCAGGGCGCAAACCTCGATCTCAACGTGCGGGAGCAGCTGCTCACCGCCTCCCTGCTGGCCGGAATCGTCATTGCGCAGACAGGAACGACCGTGCTGCATGCTATGGGCTATTCGCTCACCTATTTCAAGAAGATCGAACACGGCAGGGCGAACGGTCTCCTGATGAGTGACTATCTGCAGTATCTTCTGCCGGAGCACCAGGAAAAGGTCATGACGGTCTTGATGACGCTCGGGCTAGACGGGATTGCGGACCTCAAGGCCCTGATCAACGACCTTCTGGGGGACAAGGAAGGGATCTCAGATAAGGAGATAAGCTCGTTTACCGCCATCACCATGAAGGCGAGAAATCTTCCCTTTACGCTCAAGGCACCGTCACAGGCGGACATCGAAGGAATGTTCAGGAGCAGTTTCTTGCCCTAGGGTCGCCGACGAACGATGTCTGCAGACCAGAACGGGTGCCCAGTAATTTTGCAGAGCCACTTCGGGATGCTCAGGGTTTGGTAACGACTAAAAACTTTTCTTTTCCAGAGGCCCCTGGATTGAAGCTCCCTGCAGCAAGCTACAGGGAATGCGCTCGCTCCTGGATTCGAGAACCACTTTCCCCCTCTCCCTCTCTTGACACCATTCCCGTGCGGTGCTAGTCTTATGTTACACAGTATTTGTCCCGATAAAGCCGACCTTCCCGTGAGGGAGGGAAGGAATGCCGCGGATCTTCCTTTACAACGAAGGTGATGGAGAGAGAAGACAGCCGGGCTGCCGAAGGATGACCTTTGGCAAGCCCGGCTTTTTTTGTTGCAGGGACAGGGAGGATAATATGGGTTTGGAAGAAGAACGGTCGAACACCGAACGTCCGTCATCGGCGTTCCCTTTCGAGAGCCGCTACGTTGACGTCCTCGGCCACCGGATCCACTACATTGATGAGGGCTGGGGCGCGCCGGTCCTGTTCGTTCACGGAAACCCCACGTCGTCCTATCTCTGGAGGAACGTTCTGCCGGTTGTTGCAACCGATACCCGCCGCCGGGGCATTGCCCTCGACCTTCCGGGCTTCGGCAGGTCCGGCAAGCTGGCTGACGGCAACTATACGCTTGATCTCTATTACCGGGTCCTGGAAGGCTTCATCGAGAAACTGCGTTTGAAGGACCTCGTCCTGGTGCTGCACGACTGGGGCGGCCCACTGGGCATGATGTACGCGGCCCGGCATCCCGGAAACATCCAGGCCGTCGCGCTCATGGAAACTTTTCTCTGGGACACGGCCTGGAAGGATTTCGGCAGATTAAAGCCCGCTTTCAAGCTCTTCCGGTCCCCCCTGGGCTATCTCATGATCCAGGTGATGAACTTCTTCGTGAACAGGGTTTTACCGGGGTCTGTGGTCAGGAAAGAGAACATGACGAAAGAGATCATGGACCAGTACCGGCAGCCCTTTCCGACACTTGCATCGCGAAGGCCTGTGCGGGTCTTTCCGCAGCTCATCCCGATCGAGGGGCAGCCGGAAACAAGTCGTTTGTTCATCGAGGAGATCGAAGGCCGCCTGCGGCAGCTCGACGTCCCGGTCCTGTGGATCAAGGCAACACCGGGCGCGATCATCACCGGGGATACGGACTACCGGCTTGTTGCCCTGGCAGCACGGTTGCCGAGGCTTCGCGTGGCGGAGTTCGGGCCCGGCCTGCATTACCTGCAGGAAGACGATCCCAAGAGGCTCGCGGAGCTGATCACGGGATGGATCAAGGGACACAACCTGCACAACCTGCCGTCGGAGATCGACAAGATCCTGTTCGATGCCGCATAACAGTACCGGGGCCTTCCGGCCTCGCAGCAGGGAGCAGGAGGGGTGAAGCCGATCATCGTTACGCTAACGATGGAGTCTTCGTATCGACGTTGCGACATTATTACGAGTGATCCATGACGTGATGTGCATGACAGGAAGCAATGATGCCGTGAAAGGAGGTGCGCCATGCTGATACGCAAATCAACGGCTGTTTGGGAAGGCGGTTTGAAGAACGGCAAGGGAACGATGAAGCTTGGCTCGGGCGCGTACGAAGGGGAGTATTCCTTCGCCTCGCGGTTCGAACAGGGGCCGGGGACCAACCCCGAGGAGCTGATCGGAGCGGCCCATGCGGGTTGTTTCTCCATGGCACTGTCCCTGGTCCTGGAACAGGCCGGTTTCAAGCCCGAACGCATTGCCACGACCGCCCGTGTGTCCCTTGACAAAGTGCCGGAGGGGTTCAAGATCACGACGATCGAACTGGAGACCGAAGGCAGGGTCCCGGGAATTGACGAGAAAACATTCCTGGAAAAGGCCGAAGCGGCAAAGAAGGGATGCCCTGTTTCCGTGGCCCTGACCGGCGTTGAGATCAAGCTCCGGGCGAAGCTGGCCGCAGTGAAAGCGGTTTGACGAGACCGGCACTGATCAGCATCAAGGAGCGGACAGGATAATGAACAGCATTTTGCAACAGAAAGCCCCCGATGCAGACACTCGGGGGCAGGTTGCGAGTTCACCGTGACATACCAGTTTACAAGCTGTTAATGTATCTCCCCGGCGCTCCCGGTGGCCGTTCGGCTGAACTCACGTCGGTGGCCTCTGCGGCATGAGGAACTCAATGCTCTGGTTCTTTCTTCTCTTTCTCAAGGCATGCCATTTTCTTGATGGCACTCTTTACCTGATGAACCGCCAGTTCCTCAATTTTCAGCCTCTGTGCCGAGTGCGATATTTGTCTTGCCGGCTTTTGCGACCGTTGTCCGGTCGTTATAGAGCGCGGCCTGCCGCTGTGCCCGTTTATAGAGACCGGGGGGCTGCCTGACGATCACGCGCATCTGCCCCTCCTCCAGCGAGACGATCAGGGGCGAACCGGCCTCCCGCGCGGCGATGTCCGCCTGCACGATTGCCCACTCGCTCCCATTGTCAAAGCCCCTCTGCTGTCCGATAGGAAAGCCCAGCGCAAAACCAGCCGCCAGCAATCCCAGTATCACCGCTGTCCGTACAACGATCTTTGGTATGATCTTCATAGCCCCCTCCTTCCTTTCGGCCATCCTGCTGACACACTGCCGGCCCGGCCAGACATCCTTGCTGGCCGTGCCGCTTCGCAGGGATACGAAATAATAGAGATATGAAGCCCAGGGGCAATGGTAAGACTTATCTATATAAATTATAGCAGGAGATCCGGTGAAGGACGGAGAAAAGATGCCCGGCGGAAGAAGGGAGAAACAGCGACCCGGGGTATTTGGGGATGTTGTTTCTGGACTATACGATACGTACCTATAAAATACGCGATGCAGACTTAAAATCATGTCCTCTTTCTGTCCTTGTCTGCATTCCTTCTGTACTTCAAGTACAGTTCTTCGACCTTCGTTCTCGCCCAAGGGGTCTTTCTCAGGAACTGCAGGCTGGATTTGATGCTCGGGTCGTTAGTAAAGCATTTGATCTTGATGATCTGACCCAATTTCTCCCACCCATGATGCGCCACCAGCTGGTTCAGCATCATTTCCAGCGTGACCCCGTGCAGCGGATCGTTCTGTTGTTGGTCGCTCATGTCCATTTTTTTCCCTTCACCTTGTTCCCTTGTCGACCTGTCCGTTTCGCAATTATTCTCCCATCACCAGCGTCGCCATCAGCGAAACCGACCATACGATGTCCGACAGGGAAAGCTGGAAATCGACGGTGGAATCGAAAAAGAGCGTGGCCCGGCTGGGATATTCTTCATCCTGCAGCCACAGGATGATGGTCACGGGTACGCGGGGCAACGGGTAGAGGCGGACCGCGGCATCGCCATATTTGGCGATCTCAGCGCCGAACTTCAGGCCCCGCTCGATGAAGGCCACTTTATCCCGGGCGAATCGTTCCTCGATGCGGTCCAGCGGGAGGACATGCGTCCCCGAAAAGAACCGCTGCCCGCCTTTGACATCGAGCGGCCTGATGAGCCGTCCGGTGGCCGGAATTTCCTTCGCGCTGGTCATATACCACAAGACAGCCAACCGGAAAAAATCCTTGTAGCGGTCGAGAAAAAGACCTGCCTTCGGATCTCCGCTCGTGATCGTCCGTGCGTCGAGCGACACGGTGAACTCGATGCCAAAGGCCCTTATGGTATACGTCCGTGCCGCTTCATCGAATGCGGCTATGGCGCCGGAACAAACGTCTTTCGGCCTGAGAACCGCAAGGGTCTCCCAGGCTTTTGCCTCTCCCCATACGGTCTTTAAGGGGACAAGCTCGGTCTTGCTGTCCTGCTTCTTGATCCGATGTTCAATGTGTTGTTTCACTGCCTGCGACTCCAGTGATACGCCGGGGACGCTGGTTCCCGGCAGGCCTTCCCCTTCAGAACGGCTTCGGGTATCGGGTCATATGTACGTTCATGCCCTCTCCATGAAAAGCCGGGGCACGGAACGCCTCATTTCCCGAGCCTGGCACCAAGCGCTCCCCGGACGGTCGACACAGAGGTCATTTCTTTTTCTTTTGCAGGATCCCGGCGATGAAAAGGCCCACCCCGATCAGGAACACGATCCCGTAGCCCTTCATCTCGTACTCGATGACAACGGTCCTGTTCCCTTTCCGGTCCACCATATCGCGCGATACCCACCCTGTTCCGCCCGTTGCGCGCACATTGTACCACCCTTCGGTGGACGCAATATAGGACAGGGTCTCGCCCTTTTCGGCCTTTGCCACCACCTTGCCTTTGACGGACGCCCGGTCCCGGATGTTCACGACCTGCTTCGACACCACGAGAACGCCTTTCTTTACTTCCGTGCGGAACGACAAGGCAAGCACGGCAATGAGGACCAGACAGACCACGACTGCCACGACGCCGGCCAGTGCCATCATCCTGCCAGTCTGGGTCGCCTCGGATATCTTCTTTCCGAGAGGCCCCAGAAAACGGATCAGGTAGCGTTCCAGAACGCTCCCCGCGGCCTCCATGCCCTTCTTGATCTCCCGCACCTGGATCTTCGTTTCATCACCCATGGACGTTCCTCCTTCGATTGGAATGGTCGGATCTGTATGGCGTAGACTCTCTTAGGGACGCTGGTTCCCGGAATGCGTTCACCCTCTGAATTACTTATGTAACGCAAGGATCACATTCTACGCAACAGGGAATGAAAGATCAGCGGCAAGACATCAGCAGGACAACGAAATTGAAAGATAAAGATGCCTGACAATCTCTTCGCACCCATTCGTCATCTCAGCGATAGGCGGATTTGTCTCCGATGTCGTAGGCAAGAGGCATAAACACCTTGCGGAGCGTGAAGAAGACAAGCATGGCGGCGATCAGGACCAGGCCAGTGGACGCTCCCTGGCCGGTGAGGATGCCGCCCGATACCAGCAGCAGATAGAACGGCATGATAATGGCAAGGAGGTAGCCCTCGTTGAGCTTGAAACAGAAGGCCTCCTTCGCGGTCACGAAGCCCAGACATCCGGATAGCGGCAGCAGGAGCAGCGCGCTGGAGGGGGCCTGCGAGAGAGCGCCGGACAGGGACCCCTTTCCGATGACGAAGAGCATGGCAAGACAGCCGAGACTGATGAAGTAGAGGTACTTAAGGTAGATATGGAACTTCCTTATATAGAGATGAATGAAGAATACGCTCATGCCGACGGCTGCATAGAGGCCATAGGCAAGGGCATCAGCTGACCGGTTGCTGCCTGCCGGGATGGGATATGAAGATGCCGTCGCCAGGATATATGCCAGACCGCTCATGATGAGGGCCGATAGCACGATGCCGACGCGGTAGAGCACGACCGTAATCTTGTCTTCCCTCGTAAGGGGCTGGAACACCTGCTTCTCACCCATGGATCTCTCCCTCTCAATGGTTTTAAACTCGGAACCTTTCTTTTGACACAGACGACGCGAAGAAAGGCTATGATAACCAAGTATACACCAGGGTCTTATCATGCTTCTTCAAAGGATGTTCTCCGCCCTTATCCGTGTCAAAGATGTTAAGACCTTGGGGTTTTCATCTTTTTCCAGAACGCCAGGTCGCTCATCATGAGCTTCAACAGTTCGCCAGGCGACATTTTCGAGGCTTCCTTGCACCTGCAGTCGTAGTTCTTGTCTGCACCGGCCTGCGACTCCGCGGCATTGTCGTCTTTTTCGGGGCTGCCTGAATCCACGGTATTTGAGTAACGGATGATCATGCTCTGGTCCTCTGGGTCTATTTTACATCACCTGACAAAAATATGCCAAGGTTTCCCTAACAACCGGAAACCTGATGCCGAGCGGGAAGTCCGGAGTTCGAAGCGTGGGGTGAATAATTTGGAATTGGAGTCACGGGGCAGGTCTTGTTCAGTGCATTCACTTTAGTTCAAAAGCGGGAAGACTTGAGCCTATTAGCTCAACGCAACAGGATTTCTAATATCAAACTACAACCGCCTGTTGAAAAAACCTGCCCTTACAGGGGAATTCGTCATCCCCGTGCGAACATGGATCCAGGAACAAGTTGAAAACACTGGGTTTTCTTTCGCCGCGGGAACGACGGAATAATGAAAGCACAGCGTTTTTCAACGGACTTTCAACATAATTATGCCAAGGGTTCTATTGGCTCCGTAATGGACGGCTTGAAGGGAATGTCGCACGATGTGAGGCAGTGATAACTACTAATATAGTGCACGTTATGAACCGACATCCCCGGCGTTCCGTTCTCTAAAAACCCTTGCAATTGACGCCAAAATCCGTATACTAAACACATACACAATCAACGGGGCAAGGCCTTCTCGTTTTGGAACGAGATGTCGTCCGCGCCTCATCATCGATCACCGACTCCTCCTGCTCTCACCTTTTCCCAAAAAAAAAAGCGACTGCATGCTTGGTTGGCAATCGATGCGGTTTTGCGGACACCCACGCGGTTCTTCCGCGCTCTCTTTTTGGGGACGCGGCGTGGCCGCGGAGAAGACGTACCGCGCTGCACGGCAACGTCCGCCAGCGCGAACCTGAAGGCACCGAGGAGGCAGTATGGCGAAGAAACTGTATGTTGGGAATTTGTCGTATAACACCGTGGAAGAGGATCTGCGGGAGGCATTCGCGAAGTTAGGCGAAGTCCTGTCCGCCACGCTCATCGTCGATCAGTCGAGCGGCAGGTCCAAGGGGTTCGGTTTTGTGGAGATGGCGTCCGATGAGGATGCGGCCAAGGCGATCACCGCCATGAACGGTACAATGTTCATGGACCGGACGATCACGGTGAACGAGGCCAAGCCGAAGACCGAGCGCTCGGGTGGCGGTGGTGGTGGTAGGGATCGCGGCGGCTACGGCGGCGGAGGAGGAAAGTCTTGGAGATAAGGGTCCTGTCCCGGGACATCGAAAAAGCCCTGCGTACCCTGAAGAAGAAGCTCCAGCTTGACGGGATGTTCGGGGAACTGAAGAAGCGGCGTCATTACGAAAAGCCCTCGGTGAAAAAAAAGAATAAGCAGCTGGAGGCGGAAAAGCGAAGGCGGAAGCTCCTCAAGCGCGCGAGGCAGTCCGGATCGGGGCCGAGGCCGGGAAGGCCTGCGTCGTAGCCCGACTGCAGAGAACGGCCGCGCCGGAAACCGAAGGAACGCTGCGATCGGGGGCATGGCGACCTGTTAGAATATCCTTACTCATTCTATACGGTTAGGCCTGCAGAATTGATTCTGCCGGCCTTTGATTGTTCAGAGCGGAACGGCTTCTTAGCATATCCTTTCTACCGCCGAACTCCGATGACGGGCAACACCTCAACAGGCCATACCTCACCCTCGACCGTCTTATTGAAGTTCCCTGCACCAAGCTGCAGGGAATCTTCGATCCTCAAGGTATTACTATTTATTCTAATCGCTCGCATTCCCCGCAGCAAGCTGCGGGGAATGCGCTTGCTCATGGCTCTATAACTACGGGGCCAAGCCTGTCCCAGGTCATCCTTCCGGCTTCAGGACCTGGGTCGTCGCTTGCGCTGCCGCTTCATGTGCGCGGGCAAAGCGGCAATTTCCCCGACCCGCTTCCGGAGCGTGTCTTCGCAGGTAACCGGAGGGGCGCTGCACCTCTTGATCTCGCGCTGTTTGACCGAAAGCCACTTCGGGTCGCACTTGCATTCGACGACGGACGAAACGCGGGAACTCCGCCGGATCCCGTCGGGGCAGAGAATGCAGTTCCCGGCGGCCACCTCGAAATCCTCGTTGAACCAGCCGTTGTAGCAGACGTTCACCAGTTCGGTACAGTAGACGGCATGGTTCTTGTCATCGAACTGGTAATCGTAGGCCGTGCGCGCTTTCTCGTGGGCCTCCGCGCAGGCGATGGCCCGTTGGATCATCTTCGGGGTTGCGTCCTTCACCCGAAGCACGGCCACGCTGTCGGTCCTGCAAAAGGTGATAAGGTCCTCGCGCAGGACACCGACGCCGACGGCATGGATCACGTCATTCGCGCTCACGCAGAGCGCTGCATGACCCCAGAATCCCGGCGTGAACAGGGTGTTCACATACCCGTCGTAGCGGCGGAGCAGTATGTCCCCCGGCTGTGCGGCATCGAGGACCTTGCGCACGTCCGGACCGGACATCGCGTAGTGGTGCGGCTTGAATACGAGCCAACCCGGGTAGCGGTGAAGAAACAATTCTCCCGACAGCTTGATGAGCCACTTCGGTAATTGCAGTCCCATATGATCTCCCTGTTCACTGGAGACATCTCAGCGGTCCTTAAGCTCTCGCTGCAGTGAATGCCCTCGCTCCTGGATTCCCTCTTTATCAGAACTGGCCCCGCGCGGCCCTACTTGGTCCCGGCGGAACCCGTTATTTTGTTGTAGAGCCAGGCAAAGACTGCGCCGCCGATCAGGCCGTCAAAAAACGCCCATAATAACCCGATTACACTGCCGATAGGAGAGATCGTGTAGCCACGATACAGCCTGCCGATGAATGTGGGCGCCCCTGAAGATCCGTCAAACGCGATCATCCACCAGGTAAGAAAGAACAGCCCTAATCCCCAGACGATACCGCAAGTCAACGCGAATGCCTTAATGTTGAGCTTCATGTGTCTCTTCTCCTTTCTCTCTTTCGAGCCGAACGTCTCATGGATGACCTGACCATGTTCTGATCTTCTTTACACATACCCATCAGAAACCTTGTCCCAGACGATCCCGGCGAATTCGCTCGCTCCCGGATTCAGACAATATGATTGCGGGTTGCCAGGACGGCCGCCTGGGTGCGGTCGTTTACCCCCAGTTTGTTAAAAAGGCTGTTGACGTAGCTTTTTACGGTATTGCCGCTGATGTCGAGCAGTTCGGAGATCTGGGTATTGGTGTATCCTTCGGTTATGAGACGCAGGACGTCGTTTTCGCGGCGGGACAGCTTCACGGACAGGACGGCATCGCCTTTTCCCAGGTCGACCTTTTTGGGTCCCCGCTCTTTTTCCCGCAGACGCTGCTCAAGCAGCCCGGTATAGTCCCGCTGCTGCTGCAGTGTGTTCTTCCCGGCCGTCGTTTCAAAGACAAGGACGATGACAGCGGAAACATTCTTGTCCTGGTCCCGCACCGGATACGCGTGCACTTCCCCCCAGCGCCGCCCGCCGTCCGGCACATCCATCCATGACTCCACGACGTGGGTTCGGCCTTTCGCGATGGCCCCTTCCAGGGGACAGTTCCCGCCGCACATGTGTTCGCACCCGTGCAGGGACTGGTAGCATAATTTCCCGACCACCTTCTTGGGATCGCACCGGTGAATGGCGGCCATTGATTTGTTGATCCAGACGACCCGGAAATCCTTGTCAAATATGCCAAAGGGCGCGCGAATACAGGAAAAAAGCGCCGGGCCGAGACCGGCCAGCATCTGGTCTATCGAGAGCATATTGCCTGTTCCTGCCATGGATGACCTCATTGTTCAGAGCAATCCCGGCGTCCGGGTGACCCGACTGCATGGTAGCAAACCGTACGATCTTTGTCCATAGCCATGCCGGGCCGATGCTTTTGCCTGAAAGGACCGTTACGGCGAAGAGGCATCGGCTTCCCTGGCTTCGCGGCCGGAGCTCAGGACAACGCTGACCAACAGCAGCGCGCTCAGCAGGCCGAGATGGATCCACAACGGTATCACCCTGTTCAGGATAATGACCTGATGGGTCATGCCGTATACGGTTGCCGCGATGATCCCGGTGATCGCGGGAAACAGGGTGATAACGAGAATGCCTCGCCGCTCCACCGGCCTTTGGTATCCCCACAGCAGCAGCATTGTCCATCCGGCCATCAAGGACGCCCCTATCCCCATGGCATACCGGTACTCAACGCCGAGCTTTGCAGCGTTCGCTCCGAACAAAGCCGCACTCACTGCCGGGTGCATCATGGGAACCACTGCAAGCCCATCGGTCACTGCGCCGATCAAAAAGCTGAGTTTCAGCAGGACCAGGGAATACTTGCCCAGGACCCCGCGCATTCGCGCCATTCCGCGGCGCCCCGTTGCGACAGAGCGAACGATGCCGTTCATGAACAGAGAGCCTTTCACCGAACGATCTGCTGCGTGCTCCTGATCTTCGATCATGCTGAACGCATCTCGAAGTTCCCGGTAATACAGAAAGAGGCTCATTCGTTTATTTTCGTCCCCCTTCCGATAAGCATGCAGAACCTGTTCGCTGTCCATGACCCCTCCTCTCTTGATATCCGAAGCATACCGCCTGCTCCGATTTCCTGTTCTTGGTTGTTTCCTTGGTGAATTATAGGGGAAAGCGTGGAGCCGGACACCACCCATTTGGGGGGGGGTATGGATTTCGTTTGGGTACGGGCACTTGGGAATAATTTGAAACAGTCGGGGGGATGTTCGTCCTTAAAAGGAAAACGCTTGGTCACTGTGGAAGAAGAGGGGGAGGAGCGTTGGATGAGAATAAGCTTGATTCTGAGGTCTGACCCTCAACAGTCCTGACCCTCAACGGTTCGCCTCCTCCAGACGCTCTAAATAAATGGGGCTGCCCCGGAATTGGGACAGCCCTCTGTTGGAGCGCTTCAACTATTCAGCTAATTGCACACATGGGGATACGGGGTGGTGTCGACAAATTCGCTGACACATGACGAGACGCAAGGATCACAAAGGTTTCTTTCCGGACGTTTGAAAGAATGGCAGAAGTAGCACCCGATGCCGCTGCCTTTGTTGAGATGACCGTGCATGGACTCATGGGTCTTCGGGGTTTTCGGAGCATGGCACTGGCCGCATATCTTCGCGGCAGTGTCCTTCAGCTTGTATCCCAATTTGTCCATTTTGGAAGCCGTGGTCAGATCCAGGCTGTTCCTGAGGTTCCCGTGGCATTTGCTGCAATTGCCGGCAGTCGTAGCCGGGGCAACGCCATGGGTGATCAACTGGAAGGCCTTGTTGTTCGTCCAGGTGTAGGCCCCGCTCTCGCCGATATACGCCAGGCCGGAAGCCGCCGCCTGGTCATAGCAGCCGGTCATGAACATCGTCATGACATCAAAGTTGGTCTTGCCTGAGCTGCTGTCGATCGGGTTCTTGGAAGTATGCACCTTGAAAGGATAGAGCTTGCCGTCGTTGATGTTGCCAAGAGGATATGACATTGCCAGGCCGCCGTCAATAAGGTCCGTCGTCAGTCCCGCTGTCCCGTTCCGGTCAAATACCCAGCTGGTCTTGTTCCAGAACCGGTATTCCGGCACAACGTTGGCGCCTCTCACTTCATGGCCGACATAGGCGCCCTGGCCTTCACAGCCGGCAGGGTTCCAGACCGGGGCGGTCCAGTCGCGGCTGAGTTCCGTGCTGATGCCTTTCCCATAGGAATCGATGTGGCAGCCTGTGCAGTCAACACGGGCGACATGGCGGTCCGGTTCGGTCCGTTGGCCCTGGTTGGCATGGCCGGCGCCGCTGTCCATGCCGACGTGGCAATCAACGCATTTATTCATCACAGCGCCGATGTCCTCGCCCCTCATGTCATTTCCGCGGCCGGGGATCTGATGGTTTGCGCCCTTATGGCAGGACGTGCAGGTCAATTTGGCAACACCCGCGGAGCTGAGATGAACATCCACCGATGTCGAAGGATTGACCATATTGGAAGCGATGTCGCCGCGTTTGGCGCCGTCGCTGCCGCCTGCCTTTGCATGGCATTTCGTCACGCACGTGGCATTATTGGGCCGGGTCACGGTCCTGGCCAGGGAAAGCGCGGTCTCGCCCGGCGCGAGGTCCAGACGCATTACTTTGCGGATCTTGCCGTCGGCTTCCGGCAGGGGTTTCTTATAAACACGGGTCGCGCCGTCGGCGCAGGAATAATACGTTGTTGCAGTACTATCGACCGGCATAAAGGTCGCAAAATATTTGGCTTGATGGCACTGCAAGCAGTCCATGTCCGCCGCTGTGAGCTTTGTCTTTGACATATCCACTTTGCCCTGGGCGTCCACCGGTGCAACCAGGGAAACATGGCATTTCAAGCAGCCGTAATCGGCCATCTGCGGATCCGTGCAGTAGTTGTTGGTCTGTCTCCATTTACCGGAATTGACGGTGATATTGCTGACATTCGGCGTGGGGCCGAGCCAGGAACCATGCATGGAATTAAGCACCGCGGTTCCGGCTGTACTGTGACATGCTATACAGGTTGCGGGACCGGTATAAGCGTTAATGCCCTTGTGCGAGCTATTGAGCGCGCCGGCGCAGGAAGCATCGGCCGCGCAATCGATGTCAGCACAGTCGATCTTGCTGTCCAGATCATTGTCGATGCCGTCTTGACACTTTTCCGCGCTGCCGGCGGTGGCGTAGAGCGCTGTCATTGTCGTATCGGCGCTCATGGTGACGGCCGTGCTCGCGGTGGTGGCGTGATCCGTCGTGCCCTTCAGCCATTTCTGGAAGTTATTGCCGCTTACCGCTGCGGGCGCGCTCAGGGTCACAACCGCACCCTTGGCGTAGGACCTGGTGAACGGCGTCGTGCCGTTGCCCGCGCCGTTTTTGTCCGGGGGGCTGGCGGTTATGGCGACGTTACTGGTTGGATTTGAAGAGGCAATGGTCAAAGTATAATACGTTACTGGCTTGGCTGCAAAAGTTGTAGCGATCGCAAATGCGCATACCATGGACAGAATACTGATCAACGATAAGATTCTTTTCATTATTATTCCTCCGAGTTGAACGTTCGATCCTGCATTAGCCGGATCGGTCTTTTTCTAGAACAGGCATGTTCCGGAATGCAACGATTCCTCCTTTCCACCATACGGTTCTGGAAATTGACCTCTCCGGTTCATTTGCAATATTGCCAGACCGCAATACGATCAAGCTCTTCGGCCGCGGGAAAGACCGAGGACCTCTTTAAAGAGTTTCTGCTTCCTGCGCATGACCGCGTCCACTGGACAGCCTTCACAGGTGAAGCCGCCCTTTAGATCCAGCTCTTTTTTTCTTAACATGCAGAGATGTACCGAAACACGGTCGGAAAATAGCTTGCAAAAGATCGTTGTCTGGCTATCAGGCTCCGGCGTATATTTTGATTTGCTGTTCATAGCGTCACGTGACATCGGGCTGTTCCCCAAGCCGATCTTGTGCTTCGACAGGCTCTGCACGATCGGAAAAAACGGCATCCTTTTAATAAACCATCCCGTTCACCCTGAGTGCTCTGCTGAGTTTGTCGAAGCATTGTCAAAGGGTGAACAGGGATTTGGTCAAATGCCCGACATGTCGCATCTCTTTCGTTGTCCGCTCCTGCATACAACAAAAAAGCCTTCCCGCGGAGGTCATAGTGCATATGACGCTTCACAAGAAGGCTTCTTGACCTTCGTTTTACTGCCATCACGAGCAGTGTATGTCAGATCAGGCTAGTCCTGAAAACGATCTTGAACGGCACCTCGATTCTCTCGTAACCGGTCTTTGTTTGCCTTTGGCTTGTTCATCACCTTATTGGTCATGATAATAGCTTCTGAGAGCGCGGCCATGGGTATGTTCTGATTCCTGCTCATGCATTGGATTCTCCTGAATGCTTCAGCTTCAGGGATGCCTTCCCGTTCCATGAGCAAGCCCTTCGCCTGCTCGATGAGCTTGCGGGACCGCAGCATATTTTGGAGATCAACGATCTCCTGTTTTAATGATTGGAGTTGTCTAAAACGAGATCGGGCAAGCACAAGGGCTGGCTGGATATCCTTTAATAAAACCGGTTTTAACATATAACCTGAAACACCGATGGCGTCAGCCTGATCGATCAATTCAGGCTCTATGACACTGGTCATGAGCACAATTGGCAAAGCATGCTGTTCCAGGAACCGTTTGGACGCCTGGAGGCCGTTCCTATGGTCCATCGGAATATCCATGAAGACAAGCTCCGGTGAGAGTTTAGGCGCGTTGGCAATCGCATCTGCTGCCGAGCGGGCACAGGCAACGACGATATGGCCAAGGTTCTGGAGCATGGCACAGAGACTCAGAGAAAAGGAATGATCCTCACTGACTATCATTATCCTTATCCGTTCCATAACTTGGGCCTTTATCTGTTGAACGATCACTACATTATTTCCGCTGCTTTCTGACTCGCCGTCTATTAAGAATAATATGCTCATATAAAAACAAAAAGCCTTCCTTGACAGCGTCCATTGCTGATAAGACATACTGTTGGGAAGGCTTCTTGACCTTCGGACATACTGCCTCCGAGAGCAGTTAGTTACAAAACGAGGCTACACTATTGTTGCATAGTTAATAAAGCTTGCAAATAATGTGCTATCATAAATTATATTTATATACAGATACATGCTTTTGGAAGGCGATTAGAAATTGCGCAGAAGTACGCACAGCATAGATTATATTCGCTCTTACCTAAACTTATTGCAATATTAGGGGCGTAATTTGCAACAGGACCCATTAGGACTGTAAGTGCTCAGGTATGATTTCCTGTTCTTTTCTTGAAGCCTCAGAGAGTCCGGTCTTTAATGTTTCTGTCCCCCCTATGCAGCGGTCTTGTGCGCCTCGACTCGCAACCGCGCCGGTCGTTCGCCTGAAGCATCTTGAGGACTTACAGGATAGTATCTGCCCGGGGGATTCCCGCCCCGATTCTATTTCCCGCAGGTACCCGTCTTACAATCTCGTTCGGTTTCTGATAAACTCCTTAAGCAGTAATGCCGACCTATATAGTGGTCGAGGAGGTTCTTCATGTTCACTAAGAACGATGTCGCCGGCTATAAGGACGCCCTTGAAAAGATCAAACTCAAGACGCTGATCCACGGCGCGAAGACGCTTATGGCCGAGTTCAAGCTCGAACAAGGCGCGGTCCTGCCACGACACAAACATCCTCATGAACAGACAGGCTATCTGGTATCCGGAAGCCTCGACCTGACCATCGGTGACGTGACGCACCGGGCTGTGCCAGGCGACAGCTGGTGCATCCCCGGCGATGTTGAGCACAACGCCGTTGTCCATGAACATTCCGTTGCAATAAGAAGTGTTCTCCCCGGTGAGAGAAGAGTATCTGCCATAGATCGCGGTATCCTCGCGAACCTTTGAGAAGGAGGAAATTTAATGCATTGCCAGTATCCGTGCGTTCGCAACGCGAACCCGTGGTTCCATGAGCTTCCCGTCTACGAACTTGTTCCTAGTATGTTGACAAATTAATAACGAAACATTATAATTAGCTTCATGAGACAAA
>CAYPOT010000007.1:0-91550 GCA_964412455.1 uncultured Nitrospiraceae bacterium | reverse complement strand
TTTGTCTCATGAAGCTAATTATAATGTTTCGTTATTAATTTGTCAACATACTAGCGTCTCCATCTATCAATTGAAATAAGACAGGGAGTATGATGCAACATTCATGCTTATCGGATTATACCATAAAATCAATTAATTCTCATTATTTTCGTCGCCTTAAGTGCCCGATAACACGACAGCATCCATGGTCGATCTGCCGGGAATCGTCAACCTTGCTTTTGAAAAGAAATAATGATAGTCTGCGCCAGCCAGGAGAGCAATGATGAGCGAAAAAATATCCATAAAGAACCTGACCTTTGATGAGCTCAAAACAACGCTGGGTAACATGGGCCTCAAGGGATACCGGGCCGGCCAGATCACCTCGTGGATCTATCAGCACTATGCGGTCTCGTTCGAGGAAATGACGAACATCGCAAAGGCCGAGCGCGACCGGCTTGCCGCGGCGTTTTCCCTGACCGCTCCCTCGCTGCTGCGGGCGGAACGATCATCGGACGGCACGCGCAAATTTCTGTTCGGACTCGAGGACGGCCACACCATCGAAAGCGTTCTCATCCCGGACGACGACCGGCAGACGCTCTGCATCTCTTCTCAGGTTGGTTGTCAGCAGGCCTGCCGCTTCTGCCTGACCGGACAGGGGGGGTTCACGAGGAACCTGGTGTTTTCCGAGATCACCGACCAGGTCCTCGAGGTCTCCCGCATTCTGAAGGACGAAGGAGTGCGGGGTATCACCAACATCGTGCTTATGGGAATGGGTGAGCCGTTGGCAAACTTCGACGAAGTGATAAAAGCGATCCGGGTCATTACCTCTGACCGGGCGCTGGGATTTTCCGGCCGCAGGCTGACCCTGTCGACCGATGGCCTCGTTCCCGAAATGGATGCTTTGGGAAAGGCGAACGTTAAAGTGAATCTCGCCGTCTCGCTGAATGCCACAACCGACGAAACGCGTAACCGGATCATGCCCGTGAACCGGCGCTATCCCCTCAAGGACCTGCTGGCCGCCTGCCGGCGGTTCCCGCTCGATCCACGGCGGCGCATCACGTTCGAATACGTTCTGCTCAGAGGAGTGAACGATTCCGAGGACGATGCGCTCCGGCTCGCCCGTCTGCTGAAGGGCATCAAATGCAAGGTGAACCTCATCCCGTTCAATCCCTTTCCCGGGAGCGAGTTCAAACGGCCCGATGACGCAGCCGTAAAACGTTTTAAAGACATTTTACAGAACCACCACTACACCGCGCTGGTGCGCGAATCACGCGGCCGGGACATCTCGGCCGCCTGCGGCCAGCTCAGGGAGCGCGCGGCGGCGGCAACCCAATGAACCGTCAATCTATCGGGACGATGTCAGCGTAGGCAAAACCGTCCCGTTCAAGGGTCTCGCCGACGCTGACCGCGATGGGTCTCTGGAACATGGGGCCGGCGACCGCGATCGTGTGCATCTCGCCGTTCTCCCCGCAGGGATCGCAGCCTTCGGGCAGTTCCGCGACAAGCTCCTCCGACCACGTTCTTCCCGCCATGCCTGACGGCAGCTTCCGGAGATCAACGCTGCTGATGTAGGCCTTCAGTCCCCCGGAAAGCATCTCTCCTGCCAGCTCCCGCGTGGGGACACCCCAGAGCGGGAAGAGCGGTTCTATCCCCGTGCCTTGCAGTTGCTTCTCCCGGTAGCTCCGGATATCCTCCAGGAAGAGGTCGCCGAAGGCCATTGCCTCGATGCCTTCGGCTGCGCATTTCGTGACAAATTGCCTCATGATGTCGTCGCACTGCTCCATGGTGCACGGGTCAGGCAGGGCGATCGTGCGGAGCGGCAGGCCCGCGGCCGCCGCCTGCCGAACAAGGAGGTCCCTCCGCGTTGCATGCATGGAGACGCGGTCGTGCCGCTCGTTCATGACCGAGAATATGCCGCGCAGGTCGATCTGCGGGTCCCGCTGAAGGCGAAGCAGCGACCAGGCGCTGTCTTTCCCGCTGCTCCAGCTGAGCAACGTCTTTTTCTTCAAGATCGTACTCCTGTATATGAACGCATGCCTAAAAGACGAATCCTCAAACCGCGGGAACTGGCCCCAAATCTTCCCTTAAAACGGAAAAAGGCGGGGAACTCTCCCCGCCTTTCATCGATTCGACTATGGTCTCTTTTATATCAGGCGCTCTTCCCGCTGATGATCTGGTTCACCACGTTCAGGAGGTCGGCTGTCTGGATGGGTTTGGCGATGTAGGCGTTGGCGCCAAGGGCAAGTCCGCGCTTCCGGTCCTCGTCGGCGCCCTCGGTGGTAATGATGACGATGGGGATGGCCTTGTGCACGGGGTCATTGCGGACCATGGAGACAAGCTTGAGGCCGTCCATGATGGGCATATTGATGTCGGTAAGGATAATGTCGAACTTCTGGGTCGATAGTTTTTTGAGCGCATCGATGCCGTCGTTCGCTTCGACGACCTTGCTCCCGGGAATGCGCTTCAGGGCAAAGCTGATGAGCTGCCGCATGGTGGGGGAGTCTTCAACGACCAGAAAATTATATTCCGGCATGCAAAACCTCCGTTATTTCTCTTTCAGCAGATCGAGGAAGCTCTGGATCGTGGAAAGCTTGCGCTCCGACTGAGAATAGAGCTTCGAGGAAAAGAGCGCCGTCGCAGCATGGCCGGCCAGCATGGAGAACAGCTCGAAGTCCATATTGGAGAACTGCGTTTTCTGTATGAGGAGCTTGTAGATGACAATGGCGCCGATCACGTGCTCCTTGATCTTGAGCGGGATGCTGACCAGCGGGTGGGTGTAATCAACGCCGCTGAGGTTCGTAGGGTCCCCTTCGCGGTAAAATGCTTCGCCGTTCTTCACCACGTCCCCGATGGCCCCTTCGCCGATCTTGATGTTCTCGTGCGCTTCCGGCCCCATGCCCTCCTGGGCGACGATCGAAAGCTCGTTCGTGCTTTCATCGAGCATCATGATGGAAAATTCCTCGGCGCCGATCAGGTTCATGACGATCTCGAGAATGATCTTCAGGGACTCATTGAAGTCCAGGGTAGAATGCAGCTGGTAGCTCGCCACGTAGAGGTTCGCAAGGTTGTTGTTCTCTGCCTCCACTTCGATATAGCGGCTGGCAAAGTCCTTGTTCTCCTCCTCCACCTGGCGGTACCGGTCAATAAGGTTCTTGTTCTCATCCTCCAGGAGCTTGAGCCGTTCTTCCATGGAGTGCAGCTTGAAATCCTCCTCGCGGCCCGAAGATTTAGAAACCTCTTCATGCTGGGCAAGACGGTATCTCAGCTTCTCGTTCTCCCTGAGCAGTTCCTGGGTGAATTCCTCTCCTTTTCTGAAAACCTGGAGAAAATCCTCAACCTTCTTGTTCAGGCCGCCGGTGTCCTTATCCATCCATTCCTCCTTGGATCAGCTCTTTACCCCGGCTGCATATCCTGCGGCAGTACGGAAAAAGCGGGGTGTGGCCCCATTCCCGAGCCGAATCTGCACTTTATCCTTCAGGGTAAACCCCGTTAGAGAATAATTTCTCTAACGATGGCAGATTGCGGCTTTCTGCCACAATCTGTAAATGCAAGAAGATCAACCGCCGACGGGAGCCGGCAGCTTTCTCTAACGGGGTAAATTGTAAGTAATTATAGACGAGATGTTCTAATTTATCAAGCGTATTTCCACTGTCCCGGCACGACCTACGAGCTGCCGCTCCCTCCTGTGCAGCGGGCCGAGATCTCTTCGGCCATTTTTACCAGGGGCAGGACCTTATCAACGGCACCGGTGCGGATCGCTTCCTGGGGCATCCCGAAGACCACGGCGCTTTCCTCGCTCTCGGCAAGGCATTGTCCCTGCTGTTTCTTGATGGCCAGTGCGCCCTGTGCGCCGTCATTTCCCATCCCCGTGAGCACCACCCCCAGGACGGCAGCCCCGCACGCATCGGCAACAGAGATCATCATCCGGTCCGCGGACGGCGCGAACTTATCGGCAGGGCCCCGGGGTATGAGTTCCGCGAACAGGCCCTCCCGGTCCCGCCTGACCAGGAGGTGGTGGCCGCCGGGCGCGACAAATGCCATGCCTGCCTTGATGCGGTCCCCCGCCGCGGCTTCGCTCACGACGAGCGGGGAGATCTTGTTCAGCCGTTCGGCGAAGCTCCGGGTGAACCCCGGCGGCATGTGCTGGGAGATCACGATGCTTGCTCCAAAATCGCCGGGCAGCCCGGTAAGGATCGCCTGAATGGCGGGAGGACCGCCCGTGGACGAGGCGATCGCCACGACCTCGATCTCGCTCTTTCGCGGGATCAGATCCACGTCCTTGCGGAAGACAGGGGTGACCCGCTCCCGCGCAAGCAGGGCGATGGTTGACTGCACCTTGCCCATCTCGAGGGAAAGGATGGAGCGCACCTTGGCAAGGAGTTCGTCCCGTATGCCTTCGATGCTCTTTGAGATCCGCGCCTCGGGCTTGGCAAGAAAATCCACCGCGCCCAGCTCCAGGGCCCGTATCACGCTCCTGCTGTCGGAGCGGGAGGAGATGACCAGCACGGGCGTCGGTCGCTCCTTCATCAGCCACCGCAGGAACGTAAAGCCGTCCATGTTCGGCATTTCGAGGTCCAGGGTGATCACATCCGGTGTCAGCCGAAGCGTCTTGCCGATGGCGTCCACGCCGTCGGTGGCGGCCCCGACCACCACAATGCCGCTGTCGCTTGCCAGCATCTGTGACAGGGACCCCCGGTTGAACGCAGAATCGTCGACGACCAGGGCCTTGATCTTTTTCGAACTGTTCATGGCGGTGTCTTTCCCGTGGCGGATCACCCGGTCCGCACACGGACCGGCTTTTGATACACCATGTCATGCTGCAAGGTGCGCAGGGTAAACGCGGTGGAAAGGTTGATGAGGGATTCCGAGTGTCCGAGCAGGAGGTAGCCGCCCTCCTGCAGCTTGTCGTGGAAGATTTCGATCACCTTCTTCTTGGAATTGCGATCGAAGTAAATGATGACATTTCTGCAGAAGATGATGTCCAGGTCCCGGATCAGGCTTGTCTTGTAAGGGTCCAGAAGGTTGACATAACTGAAGGACACGAGCTGTCGCACGGCATCGATGATCCGATAGTCGCCTTTGCCTTCTTCGACAAAATACTTCTGCAGCATATCGGGCGGCGTCGCCCGGTGGGATCCTTTCTTGTACAGTCCCTTGCGTGCCGTGTGCAGGACGCGCTGGCTGATGTCGCTCCCCATGATCTCCACCTGCCAGTCGCGCCACCAGTTACCGGACTCCAGCAGGAGCATCGCGATCGTATGCGGCTCCTCACCGGTCGAGCACCCGGCGCTCCAGATGCGCAGGCTTTTTTTTCCGGCATTCCTGCTGCGAAGCTCGGGGAGGATCTCTTCGGAGAACGCCTTGAGCTGGGCGACTTCCCGGAAAAAATAGGTTTCGTTGGTCGTGAGATTGTCCACGAGGACAACGATCTCTTCCTCGCGTTTCCGGTCATACCGGAGAAAGTGATAGTACTCCTCAAAGCTCTTCAGCTGATGCTGCTCGAGCCTTCGGTTGAGACGCCGCTCCAGCAGGAACTTCGAGCCGTCATCAAAGAAGATGCCGCAGTAGTCGTGGATAAAGTCCCGCAGGAGCCGGAACACGTCCTCGGGAAGCGGGATGAGCTGGTCGTTGAACATTTATTTCCCCAGGGCGTCACGGGCCGCCTGCCGGACGGTCATATCCGGATCTGCCGCGGCCAGCTGCTCGAGCAGGAGATCGGTGGCCGAGTCTCTCCGCTGCTTCAGGATCTCCGTTGCCGATTTTCTCACGCTCCAGTGGGGATCGGAAAGGCGCGACAGGACAACGGGGCGAACGCGGATCCATTCATAGGACGAAAGGGCATGCAGGACGGTCTTGCGTACTTCGGGGTCGGGATGGCCCTCCAGGGCGAGGAGAGGGTCCAGCGCTTCGCGGACAGCTGCGTTGCCCACCACATCAACGAGCGCAAGAAGAAAAATGTCTCTGGCCTCTTTCAGGTGGCCGGCGAGGACCGCGCCGAACCGGTCGGCGCCGATCCTTCCCAGCGCCCGTGCCGCTGCGGCACGGACCCAGAGGTCCTCGTCATCCAGCAGGGGAATAAGCGCGTCGGAAGCCTCTGTGGCGCCGGACTTTCCCAGCGCCTCGGCCGCCAGCATCCGCACTTCCGGATCATCGTCGGTAATGGCCAGCAGGAGAGGACGCGAGGTCTGGCTGCCGCGGATCGTATCCAGGGCGATGACCACGGCCTTCCGCACTGCCGGCTCCTCATCTTTCAGGGCAAAAGCCAGTGCGTCCATGGCCCTTTCCGTGCCGAACAGCCCCAGGAGGCGGACGATGTTCCTGCGCATGCCGGCTTCCTGCGACGTAAAATCCCTCAGGGGGACGTCCAGGACCGACTCGTCCCCGATGTCGGCGAGGGCGCGGATCGCACATTCCTGCACGTTCTCGTACTCATCTTCCAGAAGCCGCAGGAGGGGCGGGGCCGCTTTCGCGCTCCTGAGCCGGCCGAGGGACTCTGCCGCGGCGCCGCGGACGTGTCCGTTCTCATCATCGAGCAGGGAGAGGAGCGCGTCCTCGGCTTCGCGCCTTCCGAACTCTCCCAGCACCATGGCCACGACACGGCGGACCAGGACATTATCGTCCCCGAGACGGTCGAGAAGCAGCGACACCCCCTCCGTTCCCAGGTGACGAAGGGCCTGGACCACAACGTCCTCCATCTCTTCGTCGAGCAGCAGGGAAAGCAGTTTCGGGACCACAGACGGCCTGCCGGTCCATCCGAGGACGGCAACCGCCGCTTTTTGCAGCTCGCCGCCGCTCGTATCGATAAGCTCGTCGAGCAGCGGGAACGCCTGGCCCTCGATCCCGGAACGGACCGCGGTGATGATCTGTCCGCGGTCGGCAGGCAGGCTCTTCCGGTGCACGGCGGCAAGGGCGACAACGGATACTTCGCGCACAATGCGAAGCGGGTCGACAAGTCCGTTGATAAGCGGAGAAAGCGTCTGCACATTGCCGATCTTGCCGAGGGACTCCAGGACCGGCTCCCGGAGACTGCTCCGCCCCAACGCGGCCAGCAACGGGCCAAGAGCGCGCTCATCGCCGATCTCGCCCAGGGCCTCGGCGGCGGCATAGTCGAGCCAGCTCTGATCGTTCGCGGTCAGGCAACCAATGAGGACGTCTACGGCGCGACGGTCCCCGATCTTTCCCAGGGCCTCCGCGGCCGCCACCCGGACATTTTCATCGTGGTCCTTCAGCTTTTCCATGAGCCCCGGGACCGCACGGGCGTCCCGAATGTCCCCCAGGACATCGGCGGCGAATTTCCGCACATCGGGATCACGTGTCTCCAGGATCGGCAGGAGCCGGCCCACCGCGTCGGCCCCGATCCGGACCAGCGCCTCGATGGCCGAGTTCCGCGCGCCGGCATTGTCCTCTGCGCTCAAGCGCTGTACCAGACCGCTGGTAACGTCATCGCCGGCAAACGAAACCAGCCCCTCTACGGCCGTCTTCCTCACCCTCCAGTCCGTGTCTCCCAGGGCACGAAGCAGCAGGGGGATCGCCCCCCTTCCGGTGCGCCCGAGATCTATCACTGCCTCACGGCGCTCCTCGGCATCGCTGCTCCCGAGCTTTCTGCTTAAATTCTCAAGGGTGGACATTGCCTGCCTCCGCCAATGCTGTCCGTTCTTCACCACTCAGGATCCTGGTGATATCGATAATAATAATGAGCCGGTCCATCGCCTTGGCAACACCCCCGATGAATCCGGCCTGCTCGCCGGTCGCCGCCGCGGGCGCGGGCTCGATCTGGCGAAGAGGAATGTGCAGGACCTCGCGCACGGAGTCCACCACCAGGGCGAGCGGCTTCAGCGGACCGCCCGTCCCGGGCAGGGCGCCCCGGATGATGATCATGCGCATCTTGCGGGGATCGTTCCGGATATCCGCGAAACCGAACCGTTTGCGAAGGTCAACGACCGGGATGATGATGCCGCGCAAATTGATCACCCCTTCGACGAACTGCGGCATGCGGGGAAGCGGCGTGATAACCAGCGGCCGGATGGCCTCCGTGATCGCCCCAATGTCAAGACCGTACTCCTCCTGCCCCACGTGAAAGGTCACGATCTGAGCTATGTCCTCGGTTGCCGCCTTTTTTCTGACTTTGGTATCCCGTAGCATGCTCATTCCGGAGTGGCCCGGCATCCTCTCGTTGCTCGAAACTAATACAAACGCGCTTACTATTGTGTCATTGCGAGGAG
Organism: uncultured Nitrospiraceae bacterium; assembly: GCA_964412455.1. Classification (GTDB taxonomy): domain Bacteria; phylum Nitrospirota; class UBA9217; order UBA9217; family UBA9217; genus JAAXXJ01. The sequence continues at coordinate 83,349 of CAYPOT010000007.1, read as the reverse complement.
CGTAGCGACGAAGCAATCTTTTTCTTTACAACGAGACTGCCGCGCTCCCTTCGGGCGCTCGCAAAGACAGTGTAACAAAACTTTGCGTTTGCATAAGTCTCTCGTCAAGCTTTACGTCGTGAACCGGCCGAGCTCGTTCTTCAGCGACCCCGTCTGGGCCGTGAGCACCTCCACGGCGCTGTTCAGCTTGGAGGCCAGCTCAGCGTTCTCCCGGGCCGTCATCTTGATCTGTTCAATGGCCTTCACGATGAGGTCGCTGCCCGTCCTCACCTCGCCCGACGCCCGTTTCACCATGTTCACCTTGGAGCCCATGTCCTCCATGACATGGGTGATGTTGCGGCTCGCCTTCACCTGCTCGGTCGTCGCCGACTTGGCGAAATGGGTGATCTCCCGCATCCTCTCCGACGCGCGCATGATCTGCTCGCTGCCGGTCCTCTGTTCCGATGTGGCCCGCTCGATCTGGTGGGCCATCGTATTGATCCCGTCCACGGCCTCACTCACCTGGCGGATGCCCGTTACCTGTTCGGCCGTGGCCCTGCTGATGCTTCGGCTCATCTCGCGCGACTGGTCCGCGCGTTCAAGGATCTTCCTGAGGGCGTCCCCGGTCTCCCGGGCAAGCCGGGTCCCCTCCGCCGCCAATTGCACCCCGTTCCGCATGACCTCCACCGCCTCCCGGGACTCCTCCTGTACGGACACGATGAGCTTCCCGATCTCCGAGGTCGACGATGCGGTGCGGTTGGCCAGCTCCCGGATCTCGGCGGCGACCACGGCGAACCCTTTTCCGTGCTCGCCGGCCTGGGCCGCCAGAATGGCGGCGTTCAGGGCAAGAAGGCTGGTCTGGTCCGTGACGTCCTCGATGACCGTCAGGATGCCGCCGATGTTCTCGGCGCGCTCACCGAGCCGGTTGATGACGTCAGCGGTCCGCTGCGACTCTTCCTCGATGCGGCGCATCCCCTCGATCGTCTTCTCGATGGACCGCATCCCGAGGTCCCGGGCGTCCGCGGTGACCGCTTCGGCGAGGCCGACCGACTGTTTCGCGCCGGATTCCACTTCTCGGACCGCAGCGCTGATTTCGGTGGTCGATGACGCGGTCTCGCCGGCCAGCACCGAAAGGACCTTGACGCTCTCGGCGTTCTGACGGATCGACGCCGACATCTGCGTAATGGCCGCGGAAGTCTCTTCGATGGAGGAGGAAAGGTCGGTCATGAGGCGGGCGACCTCATCGATGGAGGCCGCGGTCTCCATCACCGTAGACGATGATTGCTCCGCGGTCTCGCTGAGATCATCCATGCTCCCGCCGATCTCCTTCAGGGCATAATGCATTTCGTTCACCGACGATGCGGCCTCTTCCACAGCCTCGTTCTGCACCCTGCCCGCGGCCAGGACGCTCACCGCGACGTCCGCAACCTCGCCCGACACCGTCCCGAGTTTTTCGGAGGACGCCTGTATGTTCCTGATCATGCCCTTGAGCCCGATGATCATGCGGTTGAGCCCCCGTCCGAGGTTGCCGATCTCGTCGATGGTGCTCACCCGAACGGACTGCGTCAGGTCACCGGCCGCTATTGCCGACGCCACGGCCTCCGCGGCGCTGGTCGGGGCCGCGATCATCCGGCGCGTCATGAAATACACAAGACCCGATATCGACAGGACGATCACCAGGGCGGTGCCCATCAGCAGGAGCACGATCTTTACGGCGTTCGCGCGAACATCCGCGCGGGAGAAGGCCAGACGGATCTCCCCCAGCCTGGCCCCCTGGAGCAGGACGTCCACGGAAACCTCGACGGGAGAAAGCTCTCGGCGAATGACCGAGGACAGCTTGAGCACATCCTCCGTCCGTTCCGTTGCCATCAGGGCTTTTACCTTGGCATTCCCCGCGTTGAAGCTTTCGCGCGTGCCGGTCAGGGGAGTCCCGTCGTCCTTCAGGAATACCAGGGAGATCATATCCCGGGACTTCACGACGTCTTCCACGATCATGTTAAGGCCGACCAGGTCGCCCGCGATAAAACGGTCGACCATGGACTTCGCGAGGACGGTCCCGATCTCCCGGCCCCGGTCCTCCATGGCCTGGTACTGATAGTCAGTGAGCAAACGCGCGACAAATACCGTGCCCAGCAGCATGAGGAGCAGGACCCACCCTGACAGGGTGACCACGAGCTTGAGCCCCATGCTCGATCTGATCGTATCTTTGAGCCTCTCTTTGAATGTTTTTTCCATACCTTCCTGTGCGCGGGCTAAAGTTTGAACTTCTGCAGCTCCGATTGAAGGGCGTCGCCCTTTTCCCGGAGGGCCATCTCGGCCATGTCCATCTCCACGGATACGTTCACATTTTCTTCGGTGATCTTCTGGATGCGGGTGATGGCCTCGCTTATGTGCTGCGCGCCGAGGCCCTGCTCCGATGTGGACCTGGCCACCTGGGCGGCCTGGACGGTAACCGCCTCCATGGCCCTGGCGATCTGCTTGCTCCCGATGGTCTGCTCCTGCGTCGCCGTCTTCATCTGCCGGGTGATGTCCCGCATTTTCTCCGCCGCCTGGGCGATGCGCTCGCTGCCCTTTTGCTGCTCCTGCATGGCATGGGCGATCTGCTCGATCTGCTCCGCGATGTTCACGGACGCGTCGGTGATCTGGGCCAACCCTTTGGCCTGCTCGGCCGTGGTCAGTTCGATGGCGCGCGCCATGTCCGCTGATTGCTTGGAGCTCTCCGCCACATCTTCAAAGACATCGCTTGTTATTTTCACGAGGTCCACGCCGCTCTCCACGGCCCGCAGGCCTTTGCCCATGGCCTGCACGCTGGCCGCGGTCTCCTGCTGGACGGCGGCGATGACATTGGCGATCTCCTTGGTGGAGGCCGCTGTGCGCTCCGCCAATTCGCGGATCTCCTCGGCAACCACGGAGAATCCTTTCCCGTGCTCTCCGGCCTGCGCCGCGAGAATGGCCGCGTTCAGGGCAAGCAGGCTGGTCTGGTCCGTCACCTCGTCGATCACCTTCAGGATCTGCCCGATCTCCTGTGACCGTTTCCCGAGCCGGTTGATCACCTCCGCCGTGGTCTCCACCGTCGAGCGGATGTTCTCCATGCCGGTCATCGCTTCCCGGGCCGCCGCCATCCCCTGTTGAGATGCGCTCTTTGCGACCTTTTCGGCGAGCCGCGCCGATTCCTGCGCCTTCTGTTCCACCGCCTTCACGGTGGCGCTCATCTCCGTAATGGAGGATGACGTCTGCTCGGCCGAGGAGGAAAGCGCCTCGGTATTCTCGGTCACCTGGCGGATCGAGGCCAGGGTCTGCACAATGGAGGACGCCGTGTCCTCGGCCGCCGAGGACAGCCCGCCGGCGTTCTCGGCGGCCTCCTCGATGGAGGCTGCCATCTCCGCCACCGACGACGAGGCGTTCGTCGCGGCCTGGGACATCTCCGCCGCGTTCTCCGCGACGCCCTTGATCGAGGCGATCATCTCGCCGACCGTCATGGCCGTCTGCTCTCCGGCCTCCAGCTGGACCCGGGCGCCCTGGCTCATCTTCTGCGTTGCCGTGTTCATGATCTTCATGGCTTCGCCCAGCCCACCGGTCATTTGATTGATCCGGCCGAGCATTTCCCGGAGGCTGGAGGACAGGGTGTTGATCGCGGTGCCCAGCTCGGAGATCTCGGTCTTTCCGCTCACGTCGACCTGCCGGGCGAGGTCTCCCCCCGCCATCAGGGTCGCGTCCCGGGCCATGTGCCCCAGGGGGTCGGTGATCAGGCGTTTCATGAATATGGTCACCAGATAGGTGGCGAGCACGAACGTCACGACCCCCACCATAAGCGACCAGACGAGCAGTTCCCGGAGCGGGCGGTTAACCGCGCTTGCCTTGAGCGCGATCCGGAACACCCCCATTTTCGCACCGTCAGGATCCACGAGAGGGATGACCCTTTCATACTGGCCCCCCGTTTCATCGGAGTATTCTTGCACCAGCGGGGCAGTGGCTTCCATGGCCGCGCGGCTGCCGGGATCGTTCGTCTTTGTGCCCTCGCGGGCCCGGTCGGTCGAATAGAGGATCTTGCCGTCCTTGTCGACGACCATGGCGCGGGAGATCTCGCGGTCGCTTTCCATGAGCCCGAGGAGCTTTTCGCTCATGCCGTCCAAAGCGCTCAGCGGCAGGCCGAACCCGGTGACCTTCTCAATGTCCTTTCTGATGCCTTCGGCCAGCGCCGTGGTCTGCCCGATCACCGCTTCCCGGTATTTCCCCGCCGCGCTATAGATATTGAGGCCCGTGTTCAGCGCGAGGGCCGCGAGCAGGATGCCGCCGGTGGCGACGACCGCTCTTGCTTTCAGCGTCATTCCATCCCACAGCTTCATTTTATCACCCTCGTCGCGTCGGAGATCAAGTCCATGGACGGCTTCAGCCCCAGGCTCGCGGCCTCCTTGAGGTTCAGGACCAGTTCGATCAGCTTGGGCATTTCCGGCGCAATACCGGCGGGTCTTTCTCCGTTCAGCAGCCTTGCCGTGATGCGGGCAGCCGCCTCGCCCTGTTCGACAGCGCTCGGGGCGAGGGTCAGGATGACCCCCTTGTCGCCCGAGCCGCCCATCTGGCTCAGGGTCGGGATCTTGCTGTCGTGGGCGGTCTTCACGATATCTGCCAGCGCTTCATTGACCGTCGCGCTCACCGAGATGAGCACCATATCGGCCTTGCCGGCGAAGGTGAGCGCCCGGGCGTCATCGACCCGCTTGACGGCCATCTTCACGGTCTTGAAGCCGTATTGGCCCTCAAGGGCCACAAGCTCCTCGACCTGCAGCACCGAGTCGGGTTCCAGCTCGTTGTAGACCACCGCCAGCCTGGTGAAGGCATGGAGCTTTTTGGCATATTTCAGGAGGCTCGTGAGCGGCACCTTGGAACTGATGCCGGTCATGTTGCGGGCCGCCACTCCTATACCCGCGGGATCGTACACTCCGGCGTAGACGATCGGGACGGATTTTGTTTCCCTGATGGCCAGCAGCGCGGTGGCGCCGCCGTACGTTATGAGCACGTTCACGTCCGCCACGACCAGCTTCCGGACGGCGTTGGTCCAGGAGAGGGGGTCCGGCGCCGGCATCTGGAGCAGGGTGTCCACCTTGCGGCGGTCGAAACCCTCCTTCACGAGGCCGTTGACAAAAGCGCGGTGCAGGTCCTGATAATAGCCGATGTTGCCGGCCATCACCACGCCGATGGTCTTGTCGCCCGCCCTCGCGGGCGCCGCGCAGATGAGAAGTGCGGCACAAAGCAGCCAGGTTGTCGTTCTCATACTCCCTCCCGTTACCATCTGTACGACAGGGTGGCAAGTGCGATCTGGTTTTTGCCATCCTGTGCGCCGTCAAGGATATCGTCGATCTTCCGTATCTGGTAGCGGAACTCGGTGCCGAGGTTCTTTGAGTAACGAACATCAAGGTTGGCGCCTGCCGTGGTCTCGACCACTTTGATGCTGGTCAGCTCGGCGATCCCGGCGCTGCCGGGGACCACGCCGGCGTTCTGCCAGCTGCCCCGCGACCAGCTCCTGCCCGCTTCCGCGGTAAACAGCATCGCGTCGTCCAGCGCGTAGCTGACCGAAAGTGAGGCCACGTGGGCCGTGTCGGTGTAGGGCACGGCGCTCTCCACCGTGATGCCGCTGGAGCTGTCGGAATAGGCGACGGGGCCGTTCTGCTTGTTCTGGAAGAACGCATAGCTCGGCGTGACCGAGGTCTTCTTTCCCAGGATGAACGTGACCGAGCTCAAGGCCCGGTTCCGTTCTGTTGTCCGTTTGTCCGTGAACGGCGTGCCGAGGCTGGCGCGCTCCTCGCGGACCGTGCCGCCCGCGAGCAGCCAGTTGAACCACGATTTAGGAGTCCACGTGAGCGTTCCCCGCGCCGCGTCGCTCGTTTCGGGATAGGTGTTGTCCACGCTGTTCGCCGGTACTGCCGCAGTCTGGCGGCTGATATCGCCGCGCAGCATGAGTTTTTTCGTCAACCGGTAGGTGGCGCCGAGCCGGGCCGTGTTCTTCGTGATCTTGTCGTCAAGCAGCCAGCTTCCGGCCGCGTCTCCCGTCCATACGTCCCGGCTGAGGGATTCAAGGGAATACTCGCCGCGCACCGTGAGATTCTCGGTCGCCCGGTACCGGACCATACCGCTCATGATGTCCTTCTCGTAGTTGATTGCGTTCCGGACGGCGTAGATCGACGTTGTGTTAAGGCTTGTCAGAGCGGTGACGGTGTCGGGGTTGGTCTGGTCCACGCCGTGATGCCGGTACTTCACTGCAATGGTAAGGTCCTTGGTCGGGATCCAGCCGAGGTCGCCGGCGGTGTTTTCGAAGGTGGCCTTTGCCTCGTTGAACGTGTTCTTCCGATCGCCCGATGAATAGGTCGCACTCGCCGCAATGCGGCCGGTGTGGGTCGTATGGATCTTGACCGTGTCGACCGAGGACTCGAGGTCGGGCACCAGATTGTGCGTATAGCTCAGCGAGCCGCCCGGCACGGTATCGGTCATGACCTTGCTATGGGTTTCGGTGAATGTCTTCGTTGCGTGGCTGTACTCGACCTCCACCCACCTGAGGTGGCTGTTGATCGTGGCCTTTGTCTCCTGTGTCACCCAGTCGATGTCCCGCGACCGGGCCAGTTTATTGAACCCGCCGCTGAAGGAGCTCAGGAAGCGCTGCTGGATGGTCCCGTGCTTCTCCTGGTTCTTGGCCTCGAGGTAGATATGAAAGGGGAAGTCCGGGGTCTTGACGCGGACCTGGATGCGGCTCATGGCGTCCGATACTCCGTACAGGTCGCCGATGCTCAGGTCCGTGAAGTACGGCACCGCAGTCGCCGGATCGTCCTGGCCGAGGGAATAATGCTCGAGGTTATGGAACAGCGACCGCGTCATCAGGTTCAGCATGACGAGGTCCCCATAGGCGTAATCGAAATCGAGAAAGTAATCCTTCTCGTTCTGGATATACGTCTCGAACAGGATGCGGTTCGGCAGCGGGTCATACTCGATAACGGCCGAGCCGGCCATGGACGAGTGCTGGTACTCGTATTCTCCCGCCATGGGATTCCCGCTGGTCATGTTCCACCGGTACCCCAGTCTGACGTCGCCTTCGAAGGGCGTGGCGAGCTGGTACAGCCCTCCCGCAGGCTTCTTTTCCTGGGCCGACACCAGCGGCGCCAGGAGCACTATCATTGCGATCAGGTATATGATCTTTTTCATGTCAGCCTCCTATCGTACGAACGTGCCCTTGCCGCTGGGCGAGGGGAGATCGGTGCCGTGGATCTGCGAGTGGCAGTCGGTGCATCGGGTGTAGACAGCCCGCCTGGACTCCGCCGTAGTGGAGCCGCTCACGCGGTGTGTCGGATGGCACTGCAGGCAGAGGAACGGCTCGCGCTGAACGAGGAGATTATTGTTCACCGAGCCATGGGGCGTATGGCAGGCTCGGCAGTCCTCGTTCATGTCCGCGTGCTCGTACATGAAGGGGCCCTCCTTCTCGGCATGACATTGCGTGCAGGTCTCCTTCACCGTGTCCTTCCGGAGGTTTTTCGTCGACATGCCGCCGTGCGAATCATGGCAATCCGTGCAGAAGATCTTCTTCTCCGGCACCGGATGGTGGTTCGGGAGGCTGAAGGCCGCCTTGACGTCCTGATGGCAGGTGTAACAGAGCTCCGCGGTTTCCCGGGGCTTCACCTTCAGATTGTGGCCGGCGTGGATGTTGTGGCAGTCGGAACAGGAGACGTCGGACATGTTGTGCGTGCTGGCGTTCCAGTTATGCAGGTTGAAGGTCGCGTTCGCCGTGTGGCACTTGAGGCAGATGAGCGACTTGGCCTGCGCCGGGATCTTCTTCATGTCCACCAGCGTCTTGTAGTCGCAGGCCGTCTGCTTCCCGGCCTTGGCGTCCCTGGCCACCTTCTCCGGGGTGATGCCGTCGATGGCAAGGCTCCCCGGCCCGTGGCAGGACTCGCAGTTCACAATGGGCATGCCCGACTCGCGCGACAGCTGGGCGCCCATGGTGGACAGGTCGAAGTCGCGCCGCCGCGTGTCGTGAAAGTGGCAGGTCTTCAGGCAGTTGTCCGTGCCCACGTAGTCCGCGTCGAGGCGGCCGGCGATCATCTTCTCATACTCCCTGTTCAGGATGAGGGGCCTCGCCTCCTTCAGCGCCGCGCACCCAGCGAGAAAGAAGGCGCCGAGCATGCCGGCCAGGATCCAGGTTTTCCATTTCGTCATTCGTTCCATGATAGGTAAATCCTCCTTCGTTCTGAGTGTGGGTTAGGGCCGCTCCGCCGGAATGCCGAGCACGCCGTAGGGCAGAAGGTACTTGACCGCGCCGGTCGTGTAAATGGCCCCTTCGGGCAGCTTCGTGGTGAGCGTGGTCCCGATCGAATTGTTCATGAGGTTGTCGTCGGCCCAATCGATCGTGTCATACAGGAGACGCTTCGTGTACATGCGGTTGTGCACGTAGGCGCCGGGGTCGTGCTCCAGCAGGTTCAGGTTGAAGGCCGCGCCCAGATTATTTTTGCCTGTTCGCGCTCCCGTGGCGTCCGTATCGCTCGATGTTGCGGCAGTGATCCCTGTGCCCGTCTGGGTCAGCCAGTTCTTGACCCCACCGGAAGAACCGCTGCGAATGATCGTATAGTCAGTTCCGGCAGCGTCGGCTCCATCATATGGTGTTTCAAGCGTGAGCGACGTATTGCTCGTTACGTTGATGATCTTATAGAGGACACCGTTCGCATCCACCTTGAAATAGTCAGGATTGCTGCCGAGGACGATGGAGGAAGTGCCGCTGGTCCAGAGCGTTCCGGCACCGGTGACCGTCGCGTTCCCATTCATCACATTGACCTTGATCGTTGACGTGCTTGCGGTCCGCAGCTGATAGATATAGGGATAGGCAGCCCTGAACGCTAACCCCCGCTTGTCCAGCACATACATGGTCGCTAGGAGCGCTTCATGATACTCTTCCTTCCGCTCGTTGAGCAGGTACTCGAGGCCGCCGGCGCCTGACACGGTGTGGCAGTAGATGCAGACCTCGCTCGCCACACCGTCAATATGGCCGGGCGTGGCTGTGTTTGTGCTTCTGCTTACCGGCATGAACAGGTGGTCGCCGTTCCCGCCGGGCCGCGACATGTGGCAGCCCACACAGGGCCCGTTCGTGCCGGTGCTCGGCGCCGCGGACGAGCCGATCTGATCGTGCCGGTAGCTTGATATGTTGGCGTATGAAAAGCCGTCGAACTCATATCCCGTTGCCGTAAACACCGTTCCGCCGGTTGCCAGGTAGTGGGAGTTGATGAACGATAGATTCGCATAAGACGTTATGGAGGGAGCGGTAGTCAGGCTGAGGTTCTTGAGGGTTTCGCCGCTTTCCCGGCCGGTATGACAGGCCATGCAGACGTTCGACGCTTTCACGTCAGGGTACTGATGCGATGCTTCGGAAACGACATAGGTTATGTTGTTCGTCGTCGTTGAATAACTGTAGTCCGCAGTGATCGTGCCGGGATTCCTGAGCGCTCCCCGGTTGTTGGTGTGGCACCCGTTGCATTTCAGCATCTCGGGCTTGAAACTCGGCGTGGCGGAGAATGCCAGAGCCGGGATAGTGCCGGTCCTGATGCCTTTGGCAAGGGCGCTGTTTCCCGAACGAAGCGCGTCAGCATATTTGGCATATCCCGTCGTCGTGTGGCACCGCTGGCATGCGGCCCTGCTTGCCATGGACCAGTCGTAATGCGCCCAGGCGGTGCTGAAATACCCGAGCGGGTCCGCATTCGCGTTCCGGTCCGCATGGGCCGACTTTGCCCATTCCTGGTTGATGTTCACCTTACCGTGCGGATTGTGGCAGTCCGTGCAGACCGTCTCGCTGGCATAGTCCATGGCATAACCAGTGATGTCTTTCGAGTTTGACCCGCTGGAGAAATCGCCCGGCGTTGCGAAGTGCGTGTCCGTGATGACCCGTACCGAGCCGGTGACCCCGGAATGCTGGGCAGAGGTCGGGGTGGTGAGGCTGGCCGGGTCACCGGCAAGCAGGAGCTGATGACACTGGTGACAGGTTTGGAACTGTCCCGACACGGCGAGCGAGCTCGTCGGCCCGCCGATCACTCCGGCCGAGAAGGCCGCGTTCAGGATCGGGCCCACGCCTCCGCCTGCCACGTGCAGGCTGCCCGGACCGTGGCAGGATTCGCAGCCCACCACGTTCCGGTTCGGCGTGAGCTGCTGCGCATCGCCCAACTGGTTGTGGCACACGGCGCAGGTCGCGCCGGTCGAGGTGGGGTTGCTGTTCACGTTCGCGTGCCGGCTGTCATACCACTCCGCTGTCGTTGCCGGATGACACTGCATGCAGAGAGTCAGCCCCGCGGTCGGCGTTCCCGCGGTCACAAAGCCGGGCACGGTGTTCACCGTCGACCCTGTCGGTTGTTCGGCGCCGCAGGCGCTGAACAATGCTCCGAGAACGAGTACGATCAGCAGTATCGATCCCGGGTGTCTCTTCCTGTGCATGTTCATCATGTCCCTCCTGTCGATTCGAATTCTTTTCGCTCGTTGTCCCTGTTATTTATTTCGTTCCTCTGGCGTCAATGCGATAAGACCTTACAACCTATTGTAGCCTATCGAGTGACATCTGTCAGGCGCCGGCCGCTTTTTCCACGTCCAGAAGGATGTACAGCCGGTCGTTCTTCCGGGCTATGCCCTTCAGGAATTCCGCTCCGGCGCCCTGCGCAACGGTCTCCGGCGCGGGCTGGATGATGGACGGGGCGAACCGCACAACGCCGCGCACACGGTCGACAAACAGCCCCACCTGGTCGTCCTGAGCCAGGCTCACCACGATGATGCGGGACTTTTCATCCCGGACGCTTGCGGAGAGGCCCAGGCGAAGGTTCAGGTCGATGATCGGCATCACGGCCCCCCTGAGCGAACAAACGCCCAGGAGGTAATTCGCCGCGTGCGGCACCGGGGTGATCTCCCGGGGCGTCAGCACCTCGCGGACCTGGTCCACCGCTACGACATATTCTTCACTGCCGAGCAGGAACGAGAGCATCTCGAGCTCCTGCTCCTGCGGTTCCTGCTTCCGGTCCGCTTCGCTTGCCCGCTCCGACGCGGCCGGCACATCAGCAACTGCCGCGCTCGGCCGTACGGCCTGCGCTTCCGGTGGTCCGCCCTCACGGACCGCTTCAGACGCCTGCTGCGGAGCAGGCACTGGCTCGTCGGGCACGAAGCGGGTATCCGGGATCGGAGGGAAATCCCCTGCCGGCTCGGCCGGAGCCGTTTCCACTCCGGGCCGCTCGACCGGGGCCGCTTGTTCCGGCTTTGCCGCCCTTGCCCGCTCTGCTGCTTTTTTTCGTGCCGCCAGGATGTCCACGTCGCTTCGCTCCAAATCTCAAATGACAAATATCAAATCACAAATAATGATGGTCTCGTAAAAAGTCCCCACGGCTGTCATTGCGAGGAGCGGAGCGACGCGGCAATCTCGATTTTTCAGGCAGATACGAACTACGAGATTGCTTCGCTACGCTCGCAAAGACGGCTTTTTTGACTTTTTACGAATGCATCAATAATATCGAAACTTCAATAAGCCGAATTCAAAAGAGTTCGTATTTTGAACATTGGAAATTATTTGTAATTTGGTTCTTGTTATTTGTTATTTCAGTTCTTCCCCCACGTTCTCGACGATCTCCCCGGTGATGGTCGCCGCATCGCGGCCGGATCCCTCGATGAGGGCATTGCCGGCCAGCACATTGAGGAGCCGCGGGATGCCGTCGCTGTAATTATAAAGGGTCGCGATCGCTTCATCGTCGAACAGCGGCGCTTCCCTCCCTGCCACGCGCAGCCGGTGCGCCACGTACTCTCTGGTCTCCGCCTCATCCAGCGGTCCGAGATGGTACTGGAGCCCGATGCGCTGCCGCAGCGCGCGATACGGCCGCTTCGCCAGCCGCGCCTTCAGCTCGGTCTGGCCGATCAACACGACGGCCAGGAGGTTCCGGTCGTCGAGCTGGAAGTTCGTGAGCAGCCGGATCTCCTCGAAGGTCTCCTTGCCCGGGATCAGCTGGGCCTCGTCGATGATGAGCACCGTCCGCTTGCCTTCCTCATACAGCTCGTAGAGCTTCGCGTTGATCCCCTCGAGGGTCCCATGCCGGCTGTGCTCCACATTGATGCCGAGGCGGAGCGCCACCGTCTGGAGCAGCTGGATCGGCGACAGCCTCGGGTTGATGATCAGCGCCGGGTGGTACCGCGCGTCGAACCCGTCGATCAGCGCGCGGGACAGCGTTGTTTTGCCGCAGCCGATATCGCCGGTCAGCAGCACGATGTCCTGGTCCTCCACGGCGAGCTGGAGCCGCGCCAGCGCCTCGGCGTGCTTCCGGCTTTGATACAGGAACCGCGGGTCCGGTGTCTTGGTGAACGGCTTTTCCCTCAGCCCGTAGAATTCTTCATACATCGCGTATACCCGTCAAACGGCAACGAGGCCCGTTTCGTCGTTCGGTGACGTTGTTCGTCTTTAAGACATGGCCGCAAGACGCTTGACGATACGGGCTTCGTAGCCTATCCCCGAATGACACGCTCTCCCTCCTATGCTCGCGCCGCCTGCGCTCGCTTGAATGCTCCTTCAATGAGCGATTCCACGTCCAATACGAGCACGACGATCTTGTCGCCCAGTTCCGTCGCACCGGAGATCCCCGGCGTATCGGCAAGACGGCTGCCGAGGGGCTTGATGACGATCTCCTGCTGACCGCGAAGCCTTTCCACGATGAGACCGAGCCTCCGCTCGGCGAGCCCCACGAGAATGACAAACAGCATTTCCTGCTGCTCCCCCTTCGGCAGATCGAAGGCGTCGGTGAGCCTGAGAAGCGGCACGGTATCGTCGCGAATGGCCATCACCTCGCGCGTTTCGATGGTCTCGATCTTGTCCGGCGTTACCCGCAGGATCTCGAGGACCGAACCCAGCGGCACCGCGAACCTTCGCCCGCTTGTCTCGATGATCAACGCCTTGAAGATGGCCAGGGTGATGGGAAGCGTGAGGGTGAAGATGGTGCCCACGCCCGCTTCGGTCTCGATATCGATCATGCCCGAAAGCCGGGAAACGTTCCTCTTCACCACGTCCATGCCGACGCCGCGACCCGAGATCTCCGTCACCGTCTCGCTGGTGGTGAACCCCGGCAGGAAGATGAGGTCCAGGACCTCCTTCCGGTCGCGCTCAACGTCGAGCTCGCCCTCCACCAGGCCTTTCTCCCGGGCCTTGGACAGGACCGCCTGCAGGTCGATCCCCCGGCCGTCGTCCTCCACGGTGATCATGACCTGGTTCCCCTTGGGGAAGGCCGCGATCCGCACGAGGCCGCGTTCGGGCTTGCCCTTCGCCTTCCGGACCTCCGGCAGGTCGATCCCATGGTCAATGGCGTTCCGGATGAGGTGCATGAGCGGATCGGCAAGGTCCTCGACCATGAGCTTGTCGAGCTCGGTCTCTTCTCCCTGGATCTCGAGGTCTATCTCCTTGCCCGCCTCCCGCGCGTAGTTCCGGACCACCTGGGCAAGACGCGTAAAGATCTGGCCGATCGGGACCATGCGGACGTCGAGAATGCCCTCCTGTATCTCATTGAGCCGCCGCTCCAGGTTCTTGTGGGCCTTGTACAGGTTCACGGCGTCGCCGGTGAAACCCTGCTGTCCGCGCAGATCGGCGGCGATGCGGCCGATCTCACTCTTGATGATATGGAGCTCGCCCACGGTGCTCATGAGGCTGTCCAGCTTGTGTATGTCCACGCGCACCGTGTTGCTGACGCTCTTGAGGATGGTCAGCTCCGCTCGCGCCGCGGGAGCGCTGCATTCGTCGGTGCGCTGCAGCTGTTCGAGGGCGACGTTCGGCAAAGAGATCGACGACGACAGGACATCCTGCCCCTTGGCGGTGCCGACCATGATGGTAAAACCGATGCCCTCCCCGTTGACGGCCGTCGTCGGCAGGGTGCAGATGATCTCGCCGTTCTGTTTCAGAGTTTCCGTCAAGGCCCGGATGCCGCTCTCGAACCCGGCGAACGAGAACGACACCTTGACCAGGAAGAGGTTCTTCCGCTCCCGGATATTCTCTTTCAACCGGTGCTCCTCGTACTCCGTAAGGACCTGGAGCAGGGACGGGTCAATGTTGACCCGGGAGAGGAGCGACTGATCGCTTCCTGATGACTTTGCGGCGAGGATGCGGTCGACGAGGCCTGTCGCCCCGGAAATGTCCTCGAAGGGCTGCCCCGTGCCGCTCTGCTGCACGAGCCGCGCCAGAAGCCCCAGAACGTCCGACAGGGCGCTCAGGGTCTCGCTGCCCATACCCACCTTGCCGAGCCGTATCTCGTCCAGAAGGAACTCGAGCTTGTGCGACAGATCGGCAGGCGCCTTGAGCCCGAACATCCCGGCGAGGCCCTTGAACGAGTGGATCGCGCGGAAGAGGCCGTTGACAAGGTCGGGATCGACCTGTCCGGCCGCCTGCTGGTCTTCCAGGGTCAGGAGGCTCCTGCTCGCGGACTCCAGAATGTCCTCCGCCTCTGCGAGAAACTCCTGTATGGGACGATCGGTCTTCATATGTTTTGAGTGCGGGTAGACACGACCCTCACCCCTGCCCCTCTCCCCTGGAGGGAGAGGGAAAAAGGGAGAGGGGGCTTTTTCAACGCGGAGTGCGGAATGAACGGACACGGGCAAACCAGCCGGCTCTCTGGCTTCTGCCGTTGTTGCTCCGAACTCCGCACTCGAAACTCCGCACTATGCTCCTCCCACCGCCTTTTTCACCAGCGCCATGAGATCTTCCTTCCGGAACGGTTTCACGATATAGCCCATGGCCCCCAGCGCCATGCCCCGCTTCTTGTCTTCCTCGCTCTTCTCGGTGCTTACGATGATGAGCGGGATGTCCCGGTACGACTGATTGGCCTTCACAAATCCGATGAGCTCCAATCCGTTGATGTCCGGCATGTTGATGTCCGTTATGATGAGGTCGAATTTTCGGCTCGGCAGCGTCTTGAGCGCCTCGAACCCGTTGCTCGCTTCGGAGGTAAAAAAACCGCCCGCCTCTTCCAGGGCGATGCGGATCAGCGAGCGGATGGCCTTGGAATCCTCAACGATCAGCACGTTCTTCATTTGCTCTCCTTCTGGAGCTCTGCCAGTTTCCGCTCGAGTAGCGCCTTCTCCAGGGCCATGCCGGCCTGGTTCATAAAGATCTCGAGGGTCTCCACGCCCCTGATGGGCTTCTGGTCGGGGAGATTGTCACCGTACACGATGAGGGCGATCTTGCCGTCCACGATCAGCGGGATGGCGAGCACCGTGTCGGGTTTCCGCCCTCCTGCTTCGTTCACGAAGTAGCTGTTCTGCTGGCTTGTTTCAAGCGGCCCCAGGTAGGTTCGCTTGCTCTCGATAACGTTCCGGAACAGTGATGGTTCGCTCAGCGGGATCCGGATATTCCTCACTGCCTGGTCAGGGGATTTTCCGCTCTGCAACTCGATGCCGAATTGGCCGAGGCCGCGCACTTCGTCTTTTTTCGCCATGAAAAGAACGGCGCGGTTCACCACTTCACTGGCATACCGAAGGATGAGAAGCGTCACTTCGGCCGTGGCCGTGGGAAACCGCAGCTCGTCGAACATCGATTTGAGGGTGGTGAGCTGCCTCGACGGCTCTTCCGTCTCGATCTTGGAGCGGAACTCCTCCTTGGCAGGCTCGTAGCTCGCGCGCGTGACCGGGGAAGGACGGGGAGATTGAACAGGAGCGGGCCTCGGCGCCAGGGGAGCTTCGGGGGCTCCGCGCCGGACAGACGGGGTGGCCCTGGGGGCCGGGGATGCATTGGGGGAAGGTTGAGAAAAAGGTGCGCTTTTTTTTTGGTCCTTGCGCTTTTCATCAAGGATCCGCGTCCCCTCCATCAGCAGGTATTCGGCGCTCAGGCCGGACTTCAACAGCAGGTCTTGCGTGTCGATCTCGATCCTGTCTTTCGGCGCGATCTCGCCGAGCTCGAAATTGAAGAACCCTTCCTCCCAGGCGAGCAGGTCGTAGATGATCTCCTCGATCTGCTTGCGCACCACGTCCTCGATGATCTTGGAGGTCGTCGCCCCCGTTTCCACAAGGATCATGCCGAGGGGCTTGTCGGGCGACGACTTCTGCCTGACAAGGGCCGCGGCAAGGTCCTCCTGATCGACCATCCCCTGCGAAACGAGGATGTTGCCGAGCGAATCGCGGATGCTGTCGCTGCCGGCCTGGATCACCTGGCCGCTTTTGAAGACGACCATCCCCGTCCCTCTGCGGCTGCGAACGACGAGGGTGCCCGTTTTCTTGCTGAGGCTGATGATCTGGAAGATATCAGGCAGCGCAAGGTCTTCCAGCCTGCCGACAAGGCTCATGGACGCTCCTGAATAGGCATACTACACAACATTGGCAAATTATAGCAGTTTAGACAAGAAACGCAAGGTTAATTCGTCAGTTAGGGTGGGCGGAGGGGCTAACGAGAAGGGTGGTCCGGGGCGACCGGATCAGGTATTCCGGTAGTTCGTGAACTGGAGCTCAATGCCGAAATCCTTCCCTTTCAGGAGCTGAATGACGGCTTGGAGGTCGTCGCGGTTCTTCCCCGACACGCGGACCTGGTCGGCCTGGATGGACGCCTGGACCTTCATCTTCGCGTCCTTGATGGCCTTAACGACCTCCTTGGCCTTGTCGGTGGGAATCCCCTGCTGGATCGTCACCTTCTGGCGGACCGTACCGCCCAGGGCAGGCTCTACCTTGCCGTAGTCCAGGTTCTTCGTCGGCACGTTGCGCTTCACCAGCTTTCCCTGGAGGATGTCGACCACGCTTTTGAGCTTGTAGTCGTCGTCGGAGATGATGATCAAGGCGTCCTTTTCCTGGGTGATGGCGGATTTGCTGCCCTTGAAGTCAAACCGCTGGGAGATCTCCTTCAGGGTCTGGGTGACCGCGTTGGTGACCTCGGCCATGTCTATCTTGGAAACAACGTCGAATGAATTTTCAGCGGCCATGGGAGCCTCCGATGTATTGGAAAATGAAGATTGGAAATTGCAGATTGTAAATTTTGCCGCCTTGTCGTGCCAACTTACAATATCCAATTTTCAATTTACAATTTGCAATTCGAGCTACTGCTCGATAACCTCCGTCCCCTTCGGGACCTTGAAACGGAACCGCTGATCGTCGAGACCGAGGCCTTCCTGCACCTCGAAGAACCGGATATCCGACGTGTTGCCCGATCGGTCGAAGATGATCATCTGGATGATCCTGCCGGTCCCGTCCGACAGGAGCCGCAGTTTTTTCATGGCCGCCCCCTTCCGCTTCGGGACCAGGTCCAATTGCAGGGGGTTGTCCGCCTCGGGCACGGACACATCGAAGTCCTGCCGGACGGCGCCGGCGCCGAGCAGGAACGCGACAGGAATATTGGCCTGTTCGAAGTCCTTGAACGTGCGGCGGATCGCCTGGGCGCTCTTTTTCGAATAGAACCACACATCCTTGCCGTCGATCACGATGACCTGGCCGTTCGTGTATTCGAGCCGGAGTTTGCCCGGTTTTTTGATAAACAGGGACCCCTCGAACGTCTGGGTCTTGTCCACGGACTTGAGGAAGTTCTTCTGCGTGATCTTCGCGGTCAGATCGACGAGGTCGCGATAATGCGCCTCGATGGCAGTGACGGCGTCGGTCGAGGCGGTATTCGCCGGTGCCGTGACTATGAACGCTGACACGACGGGTCCCGATGCCACTGGCGTCGTCTCTGCCGCAAACGCAACACATCGAATGGCGACAAGAAGGAACAAGGCAAGCAACGGAAACCAAGAACGCAAGCCCGGTTGTTTCTTTCCGCACTCCGCACTCCGCACTCCGCACTGAGGTTTAGCCATCTTAGATATCATCAAGGTCCCTCACCGTCCCGTCCATGTTCTTCCGTACGAGCACCTGCCGGGGCTTGGCGCCGTCGGCAGGGCCCACGATGCCGTCCTCCTGCATCATCTCGATCATGCGCGCGGCGCGGTTGTAGCCCACCCGGAGCCGGCGCTGCAGGAACGACGTGGAGGCCTGGCCGTTCATCTGGACCAGTTCCACGGCGCGCTGGTAGAACTCGTCGCGCTCGCTGTCCTCCACGGCGGCGACCTCGGCTTCGGCGACCTCTTTGACGCGCTGGGCCAGGAACTCGTAGTTGGGCTTGCCCTGCTTCTTCACAAAATCGACGACCCGCTTGATCTCCGCCTCGGACACGAAGCACCCGTGCACGCGGATCAGATGCGCCGTGCCGGGCGGCTGGAACAGCATATCGCCCATGCCGAGGAGGTTCTCGGCGCCGTTGGCATCGAGGATCGTGCGCGAGTCGGTCTTGGACGAAACCTGGAAGGAGACCCGCGTAGGAAGGTTGGCCTTGATGAGGCCGGTGATCACGTCCACGCTCGGCCGCTGCGTCGCCACGATGAGGTGAATGCCCGCCGCCCGGGCCATCTGGGCAAGCCGCATGATGGAGTCTTCCACCTCGCGCTGCACGGTCATCATGAGGTCCGCCAGTTCGTCGATGATCACCACGATATAGGGAAGCCGCTCGGCCTCGGACACGGCCTTGTTATAGGAGTCGATGTTCTTGGACCCCTTTTCCGCCAATGTCCGGTAGCGCCGTTCCATCTCCGCCACGAGCGCCCGGAGCGTCTCTGCCGCGCGTTTGGGCTGGGTGACGACCGGCGTCAGCAGGTGCGGTATGTCGTTATAGAGCGACAGCTCGAGCATCTTCGGGTCCACCAGGACGAGTTTCACCTCGTTGGGCCGGGCATTGAACAGGAGCGCCAGGATGATGGAGTTGATGGCGACGCTCTTGCCCGAGCCCGTGGCCCCGGCGACCAGGAGGTGCGGCATCTTCTCAATGCTCGATACGACCGCCGCTCCGAAGATGTCCTTGCCCATGGGCACCTTGAGCCTGGACCTCTGGGACTGATATTCAGCGGACTCGATGATCTGCCGGAAATACACGGTCTCGCGGGTGTTGTTCGGCACCTCGATGCCCACGGCCGCCTTGCCGGGCAGCGGCGACTGGATGCGCACCGAGGCCGCCTTCATCGAGAGTGCGAGATCGTCCGACAGGCCCACGATCCTGCTCACCTTCACGCCCGGCGCGGGCTCGAACTCGAACATGGTCACGACCGGGCCGGGATGGACCTGGGTGATGCGGCCCTGGATGTCGAAGTCCAGAAGCTTCTGCGCCAGGAGTTCGGACTGGGCGATCATCTCCCTCTCGGAGATCTTCTTCACCGTGAGCGATACCGGATCCAGGAGATCCGTCGAGGGAAGCCGGTAGACGCCTTTGCCGTCGTCCATGAACTCGAAGGCGGCCTGGGTCGCTTTGGGCGGCCTTTCCCTCTTTTCCCTCAGCTCCCGATCACGAGCAAGCTCCCTCGGCGGAGGGGATGCTACGATCCTGGGCGGTTCTTTCGGCTGGATCGGCCGGGCCCTGGCCTCGCGGGCCCGCTCGGCCCGTGCCTTCTGAATGGCAATGAGAAGCCGGACCTTCTCCGCTAGACCGACAGCGAGCTGCCTGACCAGGACAAAGGCGTTCAGGAGCGAAAAGGGGGCAAGAAGGATCAGCGAGATCACCAGGCTGGTCACCGTGATGATGTAGGCCCCGGTGACCGAGATGCTCTTCACGAGGAGAATGACGAACAGCTGGCCCAGCATGCCGCCCGAAGGGACCTCCTCGCTGAAGATCGTCACGGTCTCGTTCTGAAGACCCAGGAGCGTTGCGAGCGCGGTAAAGAGCAGGACGCCGCCGACCTTCTTCAGAAGGGGATGCGCGGCCTCGCCCCCGAGAGAGAAGTACGCCGCATAGGTGAACAGGAAGACCGGGATGAGGTAGGCGCAAAGCCCGAAGAGCTTCAGGAGCGCGTCGGACAGGTAAGAGCCGATGATCCCGATGGCGTTCTTGACCTGAACCCCCTTTCCGGCCACGCTGAAACACGGGTCGGACGCGCTGTAGGTGACCAGGCCCATGAGGACCAGAAGCCCCGCCGCGAAGAGAACAAGAGCGACGATCTCGTGCCCGTGTTTATATTTTACCTTTGAGATTGCCATAGACTCCTGAACGGGAAAAGACTGACCGTTTGCTGAAAAAGCCCCGATTCGTCATTGCGAGGAGTGTTTTTACGACGAAGCAATCTTTAAGTGATTGATCTATTTAACTGCGAGATTGCTTTGCTTCGCTCGCAAAGACGGCAAGAAGACTTTTTCCGTGACCTGTTAAACAGCAACATGCTGAACCCGGATCATTTCACCATCCAGAACACGACCACCACCGCTGCAAGCGCCAGGCGATACCACACAAATACGTTCAGCGAGTGGCGTTCCAGGTAGCGTATCAGGAAGCGGATCGCGAGATACCCCACCACCGCCGAGCAGAGCGTTCCCAGGATGCAACCCCAGGCCGCGTGCCCCTGGAACGTGATGTTGTTCGCCTTGTGCAGCGCGGCGCCTGCGATCACCGGTGTCGAGAGCAGGAAGGAGAATCGAGCCGAATCCTCCCGGCGGTACCCGGCGGCCAGACCCGCGGAGATCGTGATGCCGGAGCGCGAAATGCCGGGAATGAGCGCCACGGCCTGGGCGCACCCGACAAAGAGCGCATGCCCCAGGGTCATGTCCCCGAGGTGCCTGGTCCTGGATGAGTACCGGTCGGCGAGCCACATGAGAAGCGAGCCGAACGTCAGGGCGGCCGCGACCAGGAGCGGGTTGCGGAAGGCCGTTTCGACGATGTGCTCGAGCGAAAGACCGACGATCACGGCAGGTATGGTGCCGAGCGCGATGTACCAGACGAGCTTCGCCTCGTATTCCATCGCTTTGCCCTGCACAACCCGGAGGGCCGCCTTGCCGAGCTTCAGCCAGTCCCTCCAGAAATACCACAGCACTGCCGTGAGCGTCCCGAAGTGGAGCGCCACATCGAAGGTGAGGTTGTTGATAAGCTCGCCTTCCCAGCCCGTGGCCCACTGGGCCAGGATGAGATGGCCCGAACTGCTGATCGGCAGGAACTCCGTCAGACCCTGGATGATGCCGAGGATGATGGCTTCGATGATCGTTGTCATTGATCTCCTGCGACCTGTTTTACCGGTGGGCGAACCATATGCCTCCTGCCACAGCGGAGAAGCTTACCGTCAGGAGCACCCAATGCATGGCATTGACCATCTTGAGCGCTTTGTCCATATCGCTCTTCCCGGGGTCCGCGAAGAGCTTCCCGAAGATCTTCTTCTCCAAAAGGAGCACCGCCGTATAGAACGTCCAGACGAAGAGCATGATGACGATGCCGAGTCCGCGCTGAGAGGACAGGACGGCGAAGCCGTACTTCGCCGAAAGAAGGTAAAACCCCGTTCCGCCCACGATGGCGATGAGCCAGCGCACGATCCCCGAGAACCGGTGCTCCACGCCCTGGAACAGGAGCGCCTTCTCCAGCGCCCCTTCGGTCCGGTACATCATGGGGAAGATCACCATGGTGACAAAGGCAACACCGCCGATCCAGATGATCACGCCGATAACATGAATGATGAGCAGAATGGTCAGGAACACGACGGTCTCCTTCCGGCGGGAATTGCTGACAACATGGCATTATTTCATAATACGCACGGGATTTCAAGTTTTATATGGCTGGCGACGTGTCGTGAACCACTTGGTGCGCACCCATCGCAAGCTTCAGTAAATATTTTTCGGTCCCTGACGATCCCGCCGCTGTCTTGGTCCGACGAGCACGGCAAAGTATCTACCCTTTCGTATCCTTTTCGAAGCCTGATGATCGCCCCTGACAGTGTCACTATCGATCCGCCCTGCATCCGCGCCCTCTGCATGTTATTCACTATTCTGCAATATTTCCCTCTACCCCGAAAATACCCTTATCGGATGATTTACATAACATTCAGCGTCTGCTTTCATTAAGTTCTCACGGGAAACAGGGGGCGACCGATCGCATCGCCGACGTAACGAAAATACTCAACCGCCCTGCGCTGGACGGCATGAACCGAAAGTCGATGATACGGCCCAGTTCGCCAACAACGCTTCTTGGTCCCAGGAACGATGTCGATATGGCAACAACGACCACTATCGAATCTCCGCCGCGTCCCTTTGGGTATTGGGTAGCAAGAGGAGGAGCATGTGATGAAGACCGTACTGATTGTTGATGCCGATTCAGGATCGTCCGGCATCAGGGATATCCTGCAGCTCCGTGGCTTTCGCGGGATCATTGCGCCGAACGCCCGTGAAGCTTTGGCCATCATACGGAAGGACCCGTTGATCGACCTGGTCGTCACGGAAATGCAGTTTCCCGACATGGACGGCCTCCCCTTTCTGACAGCCGTCAAGGCCATTGCGCCGGACCTGCCGATCATCGTCGTCACCAGCAGCGGCTCTATTGAAAGCTATCTGCATGCGGTAAGTCTCGGCGTTTACGAATATCTCACGAAGCCGGTCTTTCCGAAGGAGCTGGCCCGCATCGCAAGCCTCGCGCTGACCGGTCCGTGGCCCGGCCCGCCCATGCGTGAGGCATCCTGAACCATCGGTGGATGATCGATCATTGCCCGCTGCACCGGCGCCGAACTGCAGGAACCGCAGACCAAGAGGGGTGATTGCTATGAGTAAAAGGAGACAGTCCATTCTGATCGCCGGCGGACCGTCTGGGGTCCGCCCGGTCCTTGAGGAGGCCCTGCGTGCTGTCGCTCCGCACGCGGCGATAATGCTCAGCTCCGGCCTGGATGAGGCGCTGGCGCGGATCAATGAGGGGAGCTACGACCTTTTCTTCCTTGATGCGGCTCACACGAACGGTGACTTCCGGGAGATCATGGTGCGCATCCGGCATCGGGGCGTAGACGCCCCGGCGGTGATCGTGACCGGTGTGGACAACGACGATGCCGGGGCTACCCTGGTGCGCGAAGGAGCGCAGGACTATCTGGTCCGGGGACGCTTCGATCCAGCGCTCGTTGCCCGGACCATCCGCCATATAAACGAGTGCCGGTATCTGGCATCCTCCGTCACCCTATGCGAAACGCGGTACCAGCGCCTCCTTGATTCCATAACGGACTATACCTATTCGGTCATCGTCGTGAATGGCGGCGCGGCGGCCTCCCGCCATGGTCCCGGCTGCGCTTCGGTGACCGGCTACACGACCGAGGAGTACGACGCGGACCCCTTCCTGTGGTACCGCATGGTCCATGATGCCGATCGTGCCGCTGTGCTGCAGATGGCGTTGCAGGTCGTCGAGGGCCGAAGCCCTCCGCCGCTTGAGCACCGCATCATTCACCGGGACGGCAGTATCCGCTGGATCAGGAATACGACGGTCCCCCAATTTGACCGGCAGGGAAGCGTGATCGCTTATGACGGTCTGGTTTCGGACATCAACGATCGAAAACAGGCGGAACAAAAACTGCGGCATGCCTCGTATTATGACAGCCTGACCGACCTGCCCAACCGCGAGCTGCTGCGCGACCGCCTGCAGCAGGCGTTGGTCCGCGCGCGGCGGCATGGAAGAATGCTTGCCGTCATGGTCCTTGATCTGGACCGCTTTAAGAGCATAAACGAAACGCTGGGCCACACCATGGGCGATCTCCTTCTCCGGGCGGTATCCGAACGGCTCGCGAGCTGCGTCCGGGCGGATGATACGGTCGCCCGTCCCGGTGGAGATGAGTTCATCATTCTCTTCGCCGACTTGGCCGGAGAGCAGGATGCCTCGCTCGTTGCGCGGAAGATCCAGGAGGCGCTGATCAAGAGCTTTTCGCTCGGCGGGCGGGAATACTTCGTCACCACGAGCATCGGCATAAGCCTTTATCCAGCCCATGGGGCCGACGAGGACACGCTGATCAGAAACGCCGACGTGGCCATGTACCGGGCAAAGGCCGCCGGCAGGAACAATTTCCAATTTTACGTTCAGGCCATGCACGCCGATGTGCAAAAGAAGCTGTTCCTCGAGCACAATCTGCGGAAAGCGCTAGACCAGGAGGAATTCACGCTCCATTACCAGCCGCTGGTGGACCTCGTATCAGGCCGGACCACGGGCGCGGAGGCGCTGGTTCGGTGGCAGCATCCCGAGCTGGGCCTGCTGTCTCCCATGGAATTCATCCCCATGGCCGAGGAAACGGGGCTGATCATCCCCCTGGGAGAATGGATATTGCAAAAGGCCTGTACGCAGGCGCAGCAATGGCGTAATTCCGGATTTTCTCCGCTGCGCATGTCGGTAAACATTTCAATGCGGCAGTTCACGCAGAACGCGGTGACGGATACGGTGAAAAAGGCCATTGACCGGTCAAAGCTCGACCCCGGACTGCTTGATCTTGAGCTTACGGAAAGCATGGTCATGAGCAATGCCGAATCGGCGATCGCTTCGCTTCAGGAACTGAAGTCCATCGGTGTCCATCTGTCCCTTGATGATTTCGGCACCGGGTATTCATCGCTCAGCCGTCTCAAGGACCTCCCGCTGAGCACCCTGAAGCTGGACCAGTCCTTTGTGAACGCCGTCACGCGGGACAAGAGCAACGCGGCGATCTCCCGCGCCATCATTTCGCTGTCGCACAACCTGGACCTGCGGGTCACTGCCGAAGGCGTGGAGACGACGGATCAGCTGGAGTTCCTGCGCGGACTGGGATGCGACGAGGTGCAGGGCTATCTGTTCAGCAGGCCGCTGCCCGCGGCTGACGTGACCGCGTTCATGCAGAGCCATATCTGCTGACGCGATCAGCATGCCGTCCTAATGAAAATCTTTGACACGGAAGAAGCGGATTAACGTCTGATAAAGGCTGTTTGACTCAATGCCAGGGGTTATTTATCTCAAGCATTATCCGCTCTTATCCGACTTTGATCCGAAGGTATCTATGTCAAAGACTCTTTTTCGGAGAGGAACATCCTGATGCTTTCGCAGAGAGCTGTTTGGCAGTGCTTCATCCTTATGTTTTCTCGCTATCTGAGATATACCTTGGCCTGAACGACCTCGAGGACATAGTCGTACCCTTCCTCGGCATGGGGGATGATGCAGCCGGAGCAGTCCTTGATGCCGTTCTTGAGAACGAATGTGCCGCCGCATTCCAGCAGATAAAGCGGGCACCAGCAGAACAGGCAGGACTTCCAATCTTCAAGGTCATGGCAGGGATAAAAAGCGCACTCTGTGTGGGTGAAAAACTTGTAGTTCATCTGTATAACTCCTCCCTCGGGAATTTTCTTGGTGGTCCTGGATAGGTCTTCCGGCTTAGGGCACCATCCTACTCGCCCGCCTTCCCATCATGCTCTGGCACATGACAGTGGCTTGAGTCGGGCTTTCGTTCCCTTCACGGCTGCGGGGCAGCGGGAGAATCTCACTCCTCTTCCCTGGCTTCCTGATCTTCACATTCTGCTTACAGAAGCGTTGCTCGCGCTCCCTCAACCTCCTTGGTTCGACGCGGACAAGTAAAATCTTTTGCCACGAAGACACGAAGTCGCTAAGAAAACATGGTCGATTCTTATCGGTTCAGTGATTTGCTCTTCTTCGTGTCTTGGTGCCTTAGTGGCAAATGGTCTTTGCTGCGGTCACTGTATCACGTCTGTCCAAGAAATTCTACCGCCCGCTTCTCCGACCAGTAGCTCTCGTCCCCATTGAACTGCACGAAACCCACATGACCGCCCGACGCCGGCATCTCGAGATGAACATGCTTGCTCTGTTGCGCCTGCAGGACCGGATAACAGCCGCCCGCGAGGAAGGGATCATCCAGCGCATTCACGAGCAGGGTGGGGATTCGTATTTCCGGGATGAACTGATCGCTGCTGCATTTGGCCCAGTAGTCTTCGGCGTCCTTGAAGCCGTTGATCGGCGCAGTGTACCGGTCGTCGAATTCCTTGAAGGTCCTGATGCGATCATAGTTGTCATCGTTTATTCTGTCCGGCATCTGCTCCATCTTCTTCTTGATCTTCTCGTGCAGCGAGACCAGGAACTGCTTCATGTACAGGCGGTTTTTCAGCTTCGCCAGTTCCAGCGCGCCTGCCTTCAGGTCGCAGGGGACGGAAAAGACAACTGACCGTTGTATCCGCATATCCAGCTTGCTCCCCATGCTCCCCAGATACATCAAGGTCAGGTTCCCGCCTAGGCTGAAGCCGATCAGGGCGACGGAATCATAAACTCCGCTCTTCAGCGCGTGTTGCACGACGCAGTCCAGGTCGTCGATGCTGCCGTTATGGTACATGCGCAGCTGGCGGTTGATCTCCCCGGAGCAGGCGCGGTAGTTCCAGGCCAGTACATCCCAGCCGATCCGGTTCATCATCGTCGCCATGCCGACCATGTAAGGGCGATGGGTATTGCCCTCGAGGCCGTGGGAGAGGATGACAAGCTTCCTGCTCCCGACGCGCGACCAGTCCAGGTCGAGAAAGTCATCGTCGGGCGTGTCAATACGCTCCCGCTGATACAGGCCGGCATCGAGCCTGCGCGCCAGGGAAGGATACACAGTCTGCACGCATCCGTTGCTGAAGAGGAGAGGAGCCCGATAAGAGGATCCGGGAATTAAAGGCATACGGTGAAGAGAAGGCAATTCATGTTGATAACCTCAAGCAGGCTTGATGAGTATACCTACTATCATGCAATGGCAGTCGGCAAATCAGCACTGTAGAATACCTGTTATAACTTGCACATGAACGCCGCCGTGAGGGGCGCGTTTTTCAGCGACCCTCTCGACGGCGTGGTTGGAATCATTATGTCGGATATCATTTTCTACCGGACCTACGAAACGTAGAAGTAATCGGCCTGTGCGGCTTTTTGCGCAGGTCCAGTTGACTGCCGAGTTAGCTGTTCGTTGCGACATAATTTGTGCTCCCTTTGCAGCCAGTGACACTGTATTGGGTACACCCCCAGAAAGTTTTCCACTTGTCCGTTGGACGAGGCCTCACCATTTTCATAGGTGCGCCGCATTTTGGGCAAGATGGGGCCGACTTATTGGACATTCGACCCTGACGATGTTTTTGTCCGCGAATAGAGTGAATTTTATTTTGGTTTCGCTACAAGTCGGGCAACGGAATCCGTATGTCTTTGTCAATTCGTGCAATTCATCTAACGTGACCAACTGTAGTCGCCTTAGGTGGGCTCGAACAGTATGGGTTCCGTCACTTGCGCGGTTGCTTCTTTCGTGACCGCAGACGAGCGTGAAGTATCTCGTCTTTATGTCGCCCCATATTCTTTCATGCCCTTTTTCAGGCTCAAGCGCGTGATGGAAATCGCACAGCGAAACCAGATTATCTGGTGTATGTGTTCCGCCCCCAGCGACTGGGCGCATGTGATGAACGTGAAGCTCTAGTCGTGATGGGCACCCCGTTACTTGGCATCGATTGGAGTCTCTGCCGATAACGACCGATCTGAGATATTTCCAAAACGGAGGGTATCCGGGCCAGTGATTGAATATCTTGAGGACTAACTGGTCTTTCTCTGACAAATAGGCGCTTGGATCGTGAAAGTGCTTTAGCTCTGGCTCTCTTGGCTCGGAATTGGTTTGCTCCCAAGCCGATTTTCGATTAAGCCATTCCGCAGTCTTGCGCTTGTTTGTGCCGTTCTTTTCGTATCCGATCACAAGGAGAATAGTCGTCAGTATCAAGAATGCTGGATTTACCAGCGCCAGAAGAAGTGACGCCCACCCAAAGAACACCAGACTGCTTTCCTCTGATTTGTGCTCGAACCTTTCTCTGAAACTCTCCCACGCGAGTCGCCTTGCTTCTCGTGCAATCAAGAACTGCCTTCGAAGCGCCTCATATTTCTCTGGGTAAGAAATCATTGCCACTTCGGAGTAACACTGCTGGCAGAGGAAAGACTTGTCATTCAGAAGAATGCCGCGAGCCGACGCCTTTCCGCAATAGATGCAGGGCGATTTTGCGTCGGTGACCGAGCTCTCGTTGTATGCCTCATTTCTCTCAATGAGCTTTGGCAAGCTCACGCGGCTAAGGAATTTCTGAGGATTGAATTCGGTGTGCCAGGTCTCGGCGGTCATTTGTAAGCCATGCTCTTTTTAATATTCAACGTCAGCCCTCAGGCTCAAGCCTGCCGCCTCGGCAGGCGAGTAGGCTGGATGGCCTTGTTCTCTGTTACATGATCTCTTGAGCGATAAGAGGCACGAAGCTCTCTCTTTGAACCTTCTGAAGTTCACCAAGTCTTGCCCTAACTCCGAAAACCACTTCTCCTTCAAAATCAATTGTCCGCTGTGTGGATGGGTCTCGCGATAGTTCCTTGCGGAGGAATAACGCTGTTTTAGGCGATGCCTTAGCAAGGATCTGATCTAGTTGCCCTTGGTTGAAATCGAGTGAAAGAGCGTGCAGTTCGCCAGCGAGCGGCATCTCAACCATGGTTGAGTATTGTCCTCGGCCAAACACCGTCAGGCTATACAGCCGGAAATCATAGAAACACTGGTCCACATTTCTGGATATTCCGTCATTCATTTGGCGTAAACCATAGTCTGGTTTGAAGCTCATATCTTCTCCTTTCCAGCCAACGACTTGTTGGGCTCATCTTGTCGAGTTTCGCTACGATCTACCACGACCTACAAAACTGATTGAGCGACCGCCGGCCTAACCGGACGTTGAATTGCCGCGCGTCAAAGTTACGGTTGAAGCCGTAGTTGGTTGCTTCATCGTCATTATCCGCAGGCCGTAGAGATTGTCGTCCTTTGCCGCCTGATATATGAGTAAGGGCTGCTGCCTTTCGTTGTTCCACTGGAAGATCAGCGGTGGCAGCGCGGGCGGGACCGCGCAGCCCAGGATAATGCCGGTCAAGCCTCCTGACGGCAAAACAACCGTGTCATTCTCTGTTCGCTTGGCCAATTCAAGTAGTCTCCATTCATGCTCGTCCTCCCAGCGTTTAGCCTTCCTGAACAGACATAATTGACCAAGGGCTTCGCCATCAGCAGCGGCAAGCTCCTTGAGGGAAGGAAACTCGGTCGCGTACTCGACAGGTTTGCAGATGAACCGATTTGCCAGAATGTCCTTGTCGAATTGAAGGCAAATGCCGCGGTGTCCATCGGCGTAGTGCGACCACATTAACAAATCGTGAGGCAATGCATTGTCTGGCGGCTTGAATAAACAAAGCACTCGATAGGCATCAAGATGTTGATCATTTCCAGCGTTCACGCGTCTGTGGAGCTTGTCGATGGCATCTTCAACATTCAGAGATGCAAGTTCGAGAGCTTGCTCCGCAATCGTTCTTGACTGCGGCGTATAGTACCGCGCTATTGTCGATTCAACATAGGCACGCAGGTCTCCAAAGATTGCTCCAATCCGGGCGAATGCCATCTTCCCGTCGAATGGGTCGTTAAACCGCCGAGGGTCGGATAGTCGGATTCTGTCAGTCGTGATGAGGGCGCGTAGGAGCTCTGCGGCCTGTGTCCCTTCACTCGGCGGGGGAAGGAATCTGTATAGAGATTCACTCATCCATGTCCTTGCAATCAATGCGGCGGTAAGTCGCGGCCCCGTAAGGGGCGACGATCTTGACTGCCTGGTTCTCCCGGCGATTCGTGCCGGGAGTGGCAGTCCGCGAGTTACCGCCGCATTCTCGCGGCGCGAAGCGCCGGGAGAACGCGCGCGTCACTCGCCGTCTTCTGGCGAGTCGATGTGGACGCGCATGTTGGAAGTCAGTCATTTTTCAAGGGAGCGGCCAAGTGTAACAACAAGCTTTAGCATCGCCCTGATATCTCTACTCAGAGTGCGATAGAATACGGCTCCTTCGCTACCGCGATATTTCAGCCCAAAATGTTGGTACTCTTGCGAAAGGTTTTGATTATAGGGATATCGAAGCGATTCATAGAAGCGGTCAACGGAGAGCTTATTATGATCGAGAAATTCGCTAAGAACTTCGGGCATCTGAGATTTATCAAGATATTTTGAAAAGAGACCAATCAGCTTTAATTGATTTGGATAGTATAATCTGAAATTGCGATAGAGTTTTGTAATACGATGATCAAGTTTGGGCTCTGCACCTGCAGAAAAAAGAGAAAAACCCTTCAAAATAAGTTCAAGGCCATGATAAGAATTAAACAATAGTGGAATAGCCATATTAGCATCATTCCACTTCGTTTTTGTATCATACTGTCGCCACGAGATGGGTTTATCTGAAACCACGACAAATTCATTGTGGTTTCGCGCAATCCGCTCAGAAACAGCCTCTGATAGCTTCAAATATTTTTCACCCATCGTCCAGCACCCATCGTCCAGAAGGTCAATGCAGTATAATAGCGTTTATTGTTCATTACCCTTGACACAATGCGCACGTTGACACTCATTTTCACCGCCGACCATTAAGGACATCCTCATGGCATTTGCCGTATTGTTCGAAACGTTCATGTAAGCTGCCTCTCGAAGGATCTGAAAGTGGGTCCGGACAAATAGACTCTGCCCTCTGTTCACGAGCATAGTATTCTTGTTTTGAAATGCCCAATCTCTTTGCTAATGCTGAATCGCGCTGGTCGTCAAAGACAGGATCCGAACCAATAATATGATATGAGACGAGCTGCTTGTAATCGTCGTCATCAACATATTTTGCCTGAAGCCACTTGATTTTATTCGGAGGTACCGCATTCATCGCATTGAGGATACCGTCAGGTATGTTCATTCTAATAAGGTATTGTCTAATTTGATTATTGATCGTTTCATATGAACGTCTTGATTCAAGCTCGGAAGAAGAAAGATTTAAGGAATAGGGACGATGCAAGCCCATACGCCCTACAGGTGATCTATTTACGCCTCCCAAGAACAATAATACACAGGCACTTGCACAAGAATCATTTACGTCAACAAAAGTCCTGATTCTGTTTTGACGAATGAAATCGCCTGCTTTTATAGCAGTATCTACATTCCCACCATTACTGTTAACATAAAGTGTAACGCCAACACCGCTGCAATTCTTTATTTGCGAGTACCGTTTGGCTATGGCATCAGCGGTGAAGTTGTCAATTTCGCCATTGAGGTAAATAGAACAGTTTCCTTTGTTTTCAACTGTGGCAGCATTGACGGTTCGCAATCCCATAAAAATATATATAGCCACCATTGCCAAGAACAAAATAGAGAATATTGAAAGCTTATTGATATGCCTGTCTGACATGATCCCCTCCCTTGCAGTTGCGAAAGTTAAGCGGCCCCTGTCCGCTTGGACTGCTGGTTGACGCGATAAGTTAAGGAGTCAACGCCGCCGTGAGGGGCGCGTTTTTAGCGACCCTCTCGACGGCGTGGTTGAGATCATGGTGTCGGGTTTCGTTGTGTTTTACTCGATGAGACTGACGTATGCTTTTTTCTCTAAATGCATCAATGACCCCGCGTACCCGTCCTTAAAATGCACCGTCAATCATTCTTTTCAAAATACGCCTGTATTTCTTGAAGAACAATTGGCCATACAGAAACAATCCTTCTATCATCATAAAAAACTTTGCCGTGTGGATGGCCGCCATCTGTTTTCATGGCTGCATAATTGCCGCGAAAATCTTTAACATAGTATTCTGAAGTCTTGTCTGAACAAATTTTTTGCAGTTCATCTAAACTAACTTCGCCTTTCTTTTCAAGTGCCAAAAATGCACGTACGATCTTGTGATTTGCCTGATGTGTTTTTTGAGCCCATCCTTTAATTTTGTGAAGGTTCGGATAGTTGTCAGAAGGTGTATCAGACGCAGCAGCTTGCAGCCGATCCAGTGGTTCTCTTTTAGGAATTTGCAGGCTTCTTTCAGGCTTCTCTGATTGCATGTCAGTCGTGTATTTCCGGGAGATGTCTATTCGCAGTTGTTCTATTGCTTCTGAAAATGTTTCGTCGCCGATCTCTGCGAATTCATTGCGAAGTTGTTTGATTATCGTTTCCTTTATCTCGGCGGAGAGTAGTTTGTCTATTATCGATTTAACCTCTTGTTTCTTATTGAATTTCGAAATCTTGGCCATTAAATATTCCTGATATTCTCCATTTAAGAAGCTGCGCTTGTTGAATAGTTCAAGAAAATTCGTTCCCGCTTTCGAGCTTTTGTCGAAGTCGATTTTTTCCAGCAGGATGAGGTCAGGAGAAGGATTTGATTGGCCGTCATAGTAAACTCTTATATTGTCCCCAATTAAGAAGCCAAAGTCTGATTTCATTAGCCGCATGTATGATGTAAGCTGTCCGAATGCTTTGTGCTGGGCAGCATCGTCCGAAGGTGAAGGTCTTTTAACTTCTATGACAATAAGTGTTTTTTTGTCATTGCCATAAATTATTAAATCAGGACGGATTGTCCTTGCGCTTCCGAGCTGTATTTCAGGCTGCCTTTCAATTTCTTTTCTAAATTCACTCCAACCAAGCACTTCGAGAGCCCGTACGACTTGGTTTTCAAAATCCTTTTCGGATAATGCAGACTTAATATTTTCTGATAATAGAAAGCAAAATTCGGCCCACTTTTCAGAGTACTCACTCATGCGTTTATCCTCCTCTTAATTCAACAAGGGGATCACGAGCCCCCCTCGTTAATACCGGAAATCCGTTGTTGAAGAGCCCCATAGATAATAACGGATTTGCGGTGTTATCTAGTTTAGCAATGAACATGCCAAACCACTCTCGGTCTTTTGGGCGAATATATGCTTGATGCCATGATTTGTCAACAACAGCGCCGGGTTGGGTTATTACAATGAATACAGTTTGAAACATTATGTATTGCTGAGGATAGCAACTTCAACAACTTCAAGAAGAACCGGATCAGCTTATAATGTCGTAGCATGCAGTCGCAAGCCTAACGCCTTCACGACCTTAAGCACCGTGGCGAACTCGGGGTTGCCGTTCGGGGATAGCGCTTTGTAAAGACTTACGCGGCCGATCCCGGACTTACGGGCAACCACAGACATTCCCTTTGCACGTGCGATGTTCCCGATTGCCGTTGCAATGACCGCCGGATGTCCGTCCTCCATTGCCGCTTCAAGATAATCCGCCATGTCTTCGTCCGTCTTCAGATAATCCACGACATCCCATTTTGTTGTTTTGAGCTTCTCTTTTTTCATAGTTCCTCCTTACAGCTTTCGCGCGTACTCTTGCGCTTTTTCAATGTCCCGCGACTGCGTACGCTTATCACCGCCCGCCAGCAGGATCACTAATTCCCGTCCCCGCTGGACGAAGTAAATTCGGTAGCCGGGACCGTAATCGATCCGCATTTCCGAAACTCCTTTTCCAACAGACCTTATGTCGCCAAATAGGCCGATCTGCAGCCGGTCGATTCGGGATTTGATTCGGGCGACCGCCCGCCGGTCCCGTAATCCCGCAAACCATCGTTCAAACACTTCGGTCTTGCGAATCTCGATCACTGCTTAATTGTACTCCATAGGCTACAGAATGGCAAGAAGAATATTGTCGACAGATGGGCAGGTTGAGCGTGTTTCTTCACCTTATCTTACGCTGCTTTTTTGACCTTTGATGCCTTCGCCGGTCCGCTCTTGGGCTCGATAGACAGCTTCAACCCCATGGAATGCAGCAGGGTAAGAATGCTCTTGATCTCGGGATTCCCTTTTTTGGAAAGCATCCGGTACATGCTCTCCCGGTTCAACTTCGCCTTCTCCGAAACTGATGCCATTCCGCCATGCGCTTCCGCTACATTCCGCAGGGCCAGAAGGAATAGCGCCTGCTCCCCTTCTTCCATAGCCGCGTTGAGGTACGCGGCAGCTTCGCGTGGGTCTTTCAATGCCTCGATGAGATCTTCCTGATAGGTTGTCGTCCCTTTAGCCATTGTTCTTTCTCCTTTTGTGGTCCTCCCAATGCGTCCGGGCCAGGGCGATGTCCTTTTTCTGAGACGACTTGTCTCCGCCCAGTAGAAGCAGGACCACTGTTTTCTTGTCGAGGCCGTAATACACTCGATACCCAGGCCCATGATCTATCTTTATTTCGTAAACGCCCTCTCCGACTGAACGGTTCTTGCCGAGGTTGCCAAGACGAACCCGGTCGAGCCGGATACGGACTTTCTGCCGCGCCACGATATCCTTGAGGCCGTCGAGCCATACTTTGAACGGCTTTCCGCCTGCTTCGGTCAGATAATAGGATACCGTGAAGGGGAAGCTTTCCACAGAAAGCAATGTAGCATATAAGCTACACTTTGGCAAGAGGTTTTTACAAAAGGTGATTCGATGATTTCAAGGGGATGTTTTTCGATTGGGAAAGAATGATGGTTTCGTAAAAGTCTCCAAAGCTGTCATTGCGTGGCTCGCCTTTAGCCCCGGACTTGATCCGGGGGACGCGTCGATCTCGTTACCAGCGTCTCACCCCCGCTTCACCGGCTTCACGTTCCAGATCTTCTCGGCATACTCGAGGATGCTCCGGTCGCTCGAGAACTTTCCCATGCCCGCGACGTTCAGGATCGCGCGGCGGGCCCATGCTTCCTTGTCGAGGTAGAGCGCGTCCACCTGATCCTGGGCCTTGATGTAGGACTCGTAGTCCGCGAGCAGCAGGTAATGGTCGCCTCCACCGGTGAGGGACTCGAAGAGAGGCCGGAAGCGGTGCGGGTCGTCGGGCGAGAAGAACCCCAGGGCGATCATGTCCAGCGCCTTTCTGAGCTCTTCGTTGGTATTGTAATAATGCCACGGGTTGTATCCTTCCTGCCGGATCTCGGCGACGCCGTCCGCGGTGAGGCCGAAGATAAAGATATTTTCCTCGCCAACCTCTTCCCTCATCTCAACGTTCGCTCCGTCGAGGGTGCCGATGGTAAGCGCGCCGTTCAGGGCGAACTTCATGTTGCCCGTGCCGGAGGCCTCGGTGCCGGCCGTGGAGATCTGCTCCGACAGGTCGCAGGCGGGGATGATCTTCTCGGCATTCGAGACGTTGTAGTTGGGCAGGAACACCAGCTTCAGGAGGTCGCCCACCGCGGGGTCGTTGTTCACCACGTCGGCCACGCCGTGAATGAGCTTGATGACCAGCTTGGCCATGAAGTAGCCCGGCGCGGCCTTGCCACCGATAATGACCGTGCGCGGCACCATGCCCTTCACGCGTCCCTCGCGGATCCGGTTGTACCGCGTTATGACATGGAGCACGTTCAGAAGCTGCCGTTTGTATTCGTGGATGCGCTTGGCTTGCACATCGAACAGCGAGTCCGGGCTCACCTTCGTCCTGGTCCGCGCCTCGATGCTTTCGGCGAGGTGCACCTTGTTGGCCCGTTTCACCCGGCGAAACTCCTCGCGGAAGCCGGCATCGTCGGCCAGGGGCCTGAGGCTCTTCAGGCACGACAGGTCGGTGAGCCAGCATTCCCCGATCTGCGACGTAATGAGCTTCGACAGGTCCGGGTTGGCCTGGTGCAGCCAGCGCCGCGGCGTGATGCCGTTGGTGATGTTCATGATCCTGCCGGGATAGATAAGATCGAAATCGGCGAAGATGGTCTCCTTCATGAGCTCGGTGTGGATCCGGGAAACGCCGTTCACGGCGTGGCTGCCCACGATGGCCAGGTGCGCCATCCGCACCCGCCGCCCCCCGGTCTCGTCGATGAGCGAAACGCGCTTCACCAGTTCACCGTCGCCGGGGAATTGATGGCGCACTTCATCGAGGAAGCGCCGGTTGATCTCGTAGATGATCTGGAGATGGCGCGGGAGGATCTCGCCGAACAGCTGGACCGGCCAGGTCTCGAGCGCTTCGGGCATCAGTGTATGGTTGGTGTAGGAGATGGTATGCCGGGTGATGTTCCAGGCGCGGTCCCAATCCAGATGGTGGACATCGACAAGCATCCGCATCAGCTCCGGGACGGCGATGGACGGGTGCGTATCGTTCAGCTGGATCGCCACCTCGTCGGGCAGCTCGTCGAGTTTAGCGTGGTATTTCATGAACCGCCGCAGGATGTCCTGGAGCGTGGCGCAGACGAAAAAGTACTGCTGCTTCAGCCGCAGCTCACGGCCCATGATGGTCGTGTCGTCGGGATAGAGGACCTTCGAGAGGTTCTCCGACTCGTTCTTCTCGGCGACCGCCTGGATGTAGTTCCCCTCGTTAAAGTATTTCAGGTTGAAATCGCGGGACGCCTTGGCCGACCACAACCGCATGTTGTTCACCGTGTCCGTGCCGAAGCCCGGCACCGGCGTATCGAAGGCCATGGCCATCAGGTCCTCGGTGTCGACCCAGTGGTAATGGAGCACGCCGTGCTCATCCTTGAATTCCATCACCCGGCCGCCGAAGTGGACCGGGTACAGCACCTCGGGCCGCGGGAACTCCCAGGGGTTGCCGTAGCGCAGCCAGTTGTCGGGATGCTCCACCTGCCAGCCATGTTCGATGCGCTGGGTGAACATGCCGTATTCATAGCGGATGCCGTAGCCGTACCCGGGAAGGCCCAATGTGGCCATGGAGTCGAGAAAGCAGGCGGCAAGCCTTCCCAGCCCGCCATTCCCGAGCGCCGCGTCGTTCTCCAGTTCCTTGAGCCGGTTGATGTCCAGGTCCAGGTCGGCGAGGGCGTCGCAGCAGGCATCGTAGACGCCGAGATTGAGAAGGCTGTTCACGAGCAGCCGTCCGGTCAGAAATTCAAGCGACAGGTAGTAGATCCGCTTCGAGTCGTCGCGGTAATAGCTCCGCATGGTCTCCATCCAGCGCTCGATCAGCCGCTCGCGCACGGCGAGGGCCGTGGTATGGAACCAGTCGCGGTGCGTGGCCATGATGTGGTCCTTGCCCATGGCATAGACCAGGATATTCACCAGGGAACGCTTGATGGACTCCCTGTCGAGACCGCGGTAGTTGTATTCAAACGCGCTTTCGTCCGCATCCTTCATGCTGTTCCTCCTTCAGGAATTCACGAGGGCCGATTGACACTATCGTACGGTCAAATTATTTCACAAACATGCCGTGTCTGCAAGGTAATTATCAGAACAGAGCTTGGACAAACCGGAACCAACGCTGCCACGAAAAAAACAACCAAAAGCAGACGCTTCTAAGCGAGAGCACAAAGAATTCCGATCTTTTTACGTCTCTTGCGCTTTTTTGCGGCGGACATTCTTTCCGGTTTGAGAGGAATTTGAGTCCTTCGTTACCTATTGCTCGCTCCTGGATTCTCCCCTTGTGTACTGGCATCGTGAAAGT
Source organism: uncultured Nitrospiraceae bacterium (assembly GCA_964412455.1). Taxonomy (GTDB): domain Bacteria; phylum Nitrospirota; class UBA9217; order UBA9217; family UBA9217; genus JAAXXJ01. The sequence continues at coordinate 46,457 of CAYPOT010000007.1, read as the reverse complement.
ATAGTCGCTTTTTCCGCCTTTATCATAAGTAAATCCGCTTCTTCAGTGTCTACATGCACTTTTTAGGCTTATCAGGATCATTGCGGTATGAACAAGGCGGCGGGAACGGACCGGATCAGACGCGCACGACGATCTTGCCGAAGAACTGGCGGGACAGGAGCTTTTCGTAGGCCTTGGGTGCGTCCTCGAAGGCAAACACCGAATCCACGACGGTCCTGAGCTTTCGGGGGAAGAGCCGGAGATACTGGAAGACCGCTGCCTTGGGGCCCACATAGACGCCGTGGATCGTGAGGTTCTTGCCGAACACCTGCCGGAGCGAGAGAGGAACCTCGTCGCCGCTCGTGGCGCCGAAGGTGACGACCCTGCCCCCGCGCTTCACCGCGGCAAGCGACCTGTTGAAGGTGTCGGCGCCCACATGGTCCACGGCGATGTCGGCAAGTTCGCCGGCGGTGAACTGCTTCACGGCGGCGACAAAATCCTCATTATGATGATTGATGACAAGATCGGCGCCCAGGTCCTGTGCCTTCTGTATCTTCCAGTCATCGCCAACGGTCGTGATGATCGTAGCATTGAAGAGCTTTGCCACCTGGATGACCGCAGTGCCGACGCCGCTCCCCGCGCCATGGATCAGGACCGTATCGCCGTACTGGATATTGGCGCGCAGCACCAGCGAGTTCCATGCCGTCGCATAAGTAATGCCGATGCCCGCCGCCTCTTCAAAGGAGATCCCGGCGGGCTTTTTGAAAATGTTCACCGAAGGCGCTTTTACATACTCCGCGGACACGCCGGGGGTGAGGACGCCCAGCAGGGAGAACTCTTTGCATTCATTGTCCCTGCCGCCGACGCACTTCGCGCACTTCCCGCAGGATAGGCCTGGAAAGACGACCACCTCGTCGCCCGGGACAACATGGGTCACGTATTTTCCCACCTTCTCCACCACACCGGACGCGTCGGACCCGAAGATGCGCGGCAGGGGCACCGGCAGCGGGTACTTGCCCTCCATGATCCACACGTCGAGGTGGTTCAGGGAAAAAGCCTTGACCCGGACCAGCACCTCGTTGTCCGTGATCTCCGGCGCGGGGAACTCGCCAAGCTTTATGCCTTGATATCCTTTGAGTTCGTCGTAATAGAGGGCTTTCATGATGGTTAAAGCTTCCTAAATCTATGCCGTCCCTGTTCAATGACGACGAATGCCTTGTTGAGATCTTCTTCAGAATGAGATTGCAGAACCGCTTCGATCTCTTGATGGACGGAATTTAATGTGGAGGGAAGAATGCGCAGGTATATGACGCCGGAACCGGAACCTTGAACAAATACCAGGCTTCCGTAATCCCTGTCGCGCGTAACCAATATCCGGCCCTGTTCCCGCGCCATGCGGAGCAGATCGACATCAGAAGCGCGGGAGCAACCCGCTTCTGACGCGGTAACGACATCATGGCCGAGACCTCTCAGAAATCCGGCTGTCGCCGCGTAAACGTCTTGGTCGAGAAAAAATTTCATGCGGGAGTTGAAATATGGATCTCCTCGGCCGCCACAACATTAATAGCATACTCAATGCAGGCCTGGATATCTTCAACCTTCAGCTCCGGATAGTAGTCCTTAATGATAGCGGCAAAAGAGATCCCCTCTCTTACAAGTTCAAGTACGCTCTGGACGGTAATTCTGGTTCCGGCGATGCATGGCTTCCCAAAATGAATTTTAGGATTAACTTCGATTCTTTCTTTCATGTGTCACCTCGCGCCGTGGTGCTTCGGAAACCCTTAATGGCGTCATTTTACAACATAAACCTGCTTTTAACCATAGACAATCACACCTCCATGATCACCGGCAGGATCATGGGCCTGCGGTCCAGCCGCTTGTTGATGAACTTCTTGAGGCTGCTCCGGACGCGCGCAGAAACGATGGACCAGTCGCCTTTGGCCTCGGGGATCATCACGACGAGCGTGTCCAGCACGACCTGCTTCACCTCGGCCAGGAGTTCCTGCGACGCGTCCTCGAAGAGGAAACCCCGGGACACGATGTCCGGGCCCGAGACGACCTTCCCGGTCAGCTTCTCTATAGATAGAATGACGATTACCACGCCGTCGTGGGCCAGCTTCATGCGGTCGCGGAGCACCACGGTGTCTACGCCGCCGGGCACCTTGCCATCGATCAGCACGCGACCAGCGGGGACACGCCCCGCCCTTCTTGCTGTCCCGCCGGTGAATTCCATCACCTCGCCGTCCTCGAGGATGAAGATGTTCTCCTCGGGAATGTTCACCTTCTGCGCGAGCTTGGCGTGGTGCACGAGATGACGGTATTCGCCATGGACCGGGATAAAGAACTTCGGCCGCACCAGGTTCAGCAGGAGCTTCAGCTCCTCCTTGGACGCGTGGCCGGATACGTGGACCTCCGAGACCTTCTCGTAGAAGACCTCGGCGCCGTGCTTGAAAAGATGGTTGATGATCCGCGTGATGGCCCGCTCGTTCCCCGGGATCATCTTGGACGAAAGCACGATGGTGTCGCCCTTCCTGATCTGGAAGTGCTTGTGCTCATTGGCCGCCATAAGGGTAAGGGCGCTCATGGGCTCGCCCTGGCTTCCCGTGGTGATCAGCACGACTTGGTCGTCCGGCAGTTTCTTGAGCGCGTCGATCTTGAGCCACGTCTCCGGCGGCATGGTCAGGTACCCCAGGTCCAGCGCGATCAGGGCGTTGCTGATCATGCTCCTGCCGTTCAGGATCACCTTTCTCCCGTGCATCACGGCCACGTCCATGATCTGCTGGACGCGGTGGATGTTCGAGGCGAAGGTTGCCACGACGATCCTGCCCTTCGCCTTCTGGAATATCTCCTCGAGCCCCCGCCGGACCTCCTTCTCCGAGAAGGTATAGCCCCCCTGCAGGGCGTTGGTGCTGTCGGACAGGAGCGCCAGCGTCCCCCGGTCGCCGTATCCGCTGAACGTCCCGAGGTCCATCACCTCGTTGTCCACAGGCGTGGGGTCGATCTTGAAGTCCCCGGTATGCACCACGCAGCCCGCGGGCGTCGTTATGCCGAGCCCCACGCCGTCGACGATGCTATGGGTCACGCGGATGAACTCCACGCTGAAGCAGCCGATCTCGACCACCTCGCGGGGACGGACCGTGATGAACGCGACCGCCTCGTCCAGCCCATGCTCCTTGAGCTTGCCCTTCACGAAACCGAGCGTGAGGCGGGTGCCGTAGACGGGAACATTGAGCTCGCGGAGCAGGAAGGGAAGCGCGCCGATATGATCTTCGTGCGCGTGGGTCAGGACAATGGCGCGGACCTTATGGCGGTTCTCGTAGAGGTAGGTGAAGTCCGGGATCACGATGTCCACGCCGAGCATCTCGGGGTCGGGAAACATCAGCCCGGCGTCGATCACGATGATGTCGTCGCCGCACTCCAGGACGGTGGAGTTCATGCCGATCTCGCCGATGCCGCCCAGGGGGATGATGGAAAGGACCGGAGCGGTATCCGGCGTTTCACGGTTGATTGGATCGGGAGCGTTCATCTCGGGGCCTACTATAGTGTTTTTTTGTCGAATCGTCAACTCGTGAGCTAATTCGGCGGAGGGTTCAGCTTATCCTTCTATCCGAGCTCCGGTATTGTATGGCCTCAGAGATGGCGGGTTAACTATGCCGCAACGAACTCGATCTTGACCTTCGTGCCGGTAGCCTCGGCTATCTTTTCCAATGTCTTGAGCGTGAATCCTTCATATTCCCCGCTCTCGATCCTAGATATCGCCTGCTGGCTGGTGCCCATGAGCTTCGCCATTTGCTGTTGCGACAAACCTTTTTTCTCGCGAAGCTTCGCGATCTTCATAGCCAGCTTAAGCGCCTGCCGTTCTTCCTGATAATGCGCTTTGAACTCAGGGTCCTTGAGGTCCTCGCGCAAGCGGCTTCTGAATGTCCTTACTTTCCCCTTCTTCATACGCCACCTCCTGCTGGAAACCGTCGCATCCAGTCTTCCATGCGTTTTTCTGACAGCTCAATGTCCTTCTCTTTCAATTGCTGCGTCTTCTTAGAAAAGGCGTGAACCAGAACAATCTGATCGCGCACATGAAAGAAGTAAAGGACACGATATTGATTCGAGCTATAGTGTATCCTTAGCTCCCTGATTTTCCCTCTGACCACATCGGCATAGGGCCGCTTGAGATTCGGCCCTTCTTCCTCCAGAAGCGACAAATACGCGGCCACCTTCGCCCGCGACTTCTTATCCAGTCCGTCGAGGAAATCATCTATAGGCGAAGCGCCCCTCTCGGCTGTGAACAAGACAAGATTGTACAATCACGCCTCCATACCGTATTTCTTATATACATCATCTTTGATGTATTGTCAAGGGCGGCCAGTTGCAATAATATTTCGCGCGGAGCTTTCAGCTTATCCTTCTGTCCAGGCTCCTGTACTGGATGGCCTCGGAAATGTGCTCCGTCGCTATGGGGCCGCTGCCTTCGATGTCAGCGATGGTGCGGGCGACCTTCAGCACGCGATTGTAGGCCCGGGCGGACAGGCCGAGGCGGTTCATGGCCGCTTCCATGAGCCGCTGGGAGTCGGCGTCTATTTTACAATACTTGCGGATATGGCGCGGCTTCATGTGGGCATTGGCGTAGATGCTGTCGGCCTTGAACCGCTCCTGCTGGACCGAGCGGGCGAAGGTTACGCGGTCGCGGATCGCGCCCGACGGCTCTCCGGGAACGTCGGAGGAGATCTCGTTGAACTTGATTGCCGGGACTTCGATGTGGATGTCGATGCGGTCCATGAGCGGGCCCGACACGCGGGAGCGGTAGGTCTGTATCTGGTGCGAAGTGCAGAGACACTGGTGCAGAGGGTCGCCGTGGAAGCCGCACTTGCAGGGGTTCATGGCAGCGACGAGCATCAGCGAGGCCGGGTAGGTGAGCGACGTAAGGGCGCGGGATATGGTGACGTGGCCGTCCTCGAGCGGCTGGCGGAGAGCCTCAAGCGCGTTGCGCTTGAACTCCGGCAACTCGTCCAGGAACAGCACGCCGTTGTGCGACAGGCTCACCTCGCCGGGCTTGGGGACCTGGCCGCCGCCGATGAGCCCTGCGTCGGAGATGGTGTGGTGCGGCGAACGATAGGGCCGCGTGGCAATGAGCGGCTGGCCCTGCCGGAGGAGGCCCATAATGCTGTGGATCTTGGTGGTCTCGATGGACTCGTCGAAGCTCATCTGCGGCAGGATGGACGGGAGCCGCCTGGCGAGCATGGTCTTGCCGGAGCCGGGCGGGCCGATCATGATGATGTTGTGCCCGCCGGCAGCGGCGATCTCGATGGCCCGCTTGGCGTGCTCCTGTCCGCGGACCTCGGCGAAATCCTCCTGATACGCCGAGAACGCCTCGAAGGTGCTCTGGACGTTGATGCGTTCGGGATCGATGCTCGCTGCGCCGGTCAGAAACTCCACGACCTGCGGCAGGGTCCGAACCCCGAAGACAGGGACCGGCTCGACGACCGCCGCCTCGGGCGCATTGTCCGCCGGGATGATCATGCCCCGGCAGCCGGCTTTCTTCGCAAACACCGCCATGGAGAGAGCGCCTCGCACCGGCTTTACCCGTCCATCAAGCGCAAGCTCGCCCACGATAAGGTAACCCTCCACCATCTCCTGCGTGAGCACGCCCTCGGCGATCAGCATGCCGATGGCGATGGGCAGGTCGAAGGCCGACCCTTCTTTCTTGATGTCCGCTGGCGCCAGGTTCACGACCACCTGCTTCAGCGGGAAGTCGAATCCGGTGTTCTTGAGCGCCGCGCGGACACGCTCCTTGCTCTCCTTCACCGCCGCGTCGGGCAGGCCCACGGTGGAAAAGAACGGCAGACCGCGGCTCGCGATGTCGACCTCTACCTCGACGGGATAGGCGTCGATGCCCAGAACAGCAGCGCTCATGACCTTGGCAAGCATGGAGACTCCTTTTTGAAATGCGGAGCCTTCGACCCGAGCTCAGGCCGAGGGTTTCGGAGTGGGGAGAAAAGGACCAGGATAAGAAGAATGCCTCCTGACTTCTGGCTCCTGGCTCCTTCAGGATGGACCGGTACTTAGGGAGAGAATAGCAAAGGCGGGAAGGGTTGTCAAAAAATATTTGTTTGGAAACCGCTACTGCTCGAATCTCGTCACGAACGCCCCGATGAACTTCGAGTCGCGCACGTAATCGGCAAAAAGGACCTCTTTTACCACTCCGCCGTTCGGGGTGCTCCACTTGTTCTTGCTGCCCGAGGCGTGGATAAGGTAAGGCCTTCCGCTCTTGACGCGGATGATGGCAAGATGGGCGACGATCTCTTCAACGACGCGCTTGGCCGGGTCTTTGACCCAGTAGATGATATCGCCGTCCCGAAGCTGCTTTTGGAGCTTTCTGGATAGAAGCGTCTGTTTGGGAAGGATGGTGACCTCATCTCGGCCCCGCGAGCCCTTGATGGTCTTCGTTGCGCCCATGTCGCCGGTGATATTCCTGCCCCACTTGCCGCTGAATACCATGTCCTCGCCGTACTCGAAACGCTCGCTATAGTTCTGGACCAGCCCGTCGTCGAGCCTGCCCTGGGTGACGAACCGGAGGGAAAGCGCCCGCTCTATCGCCTGGCCCGGCGTTGCGGACTGCGCAAGCTCGGCGGCGCGGAACGTGAGATACATGCAGTCAACCTTCTCATCGGCAACGATGCGGTTCGTGCGTACGTACCATCCCAGGTGGTCGGTGTCATAGGGCGTTCCGATGAACCTTCCGGCCCAATAGGCAATACGTCCACCCGGCGGCAGTTCGGCGGCGCGGCCCTGGGTGATCATGATCTCGTCCGCGGTCATCTCCGCCGGGAGCTTCTTCTGGTCGGGCTCCGGGCCTGCGACGCGGAGCCCGTACAGAAGGGCGTTGGCGAAACGGCGTTCGTGGATGCCGCCAAACTGGACGCGGGCCTTTCTGACGGAATGCAGGAACTGACCGTGGTCGACATAGAGCCCGAGTCCCTCGCCGTTGAACACGAGGATGTCGCCGGGGAGCAGTTCCTTCTTCGGGACCTTCACGGTCTTTGTCTTCAGGACATCCCGTTCCGTGTCAAGGTCGACGCCATGGATCCGGTAAACGATGTAGATAAGTCCGCGGGTGTCCATGCCCTGGACGGTGATCCCTCCGCTGAACGTGCGGGCACCCTGAAACTTCCGGGCTGTTGCAGCAAGCTTCGCTGGAGTCACGTCGTTCAGTAAAGGATTGCGGGGTTTGACAGGTATCGCATCTCCGGCATCAATAACGGCTGTTGTCCGGTCGGGAAACTGCACCTTGTATCCATTTGCATCCCGATCCAGTATCGGCAGCCGCGTTCCCGCATAGAGCGAAACGTTGTGGTTGCCGAGCTTGTCGAGGATCAGGGCCGGCGTCTTCGGGGCCGTGATAACGATCCATTGCCGGTCGGCCGTAAGGTAGGACCTCCCTTTGTCGCGAGGGACCTGCACCGCTTCCTGATGGATCCAGCCCTCGCGGTTTCCCTGGCCCGGAATGGCGATGCGGTACCGGTACTCCTGTTTTTCCAGGATCCGCACCTCATCAGCAAGCAGGACCTGGGTGATGATCGGGGACTTGGGCAGGGGCTCTTCACGGACGTTGGCAAGGGGAACGGAAATGATGCCGAGGCTGACGCCGTTGGCGTGCGGCTCCTGGGCCGTTGCCGCGACAGGCAGCAGGGTGATAGCAAGGAGGAAAATGATCGATCGACTCAGCATAGGATTCCGAAGAGGCCACCTTTCCGTGAACGCAGGATGGCGTCGCCGGAAAAAAAGAAGTCAGGCGGAAATCGCCTGACACGGTGAATGACCGGGATAGGGAACACACCTCTCGTTCTGCTTCCGGTAAAACGGTAAAAATGGTGCCGAAGGGGGGAATCGAACCCCCATGGGTTGCCCCACACGCCCCTCAAACGTGCGTGTCTACCAGTTCCACCACTTCGGCACTTGCTGAAAAATCTGCCGCGACCGGTACAAAGATCGCGGCCTTTCGGGGTTATTCTATTACTTATTTACCGGCGCCAGCCATGACGTGTGCTTTTTGTCCCTGCCGTGGACGATGTCGAAGAACGCCGTCTGCATCTTCTGAGTGATCGGCCCCGGCTTGCCGGACCCGATCTTCCGGTTGTCCACTTCGCGGATCGGCGTGATCTCGGCTGCGGTGCCGGTAAAGAAAGCCTCATCGGCGATATAAAGCTCGTCCCGGGTGAACCGTTCCTCCACGAGGGGGATGCCGTGCTCATGCGCCAGCTGAATGATGGTGTCCCGCGTGATGCCTTCCAGGATCGCCGTCAGCGGCGGCGTCTTGAGCTTGCCGTTCCGCACGATGAAGACGTTCTCTCCGCTTCCCTCGGCGACATAGCCGTCGGTGTCTAGCAGCATGGCCTCGTCGTACCCGTCCTTGAGCGCCTCGCGCTTTGCCAGGAGCGAGTTCGCATAGTTTGCCGACGTCTTGGAGCGCACCATCGTTGAGTTGATGTGAGGCCGGCTGAATGACGAGATCTTGACGCGGATGCCGTTCTTCAACCCGTCTTCACCAAGGTAACTGCCCCAGGGCCAGACAGCGATGGCGATGTCGATGGGGTTCTCTTTGGGGAAGATCCCCATGGCGCCGTAGCCGATATAGGCGATCGGCCTGATGTAGCAGGCCTCGATCTTGTTCACCCGGATGGTCTCAAGGATCGCCTCGAAAACCTGCTCGCGGGTGAACGGGGACTCCATCAGGCAGATATGCATCGAGGTGAAAAGCCGGTTTACATGCTCCTTCAGGCGGAATACGGCGGAGCCAGAATCCGTCTTGTAGCAGCGGATGCCCTCGAACACGCCTGTGCCGTAGTGCAGCGTATGCGTCAGCACATGGATCTTGGCATCGTTCCAGGGTACGAACTTACCGCTTAACCAGATCTTTTCGGTGGCCTGAAGCATAGAGCGTATTTTATAACAGTCTGCGCATCGATTGTCAACGGTTTTTTGCGAGTTATTCAGCAGTTTCCACGCCTTACAGAAAGAAATGCGCGGTTTTCATCGTAGGGCAGCGCGGTCTCGCGAGCGGAAGGGAACAACGTCGTGACGCTAATCTTCCTTCGTAATCGTAATCAGCGTATCCTCCATCTTCTGTCCGCTGGTCATGTCCTTCCGCGGCGGACCCTGAATGGTCACCTCGACACCCTCTTTTTTGAAGACGGCATGCGCCTTGGCCTTGGCTTTGGCCTTGGCGGGGGTCAGTCCCTGCTTCGCGTAGAACTCGGCGACCGTGGAAGGGTTTTCCGGTGTACGGTAGGCCTCGCCCTCGATATACAGCACATCGTCGAGATAGCGGGTCGTACCTTCGTCATATTCGGCGCCGGGGTACACGGGAACACCGTACTTTTCCACGGCGTTGGCGCCTGCCACGCCCATCACTGCCAGAACAGCCGCGAGCAAAGCCATACGCTTCATCATAAGGACCGCCTCCTTCCTTCGCTCTTTTCTTTTCGGCCAATCTCGGCGCCTGCATTCCTTATATATAAAGAAGTTAGCAAACAGTCTATCAGTTTTTTGTAAAATGACAAATCGTTCGTATTCAAGCACAAGACCTTGGCTTAAAAGCATATTTTTGTTTGACAGACAGGAGGATGAGCGCTACACTTGAAGTACCGGAGACACAAGGCCAAGGAGGCAGCCATGCAGATCAAGACGATCATTTTCCCGACGGATTTTTCGCAAGGCGCCCGGGCGGCCATGGACTATGCCATCGCCTTGGCCCGGGATTACAAGGCAAAGCTTATCCTGCTCTATGTGATCCAGGACATCAGCATCGCCGAATGGTATATCCCCTCCTCCATATCGGCCGCTGACCTTGTGGAAGATATGCAGAAAAGCGCTTCACGGGAAATGGAAAAATGGGGTGCGGAGGCGGCCGAAAAGGTAAAGGACGTGGAGAAGGCGGTGGTCCGGGGCGTGCCCTTTGTAGAGATCATCAGGACGGCAAAGGAAAAGAACGCCGACATGATCGTCATCGGGACCCATGGCAGGACCGGCATCGACCATATGCTCTTCGGCAGTACGGCGGAAAAGGTCGTTCGCAAGTCCCCCTGCCCGGTACTCACGGTCAGGCTGGCAGGCAAGGAGTTTAAGATGCCGTAAGAAATTCAGACGCGGAGACGAGGAGACACGGTAAAGCAAAAGGCAGGCGGATGCGCCTGCCTTTCTATATGTGGGATGCATGTGCGCAGTTTACGGGAATGCTGCGCGCAGGCGGAACAGTGTGTACGCAATAAAATTACTGTCCCAGCAGCGTGGTGAACGTGTCGTGGTGGCGCTCTTCGTCGGAAAGGATCTGCTCGAACAGGAGCCGCGTGGTCTCGTCCTTCTCGGCCACGGCCTGCTTGATGATGTCCTTGTAGAGCGTGATCGCCTCTTCTTCGGCCTGCACATCGGCCTTGAGCATCTGCTCAGGCGTGCCGCCCTTGGCGATGGGGTTCGGTTTGGTGGTGGGAGCGACATCGAAATAGAAGAGCCGCTCGGCGATCTTTTCGGCGTGCTTCATCTCCTCCACGGAGATCTCCTCGAACACTTCCATGAGGGACGCCGAGTTCAATCCCTTCACCATGATGTGGTGCCACATGTACTGCACGATGGCCTGGAGCTCCCCGGCGATCGCCTGGTTCATCATTTCCGTAAGTTTCGGACTGGCCTTCTGTACCATTGTATCCTCCTCACTAGCCGATGATATCTGCACGAACGGTTAAAGCATAGCACATAAGAGCGGGCTTTTCAACCGGAGCCTCGCTATTTCCTGTTGCCTTTATCTTCTGGTTTGAAATATAATGCTCTTCACTATTTTTTAGAGGAGCGTATTGAATGGGAAAGAACATCGTCACCAAGATCCTCGCATCACATCTCGTCGAGGGAAAGCTCGAACCGGGCACCGAGATCGCCATCAGGATAGACCAGACCCTGACCCAGGATGCCACCGGCACCATGGCCTATCTCCAGTTCGAGGCCATGGGCGTGCCACGGGTGAAGACCGAGCTTTCGGTGAGCTACGTCGACCACAACACGCTGCAGGACGGCTACGAGAACGCCGATGATCACCGATACCTGCGAACCGTGGCGGCAAAGCATGGGATTTATTATTCCAAGGCGGGCAACGGCATCTGCCACCAGGTCCATCTCGAACGCTTCGGCAGGCCGGGCAGGACGCTTCTGGGCTCCGATTCCCATACCCCCACAGGCGGCGGCATTGGCATGCTGGCCATCGGCGCGGGCGGGCTTGATGTCGCCGTTGCCATGGGCGGGGGACCTTTCTACCTCACCTGCCCGAAGGTCGTCAGGATCAACCTCACGGGAAAGCTTCAACCATGGGTCTCGGCAAAGGACGTGATCCTCGCGGTCCTTGAGCTCCTTACGACCAAAGGCAACGTGGGTACGGTCATCGAATACAGCGGCGATGGCGTCGCCACACTTTCGGTGCCCGAGCGCGCGACCATCACAAACATGGGCGCCGAGCTCGGCGTCACCACCTCGGTGTTCCCGAGCGACGAGATTACCCGCGCGTTTCTCAAGGCCCAGCAGCGCGAGGACCAGTGGGTTCCGCTCGCGGCTGATCCCGGCGCGGACTACGACCGGACCATCGATATCGATCTGGGTGGCCTCGTTCCGCGCATGGCAAAACCCCACTCACCGGACAACATCGCCGCCGTGAAAGAGCTCGCGGGAACGAAAGTTGACCAGGTGATGGTCGGTTCCTGCACCAACTCATCCTATCGCGACCTCATGATCGTCGCCGGCATGCTGAAGGGAAATCGGGTGCATCCCGACGTAAGCTTCGGCGTCGCGCCAGGTTCACGCCAGGTGTTCGAGATGATCGCATCGAACGGCGCTCTTGCCGACATGATCGCCGCCGGTGCGAGGATACTCGAGTCCACCTGCGGTTTCTGCATCGGCGCGGGCCAGGCGCCCAAGACCGACGCGGTCTCCATCCGCACCAACAACCGGAACTTTGAGGGCCGCTCAAGCACAAAGAGCGCGAAGGTCTTCCTCGCAAGCCCGGAAAGCGCGACCGCTGCGGCCTTGACCGGCGTTATCACCGATCCGCGCGACCTGGGATCGAACTATCCCGTGATCGAGACGCCTGTCGCCTTCTGGATCGACGACAGCATGGTGCTGCCGCCGGTTGACCGGCCTGAGACCGTCACGGTTTCCCGCGGGCCGAATATCGGCGATCCGCCCAAAGGCGAACCGCTGCCCGATACGATCATCGGCAGGGTCGCGATAAAGGTCGGCGACAAGATCACGACCGACCACATCATGCCGGCGGGGTCCCGGCTGAAGTTCCGGTCCAATATCCCGAAATACGCCGAGTTCGTGTTCGAGGGACTCGATCCGCAGTTCTCGAAAAAGGCCTTGGCGAACAAGCAGGCCGGTGTGCACAATATCGTCGTGGCGGGAACGAGCTACGGCCAGGGCTCAAGCCGGGAGCACGCGGCCATCTGCCCCATGTTCCTCGGCGTCAGGGCCGTGATCGCCAGGTCCTTCGAACGCATCCACGCCGCGAACCTCATTAACTTCGGCATCCTGCCCCTCACGTTCTCCCGGGACGCTAACTATGATAGTGTCGAGACAGGAGACGAGCTTGAGATCGCCGGGATCGCGGCGGCCCTGACGGATGGCACCGATCTGTCGCTCATGAACAAAACCGCCAAAAGGAACATCCCTCTTAAGTATTCTTTGAGCGGCAGGCAGCGGGAGATATTACTGGCGGGAGGCATGCTGAACTATACACGCAAAAGGACGAGATAGCTCCCTTCCCAGGAGTGACCCGTATCAAACCTTCAACCGCTCCCTCAGGAACCGCTCGCACTCCTCAGGCGGCATCGGCTTGCTGAACAGATAGCCCTGCGCCTCGTCGCAGCCCAGCTCGCGCAGCACGGCAAGCTGCTCTTCCGTCTCCACGCCCTCGGCGATCACCTTGAGCTTCAGGCTGTGTGCCATAGCAATGATCGCCGACGCGATCGCCCGGTCCCCGTCTGCAGCGGTGATATTCGCCACAAAGGAGCGATCGATCTTCAGATAGTCGAGGGGGAGCTTCTTCAGCGTGTCGAGCGAGGAATATCCCGTTCCGAAATCGTCCACGGCGATCCTGATCCCGATGGCCCTGAGCTTGCTGAGCATCTCGCCTATCTTAACGGGATCCTGCATGATCATGCTTTCGGTGATCTCCAGTTCAAGATAGCGCGGATCGCATTCGCTCTCCCGCAGGACCTTCGCAACAACCTCGTTAAGTTTCTGCCGCTCAAACTGTCGACGCGACACGTTCACTGCCAGGGGGACTGCAGGCAGACCCGCTGTTGTCCAAGCCCGGTGCTGAGCGCAGGCCGTGCGGAGGACCCATTGTCCGATCTGCACGATCAGCCCTATTTCCTCTGCAAGAGGAATGAACTCGCCGGGGGCAATGAGTCCGCGGCTGGGATGGTTCCAGCGCACCAACGCCTCCAGGCCGGTCACGCGCCCTCCGGGGATCGCGACCCGCGGCTGATAGTGCAGGATGAACTCTTCCTTTTCCGTTGCGCGCCGCAGCTCGCCTTCCAGGGCAAGGCGTTCAAGTGCCGATTTGTTCAAGCTGGATGAATAGAACTTATAGTTGTCCTTGCCCTGCTCTTTGGCATGGTACATGGCGATATCTGAGCCCTTGAGCAGCATTTCGGCGTCCTTGCCGTCGGCCGGAAACAGGGCGATCCCGATGCTGGCTGAAATTCGCACCTCCTGCCCATTCAATGTGCAGGGCGCGGCCACGGATTTCAGCATGCGCTGCGCCACGCGGGCCGCATCGCGCCCCTGGGCAACGTCATTCAACAGCACGATGAACTCATCGCCGCCGATGCGCGACACCATGTCAGGAACGGTGCCTTCCTCCCGCTGGCGGGCGACGTAATCGCTCTTTCGGACGCACTGCTCCAGCCGACCCCCGACCTCCTTCAGCAGCTGGTCTCCTGCATCATGGCCGAGCGTATCGTTCACCCGCTTGAACCCGTCAAGGTCTATGAACAACACGGCCAGGATCTTCTCGTACCGCTCGGCATACTGGATGGCGCGGACCAGCAACTCCTTGTAGAACCGCCGGTTCGGCAGGCCGGTCAGCCCGTCATAGTAGGCAAGGAACTGGATCTGCTCCGTAGCCTTCTTCCGCTCCGTGACGTCGCGGGCAATATGCAGTGCCTGCATGACGTTTCCCTGTTCATCCAGGATCGGTGAAGTCAGCACCTCAACGTATTTCTTCTCTCCATGGCCGTCCACATGTACATGTTCGGCCATGGAGTGGCCTTTTGTCCTGATTGTCTCGGTGAGGGGGCAGAGGTCGTTCGGCGGACTGCAGGGGCTTGTCTGATTATGGGTCGCCTCATAACAGGTCTTGCCGATCACGTCGCTTTTTATGCATGTAAACTCATCAAGAAATGCCGTGTTCACGTCAATGATCTGGAAAGTCTTGACATCGATGACCAAGATGGGGTCCTGCATGCTGTTCATCACGGTCTTGATGAACTCGTATGACTGCTTGAGTTCGCTGGTCCTGTCCTCGACACGCTGCTCAAGAGAAACATTCAAGGACTGCAACTCCTCCTCGGCGTTCCGCATCTTCCCGATGGTCACGCCGGAAAGATTAATGACGATGTAAACGAACACGGCGCCGCCCAGGAACACGCCGCCGGTCACAAGCTCGTTCGGAACTGGGATATCATAAATAAGGATGAGATTGAAGAACAGGTATCCGGCAAAAAAGAAGTACATCAGGTACAGAATGGTGTGCCATTGTTTCCGCAGCTCCTGCGGCACCTTTCGCCTCGCGGCCTGGGCGGGACTGAAGGAGCGGAAGAGAAAGGCCGCGCCGATCAGCACCAGCGTAACGGCTACTATTGTTGAGAAGTCCATTGCCTAATCCTTTCGCGGCATTGATGCTCCCTGCCATCTCCCGCGAGAAGCGAAATACGAAGATGAATACGCTTTTTCTTCCCTCTTAATATAACATTCTTCTGAAATATGTCTCGCTTATTTTCGTCGTTCCTGCGCAGGTGAGAATTCAATCACATCAATTTGTTGCTGGTCTCTGGGCCCTGATTTATGCCTTCGATGACACGGTTCCCCAGGGATGACGAATCAGGCTGCAAGAGACCGGTTCAGCAAGCTGCGAATCACCGTGTATCTTCCGGTTCAGATCGTGTCCCTGCATGCTTTCTGTCCGCACCCGCACTTCATGCCATGGCTGTGCGCCGACTCGACATAGTCAACCGTTATCTCTTCACCCTTCCTGATATCGCGCTTCGCATACACCTCGACCCGGTTCCGGCAGATCCGCAGAAAGGCGTTCGACCGGCAGGAGTGGTTCAGGAGCCGCAGGGCATTTCCTCCGGTGCAGTCGAGCGCGTGCGTGTTGGTCAGGTCGATAAGGCAGATCCTGCACCTGCCTTTCGCGCGCTTCCGCGCTGTGCGGACAGATATGATCTCGCCGGTGACTTCGCCTATCTTTCTCCGGCCCGGGATCTTCGCTGCCGCGAATACACCGCGGCCTTCGATCGAGCTCGGCGCTGTCTTGGTGCTGTAATTGATCATTAGCGGATCAGAGCTTCACATCCCTGAGGTACTTGGCGGCATCCTCAGGCGGGGTGGGATTGATGTAGAACCCCGAGCCCCATTCGAAGCCCGCTACCCGGGTGAGGCGCGGCATGATCTCCAGGTGCCAGTGGAAGTCATCGCTCAGGGTGTGCCAGTGGCCGCGGCGTGGAACGCGGTTCGGCGCGGTGTAGAGGATATAGTTATAGGGGGGGTTGTCCAGGGCCTTCCCGATCCGCTGGAGCGTGTTCCGGAGCGAACGGGAAAGATCCATGATTTCTTCCTTGGAGATGTCGGCATAAGCGCAGGAGTGTTTTTTGGGGTAGATCCAGACCTCGAAGGGGAACCGAGGCGCGAAGGGCGTGAACACGATGAAATGCCGGGTCTCCTCCACCACCCGCGCTGCGTCCGCAAGCTCCTGCCGGATCATATCGCAGAAGATGCAGCGTTCCTTGTAGTCATAATAGGACTTGGCGCCGTCCAGCTTTTCCTTCACGAGTTTGGGAATGACGGGGGTGGCGATGATCTGGGAATGGGCGTGGTTCAGGGCCGAACCAGCGGCCCAGCCCTGGTTCTTGAGGATCAGCACGTACCGCAGCCGCTCGTCGCGCTCGAGATCCAGGATCCGGTCGCGGTAGGACCAAAGAATTTTCTCCACCTGACTTTCGGGCAGTTCTTCGAGGCGCTGGGCATGCTCGGGGCTTTCGATGATGATCTCGTGGGCGCCGATGCCGTTCATCCAGTCATAGATGCCGCTGCCCTCGCGCTCCAGGCTGCCTTCGACATGCAGAACGGGATACTTGCTCGGGATGACGCGGACCCACCATCCCTCTTTGTTCGGCAACGTCTTCTCGGCGCGGAAGGAAGCTATCTCGGGCGGCGTCTTGGACTCATTTCCGCCGCAGAACGGACACTCCGCCGGCGCCACATCGTCTTCCGGTTCTTCGGTATGGTAGTCTTGGGGAGTTTTTGGCCGTTCGTTCGAGATAATGATCCAGCGGCCGACGATGGGGTCCTTGCGCAGTCGTGACATCAGACTCCCGGTCTTGCCTTCCGCTCGGTAAGGACCTTGTGGACGATCCGCTTGAGTTCCTTGATCCGGATGGGCTTATTGATATATTCGGCGGCGCCAAGGCTCATGGCCTTGAGGTAGGATTCCACTTCACCGTAGGCGGTCACCATGATCACGTCGGCCTTTGAGCCCGTCTTCCGGATCTCCTGCAGCAACTGGAGGCCGTCCATACCCGGCATCTTGATGTCGGTAACCACCAGGTCGAACAATGCGTTCTTAAACTGCGAGATGCCGTCCTCCCCGTTGATGGCGAGAGAGACCTCGTAGCCTTCATCGGTCAAGATGGTATTAAAGAGCTCCCGTGCGCCCTCTTCATCGTCAACAACCAAAATTTTCATCAATTCTCCCGCCAGGCAATGATATTGAAATAAATATCACAAAAACACTGAATCGTCAAGGATGGGACCCTTCTGCTATTTACTATGACCGTCCGGTAAACAGGCTGGCCGCTTATTATTCAATAGAAATATCAACGGTTTGCATCATAAATGAACTGAAGGCCTTCGAGCGTAAGATTCGGCCTGACCTCGATAGCGCTTCTGGTCTCGGGCGTAACGAGCTCGGCAAGTCCGCCGGTGGCGATCACTCTGGCGTCGGGGGAAAGCTCTTTCTTCATCCGCTCCACGATCCCGTCCACGAGGCCGGCGTACCCGTAGAGAATGCCTGCCTGCATGGCGCTGACCGTGTCCCGGCCGATGATCGTCCGCGGACGAGTAAGCTCGACCCGCGGCAGTTTCGCCGCGCGCTGGTACAGGGCCTCCGCGGAGATCTTCACGCCCGGGGTAATGGCGCCGCCCAGGTACTCACCCTTCTTCGTTACGGCACAAAAGGTCGTTGCCGTGCCGAAGTCGATGATGATGAGCGGCCCGCCGTAGAGCCTGAATGCTGCGGCGGCGTTCACGATGCGGTCGGCGCCGATCTCGCGGGGATTTTCATAGCTCAGCGTGATCCCCGTCTTGAGCTCGCTGGTCACGACCATGGGCTCGAGCTTGAAGTACTTGCGGGCCATCTCGGACATGATCGATAGCAGCGGCGGAACGACCGTGGAGATGATGATCCCGTCGATCTGCCGGAAGTCAATACCCGAAAAAGCAAAGAGGTCCTTCACGATCACCGCGTATTCATCGGCGGTGATCGATGCCTTGGTCCCAATGCGCCAGCTCTCACGCAAGCGCTCTTCTTCGAATACGCCGAGCACCACGTTGGTATTGCCGATGTCGATGGCAAGAAGCATGTTCCCTCCGGAAATATCAGGCTCCGGGAATCCAGATCAGAAGGCCGAATCCCTTGGATTATCCCGGCCCCTGGCTGCTGGACCCTGTTATTTCACGATCGTCACGTCCCCGGCAGAGACCTGCCGGAGCGTTCCATCGTCCAGCTTGAGAATGAGCCTGCCTTCCGTATCCACGCCACTGGCAAGCCCTTCCAGTTTCACACCGCCTCCACTCACCGCCACACGATGTCCGAGCGTCACGTTCAGCTCTTTCCACGCGGCAATCACCTCAGCATCAACCTTAAGAAAGCGGTGATACCAGAGATCAAGTTCGGTAAGCAGGGTCCTCGTGAGAGCGGTCCGGTCCACCGGTCTTCCCATAGCGGCAGCAAGCGTCGTGGACATCCTCCGGACCTCGGGCTGAAGCGCACTGCTGTCCATGTTCACGTTCACGCCGATCCCGAGCACAACATGTCTGATCCGGTCGGTCTCCGCGCTCATCTCGGTGAGAAGACCGGACACTTTTTTCCCGGACAGGAGGATATCGTTCGGCCACTTGATCCCAACCGGGACTCCGCATTGCCTCCTGATGCCGGAGGCGACTGCAACGGCCCCCATGAGAGTGATGAGCGGCGCCTTGGAGATCGGGACGGACGGACGGAGGACCACGCTCACATACAGGTTGCCGGCCGGCGATGTCCAGGTCCTGCCAAGTCTTCCCTTGCCGCCGGTCTGGGACTCGGCGATCACCACGGTGCCGTCAACCGCGCCTTTCCTGGCGAGGTCCATGGCAAGCGTGTTGGTCGACTCGACCTCTGCATAATGCAGGATCTCTGTGCCGATCGTCTTCGTTCCGAGCCCTTGCTTCACGTCGCCGGCGACGATAACATCAGGGGACGCGGTGAGGCGGTACCCTTTCGACGGTACGGCCTCTATCGCATATCCTTCGCGCTCAAGCGTCTTGATATGCTTCCACACGGCGGTTCGGGACACGCCCATCGCGGCGGCAAGCGCGGCGCCCGATACATGGCCGGAAGAGGAAGACCTCAGGAGCCTCAGGATATCGTCCTTCTTCATGGTTCCCGATACGAGGGGCTCAGGATGCGGCGGGGCAAATGACATCCCGGCCCTCTGTCCCTTGCTTCACTTTATTTTATTGGCCTTTCGTATTTAATTTAAAAAACCGAACAAACCAGAAACCGAGAAAGGCTAAAATTCGTCCGCAGATTCCAAAAGTAGGCGCTTCTAAGCGACACAGATTACACGGATTAATAAACGACCGTCCTGAATCCTGGTTAAATACTAAATCTGCGTAAATCTGCGAAATCTGTGGACAAGCTATTCTCCGAGCCTTTATTTCTGAGGTCATACCTTGTCTTTTCAGCTTTATTACGAATGAACCTTTTTTTATTTTATCTTCATACTGATGTCGGCGGCGGGGGCAGAATGCGTCAGGCTGCCCGAGGAAATGAAGTCGACGCCGGTCTCAGCGATAGCCTTGACGTTATCGAGGGTCACGTTGCCCGAGGCCTCCACCAGGACGCGCTCACCAACGATGCCGACGGCCTGCTTCATGAGTGCCGGCGGCATATTGTCGAGCAGGATCATCGTTGCTCCGGCGGCCATCGCTTCGCGCACCTCGTCCAGCGTCTTCACCTCGACCTCGATCTTGAGCAGCGGGTGGACCTTATTTCGGATGCCGGCCATGGCCTTGATGATGCCGCCAGCCGCCTTGATGTGATTGTCCTTGATCAGGATGCCGTCGTACAAGCCGAAACGATGGTTCCGTCCGCCTCCCATGCGCACCGCGTATTTTTCGAGCGCCCGCAGGCCCGGCAGGGTCTTGCGGGTGTCCAGGATCTCGGCGCGGGAGCCCTTGAGGGCCTCAACGAATCTGGCCGTGGTGGTCGCGATGCCCGAGAGGTGCTGCATAAGGTTCAGCGCCACACGCTCTCCGGCAAGGAGCATCCGGGTCCTGCCCTGGACCTGCGCGATAATGGAGCCGGACTGCACCCTGTTGCCATCGTGGGCGAGGGGCGTGAACTGGACCCACGGGTCGAGTTTGCGGAACACTTCACGGGCGATCAGCACGCCGGCAAGGACCAGGTCCTGCTTGGCAATGATCTCGGCCGTTGCCGAGGCTTCTTCCGGGATCACCGCCTCTGATGTGATATCTCCGGGACCGATGTCCTCAAAGAGCGCTTCTTCGATCAGTTTTTCTATGAGATGTTCCATACTCGTGCTCCGGATATCAGGTAAGGTAAAAACACTTTGCGGTTCGATCGGTTATCGTACTCAGGCTTCTTGTTTTCCAGGCTGCCGGGAAATCGAGGGAAGGTTATTTTTTCTTATTTGTACGGTGTCTTTTTCTCTCTTACCATGCTTAACTTCGCGACTTGAGACCGGCCTGAACCACCCCGCGCGGACCCTTGGACATTCGGGGAAGGAGCGCCCTTTCCCGTGATTGTCTGGATCAGGTTGAGCGCTTCCCTCGCGCCCTGCCGTTCGGACAAGAGCGAAACGATATAGGTATTGAGTGAAATATCATCGGTCGCGGCAGCGGCCGCAAGTTTCGCGTGAAGGCTTTTCGGCATTCTGAGCCTGATCTGGCCGCTGTAGGGCGCCATTTTTTCCGGGACCGGGATCGCCTGGCCGGATTCCTTCAGCGCTTCCAAATACGCCTCCGCCGCAATCTTCAATTCGGAAACCGCCTCTTCCTGGGTTTTTCCAAAGGCGCTCAGGCCGGGCAGCTCCGGCGCCGTTGCGATGCAGCCGTTGTCTTCATCGCTCCATTTTATTTGCAGGGAATACTTGAACATTGTCCGCTCCGTTTATAAATTGTGCTCCTCAATGAAATCCAGCAATTGCCTGACCTGGTAGCTCTTTGCCTTTCCGTCCGGCATTTTCTGGATGGATATAAGCCTGAAAGGATCTCCGCGTTTATAAATGTGGTGCGAGCCCTTCACTCTGTCGAGATGCATGCTTGCGCATTCACAGAGCTTGCAGAGTTCCGTAAACCTCAGCCCGGCGGGATTGTTCCGAGCTCTTTTCAACAAATCAACGCATCTTTTGTCCAAGATTGTGCCCCGCCTGGATATTTAGATTGATACCATATATGGAACCACTTGTCAAGTGTCCTTCAATATAACTCATTGAAATATTGAGTGTCAATTTCAGCCGGGCTATTCAATTTCTAATTTCTCGATAGCCGTTCAAAAGGAAAAAGGCAAATGTATTTTTTACTTTTCCCCCACAATATCATCGCAATCCCAGCTTCTGTGGTGGAAAATTGATCGCCTCGCAGGAAGCAAGCATGGCTTTTCTGCTCTTCGCGCTAAGCTTAAGCGATCCGACAACCGTTGCCAGCCTGCCCGGGTCAACCCTGCGCGCAATGACGGAACACTGTTCAAGGTCTTTGTCCCTCTTGCTCTCACCGGGCCTTCTCTGGGCAGCAAGCAATTTTTGTATAAAGTATGCTTCCGGGATCGGCGCCCTCACGCGGAAGTTCCCGAAGTCCGCGATAAAAGGAAATTCGAGGAGAATGTTCACGAATGGAAGAGGGGCGGCGGTGATGTTCCATTTTCTGATTGCCACGACTTCGTCATCCCTTCCGCCTTTTCTGTGAGCGACGAATTCGACGGTGAAATTTTCGCGGGTAAACTTCCGTATTCCTGACTGCATCATGACGGGAACATAGCCCAAGGCCGTGATAATGCCGTCAAGATCGGACTTCTTGCCCCTATCGGATGCAGCAAGCTTGACTGCAAAATCAATGTCCAGCGTGCGAAGCGCATAGGATATGCCGAACGCGTCCTGATACAGGGGCATGACCCAGCTCCCGATCAGCATGGACTCTTCAAAGAAACCCGCGTCGTGGAGCGCCTGAAAAAGCTCCACGACTTCGGATGGAAAGATGTCCTTATTCGGGAGCGGGATCGTCAGCAGCATGCCTTCACCCCGTTGTTGCAAATTATTGTCGGAAAGTCAGCATTGTATCGCCCCAACTCACCCTGAAAACGCAAATCCATAAACCTTGCGGAAACTCATTAATCCTGAATGACAGTATGTTTGACAAAAAGATCGTTTAGCAGCGAATGATAGCGATTTAACCAATTCCATACCGATGAGTTTCTGCAACAACGGGGTTCATCCTTTGCCGGTTTTCAGGATTTTCGACAGATAGTCAATTTTTTTCTTATACGCCCTGACTTCCTTTTCGAACTTCTTTCTCTGCTCGAGTTTCTTCGCCAACTCCGGCGCATCAGCGTTCGGTATGTGCTTATTGACGACCTGCTTCCCGTCACGATATTTCAGGGAGTAGTAAGAATAAGCTTTTTCTTTGTAACTCTTCTTTCGGACATTCAGAACGCCTTTGGGAAGCGCTGCTACGGACTTCTGCAGACCCGCGAGCATTTCCTGGCACCGCTTGAGTTCGTCCCGGAGCATGCCGCTGATGACCTTGTCTTTTTCCACTACGTTCATGCTTCAATTATGCCTTTTGTGGTGGAAAATAGCAAGGCCTTTTTTCCCTTTTACTTATTCCTTTTGCCTTATATTATATTCACCTCGGCACAGCCAAAAGCATCGCATCCAGCAATCTCTTCTCTTCGCTCTCACGCGAATAGAGCGCCGATAGTGCGTTTGCCAGTCGCAAGAAATCCGGGCCGCGCTCCTGTTCTGCTTTAAGCAGCGCCCGGAGGGCGTTCGACTGACCGCCAGCCTGGAGAAGCATTGCCGCATGAACCCGATCCAACTCGGTGTATTATGTGGAGAGAATCAAAATTGGGACAATGCAACGATCAAAGACCCTCGCGTCCCGATGCTCGAGTGACGGAGGCCGTAACTTATCAAATGTCAACAACGCAACGGGTGCAACAACGTCACTCTGTACTCCTCACTCTGTACTCTCAACGTAATTCTGAGGCTGACGCAACTGAGTTTTACTCAAACTGCACGACTCCAAGGACTTTAAAGTCAATTATCAAAAGGCAAGACTTGACCCTAATGACCCCGATAGATCACCCCCGGTAAGCCTATTGATCACTTCCAAAGACACAAAAGGAAGACCCTTCTTAATCCTGAGATCTTCTTTCAGGATTATATTCTTGAAGTACTTCCTCGCTTCCTCCAATTCTCTCGACGGCGCGACATCTGGAGTCAGGAAGGAGTTGCTTGCAATAATAAATCGTTGCCCATCGTCTCTTTCTGCAAGAATGGGAGCAATAACACCGCCTATTTTGGGGAGCTCAATCCTTACATTTCTCCCGAAGCGCACACCGGAGACCTTCTGCCTCAGTAGGTCCTGATATAACATCTCGTCTGATTTGTCCAAATTTGCGAGGGGCAAGTCTCCAAAAAGCAAGTACCGCAACAACCTAGAAGCTGAATGCCGGTCTAGCAATTCGTGCTCTCGCTTGTTCTGGTAATTCCTCAGGCACCTGTAACAAGAAGCGTCGCAGTCGTGACCTCTCGGACACTCTTCGAGTATCTGCAACGCATCCCTGAAAACCTCGAGCCCCATTTCACTGACCCGTCTGGAGAATCCTGCACCGCCTGGGAGCGTGTCATAGATGAAAACCTCTGCTTCCTCGCCTCTTTTTCCTGCTTCCGTAAGCGATGGCCGGTATTCGGCGAGCAATTCGCTGGCTTCGATTTCCAGCCGGTTGCATGCGGCCTTTACAAGGGCCTCGCAAATTGTTCGCAACGCGACGTGAGTACCGAAATATCCTGGAGAAAGTTTGACTGGTGGCTTCAAGTCAAAGGAGACCAACAATATGTCGGATATGAAATCCGTCCCAAGTACAATGCCTTTCACGGCGAGGTGGCCTTCGCAATCGGGGGATCTGTCGTCAAAGTATGGCTTTCTGTGGGCGAACGATACGTTATTGTTTGGGGCGGCAACAGGCAGTATCCTTCCACATCGCAGGCAATAGTTGTAACCCTCCTTGTTTGCCCCCCTGTTGGTCATAAGTAGGTAATCGCGGACGGAGCAAACTTTGATCTGGCCATTCAGCTTCTCCCAAGCAGCGTCCGATGTTCCCAAGGTTAGTTTTGCCCGGGTAGCGTAACTGATGATCGGCTGGTCGTCCGGCGAAGTCCCTTCGGGCTTGTCGATGGGATGGGCAAACCCGGGAGGCCTGAACCATATGCGCGATTCCCCAAAGGTGTTATGCCCACCGCACGCAGGGCAATCTCTCCTTTCGCCTCTCAAGTCTTGGTCGTAGTATTCGGTTTTTGCATACTGGCACGCCTCGCATTCGTAGTACAACCGCTTCCGCTGCCAAGCGATGTATCGATCTTCCGACATCTGGGAATAGATCGCTCCAGATTCCCATTCCTTGTTGTCTACCGTGATCTGCCTACCAGGCGCGTATTCGGTTAGCGCTACGGGAAGTCCTTGCGACGGCGAGTACCTGAATACAGGCCTGAAGGATGTCGATTTGACGTTGTCGAAGACGTAGAACGTCGCCACATCTGTGGGGAAGGCGTATCTCGGAAGGACTCCTTTGTAGAGAAGACGATTGAGAAGCATCTCGTCCGCCTTGACGGCGTCCTTAGTCGTTTCCTCTCCAGTTTCTGGAGCCACTTCGACGCCACCCGCTGTGGTTTTCTCCTCTCCACCATTTTCGGTGGCTCCCTGTGCAGCCTGGGATCCATTACCACCCGAAAAGGCTTCGCCCAAATTCCACGCAATTGCTTCATCGATTGCATTCTTTGTTTCCTCGATAGCATGATCGATCAGATGCTGTCTCTCCCCTCGTTTAAGATCAATAGGTATCCAAGAGTCGAGTTCCTCTTTGATCTTTTCTTCATTCTCAGAAAGCCATTGCACGAAGTCGTTCCGGTTGATCCGACTCGAATTTCGCTTGAACATCGATACGGTGTCAAGAACCTCAAAGAGCTGTGCACCACGTTCCAGGGGCGGCATTTCCGGCAAACGTTCTCTGTGGTATCTCTGCAATAGGTAAGCAGTGACATGCCTCTTGGTAATATCGTAGTTGTCCAAGGCAAGGATCGGGTCTGCAACGTCTCCACGGATCATCTGCTCGGGATTCTGGAAGTAATGCTCGTCGTGGCTGTTGCCTGCGCTTGCATATCCTGTTACGGTCGCGATCGCATCACCCCTGCGTCCCGCACGTCCGGATCTCTGCTGGTAGTTCGCGCGAGCAGGAGGCATGTTCCTCAACGCAACGCCTGAGAGAGCCCCAATATCAATACCGACTTCCATTGTCGTGGTACAAGACAGGATGTCGATCGCAGGATGTTCCCCCTCCCCCTCGACGTCACCGATGTCGACGTCTTGAAACAGGAGTTCGTGTAATTCAGCCTTCGAGTAAATATCCTCGGCTTGGGCTGTGTTGAGCTGTGCGGTGTGCTCTCTTGCTATAAGGGCCATCGGTGGTTTGGGAGGGTCTTTAAGGAACTCCAATGTAGAATCCCGATAGTATCCTTTCCGTGCCATGTATACTTCGTCGGTATCCGGGTTGATCTTGTCGACCGTATGCCTTGAGCATCCAGGATTAATACATTTATTGAGTCCCGGGAAAGGTCTTTGCGTCGTGCGGCACGACTGACAATAGCCCCATTCACCTCCAATAAAGAGCGTTAGTGCACTTCCTTTCATCTGATATATGTTTCCCGACATGATTTTAGTGAAAGTGTTGAACAAAGCCGGAAGCCAGTCTTTTTTGAAGATGGCTCTTTCGGTTTTACCACCAAGGTATTTTTCGATGATTCTTGGTATGGCCATCTTTTTCCCACGAATCCCACCTTTGGCCATCCACATTTGCCCAGGTGTATAGCTGAGCCATATGTCTTTCCCCCAGCTCTTGACCCACAGACGAGTAAGAGCAAGTTTCTGATCGTCAGTCTCAGCGATTCCGGGAATATTGTTCAAGCTTTTGATCTTTGCTTGGTGCTCTTCCCGCTCAATGATCGTGGCGAGCGCAAGATCCTCAATGCCAAGGTACCGACTGAATAAGACATCCCTTATTCCTTTGAGCAGTGACATTGGAGGCCGCTCTTCTTCACGAAACTTCGAAAGAAGACGGGCGAGATCCACTTCACGTTCAAGAATACCGTTCTTAATTTCCTCGGAGACGTTATTTAATGCGGGCAAAAAACTTTCACCAGCACTGCGTTGAATCTCCGGTCTTAAACGGACGCTGAAGGGCTGAGGCAAGTTCGTAGCCAGAAGGATTGCGAAGTAGATGTCATTCAGGCTGAGATCGCTACCAACCTTCGGCATAGACCGGAGTTTTGAAAATCCGCAAACAATGAGAGGGCGCAACGCATCCTTCATCGAGGTATCTTGAAGTTTGGGGGCAAGCTTTGCGGCAGTCTGCCTGCTGTCCGAGAAGACAAGTACCTTTCGTCCCTGCAAAGGAGCATGCTGCGTGGGTTTCGCAGAACTGGGTGGCTGAACAAAGATTTGGCGAGCGATCAATGCCTGGAACGGCTGTTCACCCTTCGTCTCGTGATCCTGAACGGCCGATTTCCCCCGATCTTTTTTCCCGCAAACAGCGCACGGTATAAACTCCCCACTTATCCCGGTAGGCGATCCGCCATCCTCATCTTCCTCTCCTTCATCGTCTCCGACGTCCTCTACATGAACTGTCAAGTTTCGGATGAACACCCGCCGCATGCGATCGCCAGGTGACATTGGATTAAGTCTTCCCGTGACCAGATCGAACTCCTGCAGCGTTGTATGGTCCAACAATGGCTCTTCAAGTAAGAGATCGATAGGCGTGAGCTTTCCCGTCAGACCTTCATTGGTCATGAATATCTCACCGGGAATGGGCCAGAGAAATGACGGGTTGTCGACGTCATCCGTATAGGCCCTGGCATATGCCGTTCCGCAATATCTGCATGTGTAAAGCTCAAGCACCCGGGCGCCGCATCCGCAAACTTCAGTTGGCTGTGGGTATATCTTCCCTCCTATATCACCTCTGTCGGTTGGATCGAGCTCTGTACAATTTGGATCCATGCATGTCCAGAGGCCCGCGAGCCCTCGGTGGAAGGAATGCACCCTACATGGAAGAAGCCCTGGCTCATTCGGAGCCCGCCTCGCCAAACTTCCGAGGGCGGCCAATGTAGTTACCGCGCGGTTAGCGCTATTAGTATCGACGTCCGGAAAAATCTTACCGGCAAGCGTATCGACTGGTTGGGCTTCTTTCATAGTGATATTGATCAACTCACCCATCGGCTTGTAATTCGCTAAGGCTTC
The DNA here is from genome assembly GCA_964412455.1 of uncultured Nitrospiraceae bacterium. Lineage (GTDB taxonomy): Bacteria > Nitrospirota > UBA9217 > UBA9217 > UBA9217 > JAAXXJ01. The sequence continues at coordinate 19,376 of CAYPOT010000007.1, read as the reverse complement.
GTACAACCCTGTCTGAACGTTCTCGGATTGGGTTATGCCTCGATACTCGAGGAGGGATTTAACTTCTTCGAGTCGATCCTCTCCGTCTTCGGAATAAAACTTCTCCATATCAATCCTGGCAAGCTCAGTAGCGTCTTCAAGTTTTCCGGGCGCCGCGTCGCTGTGGAGCAGCAGTTTTCCTTTGATGCAAACGAAACTCTCAACAGGCGTACCCGTGAGTTGCGCACCAAAGGTCCTCGCGTATTCCGGATCCTTGAAGCTCGCACTAGTGCAAATGACTTGCATTCTCTCCGGTGAGATATCAAGGCGTTTTCGCAACCTTCGGAGGAGAAGAGCAACTTCAGCACCAGCTGCCCCGCGATAAAGGTGGGCTTCGTCAACGACAAGCAGGAATTTCGCCGCAGGATCGGACCGTAACCATTCAGCGGTCCTGTCGAAGATGGGACGCTCCAAAGGGCGCATCAGCATGTATTCCAACATCGAGTAGTTGGTAACCAGGATGTCGGGGGGCGTGCCCAGCGCCTCGTGGCGGGTCAGCAGTTCCGGATCTCCAGGCAAGGTAACGCAACGTTGGAACCTTCCCTCGCTATCCTGCCAGCGACTGCCATCCTCACCATACCAAGCTTTCAGGTCCGGCTTTGCCGGCCACTTGCCCCGCTTTTTCAGTTCTGCTATCAGCCTTTCAGCTTTTTCACGCCCCGGCCCTAGCGGTCCGGCGGTTTTCTCCAACAAATCCACGTAATACTTACGGATTGGCAACAGTCGTGTTTGATCTTTCTTGATGTTCCGTACTCCGGGGTATAACGTCCTGCCCGTATACCTGGCGAATCGTGCGGGACGTCCCGCCCACTCCATGAATTTTCCAGTGATTCGAGGATCTCCGAAAAGCAGGCGCAAGCGGCCAAGCTGATCGTTGACCAGAGCATTCATCGGGTAGAGAGCCAGGGCGCGGATAGCTGAATGTTTCCTGAATGTCTCAGGGTGGTGGCAGGCTTCTACTGCAAGTTTTCCCAGTATGGGGAAGAGAAAGCACTCCGTCTTACCTGATCCAGTCCCGGTCATCACAACAAGACTCTTCCCGTTTACAAGAGATTCCTTGAGAGACCGAGCTTGGTGCTCATAAGGAGGATCGTAGACCAACTTCGGCTTGTCCCCCTCCACTTTGGAGACTGACAGAAAAAGTCTGAGAACCTCTGGGTCTAGACCAAGGTCTTTCAAGTAGTCGCCTAGCTGATACTTCGGAGTACTTTCTATATAAGCCCTCTGAGATATGATGCCTGGCTCATCGAGTAAGCGGCTTCTCTGCGCCACCAGCCGTGGGTTGCTGATGTGATAGGCCGCCTCGATGTATTCCTTCAGTGCCTTGTGAAGTTGTTCGGTTGTTTGCTGGATTGTTAATGACGACATTTTAACCCCTCCAAATCATCCTTTTCTCGTTCTCTCGGTCAACCAGAGATGTTCTTTCGCAAACTTAATCTCCTCGTCAATTTCTGTGGAGTGAAACCTGAAGGAGAGTAGACATCGCTCGCGGGGAATTGACACACCGACCATGACCCACCGGCGTTGTATCCAGCTAGGGATTGGCGAGTATAGGTCAACTATCTTGTAGTCCTGCGCACCCTCTCGCACCCCATATTGCTGAGGATTCCCAGAGATCGCGTCGATGGCCGCCTGAAGATGCCAAGCTTCGTCGCACCCTCGCCACCGACTACCTAGTAGCGGTAGATCTATAAAACGCTTTGGTCGCCCTTGAACCAGATGCACATAGCACCAAAGGTCAGCACCATAAGCCTGAGGACGACGCCCAATAAATTGCCCTGTCTTTTCCTTTGGTATAACCCATCGAGCTGGATAGAATTCAACAGGAGTTGAAGGATCCAAGATTCTAAGCCCATCGATATTATCAGTGTCATGAGCCAGCGATGAAGCCAAGTTGCGATCTATTTCGTCAATGTGTCTATCCGGAGATAGGACGTTAGGAAATTTAGACCAGGCCTCATAAGGTAGTTCGATGAGTCCGATATCCGTCAGCTGCTCTGCGAGATTCGGAGCAGCATCAGCCGGGATCACTCGGTTGAAGTTGTTATACTGGATTTTCTCCTGAATGGCATCTGGCAAAAAAAGCCTATCATCAGGTGCCACGCCGAGGATTACGCAGGCTCCACTTTGTCGTTTGACGAACGATAAGGGAGCCCTACTGATGACGACTTCACTTCTTCGAGGTGAGTCCACTGTGCTGTCGCTATGTTCTAATAAATCGCCGTGTGCTACAAGCAATTCAACTGTTTCATCGACAGCGTCCCTTATGGCTTCAGGCTTGGATGCAACACCATCAAGACTCAGCGTAATGTTTTTGAGTAGCATTTTCTTAGTGCAGGGACACAGCAGTCCAGCAGCCCGACGAACTAGAGATGACAACACCTCTACTGAGTCAATGCCTAGGCTCTCAGGATCACATCCGACCTCTCTGATAAAATCTCGGACTACATCATTGACGGATATCAGCTTCATTACCATCTCCATCCGTTATGACAACATCCCTCCCAATTAGGGTCGGTTGCACAGTAACGCTCCACAGCTATGACTAAATATCGGCTTGCTCGCGACATCATGGGGAATTTACGCAGGAACGAAATGAAAGCCCGTGTTTTTTCTTGGTCCCACATCAACAGGGTGTGTGGTGCACTGGATAATTTGAGGACAAATTCTGGATCAGGCCAAGGACTATCAGCATCGGGTATTTTTTCACTAATACGAAGGAAATTTTTAAATAGGTCTCCAAAAAAAATTACTCTCTCCCTCATCGATACCTGAGACAGCCTCTTAGCCTCTCCCTCCAATTTAACCCCGATATAGCGTTCGCCTGGTCTATCTGAAATGCATGTTTTGAGACCTATGAAGTTGCGCTCGTCGTCCCGTTCAAGGTAGTTTCGCTCAGCTGTCGCCCATCTCGCTCCACCGATGTCCGCGGAGATTTTGCTCGCGATACTTTTCAGAACCTGGGTTCGCCACAGTTCTGCAAATAAACTTCCAGACGTCTTACTCTTCGCCCACAGGCCATACAGCGAGATCAATTGCTCAATTCCTGTATCCCCTTCATAGGCATTATGTAATTTTGGGAATACCTTCATGTCTCCCAGTCCCATGGCTCGACCACTGGCGGTAACAACGATAGTGTCTCTGAACCCCTCTCTGTTTTGGATAAGGAACAACCCTCCTTCGGTATCTTCCAATGCTTGGCCTAGGGATCTCTTATCAATACTTGAGAGCACATCCGGTGTCGAAAATTTGTACCTCTCAATTTCTAGGTTGTCGTCCGCCGTTTCGTTGATATATTGAAGTCTTTTATGGTGTCCACTCGTCTGAATAATCCATCGTATAGGTGTAGACCTCCGCTCGCCTTTGATCGTGAAATAGCCTACCTCTTCAGCATCGACGATGATCTCACCAAAATAGGCCACTTCGTAGGCTTCTTGCATCGAAGTATCTTTCTTAATCTTAGTGGAAAATTCGTTCCGCCACTGTTGCCCGTAGATCGGCAGTGTCATGCCTAATATTTGTTTTTCTCTGATAACCTTCGCGTTCAATTTATCAAGTAGCCGAAACCTGCACTTAAGGGGACGTCCCGCCGGACCAACAAGTGCGAAATTAATGTCGTTTGCCCATATTTCCTCTAAGGAAGGGTTCTCAGGGTCAACATATCCTCGCAGAGCCCCTTGATTGGCAGTCTTGATATCCCAAACCTGAGGTTCTTTTATGACAACCGTTATATATCCAACAAGATCATCATGAGGCTGATGTTTTGCAACCGCTTTAATCTCGACAATATTCTCTCCAACCGGCAGAGGAGAAAGATATAGGAACACAGGCCCTTCGCTCGAAGATTGTATTTCGAAGAAGGACGGAAAATCATCGTTGATACTGACCTCAACACCGCGCAATTCATAGCCCGCCCTCAATCCGACGCGGATGCTATCTCCTTCAACCCAGACACCATAACCTTCCCCATCCCATTCCTTGGCTGGCAAACCTACTGGCCAAACCCGTAAGCTCTTAGTACAACTTAGACCAACAGCTTTAGCTGCCTCTTCAATATAGGAGGTTATTTCGCCAGGAGTTTCAAGATAGGCTGAATAGATGCCGTCGCAATTGATGTTGAAGGGCTTAAAAATCACACCGTCATGCGGAATCGGCGACGCGCTCAACACGACGTACTTCTCACCAGGACGGATATTCCTTCCGCGAATTTCATAAGCAATCTTTTCCGAAGAAATATTGAACAGGTGGACGTTACCGGGTGGGAACAGATGTTCCAATCTCAGGAAGGCGTTTAGTTTCTCGGGTGCGCTTACGAAACTTATGAGAATCTCGTTGCTGGAAGGCCACCGAACCAGTGTAAACGAGTGAGGGCCAGGACGCAGAAATATTCCCCTTGCTTGCGAAGAGCCACTCGTACCAACGACATAGGAATAGTTCTCTGCAATAATTGGGCGAAGATCGGGAAACCTCGTAACAAGGGAAGTTAAGTCTTGAAGTTCAAGTTTGACCTCCCAACCCGGCATTGACGACTCGGGGCGGATAAATAGTCGGGGCGTATTCTCGATCCGAAGTAGCTCATCGTCAAGCCTCGGAGACCTGCCGCGAGGGATGGTACTCTCTCCCTTATACGCATACCTCCGCAGCCCCTCATGTTTTGTAACAGCGTGTCGCTGAGCGTTTTCAAGCCATTGTCGTTCCCGTTGCTCCCTACTAAGATCGGCTACGATGCGTGCCTGTGTCTCCTTTAACAGTAAATCTTCTGAAATCTTTTCCTTATGTAAGAGGAGCGCAAAAGAGATCTGCCCGACTAGGGCAGGATCTTCCATCAGTTGCAGAAAACGCTTTGTTCCTATTCTGCAATGCGCCGAGATAAAGTTCCCAAGTAGTGATGGAGATTCAAAGAGCTCCTCCCGAAAGAAAAGCCGCAGATCGAACAGAGCTTTAGCAAGCTGATGTTGTAAGTCGCGGGGTAGAATAGCGTGCCTAATTGGCCAGCAAATGTACTTAAAGTGCTTCGCCCAAGGACCAGATGGCTCCGCGCCGTGAAATTGATCCCGAAATTTAAGAAAGCCCTTTCTGATCCAGCCCCTATAAGGGTAGCCGAGCCGGACCCAACCGCTCGTGTTGGACTCGAAGGTCTGCCAGTATTCGTGTCCGTCATATCCATAACCAATTTCGGCTGCATAGACGACCCAGGGAAGCCAGTGACTATCGAGTGGCTCCTGTAAAGCTATATGAGCACGTACATCCGCTTTGAGGTGTTCTATGTCAGAAGTGTTCAGCCCATGTTCAAGAGCAAAGACGGGATTCTTGCTCGAGGTTTCCTTGCGAACCTCGTACAAGAGTTTAAACTGTTCCTCAAGTTTTTTCTGCCACTGGTCAAGGCTCATGGGGGTACCTGGGTACTTTTATTTGTTCGAGGGATCCTCCCAAATGAGGTAAGACTCCCTACGGAATTCTCGCCACGTTGTCTCCCTTTCAGAGCGCGGCAATAGCCATCTGTGTTTAAACATCGCAAACAGTTTATCAAGAGGCCAATCATAAAATCGGACTTGCTTATTTTCACCACAAAGAAACTCTTTTGTTTTTTGCCCGAGGGGGGCTGCAAATATTTCTCGCTGAATTCCGTGACGCCCGAAGGCTTTTGGTAAGCCCAATACATGTAGACATTTGGTCACGATTTCCCGTTTATTTCGGAAACCGTTTCCCCAATTCTTATGACGCATAGTAGGATCGCAATGGTGGACAACAAAAGCTCTAAGATCGTTATAAATTCCGTTGGAGAAGTGGAACTCACCACTTCCCTGTGTGAATCCAATCTTATTCCAATATGTAGTGCCATTGACCTTGATACGGTTATAGATGGACGACCTGCCAAGCGCCGACGTCGTCGTTATCAGCGCGAGTATCGGCGGCTTTTTCTTCCTACTTATGAGTGGCCTGTTCTTTGCGTATTTTTTGTTGAATTGTTTCCTGACCTCATTGCTAAGGGTTGCGAGGGCAATCATCTTCCCACAGAGCAATTGAGAATAGGGGGGGACTGCACCAAGGATATATGCGTCCAGAACGTGGTACAGCCTATTCCGACGATTCACAGAATCCCATCCAATCCATGCATCTCGATCCTTCAGCCCGAATACGGGATCTCCCAAGGCGAAAATACCGATTAGTTTCCCATTGCTCTTGTCCATTAGAAGGAAACGCATCCGTCTACCATATCCGGAGGAAATCGGGATGCTCCAATGCGTGGCGGCATATCTAAAAAGTCGCTCGTGCTCTGATCTCGGGCGAACACAGATAAGTTCTGGCTCTATCTTATCTGGCACTATTTCAGAACCGTCTGCAATGTAGGTGATAAGTTTGTTCTCGTATGGACGAAGTGCCTTTTCATTTTTTTCAATTATTTTCTTAGTCGCGTGTTGTTGGACTGCTCGGAAGTCATCCTTAGTTGAGCCACAACGCAGGGATATGATATTGTTATTGATGAAGTAGCCTTGTTCTTGTAGGGAAGTGATGAGTCTTCTCTTCATCTCCTTTTTGGACAGCACTTTCCCTCGCTTATCAATAGCATGAATCTTACGTTTCACGTAAATAGCATCCTTTTAAATATCTTGGGGGACGAAATATCTTGGGGAATCTTGGGGGACATCCTATGATCCCCCTGTCAAGTGCAAATTGCTTTCGCTGAAAATCCAATATGATAATGGTCCGCCTTCTCAAGAAGCCTGCTGATCTCCTCGTTCATACGGCCACACCCTCCTTCTCCACGTGTTTATAGAAGGAGTAACCCTTATCCAGTGCGCCTTTGAACTGCGCTTCCGCAATGACCTTCAGCGATATGATCGGCTTGAAATCACGGTCCCACATGACGCGGTAGGCCGCGTCGTCCAGGACGTTTTCAATGTCCGGCGTTTTCACGTCTACCAGCGCGATTATATCAAGATCGGACTCTTCCGTTGCGCGGTCCGTTGCGCGCGAACCGAATACAATCAGCTTTCTTATGCGCTGCTTCACTTCCGGAGGAAGCCGTTTCTTCAAATCCTCGACGATCTGCCTGTCTTTATTTTCCATTTCAACCTCCCTGCCTGCTTACACATTTCTTACCCCAGCAGCTTCAGGCTCTGCTCCAGCTTGTTGCGCGTTGCCTTAAACTCTTCGAGCTTTGCTGTATCCTTTTCAACAACTTCCTTTGGCGCTTTCTCAACGAAGTTCTTATTAGAAAGTTTTTTGGAGAACACTTCGATATCTTTGGAGAGCTTTGCTATTTCTTTCATGATCCTGCCGCGTTCTGCGTCTTTATCAATGACCTGGTCCGAGGTGACATAGATCTCGGCGCCGCGGATCGTGCCTGTTGACGACCCCTCCGGCTTGCTTGTATCAAGGGCTATCGCCAGGTGCGACAGCCCCGCTAAGGACGTCACGTATCCGGCTGTTTGTTCAAAGTTCTTCACAATCTCCGCATTCTCGGCACGGATGTCCGTCCTGATCCTCTCTCGCGGCGATATGTTCATCTCGCCACGGATATTCCTGATGGAAAGGATCGCGTCCATAGGCAGGCGCATGGACCGTTCAATGGCCTCGTCGATATACTTGTCGTCCGACGTGGGAAAGGATGAAATCATGATCGATTCGCAGGGCATTACCGCTTTTCCACTCCGCATTCCGCACTCCGCACTCCGCACTCCCTCGGGAAGCTTCTGCCAGATCTCTTCCGTAATGAACGGCATGATCGGATGGAGCAGGCGTAACGCCGTTTCCAGCGTCATGACCAGCGTCGTCTGTGCCGCCTTTTTCTTGATCGGATCTTCATCCTTCAATGCCGGTTTGGAAAGCTCGACGTACCAGTCGCAGTACTCGTGCCAGATGAACTGGTACAGGCTTGATGCTGCATCATTGAAACGGTATTCGGTCAAAGCGCTCTGCACTTCCTTGATAACTGCGTTCAGGCGAGACACGATCCAGCGGTCCGCGAGCGACGATTCTTTCACCACGATCTCGCTGTTCAGGACGAACCCCTCTTCAAGGTTCATCATCACAAATCGGCTCGCATTCCATATCTTGTTCGCGAAGTTCCGATAACCCTCGATGCGCTCAGCCGACATCTTGATGTCGCGGCCCTGGGCGGCAAAGGCCGTTAACGTGAACCGGAACGCGTCGGTGCCGAACTGTTCGGTCATCTCCAGCGGGTCGATGACATTTCCCTTTGACTTGCTCATCTTCTGACCTTCGGCGTCGCGGACCAGCGCGTGGATATAGACGTCCTTGAAAGGGGCCTCCTTCATGAAGTGGAGGCCCATCATGATCATCCGCGCCACCCAGAAAAAGATGATGTCAAAGCTCGTGACGAGCACGGACGTGGGATAGTACGTCGATAGCTCCCTGGTCTTCTCCGGCCAGCCAAGCGTGGAAAAGGGCCAGAGGGCGGATGAGAACCATGTGTCGAGCACGTCTGTCTCCTGCCGGATGTTCGTGCTTCCGCACGCCGAGCAGGAGACGGCATCGGTACGGCTGACAGTGATAGCGGCGCAATCATCGCAGTACCATGCCGGAATGCGGTGGCCCCACCAGATCTGGCGCGATATGCACCAGTCCTTGATGTTCCGCATCCAGTCAAAGTAGGTGTTTTCCCAGCCTTTGGGGTAGAACGTGATCGTACCGTCCTCAACAGCCTTGATGGCGGGCTCCGCCAGGGGCTTCGTCTTGACGAACCACTGGGGAGAGAGATACGGCTCCACAATGGTCTTGCATCGATAACACTTGCCGATGGAATGGCTGTGATCGTCCGTCTTGCCGAGATACCCCTGTTCCTTGAGCAGTTCCACGACCATCCCGCGCACTTTTTTGGTGGGCTTGCCGGCGATCTGGCGGAGCACCTCGGGAAGCACGTCCGGGATGTCGGTCAGAATCTCGGCTTTGTCATTCAGCATCTTTATCCGGAGGAGCTCTGGGTCCTGCCGCAAACCGGCCTCATAATCATTAAAGTCGTGGGCAGGCGTGACCTTCACGGCCCCGGTGCCGAACTCAAGATCAACAAGGATGGAGTCGCCCACGATGGGGATCTTTCTGGTCGTGAGCGGAAGATCAACGGTCCTGCCGATCAAGTCCTTGTAGCGGGGGTCCAGCGGATGCACGGCAACTGCTGTATCGCCCAGCATGGTCTCAGGCCGCGTGGTAGCAACGGTAAGGCGGACCGAATGATCATGACTCAGCGGGTAGGAGATATGATAGAGCTTGCCTTTTTCATCCTCGTGCTCCACTTCGATATCGGAAAGCGCCGTGTGGCAGCGGGGGCACCAGTTGATGAGACGCTCGCCGCGGTAGATGAGCCCTTCTTCATGGAGACGGACAAAGACCTCCCGGACCGCCTTTGAAAGCCCTTCATCCATGGTGAACCGTTCGCGGTCCCAGTCGCAGGACGCGCCGAGCCGCTTGAGCTGGCCGATGATCCGTCCGCCGTATTCCTTTTTCCACACCCAGACGTTCTCGATGAATTTCTCCCGTCCCATCGCGTGACGGTCGATGTTCTCCCTCGCAAGCATGCGCTCCACCACATTCTGTGTCGCGATGCCGGCGTGGTCCGTGCCGGGGACCCAGAGCGTGTTCCTGCCGGACATGCGCATCCACCGGGCAAGGATGTCCTGGAGCGTGGCGTTCAGCGCGTGGCCGATGTGGAGCTGTCCGGTGACATTGGGCGGCGGGATAACGATGGAATAATGCGGGCTTGTCGCGTTCTCATCTGCATGAAAATACTTCTTCTGAAGCCAGAAGTCGTACCAGGTCTCTTCGACCGATTTCGGCTCATAGGATTTTGATAGCTCATTCAAAGACATCAACCGGCTCCTTCATGTTCGCTTCCTTGTCACACGATCGCAGGCATAGGCCTTTCAACGTGTGAAGAGTGGACGGATCTGCTGTATCTTGTTCACCGCGGCATCCTGCCGGACACCGGAGGTGCAATAAAAAGAGGGGAACATGTCCCCTCAGATTATCTGCACAACATTTAGCGCAGATAAGGTAAAAATCAGATCGGCGTTCGTTTTGAGCTTGTCCTTTGGTGCGTGAAATGTATGTGCGCTGTATCTTCTATTGTTCCGCTTTGAGCCGCTCGATCTCTTCCCTGATCAGACGTTCGGCCAGGTCAGGAATGACCTCCCATGCCACCCGCTCCAGGACCTCGCGCGCGGCCTTCCCGATGGCTTCCCGGGCAATGCCCTTGAGCATTTCGTCGGATACTTCTGGAGCACGGGACGGCGCGTTGAAGGACGGTTCGGGCGCAGCTACGGGCTGCGTTGCCGGCGGTGCCTTGACCACGGGCGCCGTATAGAGGTAATCTTCATGGGAGGCCCTCGAAGCCATGTCGAGGGATTCAAAGCTCACGATATCAGGGTGCCGGGCGGATTCGTCTGCCGCATCCCCGGCAAGCCCGAGCCCTTTGCGCATTTCATCCATCGCTTTTTGACCGAGAGGCAGGACCCTTTCTTCTTCCGTTGACAGCGGCGCCCCAAATTCAAACGAGGGCCTTTCGGCCGGCTCGGCAGGACGGGGCTTCCTCGCAACGGTTGTTTCTCTGCTTTCTTCGGCAGGAGAATGCTCCCGACCAAACAATTGGTCCGTATCGAATGCATCCGGAGCCGCGGCTGTCGTCGGTCCGGGCATAGGATTCGATTTCATCTCAACGTTGGTCTCCTCCGCCAGCGCGGCCCAATCCTCGTCCTCCCGGGCCTTTGCATCAGCAGGAGCCGGCTTTTCGGGTTCTATCTCAGGCTCAACCTCAAATTCAGGCTCAACATCGAACATCTCCTCCTCAACCTTCTCTTCTTTTGAAGAGGCGGGTGCTGCAGGGGTTGCGCGTACCGCAGGCTGCGCCGGTGCCTCCTGAATGATGTCGAATATGTCTGAAGGGACCTTTTGCTGCGTTTTTGGCGTCGGAGGAGGCAGGGGCGCAACTGGTGCCGCCTTTTGGACTGCCGCTGCAGTTGCGGGAGACGGTGGCGTGCCGGCCGGTGCCCCGGCGAGCGCTTTCTTCACTTTGCCGATAAGGTCCTGGGACTCGAACGGCTTGGCGATATTGTCCACGATGCCCGCCTGCTTCCCCTTGCCGGCATCATACACATCGTCCCGGGAAAGCATCAGGATGACCGGGACCTTTGCGAGGGCAGGCGTGTCCTTCAGCCGGCCGGCGAAACGATAGCCATCGAGGCGAGGCAGGTCCACGTCGGCAAGGATAACGTCGGGCACAATACGGGACGCCTCTCCCAGGGCAGTGTCCCCGTCGCTGACACACGCCACCTCATACTCTTTTCCCGAGAACAGCATCTCGACCACTTTTTGGATCGTGATGCTTTTATCTGCAAGTAGAATTTTAACCGGCATGGAACAACCTTTCGAAGTTCAGCAGTGTGATTTCCTGGTCGTCGATAAATTGAATTCCTTTGACCAATTTCCTGTCGATACCTTTGATCTCGGCGGACGGGTCCTTCGGGTCCTCAAGAGGCGCCATCTTAACGACGCTGTCCACGGTTATGCCGAATGGTTTTCCGCCTTCCTCGAGCAGAATGATGCTCTGTCCTTTGCGCAGTTCATCGCCCCCTGGTGCGTGTGCGGTGAAGCCGATAGGCCCCGTTCGGGAAAGGCCCAATACCTGTGCCAGGTGGAACACGGGATAGATGGTCCCCCGATATTCCATGATACCTTCGATATAGGAATAGGCCAGCGGTACAGGCCGTGAACGGCGCCATGGCAGGATCTCGATGGCCCCCTGCAACTTGACGCCGAGGAGGCGTTCCGCGACCCGAAACAACAGATAGTTGTTCATCATGGCAGCAACCCGTCCTCGTTCAGGAGGACAACCAGGTCCTCTTTGTTCCGCAGGATGCCTGCAAAGTAATGCAGGCTGGGGTTCAGCACACCCCGCGGCATGGGAACAGGCTTCTGCGATGTCTCCAAAAGCTCTTTTGCCGTGTCAACCAACAGGCCCAGAACACCTTTGCTGCTTTTCACGACGATGAGGCCGCCGCCGGGATTTCCCGGCAGTTTCAAGACTTTTTTCAAATTGACCACCGGGATCATTTTGCCCCGGTAATCGAGTTTTCCTTCAAAGATCTCCGATAGTTTCTGGTCCTTCTGGATATTCCTCGGAACGGTGATCTCCAGAAGGCTGGTGATAGGAATGGCAAAACTTTCGCCTTCGAGCGATACTATGAGAAATCGTGTTTTATCGTCCATAGGGATGCCCGGTGACTATGCGTGTGACGCCAGGGCGGCGCTGCTCAGGAGCTTTTTCAGCGCGTCGATCATTTCCTGCTCTTCAAAGGGTTTCACGAGATAGTCCTGGGCCCCCATGTCGATAGCCTTCTGCCGGTGCTTCTCACCTGCTCGCGAGGTAAGCACGATAATAGGAATGTTCATGAGCACGGGGTTACGCTTCATTTCGGCCATGAGATCATAACCATGCATGACCGGCATCTCGAGGTCCGTGATCACCGCGTCAACCTTCGTCTTGCCCAGCACCTCAAGTGCGTTCATGCCGTCGGTCGCGGTCTCCACTTCATAGCCGCTTCGATCGAGGAAGCGCTGAACATATTTGCGTATGCTGATGGAGTCGTCGACCACCAAAACGCGCGGTTTGCGCAGTGCCGTGTCTACGGCGGCCGCTTCCCTCCCGCCGACATAGCTTGTCTTGGTGCTGATGGTCTCCTCGCCGAAAAGGTGCGCAATGTTCAAAATAAGACGAACGTCGCCTTCACCGGAGATCGTAGCCCCGGAGAACATGCGTACGTTCTTCAGGTACTCTCCGAGGGACTTCACCACGATCTCTTCCCGGCCGGCAATGTCCTCCACCATGAGGGCGACCCGCTTCTCTGCAAGGACGAGGATCAAGGTGGGATAGCGATAGTCCTCTCCCTTCTTCGGGAGTTTGCCTGCCCCGAGAAGGGTATTCAGGCGCATGAGACGCATGAGGGTCCCGCGGAGGTTCACCATCTCCTCGCCTGCGGCCCGCTGGATGTCCTTGTCGGAGAACCGCGTGGTCTCCTCGACGAGGTTCATGGGGAGGGCAACCTCCTGGTCCTTCACCTTGACGATCAGCGCCTGGGCGATGGCCAGGGTGAGCGGCAGCCTGATGATGAACCGGGTGCCGACGTTTTTTTCCGTCTTGATCTCGATGCGTCCGTTGATCTTCGCGAGCTGGGTCGTCACGACGTCCATGCCGACGCCCCGGCCGGACACCTTGCCGACCGCGGCGGACGTGGAAAAACCCGCGCGAAAAATAAGGTTCAAGGCATCGGAATCGGACATCGACTTCGCTTCATTCTGCGTAATAAACCTTTTCTCCACCGCTGAGCGCCGCAACTGCTCCGGGTCCATACCGCGGCCGTCATCCTCGATCTGGAGCACAATACTGCTCCCTTCGTGCCGCGCTGACAGGATGAGCACCCCGCTCGGGTCCTTCCCGTTCCGCGTGCGCTCCTCAGGTCCCTCGATCCCGTGGGAGATGGCGTTCCGCACCATGTGCATCAGAGGATCGGAGATGGTCTCGTAGATCGTCTTGTCGATCTTGGTGTCCCCGCCCGTCACCACCAGATTGATCCTCTTGTTCTCCGACTGGGCCAGGTCGCGCACCGGCCGTTGGAACAGCTGGAAAAGGCGGTCCATCTCCACCATGCGCGCCATGGTGATCTCGTTCTGGAGGTTGGAGGTGATGGTGGAGATCCTGGACGTATCAAGCTCGAAAGAGTCAAAGAAACCGGAAAACTCCATCATGATCTCGTTGGTGTCGTTCGTGATCTCCGTCAGTTTGCGCGACAGCAGATTAAAATCGTCATATCGGTCGAATTCCAGCTCAAAGAAATCGCCCGACTGCTCGGCCGGGCGCTGCTCGGGGCCTGCAGGGGCCGGAGCCTGGAAATTCAGGGTGTATTCGTACTTCTCCTCAAATTTCCGTATCTCATAGAGCAAACGGTTCTGGCTGAACGTCAGTTCATCACGAAGGGATTTGATAAGGTCCACCTGGCGGGTGAGTTTGTTGCGGTTCACCACCATCTCGCCCACGAGGTTCATGAGGTTGTCGAGCCGTTCGATATTGACCCGGATGAATTGCTTCTCGATATCGGGGGCGTCCGCGGCTCGTCTGCCGACGCCGCGCTTCTCCACGACACCCGCGCGTTTGGCATCTTCGATCTCCTGCTGAAGAGACGCTTCCGCGGCAGCTTCAAGGGCCGCGGCATGAGCGGCCGTTTGTGCCGCAGACGGCCTCGGTGGTACAGGGAGCGTCGGCGGGGCCGGAGACGGGACCGTGATCGTCGGCTTCGAAGGAACTGATGGCGCCGCCCTGTTCGGGGCAGACGCCGGCGCCTTTGGCATGGCGGTCTTTTCCGGCCTGGGTGAATCCCCCGTTTCCTCGGCGAACGCCTTTTCCCATGCATCGTCAAGCTCTTCTTTCGAAGGAAGGGACGCAGGTTTTTCGGCCGCCTTGGCAGCTGGCGGTGCCGTTACGGGTGCGGAAGACGCCGGCGGCGCGGCTGCAGAGGTGGACTTCTTTGCAGGTACTGCTCCCGGTGACGGTGATGAGGCGGCTCCGCCGCGGAGGGTATCGACAAGGCTCGCGAAGGACTGGGTTATATTCTCGATGATAAGCGGATCTTCCGGCTTCTTGGACGCGATCCCGTCAACCATGAGCTTCACGGCATCGACGCTGTCAAAGAGAAAATTCAGCGTTTCGCGGGTGATGGGAACGGACCCGGAGCGAAAGAGACCGAGCATGTCCTCGGACTTATGCCCCACATCGCTGATCCCCTGAAAACCCATCATGGCGGCGGACCCTTTGAGCGTGTGCGCCGCACGGAACAGCTCGTCAATGACCTCGCGATTCGTCGGGTCCTTTTCGAGGGCGAGCAGTCCCGCGTTGAGGTTCTGAATGTGCTCGCTGGCCTCAATGAGGAAGAATTCAATTATACCGGATTTATCGAGAAAGCCTGCCATAGTTCTATTCTATGAATCCCAGCTTGATTTCCTCATCACTGGTGGTCACTTCCTCGGCAAGCTCTGGATAGCTGCCTGCCATGACAGGAAGTCCTCCCTCAGCGGTCGGCTGCGGCTGCTGTTCCTTGCCCAGTTTGAACCGGCCGATCGCGTCAGTGAGCCGTGTCGAAAGTTCGGCCAGTTTGCCGATGGTCTCCACGGTATCGCGAACGCCGACCGTCGTTTCCTGTGTAAGTTTGGAAATGCTGCCCATGGAGGTCACGATGCCTTCCGAAACCTTCACCTGGTTCACGGCGGAATTGGTGATGTCCGTCACCAGACCGGAGGTCTGCTTAACGATCTGTTCGATCTCGCGGAGGGCGGCGCCCGCCTGGTCGGCAAGCTTCGTTCCTTCCTCCACTTCGCGGGTCCCCTCTTCCATGACCGTCACGGCTTCGCTGGTCTCCACCTGAATGCCCTTGATGAGACTCGTGATGTCCTTGGTCGCGCGGGCTGCGCGTTCGGCCAGTTTCCGGACTTCGTCGGCAACCACGGCAAATCCCCTGCCCTGTTCTCCGGCGCGGGCGGCTTCGATCGCGGCGTTCAAGGCCAGCAAGTTCGTCTGGGTGGCGATCTCGTTGATCACTTCGATGATGGCGCCGATCTCGAGAGAGCGCTCGCCAAGTCCCTTGATCTTCTTTCCCGTGGTCTGCACCGCGGCGCGGATGCGCTGCATGCCCTTGATCGTCTCTGCCACGGAAGTGCCGCCCTTCACGGCGGCCTGGGTCGCCCGGAGGGATGCCTGGGTGGCGGCTTCCGCGTTCTCCGCCATGCGCTGGATCGTATGGGACATCTCGTTCACCGCGCCCGATGCTCCCTGGATCTGGGCCGTCTGCTGCTCGGCCCCCCGTCGCATGCGCTCGGACGCCTTCAGGATGTCGCTGGTGGAATGCTGGATCTCGCTTGCCACGTCGCTCGCCTGTGAGACGAGCGCCGTAAGTCCGTTGATCATGAGGTTGAACGCGTCCGCCACCGACCCCAGCGCGTCGGCGGTCACTTCCGCCTTGACCGTCAGGTCTCCTTCCGCGGCGCCGCTCACGATGGAAAGGAGGTCCATGACCTGGTGCTGCATCTTGTCCCGGTCGGTTTCGGTCTGCACCAGACCCTGAAGCCGGTCGATGGTGGTATTCAGCGTTGCTCCCAGCTGGCCGAGCTCGTCGCTGGATTTCACGTTGGCTTTTTTCGAAAGATCGCCGCGCCCGAGCGCCTCGGACACCTCCATGAGGTCTCTCACCGGTGCGATGATCATGGCAACGATAATGATCGTGAGTATGGCCAGGACCATAAGGCCCGCGGCGCCGACGTACAGGATGTTCAGAAGGATGTTCCGGATGTTCAGCTTGATCTGGCTGACGTTGAGGCCGATATGAATGCTGCCCAGGGCGCCGCCGCCGATGGGAGAGGCGATGTCCGTCACCTCGATCACCGTGTCCTTGAAGAATAAGTTGGCGTTCTCCGTGCCGAAGGGAACATTGGGCTGAAGCTGGTTGATGTTCTGAAGCTCCGTCGGGACCACGTTGCCCTCGAATGACGAGGAGAGGATCCGGCCGCGGGAATCACGTATGAACGCGTAGGCAACGTCGGCCTGGCCGATGGCCTCGCCCAGGATGAACTGAAGGGCGTTCAAGTCCTCGACCTGGACCGGCTCCGCCGCTTTGACGCTCAAACCGTCTGCCAGGATCAGGGTCTTGTTCAGCGCTTCGTCGCGGAGCGTATTCTGAAGCTGATAGTAGATGAAACCGAGGATGCCCGACCCGAATACGGCGGACATGGCCACGATCATGAATACGACCTTGGTCCTGATGCTGATGCGGCGGAACAAGAGGACATTCAGTATGGCATCAACGATTTTCATGGAGGAACTCCTTATATGCGGATAATAGCTTCACGCGGCCGCGCGGGACCGCATGTTACGACAGTCGTATCGCCTCCAGCAGAAGGTCAATGTTTAACAAAGCCGCGACGCCGTTCTGCCGCTGCACGATCGCCTTCAGATACCGGCTCCGGTTCTTTGCGCCCGATTCCTGCACCGCCATCTCCGCTGGAAGCGGCAGCACGCTGCTCACCGGCACCGAGATCACATCAGCAACGGAATCCACGACGATGCCGATGGTCATCTGTTCATGGTGAAGAATGGCGACCTGGTTGATGCCGGCGGTCGAAGGCAGGGACAACGCGGGGCGGATATCCACGATCGGAACGATATTGCCCCGCAGGTTTATGATGCCGATAACATGGGATGGGGTTGTGGGTACGGGAAAGACCTTCTGGGGAATGATGATCTCGGCCAGGAGATCGACCGTCACGGCATAGGTGTCCCCGCTTATGCTGAAGAGGCATATACGAACTTCCTCTTCTGCGGTTGCATGCTGTACCACCTCGGCAGTGATTTCCGTGTCGATGTCGGCCAACCAGGCACTCCTCCGGCAAGAGTAGTTAGATGTATTTCTTCACGGTCTTGAGCAGGTCTTCGGGCTTGAAGGGTTTCGTAAGATACTCATCGGCGCCTTGCTTCATTCCCCAAAACTTGTCGCTCTCCTGGTCTTTCGAAGTCACCATGATGATCGGGACGTTCTTGGTCGGCTCATAGGTCTTGATCTCACGGCAGACCTGAAACCCGTTCTTCTTTGGCATGATCACATCAAGGATGATAAGATCGAACTTCTCGGATTTTGCCTTCGCCTCGGCCGCCTCGCCATCCATTACGGTCACGATGGAATGACCTGTCGCTTGCAACGTCTGCTGGATGATCTGCAACTCCGCCAGGCTGTCATCTGCTACCAGTATCTTGGCCATTTTCCTCTCCTTTTTATGTCACACAATGTTATGCAAAGGTAACATATTTTGTTGGTCTTGTCAAGTTTTCTTTCGTTTTATCACAGAGTTGCGGTCATCTTCGAACTGTTTTTTTCCTGATCAAGTTCACCGAAAGCAGGATGAACATGCTTTTTGCCACATCAAAATCAGAGAGCATGGCTCGCTCGATGATGTCCTGGACAGTGCTTCTGCCATCCACCATCGCGAACACCTTGAGATCCATATCGCTTAAGCCCCGCCGCGTGAGTTCCTCGGCGTTTCCGATAAGGGGTTCGAATACCGCTGAAAAATCAGGGATTTTCTGCTGGATCAGCACCCACTCGTCGGACCTCCTGGTCCCTTCAAGGATCAGATCGT
Source organism: uncultured Nitrospiraceae bacterium (assembly GCA_964412455.1). GTDB lineage: Bacteria > Nitrospirota > UBA9217 > UBA9217 > UBA9217 > JAAXXJ01. Next base: position 1,145 of record CAYPOT010000007.1, on the reverse strand, counting down.
CCACTTTGAGCGCAACGGGATTGGCGAAGACCGGAGCCTGGGTCTTGTCAAAAAAGAAATCTCCGTCCTTCCACTCCATTGCTTTAAAGACCACGGATTCCGTATGACGCTTCAGGCAGGCCCCGAATGTCTTCTGATCAAGGATCTTCTCCTGGGCGAGGACACCATCAAGAGGCTGGCCTGTCATCTCGGCAATTCGGCGCGCATGTTGAAGCCCGTCCTCGGCGACGCGGCACGACTTTTCGAACAGGCCTTCGACGCCGCCGATGCTCCCGTTCATGGTCGAGCTGGCAAAAACGAGCGCTCCGTCTTTGAAGAAGATCTCCGCCTCTCCCTCGCGGCGGGTGATGACTATTCTGCCGTTTTGTCTCTGAAGGGCGAGCATCTGCATCAGCTCGACAATACGGAAGGCCGCCAGGTTCCCCTGGATGGCGGCGCTGCCACCGCCCCTGCCGCCTCCCTGCTCCTTGCCGATGAGTGCGGGGAGGGTGTTCCGCACGAAATCATCAAGGACGCGCTTTACGATCGTGGTGACCATGCCCTCAAGGCCTTCAGGCACCGATACCGCAGCGCCGCGGCCCGGAGCCGTCGCGGGCGCGAACCTGCCTTTCGCAGCGGTTGACCTTGCCGCCGCTGCCTCTTCGGCCTTTTTATCGAGGACCTCGCGTATCTTGGCAAGGAGCTCTTCCGGCTGGAAGGGCTTGGTAAAATATTCGCTGATGCCCAGAACATCGACGAACTTGCTGCCGACCTTATCGCCTTTTGACGTAACAAGGATGATCGGCGTATCCCTGAACTCCGGATCATCTTTCAGGGTCTTGCAGACCTGGTAGCCGTTCATTTTCGGCATGACGAAATCGACCAGAATGAGTGCTGGCCTTTCCGATTTTGCCTTAACAATCCCCTCTTCCCCATCGGACGCAAGTACGACCTGATACCCCTGCGACGAGAGGATCATCTCGATCAGCCGTTGAACGGTAGGACTGTCGTCTATGTTGAGGATTTTCTCCCCGGCCATTGTTTTCCCCTGTGCTTCGCTACGCAGTGATAATAGCATGGCAGAAAAGGAAATGTCAATAAATTTACCAGGAAATACAGCGGGTTTCTCGGCTAACACCCGGCCAGACCCGGGAAAGGGACAACGG
>CAYPOT010000006.1:0-97337 GCA_964412455.1 uncultured Nitrospiraceae bacterium | reverse complement strand
TTCGGTAAAATATTCTATCCATTTTGAGAAGCTTTTGATTCCTTAGTTACTAATGGGAAGCCGTCTTGGAAAAGCAATAGGGCCAAGTCGTTACATTTAACATTCTATTTGCTCGGACGAATGAAATGCAAAGGCCGGAGAGACGATCTCTCCGGCCTTTTGTTAATTCAGTTTGTTTCACAGTGTCTTAATTGAACATCAGTTTTCGTTCAAGGTCTTTAGAGTGGGAGATGCGCTTCGCCTCATCGAGCGTTATGAGTTCGTCTCTGCAGAGCTGAATGAGATGCTGGTCCATTGTCTGCATGCCGTATTCGTCGCGTCCCTTTTCGATGTACTGTTCGATCTCATCGAGTTTATTGTCCCGGATGCACGCCTTGATGGTGGAAGTTGCATACATCACTTCAAGGACCGGCAGGACGGTCTCGCCGCTCTTTCCCCGTATAAGCCTTATGGATATGACGGCGGTAAGGCTCTCTGCCAGCCTTTGCCGGGTATTCTCCTGCGACTCGGGCGGGAAATAACCGATGATACGGTTGATGGTCGAGGCGGTATTCGGGGTGTGCAGCGTGGATAATACCAGATGCCCCGTCTCCGCGGCCTTGACACAGGCGTCTACGGTCTCTAGATCGCGCATTTCTCCGACCATGATGACGTCCGGATTCATGCGCATTGCGGACCGCAATGCAACGGTGAAACTATCCGTATCGATGCCCACTTCCCTTTGAATGACACAGCTCTTGCTCGACGTGAACAGGAACTCGATCGGGTCCTCGATGGTAATGATATTGTAATCGAACTGATCACTGATATGCTTCATCATCGACGCGAGCGTCGTTGATTTGCCGTTGCCGGTCGGTCCGGTGACGAGTATCAGGCCGTTCGGAACCTGCACGATCCTGCCGAGGACCGGGGGAAGGTTCAACTGCTCGAAGGTGCCTATCTTATGGGGGATGACCCGCATGACGACGCCGAGATTGCCGCGTTGCCGGAAGATGCTTACGCGGAAACGGCCGACGTTCGCCAGCGTATAGGACGTATCGAATTCCTTCAGGTCTGCGGGCAGCTTCCGGTTGTGCTGCGCCATGACCGCGGTTGCGACGAACTCAGTGTCCTGTTTCGTCAGGGGGCCGAGTTTGGCGCGAATGAGATGGCCGCGTGCCCGGAACATCGGCGGGTTGTCGACCTCAAAATGAATATCCGAGACCTTTTTTTCGAAGGCGATGTTAAGGATCTGATTCAGTATCGTATTGTCCATGGCGCCCTTGTACCTCCGCGTTCTCTCTGAGTTTACGGCCCATTCAGCAATTGAAGAATCAAATTCTTCTCAAAAAACAAGAATATTCTGCCGCAGAGTGCACCGAGAGCACAGAGAAATGATTTCGAAATGGAAGAACTTGATTCTGCTTTCCTCGGAGTTCTCTGTGTCCTCTGTGGCTAACAGCTTTTCCGGTTTGTCTGGATCAGGTCTCTATTGTTTTTGAGGCGCTTTCGCCGTCCGTCGCCGGAAAAGCGCATATTCCAGTGAAATGCCGACCTGCTGAGCAAGGATCTCGAGTATGTCGAGCTGCACCGGGGATGCCTCTTTCTTCCCGAAATCCCCGTAGACGACCGCCACGATCTTTCGATCGCTGATCACGGGCAGGAGGACAACCGCGGGGCTCAGGGGTTTGCCTATTTCCTGAAAGAGACCTGTGAGCGCTTCATCGCCGCTCTCTCCGTAATACACCAGCCCTTTTTCGAGCACCTCCCGGAAAATCGAAGGTTTTGAGAGCGGGATCTTCAACCTGTCCGCGTGGGTCGGCCCCAGGCTTTTTTCGGAACTTACGCCTATGGCCCGTTCACCGGTCAATTCGGCCGGACGGACAATGAACGTGACCGCGCGTTCAAACATGTCGGCAACAGTTATGAGCAGCACCAGCGCCGCATCGGAAGGGGTGGCGATCTCGCGAAGCGCTTTAATGTCCTTTTTCAGCTCTTTCAAATACCGGTCGGTGGTATCGGGCCGGTATTGAAAACCCTTGATATACAACTTGAAGGCAGCGAGAAACTGCATGGTATCCTGAACGTACGTTTCTTTCCGGGCCTCTTTCTGCGGCTTCGGGAGCACGGCCCAGACGCCGTCACTATACGATCGAAGGATGAAATTGCTCTCCTGGGGAGCGGCGAGCTGCAGAAGAGGGACCGCAGGGTACTTTCCCTTCACCCGGTTCCGCAGGGCAACGATCTTTTCCTCGGAAAACCCGCCCTCGGATCCCGCAGGACTGTCGAAAACAACCACAGGCATTCTCATGGCGGCGAGACACTGCGATACGAGCCGCTCGAGATCCACTTCGTCGTCCGTTGCAAATACGGGCACCCCGTCCTCTTTGCAGAGGGTCATTGCCGAATGCCTGATAAGCTGGTCATCGCTGAACAGGACAACCGCCTTGCCCGCTTGCTGCGCCGCAGCGCCGGGCGCGGCCTTGCGATCCGCCGATCTCTTCAGAAAAGAAACAAAGGCCTCCTGCTCCCCGGAAGGAAAACCGGCGAGCAGTTCCTTTACTTTCTGGCGATGGATCTCTATCGGGTCGAAGATGGCCATTTCGGAAACAGGCCGGGGTATTCTTTTCTCAAGCCGTTCGATATCGGCAAGCCCGAGATCATCGGCGGTAATGGTCGAACGCTCACCTGTTGCTCTACCGGTTCTCTCCGCCGGGAGGACATCGGGATAGAGCGCCTCAAAGGACGGCACCTCTTTTCCGTTCGCGCGATCACGCTCACGCTCGTCAAAGATGCGAAGCGCATCCATCAAGACCATCTGGGCATCGACTCCCACATCCTGCTCGCTGTCGCCGGAAGAAGCCCCGTCTTTCGAAGAGAAGACGGTCGACTCCGTATCGAACGTAAAGGTCCCCTTGGTCCAGTTCATCAGCTCGACGATGGTCATCTCGACAAGCTTTTTGAGCCCTTTCTGAGCGTCTTCCTGCTTCAGCTTGCCCATCTGCATGAGCGTGACCATAAGCGGAATGTGGTCCTCGGCGGCATCGTCCGTGGCGCCCAATGCCTGCTTGAGATCATCAATGGTGATGGCGCCCGACTTTACCAGAACGGATCCGATGCGGACGGTGTCGTCGATATGATTTGCACCTACAATATAGCCGTTGCTGAAAACGATCTTGCTCTCCCCTTTGTCTCCTTTAACGGAAAAAATGCCCGACTTCCGAGTTGTATGGACCAGTTGGATAATGTCTACGATGTGCAGCTGTTCGAGATCGCCGGTAAGTGCCATGGTGGTAAGTATACCTCAGGGGAGCAGAAATATCAGCTGTGCTACTTTAAAAGAGTGAAGCTCCCCGCAGCAAAACTTCGGCGAGCTTAGTCGAGCCGCTACGAGGGAATGCGCTCGCTCTTAAATTCAGTCGGTGCATCAGCGTGGGTATTATATTATTATAGAGGATCAGAAGCAAGTGCGCTTATCAAAACTGTCCAGCCCAAGCAGAAATGTCGCATTCTTGCCAAAGCGAACCTATACAATTTTTACACCTGACATGAAACCGTGCGTAGCGTTGATTCATGCTCCCCGGAGTTTCTATTTCAAAACAACCTTGATCACAAATTCACGGCTTGTATTCTGTTGCCAATTTCCTCCTTCTATAGTACTCTCATCGCAAGTGGGAGGCTCGAACATCCCGGTATTTCCAGCTCTCTTTTAGACCTCCCTTAGCGTAACTGTATCTCAATTTAAGTCCGGCCCGCCATGGACCCGCACCCCTGGATCCCGCTTCTCAGGGACCCCGAAAGGACCCACATGAAATATATCACCCGAACGTTCCTGACAGGCCTCGTGACCGCCATACCCGTTGCAGCTACCTTTTACCTGCTCTTCTGGTTTTTCATGGCTGCCGAGTCGGTGCTTGGTAACGCGATCCGTTCCGTTCTTCCGGAAAAGCTCTACTGGCCCGGTCTGGGAATGGCGCTTTTTGCGGTCATCATATTCCTGATTGGATTGCTGATGCGCACCTGGGTGGTGCAAAAACTGTTTTCCTGGGGCGAGGCGCTTCTGTACCGCCTGCCGATCGTAAAGACCGTGTACGGACCGCTGCGTGATTTTTTCAGTTTCCTCGCCGAGCCGCAGAAGAGCGGCCTCCAGCAGGTTGTCTCCGTCCAGATCGGCGGTACCGGCATGAAGTTGATAGGATTCGTTACTCGCGGCGATCTCAGCTCTCTGCCCGTGGGCATTAACGACGTGGACGCTGTGGCCGTGTATCTGCCGTTCAGCTACCAGATCGGAGGGTACATGGTGCTTGTGCCGCGCTCGTCCGTTCAGATGCTGGACATATCCCTTGAGGATGCCATGCGCCTGACCCTGACCGCCGGCCTCAGCATGAAGACGAACAAGATGTAGGGGCGCAGGTCTTCCCAGGGAGACATCAGGGGGTAAGACTTGACTTATTGAGCCTCCTCACAGGCCACTCAAGGACGAGGAATCAGCCACATCGCCGAGCTCGATCACCCGGCAGACGGTAACGCCGGATATCTGCCTTTCATGCTGACCCTCCTTTCCCTGTTTCACCTTGCAAAATATTCAAAGATTCTATACTATGCGTGTCGAGGTAACCCATCGCCATGCAGATTGACAGGCACGTTCACGCCATCAAGGTCCCGTTCAGCATACTGACGCCGCAAGGTTTCGTAGACAGGTTCGTCTATGTCTACCTCATCTACGGTACGCACGGGGTCTGTCTCATCGACACCGGCGTGGCGTCGGCGGCGGACTCGATCTTCAATTATCTGTGGAGCACGGACCGGAAGACAAGCGATATCTCGCTGATCATCCAGACGCACGCCCATCCGGACCATATGGGCGCATCCCGGACCATCAAGGGGGAGACGGGCTGCGCGGTCGCGGCGCACCCCGCGGAACGGGCATGGATCGAGAACGTACAACTCCAGGCCAGTGAGCGGCCGGTGCCCGACTTCGACACGCTCGTTGCCGGGCCGCTTGCAGTGAACAGGCTGCTGGAGGACGGCGAGGTATTTGATCTCGGCTGCGGCCTGAAATTGAACGTGCTGTACACCCCGGGCCATTCGCGGGGATCGCTTTCCATCATGCTGCTTGGATACAATGTGCTCTTCTCGGGAGACGCCATTCCGGTCCCGGGAGAACTGCCGATCTATGAGGATGTCCTCGCCTCGGTCGCCTCGATCAAAAAACTGAAGGCAGTGAAGGACATCCGGTTCCTTCTCCCTTCCTGGGACGAACCGTGCGATGGGGCCGCGGCCTACGAACGCATGGACGCGGGCCTTGAATATATCCAGCAAGTGCATGACGCGGTCAGGAAATGCTCGCGGCAGAGCAGTGACCCGGACCTGCAGAAGTTGTCCGAATGCGTCCTGCAGGACCTTGGGCTCCCGCTCGAACTCGCGAACCCGCTCGTGGCGCGGACCTTTGCCGCGCATCTCCGTGTCCGCGATCAGAAGATCATACTTTAGAGGTATGTCGCGCTATTTTCTTCCAGGCGCGTCGGGATGCTGGGGGGCTCCAGGGGAGACATTTTTCGAGTTTTATGCTAATATAGCAGTTAAGCACCTTTGAAACTTTAGTGTCAGGCGCAGCACAGCTCCGCCTTTAGCCGACGTTCGGGATAAAGAAGGGTGTTCAAGGCGTGTGAGGTGGCCATCCCATGGGTGAATATCGTCAAGCAAACCGGCAGCCAGCAAGACAGCGCAAATGCTCCCTGGGTCTCCTGTCGTTCACGCATCTCAAGAGGTCCGATCACGTTGTCCGCATTGTGGACATCAGCGGCGGTGGGACGGGAGTCGAATCCGACGAACAGTTGGATCCGGGACTGGTCTGGTTTCACAAAAGCGTGGAAGATCACCGGAACGGTATCTTGCTCTGGTGCAGGCAGCTGGAAGGTCGGTATCGGGCGGGAATCCGTTTCCTGTCCCTCTCCGCCGAGGATGAACGGCTCCTGCGGTACTGGCCACCCTGTCCCGGGCAGCTCCGCTCGAACATCGAGCTCGAGGAATTCGTTTTCGCATGGATGAAGGCCGGCCGGGATCAGGACCGTCCGGGTTCAGACGTGAGTCTGTAATTATTGGAAAATGGTCGGGGAAACCGGACGAGTTGAACCTTCTGGGATCAGGTCCTTAAGGGCTGTTCGGAGTCAGATCTGGAATCCTGTTTTATCGATATTCTTTTCCCCGCCTGATTTTTCCTCCTGCCCAGAAAGCCCCGCAGCATTTCAGGTGTTCCCCTCAGAAATCATAATCCAGCGCTATCGTGGTGAACACGCCGGTCAGCCGGTCGGTGTGATACCGGTACTGGATATTTTCGTGGCTCGATGTAGTGTATACGTCCGCGCTCAGCTTCAGCTTGACCTTGTCGGCATCGAACCTGCTCAAAAAGCTTCGCGAGGGTTTGAGGATGGCGCTGATGCCGACCGTGTTGCTCTGGAGCGCATACATGCGGGCCAGTCCGGGGCCGGGCTTAAGGTATTGAGTTGTATAGCGCTATCATCGACTGAAGTCCGGAGAAAAGAGCGGACCGCGCGCGGACAAATTGATGAAGATGGCAAAACCGTCAACAATTATGCTATGATTCCCTGGTTATCTGGCTGTATCAGTAACAGAATCCTTAATCTCTCCACGGAGGTTCCTTATGAAGACCTGGGCAAACATTCTTCTCGGCATCTGGCTGGTCCTGACGGGCCTGGTCCGTCTCGGCGGTATTTCTTTCTCGCAAAGCGGCATCATCCTCGCGGTTCTCGGGATCGTGACCGGCATCCTGTTCTTCATCGCCGATAGAAGAGAGCAGATCGGTACGCAGATGGGAAGTATCCTTCTGGGGACCTGGCTGGTCGCGGGCGGTCTTCTGTCGCTCTTTCAAGTCCGCTTTACCGGAAGCGGCGTCATTCTCGCGGTCCTTGCCGTGGCAGCAGGCGTCATGGTACTGATCAACCGCCGCTGAGGACCCCGGGGGTCACCTTTGCCTCGTTCATAGCCTCTACCGGTGTGCCTCCGCCTCGCCGGCCAAAAAAAGACCAAAAAGATTGTGGATATTGGAAGCGTTCGGTGATAGTATCCTTTCGTACACGTGCGCGATTTAATGTGGCGCCAGTGGGGGGGCACCTGTCATGAAAAAGATCATATTTCTCGACCGCGTCAAGCAGAACGTCGACCTTGATTTCTTCGAGGAGATGTCCGACTTCGAGGCGTACACGGCATATTCGAACGCCGACGCCCTGAAGATCCACCGCAAGGAGAAGGCGGCCCTTATCATTACCGAGCTCTACGGCTCGGGCATGGGCGCCCAGCAGTTCTGCGCCCAGATACGCGATGACGGGGAACTGCGGGACGTCTCGATCATCGTGTGCTGCCGCGATAATGAGATCGAGCGCAAAGAGGCCGCGCAGTGCAGGGCCAATGCGGTCCTGACGCTGCCTCTCCGCGGGGCCGTGCTTCGCCGGACGGTCCACGAACTCCTGAGCATTCCCATCCGAGGCAGTTTTCACGCGCAGTTCAGCGCCCGGACCAGCGGTGCCCCGCGCATGGCCATTGACTGCCGCACCGAGAACATCAGCGCGACGGGCATGCTGATCAGAGCGGATGCCGAGCTCTGCCGGGGCGACCAGCTGCATTGCTCTCTCGACCTGGCTCCCGCGAGGTCCTTTGCTCTACAGGCAGAGGTCGTGAGGAATGACCGGGGCAGCTACGGCGTGCGGTTCTCCCGTCTCGATCCCGCGGCGTTGCGCGCCATCGAAATCCTCGTCAGCCGGAACCCTTCCCCCCAGTAACGATACATGCGGCCGAGGCGGAAAAAGGGGCGTCCGGGACCAGGCATGCCGTGGTAAGCTGTTGATCGTCTTCGATGTCCGGCGGCATGGGTGATATGCGTATGAAGCACCAGTCGGAAGAAATACGGATACGGCATAAGTACCGGAAGATGATCCTGGACGGGAAGGTCAAACTATCGCTCGATTCCGCCCGGGCCCTTGTGGGGCCTGACTGCGCCTACCACCTTTATGGCTTCATCAGGTCCTCCAAAAGACGAACGTCCTTAGAGTCACCTACGATAAGCCCTGTCACGTGCTTTGAGGATAAGACATGAAATGTTATTGCTGATACAGGCCGGAAATATTTCTTCTCTGGTCTTTGTTTATTTAGGTGTCCTGTAAGGTCGTTATTTGCCAGCATCTCGCCGTTTTAATCGTCATGACCTGTTCCGGTTTCTCGCGATGGTTTAGATTTAAAGCAACCGGTATCGCCCAAAAATACCCCCGCTATTTTCTTGAAATCATTTATTCAATTTGAACGGGTAACCGGGTGTCCTGAGGGTATCCGGGGTTAGGCGGGAGTTGATGCGTTTTTGCTCGTCCCCGCTGCCTGCGGCATGGGCGGGGCGTATGAAGAAGCGGTTATTTCCGAACGTTCAAAGGCCGGAGAGACATTCTCTCCGGCCTTTCTTGATTTATTCGCAATATGAGCTCTCTTCCGCCGTCCGTCTCAGAATTCAGATCTTGCGGTCAGCTCTTTCCCCTCACCTTGTCGATGCCGGCGACGCAGGCGCCTATCTGGCCCTGCACTGTGCAAGGATGTCCCGGTCCTGTTTATAGAATTCGGTCTGCACGCCGAATGCGCCGAGGAGCGAGTGGAAGATATTGGAGTGGGAATAGGGCGCGTGGCGCTGCGCGCGAAGGCATTCCCGGTCGATGCGCTGGTTCGCCGCATAGCCGTCGGACATCCATATGACGAGCGGTACATGGGTCTGCTCATCAGGAGCAAGAAAATAAGGCAAGCCGTGCAGATATATCCCCTTTTCCCCCAGCGACTCCCCATGATCGGAAAAATAGATCATGAGGGTGTCATATGCGCCCGAGTTTCGCTTCAGAAGGTCGATGGTCCGGTGCAGAAAATAGTCCGTATAGAGGATCGTGTTGTCATAGGCATTGATGATATCGCTGTTCTCGCAGCTCTCCGGTGAACCGTTGCTGCATTCCGGCACAAAGACGCTGAAATTCGCGGGGTGTCTCTTGAAGTAGGCCGGCCCATGGCTTCCCTGCTGATGGAGCACGACAAGCACGTTGGAACTGGTGCGCCGCAGACGCTCCGACAGACCAGAGAGCAAAACCTCGTCAAAGCACTCCTCGCCGTTACAGACGCCGGCCGCCGGACCGCGGGACAGGTCCTCTGTGACCACCCGTGCGCAGACCCCTTTGCAGCCCGCGTTATTGTCCCGCCAGAGCACGTTTACTCCCGCTCGCGACAGGACATCAAGCACGTTCTCGAAATGCGCGGCCTTGTCCACCGAGTACTCGCTCCGGTCGAGATGGGAGAACATGCAGGGGAGGGATTCAGCGGTCGCGGTGCCGCAGGCATACGCCTGGGTGAAACTGATGACATCGTCCTGTTCCAGGAGCGGGTTCGTGTTCCGCTCATACCCGTTTAGCGAGAACTCCTTTTCCCGGGCCGTTTCGCCCACCACAAAGACCACAACGGTCTTTCTCCCGCCGGGTCGGGTCTTCTTCTGTCTGGCATCCGTGCCGATCAGCGTTACGGCCGTGGCCGCACGTCCTCTGTGCCGCCCGTAGGTGAGCGCCGCATACACGGGGTACAGGGGATTGACCGAAAGGCGAAGCTCTTTGTGCTCCCTCCCCATCAAGGTCAGGTCCTTATAGCTCAGGAACGCTGCCGATGCGACCATCGTGAGCGCGATCGTGATCGAGGCCAGCCGGAAGCCGAGCTCTTTGACGAACGGGCGGGACCGGACCCGGGACAGCGCGACCGCCAGCGCGGGCAGGAGGCCGAACAGCACGGTGTGCGCCACGAACGCTCCGGTCATCAGCTCGGCCGCCTCACGGCGATCCGTTTCCATGATGTTCTGCAGCATGCCGTGGTCAAAGATCACACCGTACCCGGAAGAGTAATATCCGATGATCGATGACAATACCAGGACGGCCATCAGCGAGGGTTTGAACAGATAGTTGATGCTGAAGAGAAGGAAGAGCGCGGTCAGCGTGCCGGCAAGGATGACAAAGGCGGCGACGGACACGAAAAGACCATGCGCCGTCCGCGGATCGATGAGCTTGAACAGGGAATTCCAGAAGAGTGTATTATCGGCAAGGATGATGAACGCCGCGCACGCCGCAGCCAGAACGGCTGCGTTCACAGCAGGTTTTATGATCTTCACGTTGTGCTCTTTCCAGGGCGACCTCAGACGCTATGCTGAAGCCGCCTTTTATCAGCAGTTGCTTCCTACGGGAATCGAAGACGCGCGCTGCCGGACCTGTCCAGCTTCACGGCACCTTCTGTCTCTCTAAAGCAAGACCCGAATCCTACCCCTTTTCCCGGACATTGTAAAGAGCCGTGCGCAGACATCGGCCAACAAATAACCCTTGACATTGTGACGTAAAAGGTGGATTATGTTCTCCAGAAGTTCCGGATGTTCTTGCAGGGAAACCGCAAAGACCCATCAACTTTGCGGTAATTTTTTTGTCCTTATCCGTAGCTTTAATTCATCAAGAAGGAGGTAGATCACCATGGAACAAGGTACGGTTAAGTGGTTCAATGATGCCAAAGGTTTTGGCTTCATCACCCGCGAAACAGGCGCTGATGTGTTCGTGCATTTCGGCGACATTCAGGACAGCGGCTTCAAGTCCCTGGCCGAAGGCCAGCAGGTGCAGTTCGACGTTGTCGACTCGCCCAAGGGCGCCAAGGCAGCAAATGTTGTGAAGATCTAAGCTAACGCTTATCTCATTAGAGCAGGTTCCGGTTCGCCGGGGCCTGCTTTTTTTATGTTTCGGCGATCCCCGGACCGTCCGGGGCTTGAGTTGATGAATCCAGGGGCGAGCGCATTCCCCGCAGCGGTTCGACTGAGTGGTTCGACCCTGAGTGGCTCACTGCTTCGACTTTGCTCGGCATCGTGAGTTAGTCGAACGACACCGAAGGGCTCGCCGAAGTCTTGCTGCGGGGAATCTTCAATTTCCGTCCGTCCACGAATGCCCGGCGTGTACCAAAGAAACATTTTAGCTACGAACGATCGAAGGCCGGAGAGACACACTAACCGGCCTTTTTTTCGCAAAAGGTGAGGCGCAGTGTGTAAAAGAAGAATTCCCGGTAAAAGGCGAAATGAATATTATCAGTATGTTATGGATTTCGCAATGATACGTTAAAATAGTTATCTATACGTAATATATAGTTTTTTACTCATCACTTTTTTATTTGTATATGCAGTATTTATTTGATTTTTTCCGTAACCTGAGGTATAGTCACTCCAGGCAGAGGATCTTTCACGTCACAGGTCGGAGGTGGGCCATGAAGAACCATATCGTTGTACTGCTCGTTGTGTTCGTTCTCGTTCTTTCCGGGTATTCGGAGCTTTTCGCAGGGACCAGCGCATGCGCAAAAAGTGACGCTGCATGCCGGGAGTTCGCCGCCCTCGGCGAGGCGGGCAAGTACCAGGCGATCATCGACAAAGTGAACCCGAAGCGGTCCTATTCAGATGCGGCGCGGGCGCTGATCGGCAACGCCTATCTGATGGCTGCCGGACGGGAGGGCAACACGCCCCAACAGGAGGAGCAACTTTGCCTCAAGGCTCTCGAGTACGGCGCAACCTCGGCCTACATGGGCCTCTATTCCATCCATGCAAAGACCGACGCTGCCAAGGCCAACGGTTTCTGAAACAGTACGTCGAGACGAAACCCCAGGATGCCGCACCCCATGTGCTTCTGGGAGAGGCCGAGTTTAAAGAGGGAAACTACAAGAGGGCCAAGGAATATCTGGACGAGGCCAAGAAGGTCTCCCGCGGGAATTCAGGGGACCTCGACTGGCTACTGTTCAAGGCCAGCTATCTCGCAGGCGATCTATCGACGGCCAGTGTGATGCTGGACGGCTCCTTTTCGCAGGGTAAGACCGCCGGCGATCTCAGGGCCCTTGTTTCGTCCGACAACCGATTCACCTCTATGGGCCAGCAATAGGAGTTCCGGAAGTTCTTCAAGATACTCAACGGGGCGACAATCGTGAGGGCGTCGCTGAAAAACTGATCGTTCGTACCCCGCGCATGAACAAGGCCCCCATTCCTTAGGAGTGGGGGCCTTTTGTATTTCCAGAGAACATCCGTCATTTCCCAGCCGGGCAGATTGTGCATATTATAGAAAATTGTAGAACAGGAACAAGAAATTCGTATAAATACCGCAAGTCGCCTCTCTTCCCAGGACCGCGCTCTTGAGTTTTCCGTAAAATAATGTTACCTTCTTTATTAAGAGAAGCATGTCTGTTCTATCGCGTTCAGTGGTCTGGGTATTGATGCTGCCGGTCGCTCTGGCGGCCATGGTCGCTTTTTCCTGGGGCGACGAGGCGGTCAGCAGCATCGAAGGAAAGAAATTATACGAGAAGCACTGTGCTGGCTGCCACGGTGATCTTGCGGAATCCGCAAAGGGCGGCAGAAGCATGAACAGGATACGCACGGCCATCCGCACTCTTGATCCGCACAAGCAGTTCTCATCGCTCGCTGATGAGCAGGTCCTTCTGATCGCAGTTGCTCTGAAGGACGTTGTGGACTGATGCTGATGACCACGCGCTCTGAAGCACCCAACTTCATAGGTGACCCCCATCGATTCTTTATCGTTGTTGAGGGAGGGCAGAACTGATGACGAACAAGACAGGGTTTTCCTGTGGACTCTGCGGCGGGGTTTGGCAGAAGGCGGGCGCGACGAACTGCTGGTGCGCCGATCCGGCGAAGCGGCCGGCAAAGCCCGCGTACTGCCCGACCCAGGACCACGAGGAAGTGATCCGGGAATGCTTCGACCTGTACCGGGGAGACAGCCAGGACGCGAAGATGGCGAAGGTGGCGGCAAAGGTCGAGGGCCTTTGTTATCAGCCGGTCCCGGGAAGCGACGCGGTGAACGCCCGGTGGACGCGCGTCGAGGACACGATCGCCTTCGCGAAGCTCATGGGCTATCACAAGATCGGGATCGCCACGTGCATCGGGCTCCTGGACGAGACGAACAGGCTCGCCCTTATCCTGAAGGCCCAGGGATTCACGCCGCTCAGCGTGTGCTGTAAGACAGGCAGCATTGACAAACTGGAACTCGGCCTGAAGGAGGCCGACAAGGTGAGGCCCGGGACCTTCGAGCCAGCGTGCAATCCCGTGGCGCAGGCAAAGCTCCTGAACCGGGCAGGGACCGATATGAACTGCATCGTCGGCCTCTGTGTGGGCCATGATATGCTCTTCACCAAATACTCCGACGCCCCGGTGACGACGATCGTGGTGAAGGACCGGGTGACGGGACACAATCCGGTGAGCGTCCTCTACGGCCAGAATTTCTATTATAAACGGCTCCAGGTCCGGCAGGTGGAAGTGGGCGAAAATGGCGTGGAACCGTAACAACGACCGCGGGTCTGCCGCACTGCTTCGCGCTTTCGTCAATCGGGAAGACACCGAAGTTGTTTGCTATGCTCCTCGCAATATTCCTCATGCTCCTTATGGTCCCGTTCATCCGGATAATCTCGAGGCATCGAACAGATGAAATTGTGGCGCTTTGACAAAAAAAGTGCTACATTCGAACTGTGACCGTGTTATTGACCTCCGCCCCACAGGCGGGGCAAGGAGTTCCCTCCGGGCGGAGGGAAAGCGCGTTTCCAGCCTTTGCCGTGTCCATGCCCGCGTGCCTCGTGTATCGAAGCACGGCTGCTTGATGAAGGTCGTCCCTGCAAGAACGGTGATCCATGCGTCGCTCTATTTGTGACAGAGATCCCGCCCTCGCCAATCAATCTTCAAGGAGACAGGTGCATGAAGCAGAGTATTCTTATTATTGACGACGATCCCATGGTCCGGTCCGCCATTGCGGCGTTCCTGAAGGAGTTCGGCTTCAACATCCACATGGCATCGACCCTGGCGGAAGCCCGGGAGAGCGTCTCTACGCGAAGCTACGAAGCGGTCATCATCGACCAGCTATTGCCGGATGGGAGCGGTATCGACCTCATACGGGAATTGCGGGCGATCAGCGCCGACATGGCTATTGTGGTCATTACCGGGGCCGCGGACGTGCCGCTGGCCGTGAAGGCGATGCAGGAAGGAGCGGACAATTTTCTCCCGAAGCCGGTGAACTTTGACGGCCTGCTCGTTTTCCTCAGAAAGAGCCTCGAGGTCCGCTCTCTCCGCAGGATTTCCGGGATGCGCAAGCGGCTGGAAAAACAGAGCTACTTCGATTTCGGCACGAGCCCTGCCATGGCATCGGTCCAGGAGCATGCCAGGTTTGCGACCGACAACGACTCACCGGTGCTCATCACGGGAGAAACAGGCGTGGGCAAAGGCGTTCTGGCGCGATGGATCCATGAGAACAGCAACCGCAACAGTGGCGCATTCGTGGAGGTGAATTGCTCGGGTCTGCGCGGCGAACTGCTGGTGAGCGAACTGTTCGGCCACGCCAAGGGCGCCTTCACCTCAGCGGTGCAGGATCGGCAGGGACTCCTGGACGTTGCCGATGGCGGAACACTGTTCCTGGATGAGATCGGAGATATGGATCTTGCGGTGCAGGCGCAATTTCTGAAAGTGATCGAGGAGAAATCCTATCGCCGTCTCGGCGAGGTCAGGATGCGCACCAGCGACTTTCGTCTCATGTGCGCCACGAACAAGGACCTGTTGGAGGAGGCGCCTCAAGGCCGCTTTCGAAAGGACCTTCTGTATCGCATCCAGGTGATGCCTATCGTCGTTCCGCCATTGCGGGAGCGGACCGAAGATATTGAGCGCCTGGCACTTCATATCCTTGCCAGCTTACATTCTCCCATTCGAGATGTCGCGCCTGATATCGTATCCCTTCTCAAGGCGTATCCATGGCCGGGCAATGTTCGGGAGCTTCGCAATGTGCTGGAACGCGCGGTCATGCTGGCTCGGGGGAGCGCTCTTACCGTACAGCTCTTTGCCGATCTCCGCGGGCCTGCGCGAACGACGCTTCTGGAACCTGTAGGCGGGCTGGACGGCATTGAACTGGAAACGATCAGGGCCGCCTTGAAACGGGCCAGCGGCAATGTGAACAAAGCGGCAAAGGAGCTCGGCATCTCGCGGGCGACCATCTACCGCAAGATCAAGAGATTGCACCCTCAGGAATAGCTTACGAACGCCGGCGGGTGATCACGTCGCGCATACGGTCCAGCGCTGACCGCCGCCGATCAGCCCGAGCCAGATCTTTCCCACCATCAGAATCGTTCAAATTCATCATCCCGGGCCCGGGTGGTCGCTGCAGGGCCGTTCGACCCTGCGGGTTTACGTGCGAAACGGCTTCTCGCTTGAGGAAGCAGTTGCGGACGAACCGGTGCGTGCTCGCGAGCGGCATCGACGAGGGTCCTTGCTGCAGGGCCCGCTTGGTACGCTTCGCGGCGCTTTGGCTCTTCGCTCCTTGCCGCGACCTTGAAGAAGGTCATCGAGCTCAGCAGCATCTCCGCCTGGGAGGACAGTTCCTGGGCGGTCGAAGCCATTTCCTCAGCCGCGCCCGCGTTCTGCTGGATCACCCGGTTGAGCTGCTGTATCGCGTTGTCGATCTGTTCCGCGCCCGTGGACTGCTCCTTGCTCGATGCGCTGATCTCCTGCACCAGTTCGGATGTTTTCCCGATGTCCGGAACCAGCTTCCCCAGCATTTCCCCGGCACGCTCCGCCACCTCTACACTCGATGTCGACAGCCCGCTGATCTCAGCGGCGGCCACCTGGCTCCGCTCGGCGAGCTTTCGCACTTCCGCGGCCACGACCGCGAACCCTTTGCCGTGCTCGCCGGCGCGCGCGGCCTCGATCGCGGCATTCAGTGCGAGGAGGTTCGTCTGGCGCGCGATCTCCTCGATGATCGTGATCTTGCCCGCAATATCCTTCATCGCTTTCACCGCCTCGGAGACGGCGCTTCCGCTCTCGCTCGCATCGTTCGCGCTTTTGAGGGCGATCTTTTCGGTCGCCATGGCATTGTCCGCGTTCTGCCGGATGGTCGCGTTCATTTCCTCTATCGACGATGACGCCTGCTCGGCGCTGGCCGCCTGCTCCGTGGTGCCCTGGGACATCTGTTCCGACGAGGACGAAAGTTGCCGGCTGCCTGATGCCACATTATCAGCCGCGATCTTCACATCGGCAACGACGGTATTCAGCCTGCTCACCATGCCGGTGATGGACTGGAAGAGCATGCCGATCTCGTCGCCCGACCCCGACTCGACGGTCTGCGTCAGGTCCCCACTTGCGATCTTTTCCACGACCGCGCTCAGACGGCTGATCGGCTTCACGGTGAGGAAACGAAAGAGCAGGTAAACAATGACTGATACCAGCAGGAGGGTGCCGAGCGACAGGATCAGAATAATGAACTGCGAGCGCTGAAGAGCGCTTTTGATATGGGTTGTCGCGTACCCGATCTTCACGGTGCCGATCTTCTCGCCCTGCTGAAGGATGGGGCTGGAAAACTCCAGGACGTCAATCTTTTGCGCGTCCGCTTTCCGGTATTCCGCCAGATTCTTGCCTTCCCGATCTTCAACGAAGGCAAAGATGATGTCGCCGTCGCCCGCGCCGACGTACCGGACCTGGTTCTCCAGTGCCGAGAAGTTGAAGCTGAGGATCGGTTCGCCGGAGATCGCAGCAAGGATCCGGGCCACGTTCTCACCCTTCCCTTCCAGTTCGCGAACGAGCGCTTGTCGTTCATAGAAATTGATCGTGAGGCCCATGGCCGTGAAGATCAACAGAAGGGCCAAGAGTATGCTGACCAGGAATTTTCTGGTCAGCGTTCCGCGAAAAAGAAAAGATTGTATCATGCTCTCATCTCCTGTCCTGGTATCCCGGGTTATCAGCAAACTCGGTTACAGCGCTCCGACAAGTCTGGCGGCGGCGCGAAGGTCATCATACTCCCGGTCCGAGACCGGGATAAAGCCGGTAAGGCGGGCCGGGCCGAGGATCTTATCGTTCTGCGGATCGTTCGGCTTCAGCTTGAGAAGGGCGGTCCGGATCTTGTCCGCGGTATCTTTCTTCAGGCCCGGCGCCGCGAAGAAAGGCCAGTTGGGAAAGTAATCGCTGTATCCCACGATCTTCAGCTGTGAGGTGTCGAGGGAGCCCTTCATCTTGTCCAGTTGCTCCTCGCGGACGCCGCCCGCGTCAGCTGTTTTGTTGAAGACTGCCGTGACCACGCCTTCATGGTTATGTGCGAAAGGAAGCATGACGATGTCCTTGTCGACGTCGAATCCCGCCCTGCTCAGAAGGAGCTTCTGGAAAATATGCCCCGCAGGGGAATCCTGATCCACGAACATGAACTTCTTTCCCTTCAGGTCCTGGAG
The DNA here is from genome assembly GCA_964412455.1 of uncultured Nitrospiraceae bacterium. GTDB lineage: Bacteria > Nitrospirota > UBA9217 > UBA9217 > UBA9217 > JAAXXJ01. The sequence goes on along the minus strand of CAYPOT010000006.1, from coordinate 80,063 downwards.
TTTTGCAACGCCGCTGTCCTTTCTCGCAACGATGATGCCCCGAATGCGAGTGCCGCTTTTCACTTCCGACGACAGGGCGAGAGGCTCGATATTGACTGATTGCTTCACCTGGATATAGATCAGCGGATTGACGAAGCCGATATCAGCTTTTCCCGCCTTAACCGCTTCCTTGACGCCGTCAAAATCCTTGGGGACCACCAAGGTGACCTTTTCTCCTATTTCGCGGGTCAGGTAGTCGGTAAGCGGAGCAAACATTGTCTGAAGTTCAGCCGCACTGAGACGGGGCACGGTGACAAGTCTGACCTCTGCATCCGCAGGGATGGGACGGAAGGCCGCCAGCGCAGCCATAAGAATGATACCTGCAACAACGATCTTTTTTACTCTTTTCCTTATCATGTGATCCTCCTTTGGGATGAATGCATCATTCTGTCACGACAGTAATCGCCAACCATATTAATACAAGTTCTATGCCATCAAGTCCGCTTCCCTTTTGTACCATCCAAAGTAGCACATGCATAACGCTGCGGTGCTCAAAGGGATAGATGACGACAGCGGCCATTTGTCAAGTAACTGAGCATCTTCCGGGGATTGCAGGAACGACGTGCTGCAAGGCCATACAAGAGAAAGCTGCATTCAATGATAGCATAAGCTGAAAATGCGAGCCTTAGAATGCAGTTATTTTTTTTATTTATAGTCTATGGCTCTCAATATGAGACTTGTCGCAAGAAAACATCTCACGTTGAGACAAGACGAGAGACATTATAATTCATAATTGTGCGAACGTTCGAATATCTGATTGATTCGAAACGGATCATCCCGTCGATAGATTAATTGGTACAGTTTCTGCAATCAATATATCTGAAGGAAATATGCATATTGCATGATGCCGCTTATTTTCCATAACCCAACAAACAATGGGTTTGAATTTCACGATTGGTAACGGGGGCGGAAGTCGGTGAGATACCGACGAACACCTGACCGATCACCGGGAGGATGAACCATGAATGCCCGAGAGAGCACACCGCAACTGATATCGCCGTACGGGGGAAGGCTCGTAACCCTTCTGACAGAAGGTGAAGAGCGTCGTACGCTGCTCCAGCGGGCGAAAGGGCTTCCGTCGGTCCAGATATCGATCCGGTCGGTCTGCGACCTGGAACTGATAGCGACAGGAGCGTTCTCGCCTCTTGACCGGTTCATGGGCGAGCGTGATTACCGGATGGTGCTGAGCGATATGCGCATGGTCAATGGTACGCTCATGCCCATCCCCGTCACCCTTCCCATCGACCCCATGAAAGGCCTGGAGGTCGGTGCAGAGGTGGTATTGAGAAGCCCGACGAACGACATTCTCGCCGTCATGCTTCTCGAGGAACTCTACGTCTGGGACCGCGATGCCGAATGCAAGGCCGTGCTCGGCACCACGGACTCCCGGCATCCGCTCGTATCCGAGATGCACGGCTGGGGGCGTTATCTGGCATCGGGCCCGTTAAAGGTCGTGAACCTTCCCCGACATAATGATTTCACGAATATCAGGCGTACGCCGGCCGAGGTCAGGATGCTCCTGGAAACGCTGCACCGACCCAATGTGATCGCCTATCAGCCCCGTCATCCCATGCACCGAGCCCATGAGACGCTGACCAAAGCTGCCGCCGCTGAAGTGGGCGGCTCACTCCTCATCCAGCCCGTTGTCGGCATCGCCGGACATGACGACCTGGCGCACTACACACGCGTGCGGTGCTACGAGGCGTTGTTCGATAACTATTATGATCCGGAACAGGCGACGCTGAACCTGATACCGCTCGCTGTCCGCATGGCGGGGCCGCGTGCAGGACTGTGGCATGGGATCATCAACCGGAATTACGGCGCGAACCATTTCATCATCGGCCGCGATCCCCACGGCCCGGGAAAGGACTCCCTGGGGAGGTCCTTTTACGCGTCACGGGACGTGCAGGAGCTGTTTCATGCCCACGAGGACGAGATCGGCGTTCAGATGATCCCCCACCGGGAAATGGTCTATTTGCCCGGCGGTAATCGGTATGAAGAGTCCGACCGGGTGGTGCATGACGCGGAAGAGTACCTGCGCGTATCGGCAACGACCGTTATCGAAGATTCCCTGTTCCGGGGCAAGCGGCTTCCGGAGTGGTTCACCCACCCGGAAGTGGCGCAGATCCTGTTCGACGCGCATCCGCCCAAGGCCCGCCAGGGATGCTGCATTTGGCTCACCGGACTGCCGAGTTCCGGCAAGTCGACGATTGCCGATGTGCTCGCTCCACTCCTCCTGTCATCAGGGAGACGGGTTACGGTCCTGGACGGCGATGTGGTCAGAACGCACCTTACCAAAGGGCTGGGTTTCAGCAAGGAGGACCGGGTCACGAACATCCTGCGCGTTGGGTTCGTGGCGTCAGAGGTGGTCCGGCACGAGGGCGTCGTTATCTGTGCGCTTATCAGCCCCTTTGCGTCGGCCAGGGACCAGGTCCGCGCCATGGTGGGCGGGGACCGGTTCATCGAGGTCTTTGTGGACACGCCTGTTTCCGTTTGCGAAGTACGGGATGTGAAGGGAATGTACACCATGGCAAAGAAGGGCCAGATCACAGGCTTTACCGGTGTTGATGACGTCTATGAACGGCCCTGTTCGCCGGAGGTCTGCATTGACACCGTTGCCGCCACGCCGGAAGAGAGCGCCCGACAGATACTGGAGGTCCTCGTCCGGAAGGGTTTCCTCGAGTTCGTGGAAAAGCGGACGAAGCAGAGGACCACGCGTGCCGGGGCGCTCCAGGCGGTCACAAGCTGATGCGGTGGTTCTTCACCAAGCTGGTATAGGACCTATGAAACAGGAATTTTCCAAATCGACTGAGCGGCATGCGTCTGGCCGGATATCGCTCGGTACGCTGTTCCTCACGTTCCTCAAGATCGGGAGCACCGCGTTCGGCGGCTTCATGGCTCTTATATCCATCGTACAGCATTACGCGGTGGAGCGAAAAAAGATGCTCAGCCCGGAGGACATGCTGGACGGCGTCTCCCTGGCGACGATCCTGCCCGGGCCGGTCGCGGTGAACGTCGTGGCCTATGTGGGCTACCGCGTACGCGGCCTCCAGGGGGCATTGGTGAGCGCGTCAGCCGTGATCCTTCCGGCCTTCCTGCTTCTTCTTGCGTTGAGCCACGCCTATTTTCAGTTCGGACAGATTCCGGCCGTCGGCAGGTTCTTTCTGGGATTCGTACCGGCCGTGGCAGCCATCATCCTTGTCGCCGCATGGAACATGGGCGTCAAAGCGGTTCGTGGGCGCATCGAAGCAGTCATCGTCCTCGCCGCCGCGGGACTGCTGCTTGGCGTCGGCGGATTCTGGGTAACGGTCGCTATTGTGGCGGCAAGCGGCCTGGCGGGTTGGCTGCTCTTTCCGGGGACTTCATCAGCGCCGGTTGCACAAGCGGAAAGGACCACCCCTGCATCGTTGCCTGAAAAGAAAACAGGACCAGGCGCTTCCCGCCTTCGGGGCGCTTTCGCGATTGTCCTGCCGGCCGCACCGGTCCTGGGATTCAATAGTGCGCTGCTGGTCAAGCTTGCCGTCACGTTCGGTGGCATGAGCGTGCTCCTCTTCGGCGGAGGATATGTCTTCATCCCCCTGATCCAGCGCGTCGTGGTCGACAATTACGCCTGGGTAACACGGCAGGAGTTCATTGACGCCATCGCGCTCGGGCAGGTGACACCGGGCCCCATATTGATCAGCGCTGCCTTCATCGGCTACAAGGTCGCCGGCCTGGCAGGCGCCACGGTCGCGACCATAAGCATTTTCACCCCGCCTGCCCTGATCATGCTGCTCTGCACCCGTTTTTTGGACCGGATCAAGCGGTCCGGGGGCATCAATGCGGGCCTGCGCGGCATTCGTCCGGCGGTGATCGGGATGATCGCAGCTGCCGGCATTACGGTCGCGCGTACGGCGCCCTCTACATGGATCTCGTTCCTGATATTCGGGGCGGCCCTTGCGGCCCTGCTCCGGTTCAAGGTGGAGACGGCCTGGATCATTCCCGCGGCAGGGATCGCGGGGCTGCTGTTGTACTGAAACGACCCGGTTCGTTACGGGATGCTTGAGAGAACTGCACGAACATCACGTTCAAGGAGGTACTGCCATGATGCCAATATTTATGATAGGGACCCAGCGGTCAGGGTCGAACCTGCTCCGCCTGATGCTGAACCAGTTGCCGGAGATCGCGGCGCCCCACCCGCCGCACATCCTGCAGCGGATCATGCCGCTTGTGCCGAGCTACGGGGACCTGTCCGATGACCATAACTTCTCCCAGCTGGTGGATGATGTCTGTCGCCTGGTGGAGTTGAACCCGGTTCTCTGGGAAGGGGTGGTCCTGGACAGGAAGGACATCGCGCGTCGATGCGGAGAACGGAGCGTGCCGGCCATCCACGGGGCGGTGTACGATGTCTGCGCCGAGGCCAAGGGGGCGCTGACCTGGTGCTGCAAGAGCCTGGCGAACATCAACTACACCGCGGAGCTGGAATCGTACTTCCGTACACCGAAATACATCTATCTCTACCGGGATGGAAGGGATGTTGCGGTCTCGTTCAGCAAAGCCGTGGTGGGCGAGAAGCACTTTTACCACATTGCCAGGGAGTGGGCCGCCACCCAGGAACAGGCCCTCGCGTTCCGCGAGAAGGTCGGTCCGGAGCGATTTATAAGCGTAAGTTACGAGGAACTGACGGCCTATCCCGAGCGGACCGCGCGGCTTCTCTGCGCATTCCTCGGCGTGACCTTCCGGGAGTCGATGCTCGATTATTACAAGACCGAGGGGGCGAAGCAAGCCGCAACATCAAGTGAATTGTGGAAGAATGTGGCCAGTCCGGTGATGAAGAACAACAGCCGCAAGTTCCTGAACGAGGCAAACAAGCGGGACATCGGCATATTCGAGTCCGTGGCCGGCCGTGTGCTTGATGCGCTCGGTTATGTCCGGGCCGTCGTACGCTCAGGGGTGGAGGAGGTGTTCAGCAAGGAGAACATCCTCGCGTTCGACGATGAGAACCAAAGGAGAAAAGAGGCGCTTCGCAAGCTCGTCGACCCGGCTGACCTTATACGGCGGGACCTTCAGTCCGGCCTCCTCAAGACCGTAAAAGAACGACTTGCTCAGAGGCCGGCTGCGCCAAAGACCTTCCCTTGTCTCACGCCCGTCACGGCAGCGCCTTGAATTCCGCCGTGTTCATCCGGACCTGCGGGCTGACGAGTTGTAGTTCGTCCTCGATGCCCGTCTGCATGGGTGGGAGGTGATTAAAAAGCAGCTTTTCTAAGATCGATCGTAGGCTGGTAGAGATGTCTTCTGCCAGCTTTTTTTATAAAAGCCGTCCTTGAATACCCAGTCAGCTCTGCTGCTGGGATGAAAAGGACATCCTGACGCAGTCAGGATTAGCCTTCGGTTTTGACGTGTTTCAAGGTTTAACAGGCTGTTGAAATACCCTCCGTTAGCCCTTCGACAAGCTCAGGGAGAACGGAAGGTGCATTGAAATGATTGGTTATTATCCGTTCGTGGTGAGCCTGTCGAACCACTTAAAACACTTTTTCAACAGCCTGTTAAAGTTTAGATGCCTCGCAGCTCTGCTGCGGGGTAATTCACTTCATAATGCGTTGACTGCAAATGCCTCATGGGTTCAGGTCTGATCATTGAGTTGTCAGAGCTTCGTGAAATTCATCACCAGGATTTGACTCCCTCTCTGTTGTCTGGTATCTTTTTCACCATAGTGTGCCGATGACGCATCGACTTCGGGAGCTCCGAACAATATGATCCCCCTCTGGATCAAGATCGCCTATACGCTCTTCGTGGTCATCACGGTAGCGGTCTATGCCATCAAGTACCCGCCCGGGAACTTCCTGTGGTTCTCGGACATCGCTCTGGTGCTCACGGTGCCCGCGCTCTGGTTCGAGAGCAGCCTGCTCGCCAGCATGATGACGGTCGGGGTGCTGCTCCCGGAAGCGTTCTGGAACGCGGGCTTTTTTGGACGGCTGCTTGCCGGAAAACGGCTGTCCGGTCTGACGGACTACATGTTCGATGCGCGCAAACCGCTTTACCTCCGGGCGTTCTCGCTGTTCCACGTATTCCTGCCCGTATTATTGCTCTGGATGGTCGCCCGGCTCGGTTACGCCCCGCAGGCGCTGCCGGCGCAGACGGCCCTTGCATGGATCGTGCTGCCACTGACCTATTGGTTGACCGATCCGGCCATGAACGTGAACTGGGTGTTCGGCCCCGACAGCGGACAGCGGAAGCGGATGCCGGCACTCGTCCATCTGGGCCTGCTTATGATCGGATTCCCGGCGCTCGTCTACCTTCCGACCCATGTGCTGCTTCAGATGTTATTCGGCTGACTGTCGGCCGGGAGCTTCAATAACGCCGGCGCTCCTTCCCCTGTCACCTCCCACGGTAATTTGAGCAGAAACCTGTCCTCAAGGACGACCAGGACCGCACCAACTTCCTGAACATCCTTCAACCAGTTTATAAAGCGAACCTGCTGCACACCTGATGCTTTGCTATTCGCAGGTTCGCCGGATCGTAAGACGCGAACGGGAAAATACCAGTCAGCAAGACCCTGGAGAAGTTTATGCCCGCTCGATCAAAAGTGTGTACTTCAAGCCTGTATCCTAGTATAATGAGACGTGCTGTGGTCGTCCAGGCATGAGCCGGGCGGGGAACCGTTTTCGGATCATGCGCGACCACCGGCTCGGGAAAATCTTACGATAAGGAGCAGGCCCTTGGCGAAACCGAATTTCAATTTTCAAAAGCGACAGAGAGAAATAGCAAAACAAAAGAAGAATGAGGAAAAAAGGCTGCGCAAACAGGAAAAGAACACCACGAAGCCCGGAGAGGACCAGGTTCAGGCCCAACCTCCGGCTGAAGAAGAGATAAAGAGCACCGAAGGTTGAGGCAGGGACAAGTAACGTTCAGGCCGAAGAAACCAGGAGCGATCGAAACGAACGAACGAAAGAGGTGATGACACATGGCACAATCACGGCAGGGCGCGAAAAAGGAAGTGAAGAAACCGAAGAGCAAGAAGAAATAACCCTGTACAGGGGAATACCCCGGACCGGGATCATCCAGAGTACCCCTCGTGCGCTTGTCCTGAGTTGTTCGGGAAAATATCTATTTCGGATGTGAATAACGAAAAGCCGGCAGGTCTGATCTCCTGCCGGCCATTGTTTTGGCATCGGCGCCGGGACGCGAGATGATGCTCGAACAGCGTGTGTTCAATTCAGAGCGGATCCTATCGTCCCTCCCGTTTTTCGCCATTTTCCTTCTTCAGTGTCTGTTCGCCACGCTGCTTGACCGGATTCCTGTTGATGACCTTGGGCTCTTTCGACCGTTTCACCGGAAGGTTCTCAGGAGTCTGCTGTCTGAACACCGACCCCTCGCGCTCCTTCACCAGCCTCCGTTCGTTCTTCATCACGTCAGGGCGGCTCCTCTGGACCCGTTCGGGCGGCAATCGCTGCTCGTTCCGCTGCTGTACCATAGGCGGCGTTTCCCGCTGCCGCTCTGTCCGAACGGCCGGCGGTACAGCAGGCGCCACGGTCGGCTGCCCTGTTCTCCTCTTCTGCAGGAGCTCGTGGCGCGTTTCCGGGAATTCCTGCCGTACATGCTCCCGTTCGGGAGGCCGCTGCCGCTGTCGCGCCTGGTCCCTCGCTTCAGGCGGCACCAGAACGATGGGACGCGTCGGCCGCACCTGCGGCGGCGCGATGGCGATATCCCTTCTGTGCTCCCGTTGTGCATCTAGGAATGGGTTCCTCTCGGTCCTGGCAAGCTCTCGCCGGCCGGTCCCGAAGGTGTCGCGCTTCACTACGGTCACGGCGTGGCCATGTCCGGCGTTCACGTAGGTCCGGTTCACCACGACGGTGTTGATGTTGATCGTCGTGATGTTCACACTCCCGGGGCCGTAATAGCCGTAACCGAAATAGATCTCGCCGGGCGCCAGCGGCACCCAGGCCACGTAGCCCGGCGTCACGATCCAACCCACGAACCCCGGGCCCCAGTACGCGGCGCCGGCAACAGGCGGCACCCAGCACCAGCCGCGGGACGCGGCGAAGACCCAGCGGCCATAATGGTAGGGCGCCCAGCCCCAGGGATCGTAGGCGATCCAGACATAGTTTCCCCTGATCCAAACCCATCGCCCCAGCGTGTAAGGGGCCCAGTCGACCACGGTCACCGCGGGGACCCAGACGTAGCCATAGTCGCTCACATAGTCCCATCTGCCGTTATCGTCAAAATCAGCGGAATACTCATGCAGCTCGCCGGGGAGATACCGGGCGCTCTCGCCCCAGGTCGTAACCTTGCGGTCGCGGTCTGTGTTCCAGCGCTCCCACTCGTCGGGGGCGTCGATCGGCGCGATCTCGGCTTCCTTCTGCCCCTGGATCGTCAAGGTGTTTCCCGCGCCCACCCGTGTGGCTCCAGCCCTGCTCTCGACGGTCACGTAGCCCTTGAGTACCGAGAGTTCGGTGACACCGTCCTCGGAGACGTCGAGCATCATGACGGAGTTGTCGTAGCTGCGGACCGACGACAGCGGTGTATCTATCTGGACGGTCTTGATGCCGCCCCGCCGGTTGTTGATGTAGGCGTGGCCGCTATCAAGATAGAACTGCGCAGATTCCTGGTCCGCGCTCAGGATGTCCAGCGCCGTATTGCCGTCGCCCCGCACGAACACCCCGCCGCGGATCTGGATCTCCGCCTTGCCGCCGGAGGGGACCCACAGCCGATCCCCTTCATACAGGGGGATGTTTGCCGTGGCGTCGGTCCAGTCTGTGGTGTCTTTGATCAGGACCTGCACGTCTCCTTCGATGAGGCTCACACGAAGCAGGCCCATGTCTTCGGCAAGGACCGCCGCGGGAAACATCAGAAAAATCATGATCATCAGGTATTTAGTTGATCGCATAGAAGGCCTCCTGGGCAGATGAAGAATTGTAACGCATACATTAGACACCGCTTCTGTCATTCCAGTTTACTTTCGAAGGAAAGAATTAGGAATGCTTGTGTCACCGATGGGACATTCTAAATGGAGTTACCAGGGGAAAGCCGGTATCTGCTTAAGGGGTGCGGTCGTAGAGCAACGGGGAATGGGACCAGGGCGCATTGAAGCTCCCAGCGGTAAGCTGCATGGCGCTTCAATATCCAGGTAATCATGACGCATTCGCCTGATTAAATGATCAAAGAAAACAGATAGCTCAACCTTGAATTTTTTAAATAATTTTGCTTGATTTTTAAAAGGGTAATTGTTACTATTCTCCACGCTGTAAAACCTTGGAAGGCAAGGCTGTTGAGTGGTTCAGTAACTCTGCATATGTAGTTTCGTAATCTATTGATTAAGTTCGGCCGCTCTGTGCGGGTTCCTGTTCTTGCCATAGTCTCTAGCATCTCGTACATTATCGCCTTACCTTAATTACAAATAGAGCAACATGCTCCCTGCCGGCAGAACGGCAAAAGTATTGCTCGAACAGGGAGAGAGGGAGGTTCCAACCGTGCTTCAGCAGGAAGAGATCAAGTCCTTAGATGCTATTTTGAATGATGTGAAAGGCCAGCGGGGGATCCTTATCGCGGTGCTTCAACGGGCCCAGGAAAAGCTTGGCTACCTTCCCGAAGACGCCATGACGATGATCGCCGGGGAACTCAAGCTTTCCCTGTCCCAGGTGTACGGCGTCGCCTCCTTTTACAAACACTTCCACTTCAAACCCCGCGGCAAGAAGATCGTGAAGGTCTGTGCCGGGACGGCGTGCCATGTGCGCGGCGCCAAGGATGTCCTGACCGAGATGGAGAACAAGCTCGGCATCAAAGAGGGCGAGACCACGCCGGACCGGGCCGTGACCCTCGAGACCGTGGGGTGCGTGGGCTGCTGCGCGCTGGCGCCGGTGCTCACGATCAACGACCAGGAGTTGTACGGCGAACTGACGCCCAAGATGGTGGACGATATCATTGCCTCGGTGAGGAGCGAACATGGAACTCACGTTTAAGCGGCTCGAGAACGTCAAGGAACTCAGGGCCCTCAGCGCAAAGCTCAAGAAGGAGCATCAGGAGAATGATGCGCACCGTGTGCGCGTCTGCTGCGGCACGGCCTGCCTGGCAACAGGCTCCGGCAAACTGATCAAACAGTTCGAGGAGGAGGCCGCGAAGAAGCAGGTGCCCCTTGAGATCGTGAAGACGGGATGTCAGGGTTTCTGCCAGCGCGGCCCGGTGGTGATCCAGGACCCCCAGGAGATCTTCTACCAGAAGGTGAAGGTCCCCGATGTGCCGGGGATCTTCTTGGAATCGGTGCTCCGGGGGATGCCCTACCGCAAGAAGCTCTACCGAGAGGACTCCCTGGCCGATCCCAATGTGGAGGTCAAGGACATTCCCTTCTATAAGAAGCAGAAGCGCCTGGCGCTCCACCGGAACGGCGTCGTGGACCCCTGCAACATCTATGACGCGGTCCGCGAGGACGGCTACGAGGGCCTGGCCAAGGCCCTGGCCGAGTTCAAGCCCGACGAGGTCATCGACATCGTGAAGAAGTCGGGTCTCCGGGGCCGCGGCGGCGCGGGCTTCCCTGCCGGGCTCAAGTGGGAACACACGAAAAAATCGGGCGCCAAGATCAAGGCAGTGGTCTGTAACGGCGACGAAGGCGACCCGGGCGCGTTCATGGACCGCTCGCTCATGGAGGGCGATCCCCATTCCGTGCTCGAGGGGATGATCATCAACGCCTATGCCATAGGCGCACAGCACGGCTACCTCTATGTGCGGCACGAATATCCCCTCGCGGTGAAGAACCTGGGTGTCGCCATCAGCCAGGCCCGGGCGCTCGGCCTCCTGGGCAAGAACATCCTGGGCAGCGGCCTCGACTTCGACTGTGAGATCAAGGAAGGCGCGGGCGCTTTCGTCTGCGGCGAGTCCACGGCGCTCGTGGCGTCCATCGAAGGCCAGCGCGGCATGCCGCGCCCCCGTCCGCCTCGCCTCTCTGAAGCGGCAGGCGGCCTCTGGGGAATGCCTACCAACCTGAACAACGTCGAGACCTTTGCGAACGTTCCGACCATCTTCACCAAGGGCCTTGATTACTACATTTCCATCGGCACTGAAAAATCGAAAGGCACGAAGGTTTTCGCCCTGACCGGCAAGATCAAGAACACCGGCCTCATCGAGGTCCCCATGGGCATCACCCTCCGGGAGATCATCTTCGACATCGGCGGCGGCATGCTGAATCCGGACAAGGAGTTCAAGGCGGTTCAGACCGGAGGCCCGTCGGGCGGCTGCATCCCGGCGCAGTTCCTCGACCTGAAAGTGGACTTCGATACTCTGGCGACCGTGGGCTCCATCATGGGCTCCGGCGGCATGGTGGTCCTGGACGAGGATGACTGCATGGTGGACGTGGCCAAGTTCTTCCTGTCCTTCACCAAGAGCGAATCCTGCGGCAAATGCCCGCCCTGCCGCGTCGGCACCTGGCAGATGTACGAACTGCTGGATGCGATCACTTCCGGACGGGGCCAGGAAGGCGATATCGAGCGGCTCGAAAAGATGGGCAAGATGATCGTCGCCGGGTCGCTCTGCGGCCTCGGCAACAGCGCGCCGAACCCGGTGCTCTCGACCATCAAGTACTTCCGCGAGGAATACGAGGAGCATGTGCACGACAAGTTCTGCCGCTCCAAGCGGTGCCAGGGCCTGGGGATTTTCCGCGTCCTGCCCGAGCACTGCATCCTCTGCGGTCTGTGCAAGCAGGTCTGCGCTTTTGACGCGGTCGTGGAGCTTCGTGACCGGTTCTACATCGACCAGGACTACTGCACCAAGTGCAAGGCGTGTTACGGCGTCTGCCCCACGCAGGCCATTGTCGTCGAAAAAGGAGGGGCCCATGTCAAAGCAGGAAAATAAGTGCCCCGTAAACAGCACCCGGCTCAAGCTCGCGTTCTTCTATAATGATCCCTCCAAGGACGGCATGTGCTCCAAGTGCCATCCGTGCAAGATCGGCGTCTTCGACGCCATCAAGATCATCGAGGCTGTCCAGGCCGGCCAGGGCGCTCCGAAGCATGTCGCGCTCCTGGAGCGCATCGCCAGGGACGTTAAGGACGGCAGCATGTGCAAGAAGGGCAAAGACCACGCCGACATCCTGGCCGCATTCCTCGCCCAGCATAAGGACGACCTGCTCCACCATGTTGCGGGTATCTGCTCGCACCGTGAGTGCGCGGCCCTCGTGACCTACGAGATCGAGCCGTCCAGATGCACCATGTGCGACAAGTGCCGCGAGGTTTGCAAGGATTTCGCCATCGAAGGCCAGAAGGTTGTGGCATACAAGGGAGGGTTCACGCCCTACCGCATCCGGCAGCGCCGCTGTACCCACTGCGGCGAGTGCATCAAGGTCTGCCCTGAGGGGGCGGTCATCGTGGTGGAGAAAGCACGGGAGCAGGACGTGAAGGAGCCGGTGCGGACCCTGGTCTGCTCCTGCGATGTCAGCGGCAGGCCGACCGGCAAGGCCCCGGCCTGCTCCATTCATGACATGGCGGAGACCATATCGCCGGGGAAGTAGTTACGGTTATGAGAGGAGTTCGGTAACGAGGCCCGTATCGTAAAACGGTAACGTGGAGCGGCAAGCACGAATGACGCAGGACGAACAACGAAACGGGCATCGTAACCGTTCGACGGAATTTCTACGAATTTATTTGTTATACCGGAGGCTGCTATGACGAAGAAGATGGTGAACATGGAATTCGACGGCAAGGCGTATCAGGTGCCCGAGGGCATGACGCTGGTGGACGCCGGTGCGACCGTGGGGGTCCACATCCCGAACCTCTGCCACATCAAGGAGCTTCGCGGCGTAGGCGCCTGCCGCATGTGCATGGTGGAGATCGAGGGTTTGAAGACCCCGGTCACCGGCTGCACGACCCGCACCAAGGAGGGCATGAAGGTCCAGACCAGGACCCCCAAGGTGGAGGAGATCCGGAAATTCGTGACCGATCTGGTACTGTCCTTCCATCCCCTGGACTGCATGACCTGCCCCAAGGCCGGAACGTGCGATCTCCAGCGCTATGCCGCAGACCTGAAGATCCAGGAATCCTCGTTCGGCAGGAAGAGCTTCAATTATCAGCTGAACGACAGGAGCCCTTTCATTACCATCGACAACAATTATTGCATCCTGTGCGGCCGGTGCGTCCGGGTCTGCAAGGAACAGGGGACCAACGTCCTGGACTTCATGGGCCGCGGCATTACTTCCAAGGTCTCGACGGCTTTGGACAAGCCGCTCCACGAGTCCGGCTGCACCTTCTGCGGAAGCTGCATCGACGCCTGCCCCGTGAACACCATCATGGAGCGCGACCGCTGGCAGCACGGCCGGGAGTGGGATCTCGCGAAGTTCGAGTCGGTCTGCACGGCGTGCGGTTCCGGCTGCAGCGTGGTGGTGAGCAAGAAGGACGGCAAGATCGTCAAGGTGAACACGAAGGAAGATAATGGATACATCTGCGCGATCGGCCGGTTCGGCTTCGACGCGCTTCGCTCGGCAAACCGCGTCACGACGCCGATGAAGCGGGCAGGCAATAAGCTTGTGCCCACGACCTGGAGCGAAGCCCTCAAGATCGCGGCCGACGGCCTGAAGAAGGCCGGTGCCAACGCGGGATTCATCGCCTCGGGCTTGCTCACGAACGAGGAGGCAATGGCGGTGCAGTCACTTGCACGTGACGTGGCCGGGAGCGCCAACATCGACACTACGGTCTCGGCCTACGCGGGCGGCCTGGTCAGCGCCCTGCGCGCGATGCACGGCGATGCCGGGATCGGCATCGCGGCCCAAGCCGACCTGAAATCAGCCGATGTCGTGGTCGTCATCGGCGCCGACCCGTCGCAGAAAAAACAGACCATGCAGGAGGCGGATGTGATGATCCGGCGCCGCGCCCAGGCAGGCGCCAAGGTGATCGTGGTGAGCACGGAAAAGACCGACCTCGCCCATCACGCCAACGCCATCCTGCTGCAGCTCAAGGCAGGGACCGACACGGCGCTGCTCGCGGGCCTCATGTCGGCCGCACTCGCCGAAGGCGCTGCTCCGTCGGCGAAAGGCCTCGATACCCTGAAAAAGTCGCTCGTAACCGTTGACGCGGCCGCTTCGGCTTCGGGCGTTCCCGCAGAACAGATCTTGCTTGCCGCCAAGGTATATGCCGCGGCGAAGAACCCAGTCGTTGTGATCGGCACGGGCATCTCAGCCAGCGAAGAGGCGTCGCTCCAGGCGCTGAACCTCGCGCTGCTGAAGGACGCCGGCGTGCTTCCGCTCTTGCCCGAGGCCAATGCCCTTGGAGTTCTGCAGATGGGATGCCTGTCGGACCTGGGACCGGGATTTGCCAAGATCAAGAAGACAGGAAAGGGTTACGCGGACATGCGGTCCGGCATGAAAGCGCTCTTTGTCGCGGGCAACGTTCCCGATGCAGACCTGAAATCGGATTTTCTCGTCGTACAGACGAGCCACTTAACGCCGCTTGCGGAGAAGGCCGACGTGGTGCTTCCCATGGCGGCGCTGTACGAGCGGGGAGGTACGATTATTACGACCTACGGCGGCCAGAAGAGCTTTGTCCCGGCGCAGGACCCTGAGGGCGTGGCGAAGGACGGCGCGGACATCGCAGCCGAGCTTTCCCTCGTGTTGAGCAAGGCCAAGGGATTCACGGTGAAGGACGTGACGGCGGCCGCGAAAAAGGCCAAGGCAGCGAAGCTTGCCGCTGCGGCGTTCAAGCCGGTTGCGGCAAAGGCAGGGAAGCCCGTTTCGGAGTCCACGACCGCCATCCTGATGGCGTTGAACGCCGGGTTGCTGGCGCAATCGGCGGTCAAGAAGGTGCTTGTGGTGCAGGAAACGGTGGCGAAGCGGTAGCCGGGACGGCTCAACATGCCGCGGTAGAACTTCTTCATCCAGGAGTTTATCCGCCGCAGGGTTCGTTCGCAACATCTTGTGGCATTTTTTCACGCTGTTTCGTATAATGCACTCCGGTAAAAGAAATCGGGCGGAATTTGTCCCCCTTTTGATACGTGCCGACTGAAAGGAGATCGTAACGACCATGAAGGAAAATCAGAGATCAGTTGATCCGGCAGCCCAGGTCCTCTTGAAGGTTGCCGGTCAGAAGAACATAACGACCTCGTTCGACCGGGCCGAGAAGCTCAAACCCTGCCCCATCGGACACCAGGGCGCCTGTTGCAAGATCTGCCATATGGGCCCCTGCCGCCTCGTGGGCAAGGAAGACGAGGCCGAAGGCGTATGCGGCGCTACGCTGCCGGTGGTGACGGCGCGGAACTTCGCGCGCATGGTCGCCGCGGGCACCGCGGCCCATTCGGACCACGCCCGCGACCTGGCGAACACCCTGCTCGCCGCGGCGCGCGGCGAAGCCAAGGACTTCAAGATCAAGGACGTGCGGAAACTGAACCGCGTCGCCGGCTACCTCAACATTAATATCGAAGGCAAGCCCGTGAACAAGGTGGCTGAAGAAGTGGCGCTCAAATTCATCGAGCAGTTCGGCCAGCAGAACGGTGAGCTGGTCTACCTCTCCCGGGCGCCGAAGCGGCGTCAGGAGATCTGGCGCAAGCTCGGCATCGCGCCCCGCGGTATCGACCGCGAATGCGTCGAGATGCTGCACCGCACGGCCATGGGTGTTGACCAGGAGCCGAACAACATCATGCTGGGCGCCCTGCGCACTTCCCTGGCAGACGGCTGGGGCGGCTCCATGATCGGCACGGACATCTCGGACATTCTGTTCGGCACGCCGCACCCGGTCACCGCGACGGCGAGCCTTGATGTTTTCAAGGAAGACTATGTGAACTTCGTTGTCCACGGCCATGAGCCGTCCTTTGCCGAAATGCTCGTTGAGGCCACGGACGACCCCGAGATCATCGCCTACGCCAAGACCAAGGGCGCCAAGGGCGTGAACCTCGTGGGTATGTGCTGCACGGCGAACGAGATCCTGGTCCGGCACGGCATCGCCACGGCCGGCGGGTTCCTGCAGCAGGAGCTCGGCATCGTAACGGGCATGGTCGAAGCCATGGCCGTCGACGTGCAGTGCATCATGCCGGCGATCGGCCAGCTCGCCAAGAAGTTCCACACCAAGATCATCACCACGACGCTCAAGGGCAAGATGGTGGACGCGACCCACATCCAGTACGACGAGCACCACGCCATGGATATCGCCAAGAAGGTCCTGAAGATCGCCATCGACAACTTCCCGAATCGCAAGAAGGAACTGACCACGCCGGTCAAGGTTCAGCCGGCCAACATGGTGGCCGGGTTCTCGGACGAGTATATCGAGTACATGCAGGGCGGCCAGTATCGAGGCTCCTACCGACCGCTGAACGACGCCATCATTTCCGGCCGCATCCGGGGCATCGTGGGCCTCGCCGGCTGCAACAATCCGCGGATCTGCCAGGACAGCATCCACAACTTCCTGTCCCGCGAGTTCATCAAGAACGATGTGCTCGTGGTCCAGACAGGCTGCTCGGCCCACGCCTCGGCAAAGGCCGGCTATATGACGCCGGAGAATGCCCTGGAGAACGCGGGACCCGGTCTCCGCCAGGTCTGCGAGGCCATCGGCATCCCGCCCATCCTCCACCTGGGCTCGTGCGTGGACAACTCCCGCATCCTGACCATCGCATCCCACATAGCCGAAGAGGGCGGCCTGGGAGACGACATCGGCGGGCTCCCTGCGGTGGGCATCGCCCCCGAGTGGATGAGCGAGAAGGCCATTGCCATCGGCACCTACTTCGCGGCCTCCGGCGTGCCGATCATCTTCGGCGCGGGCTCCCCGGTGAGCGCCAGCAAGACGCTGAAGGACATCATGGAGAACAAGTGGGCGGATATTGTCACCGCCGGCTTCTATTTCGAGGAAGACCCCGGCAAGATGCTTGAACTCGCCCTTAAGCTCATCGACGCCGCCCGCGAGAAGCTGAAGATCCGGAAGTACGAGCCGGGCGCCTTCGGCACCGAGCGCGTGCTGCTTGACATGAAGGCGCGGCGCGGCGGCACCTTTGCCACCCCGCACGGCGTGGACGTGTAGGCGGCGGTTTTTTCCGTCATTTTCACCGTACAGACCAGAAATTCAAAGCCGGCAGACAGCATCTGCCGGCTTTCCTTTTTTCTGGAGCGCTGATTAAATCCCACAGTATTATTTCCCGCATCGTTCTTTCTTTCCCGGAACCGTCCAGCGCAGTTGTCTAACGTCGTTATCCAGCGGTCCTGTTGTTCTCTGCTGAAAAAGGCAGCGAAAAAGATCATCGCAACGTATCTCCTGGTGAGAATCTGGGCAAGTGACATACATTAACTCGCCGCACAACGGTTTTTCTGACAAGCATGATCGCGCGGCGAGATCGACCGTACGCGGGAACGGCGAGGCAGCCTCGTCGGAAGTGCCAAAAATTGAAAAAATGTCGCTGTAACGCACAATCGTGAGAATATGTTCTGTATTTTATTCACCAAACGGACCGTATATGTTGTATTTTTTCATAAACGGAACACTAGATGCTGTATGTCATTGAAAATAGTAATATATTTTAAAGTTTATTCTTGACAATAAAATTAGACACGCTATCATAGTAACTATACTTAATATGTATAGTACTATTAATAGGGTCAGAGAGGCTGCAATGGTCAAACGCAAAAACCCGAGAATCTATAAAACGAAAGAGATTTGTGACCGGTTCGATATTTCACGGGCGACCCTGTTTCGTTGGGAGAGCGAGGGATTGCTGTCGGGTGTCGGACGGGACTGGCGCGGCTGGCGAGTGTACAACGAGAATAATCTGAAAGTGATCGAAAAGATCATCCGGGGCAAGAGCGCCGGATGATCATCTTAGCGGGATTACCGCTTCCGGGGTGAGCATGCTGTTTTCCAGAAAAATAGAACCAGTCGCCCTCGACATCGGATCCACCTTCATCAAACTGGTGCAACTGAAGGGTTCCGGAAAGAGCTACAGTCTGGCCAAGTTCGGGATGGTCCCTCTGCCGGCAGAGGTGATCGTCGAGGGCGCGGTGATGGACGCGAACCGCGTGTCCGAGGCGATCAAGGAGCTCCTGGCTGCCCAGAAGATCAAGACCAAGGAAGTCGTCCTGTCGGTGTCGGGCAGTTCGGTCATCATCAAGCGCATCTCGATCGCGGATATGACCGACGAAGAGCTTGCGGAGTCCATCAAGTGGGAGGCGGAGCAGTACATTCCCTTCTCCATCGACGATGTGAACGTCGACTTCCAGAAACTGGGTCCCGGCGCATCAGAAGGGCAGGCCGACGTGCTTCTGGTCGCCGTGAAGAAAGACAAGATCAACGATTATGTTAACCTGGTGAAGGATGCGGGCCTCGAACCCGTCGTTGTGGACGTGGACGCCTTCGCCCTCGCAAACATGTGCGAACTGAACTATGACGTGGAGGCGGGGATCACGGCACTGCTCAACATCGGCGCGTCGGTGATGAACATTAACATCCTGCGTGACGGCGTTTCCATCTTTACCCGCGATATAACGGTGGGCGGTAATCGCTACACTGAAGCGCTGCAGCGGGACGCCGGCCTTAGTTATGATGACGCAGAGAAAATCAAGCGCGGCGAGGGCGTGGATGGGGCCGACATGGACCAGCTGAACGGCATCATCGCAACCGTGACCGAAGACATTGTGGGCGAGATCCAGAGGTCTTTTGACTTCTTTCGGTCTACCACCGGAAGCGACAAGGTTTCCCGGGTGCTCCTTTCCGGCGGTTGTGCCAAGATCTCGAAATTCACCAGGGTCCTGTCCGAACGGCTTGAGATCCCGGTGGACATCATCAATCCATTCAAGAACATCAAGGTCGATCCAAAGTTCTTTGATGCGGGATTCATAAGCGATGCGGCGCCGCTTGCCGCCATCGCCGTAGGTCTTGCAATGAGGAGGCCGAGCGACCGATGATCAAGATAAACCTCCTCCCGACCAAGCGCAAGCCTCCCCGGAAGGTCACCGAACTCCAGCAGCAGGTCATCATCGGGGTTGTGGTGTTTGGCGCCGTGATTGCCGCGATGGCATTCTACTATCTCAGCCTGAACGCTAAAATATCCGCTCGTGAGCAGGAGCTGGCCGCCGCGATGGCCGAGATCGCGAGACAGGATAATATGCTGAGGGAAGTCAAGAACGTAGAGGACGAACGGAAAAAGGTAACCGACAAGATCGGGATCATCGAGCAGCTCAAAAAGAACCAGCAGGGCCCCGTTCGCCTCCTTGACGAGATCAGCAGGGCGATTCCCGCCACGGCGGATATTACTTCGATGACCGAAGCCGGCGGGAACATCAACCTCAGCGGCGAAGCATTTTCGAACGAAGATGTGGTCAGGTTCGTGGAAAAGCTGAAGGCCTCGGCATTTTTTACAGACGTGTACCTCATGGAAACGAGCCAGAAAGCCAAAGAAGGCTATGAGATCTACGAGTATAAGATTCAGTTCAGGTACAAGGGGTTATAATGGCCGCGCCAGCGATATTCGAAAAATTACAGAAGGTCCCGACGAAAACCCGTGCCTGGGCGTTCGGGGGCCTGATCATCGGCTTGGTGGCCCTTTTCATATGGCAGGTCCATATTCCAAAGACGACAGAGATCCGGAGACTGGAATCCGAGATCACCCAGAAGCAGGCGAAGATACGGGAAAACGACGCGAAGATCAAGCAACTGGACCAGTTGAGGGCAGAGGTGAAGTCCCTCCAGGATCGTCTCACAGTCCTTACCCTGCAGCTGCCTCCCGAGTCCGAAGTGTCCGGGCTTCTTCGCCAGATCCAGGGACTGGTGAACAAGGCGGGCCTTTCTCTCAAGCTGTGGAGACCCGACAAGCGCAGGACGCATGCAAGCGGCATGTACGAGGAGATTCCGATCAGCCTTAAGCTGACCGGCGGTTATCACAACGTGGCCCTGTTCTTTGATAGCGTGAGCAAGCTGACCCGGATCGTGAACATGCTGAACGTAAAGATGGAGCAGCCGAAACTTGGTAGAAGTGGTACCATGGAGATCAATATCGACTGCACGGCCATGACCTTTGCAGCAGTGGAGAAGAAAGTTGACACAGCGAACCAGCCCACGGCAACCAAACAGGTTAGGTAAACGGCTGCTCACGATTCTGGCGGTCTTGTGCGTGGCCGTGGCCGGCATGGCCGGCTGCTCGGACAAGCCAACGCCGGCTGTGAAGGCGCCGCCGCCGGCGCAGCAGCCAGTGTCCGCGGTTACCTCCACCGTGGCGCAGGCCGAGGAGAAGCCGGAAGCGATCTATGTGTATTCGCCGGCCGGCCGTCGGGATCCCTTCATGCCTATTATCATCAAGGAGGAGAAGAAGGCCCTGGCCGGTGCCAAGACCCCCCTGGAGCGTTTTCCCGTCAGTGAATTCAAACTGGCCGGGATCGTCTGGGGCGGGCTCGGCTACCATGCAATGCTTGAGGGGCCCGACGGCAAAGGTTACTTCATCCGGGTAGGGACGAAGATCGGGCCAAATCAGGGCGTTGTAAAGAGGATCACCCAGACGACCATGATCATTGAAGAAAAATATAAGGACCCGACAGGGGAAATAAATCGCAAGGAAATCACTATTGAGCTCCGCAAAAAACAGGAGGGGACACCATGAAATCCATTCAACCCCTTGGATACATCAGCTCCCGGGGTAGATGCAGATCGGGGGGCAGGGGAGAACAGGACACCGGAATGGCGCGCTGCCGGCCTGTCGCCTGGTGCATAGTGCTCATCATGGTCTCATCCCTCGTGTTCGCGGGATGCGGCGCCCGCAAGGGGCCGGAAGCAGGAACACAGTCAGGCGCCAAGGTCGTGATACAGGCGATCTCCCCGCGCGAGACCGATACCCGGACCGAGATCGTGATAGAGGGAAGCGATCGGATACTTCAGTATACCTCGTTCCAGCTCACCGAACCGCTCCGGTTGATCGTTGATATCACCGACGCGGACCTCGCGAATTTCAAGGAGAAGATCGCTGTCAACATGGGTCCGGTGGTGGACATCACCCCGAGCCAGGTTGATAATATCGCCCGCTTGGAGATCGCCCTTTCCCAAACCGTGGACACCAAGGTCTATCAGGCGGGCGGCAAGCTGATGGTGGAGCTGGCAAAGCCGGTTGACGCTACTCAGGCGGCACCTGAAGCAGTGACTCCGGCGCCGATCGCTGAAGTTCCCAAAGAAGCGTCCGCACCGAGTGCGGACGAGAACGGATCGGCAAAGGTCGTGAAATCGGTGAAGGCGACCGGCAGCAAGCAAGGCGCCAAAGTGGTGATCATAGCTGACGGAACGATGAAGCCGAATTCCTTCATGATCGAGGGCAAGCGTCTCGTGATCGATGTCCCGGGCGCCAAAAGCCGCGTCAGGCCCAGTGTGATCCCCGTCAGAAAGGGGGGCCTGGACAAGGTCCGGATCGGTCAGCACGCGGCCCCTGATAAAAAGGTGCGCATCGTACTTGACCTCACGAAGACCATGGAATATACGGTTACTCCCGAAGGGAACACGCTCGTGGTGGCAATGAACATCGCCGCGGCGCCGAAGGCGGAGGAAAGGCCTCAGGAGCGCGCCGCAGCCCAGCCGCAGGAAGCCGCTCCTGCCGTTACGGAAATGGCGGAAAAGGAAGAGCCTGTGGCGGTTGCACCGGTGCCGGCGGCAGCAACGCAGGAAAAAGAACAGGCGCGCGCGCAGGCGCGCCCGAAGTCGCTGACCGCGGAAAACTCCCTGGTGATGGGAGCAAAGAAGTATGGCGGGCGCAGGATCTCTCTGGACCTTCAGGATGCCGACCTGGTGAATGTGCTCCGCCTGTTCGGAGAGCTTGCGAACCTGAACATGATCCTGTCTCCCGATGTCAAAGGGAAGGTAACGGTACGTCTCGTCAACATTCCCTGGGACCAGGCCATGGAGATCATCCTGAGAATGAATGGTCTGGGGTATGGCATCGAGGACAATATCCTCCGCATTGCATCCATGAGCGCACTGGCAAAAGAAGCGGACGATGAGCTGCGGACAAAGGAAGCGCGGAAAAAGGCGGAAGACCTGATCACGCGCATCATTCCCATCAATTACTCCAAGGCGGGAGAACTCGAAGCCACGATCAAGAAGTCCCTCTCCGCCCGCGGCGAGACCGTGGTGGATGCCAGGACGAACACGCTTATTGTAAAGGACATTCCCCGGAACGTGGACGATGTGCTTCTGCTCATCAAACAGCTCGACAAGCCGACGCCGCAGATCATGATCGAGGCGCGGATCGTGGAAGCCTCGCTTAATTTCAACCGTTCACTCGGCGTCCAGTGGGGCGGCAACTATAAAGCCGGCGCGGCAACGGGGAACCCGACGGGGCTCCAGTTCCCGAACAGTATCGGCGTTACCGGTGGGCCGTCTATGGGCGCGGTCCCTTCCGGGCAGGGCAACTATTTCGTGAATATGCCGGCGCCCGCGGGCGCGGGGACAGGCGGCGGCGCCTTAGGTTTCTCGTTCGGATCGCTCAGCAAGGCGTTCAACCTCGATCTGGTCCTGTCGGCGCTTGAATCAACGGGCGAGGGAAAGGTGATCTCGACCCCGCGGGTGAGCGCCCTGGACAACAAGGAAGCCAGGATCGAGCAAGGCGTATCGATCCCCTTTGCCACATCATCGTCCGGCGGCGCAACCAACGTCCAGTTTGTGGACGCCAAATTGTCGCTGGCCGTGACTCCGCACGCCACGCCGGACAACAAGATCTTCATGAAGATCCAGGTCACCAAGAACGCGCCGGACACGTCGCTCCTCGGAGCGGGCGGCCAGCCCTCGATCAGGAAGAACGAAGCCACAACGGAGATCCTTCTTGCCGATGGAGAGACGGCGGTCATCGGCGGAATTTTGATCCTCGACCGCGGCCAGACGGTTACGAAGGTGCCCTTTCTCGCCGATCTCCCGCTGATCGGGTGGCTGTTCAAAAGCAAGTCAGTGCGTGAGGAAAAGCGCGAGCTTCTCATCTTCATCACGCCACGGGTTGTGAAGCAGGAAGTGATATAGCAGCCCGTGATACGCGGGAAGAAAGGCGCAATAGGAAAAGGCGCGGGCCTGCGGGCTTCCCGAGAGGGTCGAATCGGGCCGGGGTTGGCGAAATGAGGAAATGAGTATGATCGACGTTGAGAGTGAGATTCAGGATATAGCCCGGCAGATTGTCGAGAAGTATCACCCGGAGAAAATCATTCTGTTCGGGAGTGCGGCGCGGGGAGGGTTTACTCCCGACAGCGACGTCGATCTGCTGGTGATCAAGAAAGATGTGCCCCGCTACGGAATAGACCGGATGCGGGAACTGCGGAGACTCATCAAGAAAAAAGTGGCCGCCGACTTTCTCGTGTATCGGCCCGAGGAGATCGAGGAGCGCCTGAAAATGGGCGATCCGTTCGTGAAGGCGGTGCTTTCCGAAGGGAAAGTGCTCTATGGTTGATCCCGTCGTTGTCCGGGAATGGCTGCAGAAGGCGGAGGAGGACTACCGATTCGCCGAAGCCAGCCTCCGGGCACGAGAAGGTTTTTATCCGCAAATCTGCTTTCATTTTCAGCAGGCCGCGGAAAAGTATCTCAAGACATGTATCGTGGCCTTTGAGCTCGAATTCAGGAAGACCCACGATCTGGCACAGCTCCTCGACATCTGCAAGGAGCAGAGACCGGACATGGATGCAGCGCGGGCGGACTGTGAGTTCCTGAACGACTTCTATATTGAGAGCAGGTATCCGGTCCACTGGCCGACCCATTATACCGAGGAAGAGGCGGAGCGCGCTCACAAGGCGGCGGGAAGGGTGAGAGTTAAGGTAAGGAATATGCTTGCGGAAATTATCGGCGAGCCATAGATCGGCGGAATTTTGATCCTCGACCGCGGCCAGACGGTTACGAAGGTGCCCTTTCTCGCCGATCTCCCGCTGATCGGGTGGCTGTTCAAAAGCAAGACGGTACGAGAGGAAAAGCGTGAGCTTCTCATCTTCATCACGCCACGGGTCGTGAAGCAGGAAGTGATCTAAAACGGCAGGCGCAACTGAGCCTGGAAGATGCAGTTATGCGGAGGTTAGGTGTGTAAACCATTACACAGTTGGCGAACCCGGTTGCCTTTGCCGGGCGTGCCAGACTCTGGATCTGATAGTAAAAGCAAGGATTAACAGCAGGTTGGGCATGTCTTATCTTTTGGCATTATAGTTGTATATTAAGAACATCGGGAGGCAGGTTTATGAAACTGACAGCAAGACTGTTTTCGGTCCTGGTTCTTGCGTTTCTCATTGCACCCATTGTACTGCTTCAGGGCTGCGGATCGGATGTGGCGGACAAGCAGGGTTGTCCCTCAGGATCATATCTGGCGAATGCAACTGATACGATCACGGGTCCTTCCGATGACACGTTTACTGGAGCATCATCTTTCGGTTCTCCGTTCCCTGGAGGATCGGTCCGCTACACACCGATAACCTTTAAAGTCACCGACAGCGGCGGTAACCGAAACAACGTCTGCTTGATCGTTTACACAGACGGATTCTGGTTTACTGATCTTACGTATGGGACCACCATTACCGGGGTCGGGCCAATGAATACCCGGGCTGTTGTGACGAACGACACCGGTGTGGCTGTTTTATACTGGATCACTGAGATCCTACCGGCGGCAAATCTTGCGACCGCTGGTACGGGAACGACTTTCACGGCAGGAGCCGCCCAGACGGGACAATCATGGATTCAGGCATACTCCGGCTCACTCGGGTGGACGTTTAATGTGGACTGGACAGTTGAGGGACAGCCGGCGCCGGCGCCTTAGAATACAAGGTAATGGTGTTTCTTCTTCAGACGGTGTTATGTTCCTTTGAATTTGTTTGTTGAAACTACCGGGCGTCGCCAGTTCTTTTTCGCAAAAGGGCATAACGAATCCAAAAGGGTGCTGGCAGGATCGGGAACCGCTTCCTTATCACTTATCACGTATGTGTGGGCAATACGAAAAATATTGTTATAATTTATAATGAAGTTCTGGATCGCTTTCATTCTGGACACTGATCACAATCAAGGCATTGATAAAAACAGTTTGCGTTATTTTAAGAACGTGTTCCGGCAGGTGGGGAGGGAACGTATGAGAAGTATTCGAGTGGTCACGATGATCCTGTTCTTGGCGATCTTCCTGAGCAGCTGCGGCGGGACGGATTTTAATGGTCCTGCAGCGGGCGGGGGGGGTACGCCGGGAACGCCGGGAACGCCGGCAACCCCGACACCCACGACCGCCCAGGTATCGCTTTCCTCCGCGGCTATCGGCAATGGCGGGACTTCCACGGTGACCGCGGTTGTGAGAGATGCGAGCTCGGTCTTGATGCCGAATGTCAGCGTCACCTTCTCTGTTATCAGCGCGGGCACGGGCACGTTCACCCCGACCACGGCGGTCACTGATGCGTCCGGTGTCGCAACGAGTCTGTTCACCGCGGTCACCCCGGACGTGAACGCGACCATCCGGGCCAGCGTTACCGTCGGCACAGGAACGATCACCGGCAGCGCCTCCATTGCCATCGGCACGCCTCCGCAGGTACCCACGTCGGTCATTGTCACCCTCGGCTCAACGACCATTGCATCGTCGGGCAGTACCACGGTGTCCGCGACCGTCAGGGACGCGTTGGGGCTGGTCATAAGCGGCGTGAACGTGACGTTCTCGGTCAGCAATACGCTGACGGGTAATTTTACTTCAGGGATCGTGCCGACCGACGGCTCGGGCGTGGCGACCGACACCTTTACGGCGAATGCGGTGGATGCGGTGGTCACTATCACCGCGACCGTGGGCACACTGAACAACGGCGCTTCGCTGACCATCGGCACGCCTCCTCCGCCGACGCCGGCAAGCATGACATTATCATCAACGCCGCTGTCAATCAACATTCAAGGCCAGTCAACAGTGTCCGCGACGCTTCTTACCAGTACCGGCGCTCCGGCATTTGGTAGTATTGTCACGCTCACGATCACTTCGGGAACGACCCTGGGCAGTTTCAGCGCGACCGTGTCTCAGCTCACGATCACGGCGCTCACCAACTCCTCGGGCATCGCCAGCACGACCTTCTATGCCGGCACGTCATCGGGCGTGGTGAATATCCAGGGCTCCGCCACGGGTGTGGCTTCCCAGAACGTGTCGTTGAACATCACGAGCGCTCCGGCCTCGATCAGCTTAAGCGCCACGAACCCGAGTCTGCTGAACGGCCAGAACACGAACCTAATCGCCACGGTCAGGAACGTGCTGAACAACCCGGTAACGGACGGGACGACGGTGACCTTCACCATAACAGCCGGCGCAACGAATGCGGGCAGTCTCTCGTCGGCCACGGCCACCACGGTGAGCGGCGTTGCCTCGGTCACCTTTGCCGCAGATCTGATCAACGGTGGAAGTCTTGTGGTTACGGCAACGGCCGGATCCGTATCAGCGACGGTCTTGATCACGGTCAGCTCCGCGGCCACGCAGAGCCTCGAGTTCGTATCGGCCGTGCCCAACGTGATCGGAATTTCCGGGTCGGGGATCGGGTCCTCCTCGCTGGTGACATTTATCGCGCGGGACACGAACAGCAGTCCGAAACAAGGGGTATCGGTAACCTTTACGCTGTACGGCCCTTCCGGAAGCACGCTTGCCGCGTCAAGCGGCAGCACCGGTCTGGATGGAAAGGTCGCGGCGACGCTGCAGGCCGGCCTCGTGGCCGGGCCCGCACGGATCGTGGCGTCGACGCTGCTGCCGAGCGGCGCGACGATCTCAACGTCCTCAGGTAATATTTCGATCGGCGGCGGCGTGCCTTCCGACCGGTTCTTCAGCGTGGCGGTCTCAAGGTTCAACCTCGACGGCCTCATCTGCAATAATGTCCAATCCACGCTTACGGCGTACATTGCGGACCGGTTCGGGAACTATAATATTCTGCAGGGGACGTCGGTTTCCTTTGCAACGGATGCCGGCGCCGTGGATACGAGCAATGTGACCGACGCCCTGGGGGTCACAAATTCCGTGTACCGGACCCAGGACCCGAGGCCGACCGATGTGGCGCCGGCTGCGTGGGAGATCGCGGGTGGGCTGTTCTACTCCAGTGGGACCAGGACCTATAATCCCCGCGACGGGTATCTGTCCGTCCTTGTTTCGACCACCGGCGAAGAACACTTCGTGGACCTCGATGCGGACGGGGTGTATGATGCGGGCGAGACGTACACGGACCTTCCCGAACCCTTCATCGATTCCGATGACAACGGCGCCCGTGATGCCACAGAATTGTTCTTTGACTGGCAGGGCGGCGCCACAGGCGTTCCCGGCGCCACCGCGGGCGTGTACAACAATGCAAATGGCCAGTGGGACCCACGGATACCGATATTCCGGAATGTGAACCTCGTGATGACCGGCCCGCCGCATTTTAGTACCAATACAAGCCGTATCCAGAGCGCTTCTGCCGGCTTTGGAGCGGTAACCATTGCCCCGGGAAGTAGTGCGGTCTTCTACGTATATGTCAGCGATATCAACATGAATACGCCCATAGCGGGAACAAAGATCTCCCTGACCTCTGACGAATCGGCAGCAAAGATAACCTGGATCGGCGGATTTGAGACATTAGGTGATGCGCTGTCAACCGGCCCGTCGGTCGTGAGCTACACGGTAAAAAATACTTCAACGTCAGCCGAACCCATCTATCCGACGCTGCTCGCAACCTACGACTGGCCCGGAACGTGCGGCGCGATAAAGACGGTGGTAGGCTATGCCGGATTGGTAACTTTGCAGCCCGTGGCCCCGGCTGCGCCGAGCGTGACCGCGACAGCGGGTCCCGGCGCAGGACAGATTACCCTGCAGTGGGCCCCGGTGACCGGTGCAACATCGTATAATCTGTATTGGGGAACGGCTCCCGGACTTACGACGACGTTGATCTCCGGGGTCACCAGTCCCTATCTCCATACGGGGCTCACAACGAGCACAACGTATTACTACGCGGCAACCGCGGTGAACTCGGGTGGAGCAAGCGCCAAGTCCGGCGAGGTGAGCGCTGTTGCGCCATGATGTAGTCTGCGGAATAAGAGAGGGCGTTACGATAGTGATATCCGGTAGTTTTGCCGGATTGCTTGCTTGCACCCGCGAAAGCTGATTTGGCTTGCACCCTTGTGTTCTTTCAAGGGTGCAAGTTTTTTTATCGTGCAATGGTGGTCGTGAGGTTGCAAAGCCTTCACGTTCCAGCTTTGCTGAATGGGCGGCTGCCAGTATAATGGAACGTATGCCATGACCGGCGCACCTGCCGGCATGAGCGTCCATGCCGGCGCGGCAAGCTCCGAGTTTAGATCGCGCGGTTCAATGTGCTGACGCCGAATTCGTACTGCCTCCATGGTGTCAATGTGCCGGCGAATACGTTTCCGTGAAAGGCAATTTCAGCGGCAGGGCGCGGTCAGTGTGCTGCCGTTCTTCTCAGTAACCCGCCGATAAAGCTCCCTTTCCCGATCCTATGCAAAACAAGAAAAAAACAGTCTGCGATCTTCTCGAAAGAAACGATGCCGGGACGGTTGTGTCGCTCGCCAGGGATGACCGGAAGATCGTTTCTCTTCTTGTCAGGCTTGCCTACGACAAAGACACCCTTGTCGGCTGGAGGGCCATCAAGGCCATCGGCCTGGCGGCGCGCGAGATGTTGCCAACGGACCTCGATTTTCTGCGTGAGACCTGCCGGAAGCTTATCTGGTCGCTGTCGGACGAGTCGGGCGGCATCGGCTGGTCGGCGCCCGAGATCCTCGGCGAGATCGTGAGCGCGGACCCGAAGCGCTTTAAGGACTTCATACCGCTCATCGCATCGGTCTATGAGATCGAGGAGGACGTGTTCCGGGGAGGGGTGCTCTATGCCCTCGGCAGGATCGCCGGACCAGCGCCGGAACTGGCGGCGCCCAACCAGAAGACCATTATTTCTTCGCTTTCGGACAAGGACCCCCTTGTGAAGGTCCGCGGCCTGGAACTTGTCGGCCTGCTCTGGTCATTTGGAAAGAGTTCCGCTGTCTGGAGCCGGGAATATAGCGACCGGGTCATCGCTGCTGTTCAAAACCTGCGCATGGATAAGGGAGAGGCTTGGATATATGAGGGAGACAGGTTTACTTCGGTAGTGATTGGAGAAAAAGCACAAGAGTGCATTATAAAGCTCATATAATCAGATAGTTATTTTTTTTCTTAACACCTTGACAATTACGCACTCATATTTTATCATATAGATGTTGTTATAATTAGGGGATACTATGAGTGCTTATACAAAGAAAGATTACTATGAAGTGCTCGGGCTGAAAAAGAACGCCACCAGCGCGGAGCTTAAGAAGGCCTTCAGAAAGCTTGCGCGGAAATACCATCCCGATGTGAATCCCAACGATAAAGTGTCCGAGCAGAAATTCAAGGAAATGAACGAGGCCTATGAGGTCCTGTCGGACCCCAAGAAGCGCCAGCAGTATGATCAGTTCGGCCACGCGGCTTTTGAGCAGGGCTTCGGTCAGGGTCCCGGACCGGGAGCGGGCGGAGGATTCGGGTTCGAGGGATTCGCCGGTCAGGGAGCAGAGCGTTTCCAGGGCCGGGGATTCGAGGATATCTTCGGGAATCTCTTCGGCGGCGGACGCGCCGCCGGTCAGATGGGACCGCAGAAGGGCGAGGACATCACCTACACCGTCGAAGTGGAGCTCGAGGACGCCATATTAGGAAGGGCCATGCAGGTGGACCTCCAGCGCGAGGTGAGCTGCACCGCGTGCGGCGGGAGCGGCGCGCAGCCTGGCAGCCAGCGCCGTACCTGCGCGAGCTGCCAGGGGACCGGGAGCGTCGCCCAGGGAAGAGGATTTATGCAGTTCTCGCAGAGCTGTCCTGCGTGCAGAGGCGAAGGCACCGTCAATCCCAATCCCTGCAGGAATTGCGGCGGAAGCGGAATGACGCCAAAATCGGAAAAGATCAACGTCAAGATCCCTGCAGGTGTGGACAACGGTTCCAAGGTCCGGATGGCCGGGATGGGGGCGCCCGGCGTGAACGGCGGACCGACGGGCGACGTCTTTATCATTACCCGGGTAAGGCCGCACCACTATTTTGAACGCAAGGGAGACAACCTCTACTCCGAGGCGAAGGTGACGGTGAAAGAAGCCGCACTGGGCGATAAGATCGAGATCCCGACGGTGGACGGGCTGGTAATGCTCAGCATGCCTCCCGGTATCCAGACAGGTCAACAGTTGAAGCTTAAGGGCAAGGGTGTGCCGCATTTCGGCGGCGCCGGCGTGGGAGACCATTACGTTACGGTCCATGTGGTCACCCCGACAAATATGACCGAGAAGGGCAAGGAACTCCTGCGCGAACTGGAGAGGATGCATCCTGAAAACCCGAGGCAGGACATCACGTTCCGGGGTTTCAGAAAAAGGTAAGCGTCCTGCGGCAGCGAGGCCCGTATCGTCAAGCGGCCGTGGGGCAACGTAATTAAAACGAACGACCTCACCGGACGACGAAACGGGCATCGTTACCGTAACCCGTATGCGGAAAAAAAGAGGCGCAGTATGGTTGTACGGGGACATAAACTCTTTATGATCAGCGTGGTCTCGGAGATGCTGGGGATCCATCCCCAGACGCTTCGTTTGTACGAGCGGGAAGGGTTCATCAAACCGAAGCGGAGCGGCGGAAACACCCGACTCTATTCCGAAGAGGATGTGGAGAAGCTAGAGATGATCCTCCGGCTCACGCGTGAGCTGAGGGTGAATCTGGCCGGCGTGGATATTATCCTTTCGATGCGGGAAAAAATGGAGCAGATGCAGCGCGACAGGGAGGAGACGATCTTCAGCCTCCGTGAGGAACTTGCCCGGGAGATATTGCGGAGAGAAGAGGCCCGGAACGCCCTGGTGCCGGTCAGGCGGATCGCGGTGAAAAGAGGAGAGTAGTTAAAAATTTCAAATATCAAAAATCAAATCACAAATAATGACCAAATCCCAAATACCAATAATACCAATGCCTCAAACACTTGCTGTTTCGGAATTGAGCTTTGATATTTATTTGTAATTTGGCGCTTGTGATTTGGAACTTGTTCATGGAGGCAGATCATGGCACGGTTCGATAAATTCACGCTGAAATCCCAGGAAGCGGTCCAGGCCGCCCAGGATATCGCTGCGAAACGCAAACAACAGCAGATAGAGACCGAGCACCTGGTGCTGGCGCTTCTTGACCAGCAGGACGGCGTTGTCGTGCCGATCTTGAAAAAGCTCGGCGCAGACCCGGGCCGTCTGCGGTCCGATCTTGAGGAGGCGCTCAACAGGATTCCGGCTGTGGAAGGGCTTGTCCAGACCTATCTCTCCCAGCACTTGAACGGGCTGTTCGACAAGGCCGGAGAGGAAGCCGGGCGGTTAAAGGACGAGTACATCAGCACCGAGCATCTCCTGATCGCGGCAGCTGACAGCGAGGGAGCCACCCGGGACATCCTCACACGCAACGGCATTACCAAGGACCGCATTTTTACCGTGCTGGTCGATATCCGGGGGTCCCAGCGGGTCACGGACCAGAATCCCGAGGACAAATACCAGGCGCTTGCCCGATACGGACGGGACCTGACCGATGCGGCCAGACGGGGCAAGCTCGATCCGGTGATCGGCAGGGACGAAGAGATCCGGCGTGTCGTGCAGGTCCTTTCACGAAGGACCAAGAACAATCCTGTGCTGATCGGTGAGCCCGGTGTCGGCAAGACGGCCATCGCCGAGGGCCTTGCCCAGCGCGTGGTGAGCGGTGATGTTCCCGAAGGGCTCAAGAACAAGCGTGTTGTGGCGCTCGATATGGGCGCGTTGATCGCCGGCGCGAAGTACCGCGGTGAGTTCGAGGACCGGCTCAAGGCGGTGCTGAAGGAGGTCACGGAAGCCCAGGGCGAGGTCATCCTGTTCATCGACGAACTCCACACGGTGGTCGGCGCCGGGGCCGCGGAAGGTTCGATGGACGCCTCGAACATGCTCAAACCCGCCCTTGCGCGCGGCGAACTCCGCTGTGTCGGCGCAACGACCCTCAATGAATACCGGAAGTATATTGAAAAGGACCCGGCGCTGGAGCGACGGTTCCAGCCGGTGCTTGTCCGCGAACCGTCGGTGGAGGACACGATCTCCATTCTGCGCGGCCTTAAGGAAAGGTACGAAGTGCACCACGGCGTCAAGATCAAGGATTCGGCTCTCGTCAATGCCGCGGTCCTTTCCCACCGGTACATCGCCGACCGGTTCCTGCCGGACAAGGCCATCGACCTTGTCGACGAGGCGGCGTCACATCTGCGGATGGAGATCGACAGTATGCCCACGGAGCTCGACGAGGTGGAGCGCAGGATACGACAGCTTGAGATAGAACGCGAGGCGGTGAAAAAGGAACAGGATGCGGCGTCAGCGGAACGGCTCGCCAAGATCGAGAAGGAGATCGCTGATCTCTCGGAAAAGCGGGGCGGGCTCAGGGCGCAGTGGCAGGCGGAAAAAAGCGGGATCCAGAAGATCCGCGCCATCAAGGAGCAGATCGAGCATGCCGGAACCGATGCCGGGAAGGCGGAGCGCGAAGGGAACCTGGGGCGCGCCGCGGAACTTCGCTATGGAAGGCTGCCGGATCTTCAAAAACAGCTCGACGCGGGATCGGCGGACCTGGCCTCGGTACAGGCGAAAGTGAAGATCCTGAAGGAAGAAGTTGACGAAGAGGACGTGGCCGAGATCGTCTCGAAGTGGACCGGGATCCCGGTGAGCAGGATGCTGGAAGGAGAGAAGCAGAAACTTCTGCATATGGAAGACCGTCTCCGGATGCGAGTAGTGGGACAGGACGAGGCCGTAGTCGTGGTCTCTGATGCCGTGCGCCGGGCCCGCGCCGGGATCCAGGAACCCAACCGGCCCATCGGAAGCTTTATCTTCATGGGCCCCACGGGTGTGGGGAAGACCGAGCTCGCCCGCGCGCTCGCGGAGTTCCTTTTCGACGACGAACAAGCGATGGTCCGGATCGATATGTCCGAATACCAGGAGCGCCATACGGTCTCGCGGCTCATCGGAGCGCCTCCGGGATACGTGGGGTACGACGAGGGCGGACAGCTGACCGAGGCGGTCCGGAGGAAACCCTACGCAGTGATCCTCTTTGACGAGATAGAAAAGGCCCACCCCGAGGTCTTCAATGTGCTGCTGCAGCTCCTGGACGACGGAAGGCTTACCGATGGCCACGGCAGGACCGTGGATTTCAAGAACACTGTGGTCATCATGACCTCGAACATCGGAAGCCAGGACATCCAGGAATATCAGAACGATGAGGTTGAGATGCGACGGCGGGTCACCGAGGCCATGCGCCGGCACTTCAGGCCGGAGTTCCTGAATCGCGTCGATGATATGATCATTTTTCATCCTCTGGACGCGGACGTGCTTAAGAAGATCGTGGGCATGCAGGTTGGCCTGGTCCAGAAGCGCCTTGCGGACCGAAAGATCGAGATCGAGCTGACCGAGGCAGCCAGGGAACTCCTTGCGGAAGAGGGATTCGACATGGTATATGGCGCCCGGCCGCTCAAACGGGTGGTCCAGCGGGACATCCTGAACCCGCTGGCGTCCAGGATCCTTTCGGGCGAGGTCAAGGAAGGCTCCCGCGTCCTCGTGGATGTAGAGGGCAGAAAACTGGTATTTCAGCGCGTAGTAAGCGAACCCGCAGTTACAGTGGAAGGTGGGCGGGCAAAAAAAGTTTAATTTTACTTGTTTAAAACATATTTTTATGTGATATAATGAATTACGTTCTTAACGTGCGGTAATGTTATGGGTATCTGAGACCTTTCATGCCTAAAAAAACACAGAGATCGTCCACTATCCGGAAGCCGTCGAAAACGAAAAAGACGGCGGCAAATACCGGGCCTCGAAAAAAGAAGCCTGCCGGATCGGTGAAGACAGCGGCGAAGCGCGATTACAAGGCGCTCTTTCACCGGAAACTGACCGAGAACCACCTGTTCTATGAAGTGGGGAGGATCATCGCATCAGAGACCGAACCCTACGAGCTCATCAAAAAGATCATTTCCGTCATCAACAAGGAAGTGCCCTTCGAAGACGCCACCGTTTACACCGTTAAGAAGGACATGACCGGTCTCGATCCGTTCTATTACGTCGGCCCGCTCTTCAGGAAGGCCACCCTCGAAACCATTTATTACGACATCGGAGCGCCCGGCAACATTGCGGCAACGGGAGAGTCCCTCTTTCTGCACGATGCGGCCCTTTACGAGGGGTTCCTCCAGTATCCCGAGGAACGGCGCAAGCCGGGGAGCTATCTGGGCATCGCCCTGAAGAACGAAAGCCGGGTTATCGGCGTCATGGGATTCAGCAACAGCGATCCCGACGCATTTCGGGTGGAAGATCTTGACACCATCCGGACCCTGTCCCCGCTCATTTCCGCCGGGTTCGAAAAGGCCGAACTTTTCCGGAAGACGCTGGAACTGTCCCGTGTGGACGAGCTCACCGGCCTCCTGAACTACCGCGTCCTGATGGAAAAACTGGCCGAGGAAGTGCGAAGGAAGATACGTACGGGCAGGGAATTCGCGTTCGTCATGATCGACATCGACGACTTCAAGCGGGTCAACGACCGGCACGGCCACCTGGAGGGGAGCAGGTTGATCGCCCAGATGGGGCCGCTGCTCCGGACGGCGTGCCGCACCGACAGCACCGATATCTGCTTCCGCTACGGCGGCGAGGAATTTTCGATACTGCTCACCGAGACCACGATGGAGGAAGCCAGGGCCGTTGCTGAACGTCTTCGTCAGTCGGTCGACGAGTATCCGTTCACGGTGAAGGTGAGCCATCCCGAGGAGACGATAACCATCAGCCTCGGGATCTCCAGCATGGTGGGCGACACGCAGAAATCCATCACGGAACTGATCAACGAGGCGGATATCGCCCTGTACCATGCCAAAGCGGCCGGCAAGAACCGGGTGATCTGCTATAGTGAAGGCTGCGGGATGCCCGTTGCGAGCAGCGCGGAGCGCAAGGGGCTGCCGTAGACCGTCAGAAACAGCCGAGCTGGCAGTCCTTGATCTTGATGTTCAGCTCGTTGCAGACCGCGCCGATCTCCGTCAAAGGAACATCCAGTTCTTCCCCCAGTACATGGGCCTTCTCGCACGTGAGGCGGCCATCGTCTGACGCCTTTGTTATTGCTGCAATGAGATCTTCCTTCGATACCGGCATACGCCCCTCCTCGTGATACTGCCTCATCATACCCGACACCCGCTTCCGATGCAACCGCCCGGGGTCTGCTTGAGCGCAATGACCTTTACTTTTTATTGCCGATGACCTAATATTCTCATGTAAAATATGATGCGCGCCGCGATAGAGTACCATGAGACGGCTGCAGGGGACACAGGGTTCGAGGAGAGTTAACGATGACGAACGGGTCCAAGAACGATAAGCTGAATGCATGGGTGAAGGAAGCCGCCGGCCTCAGCATGCCCGATGCCATCCAGTGGTGCGACGGATCGAAGGCCGAGTACGACCGGATGATGGCGCTTCTCAGGGAGCGCGGCATGGCGGTCCCGCTTGCGAAGCGGCCGAACAGCTTTCTTTTCCGCACCGATCCGAGCGACGTGGCCCGCGTGGAGGACCGCACGTACATCAGCACGCCTTCACAGGAGGAGGCGGGCCCGACGAACAACTGGGTCCATCCCGCTGAGCTCAAAAAGACCATGCGGCGCCTGTATGACGGCTGCATGAAGGGCCGGACGATGTATGTTATCCCTTTTTCCATGGGGCCGGTTGGGTCACCGATCTCGAAGATCGGCGTGGAGCTTACCGACAGCCCGTACGTGGTCTGCAACATGCACATCATGACCCGGGTCGGCACGAAGGTGATCGAGGCGCTCGGCCCGAAGGGCGAGTTCATCCCCTGCCTGCACTCCATCGGCGCCCCCCTCGAGAAGGGCCAGAAGGACGCGCCGTGGCCCTGTGCGCCGATCGAGAAGAAGTATATCAGCCATTTTTCCGAAGAGAACCTGATCTGGTCCTACGGTTCGGGCTACGGCGGCAACGCCCTGCTCGGAAAGAAATGCCTCGCGCTCCGCATCGCCTCGAACATGGGGCGGAAGGAGGGCTGGATGGCCGAACACATGCTGATCCTGCGGCTTATCAACCCCGAGGGAAAGCGCTACCACATTGCCGCGGCGTTTCCGTCGTCCTGCGGCAAGACGAACCTCGCCATGATACAGCCGTCGATCAAGGGATGGACGTGCGAGTGCGTCGGCGACGACATCGCCTGGATGAAGGTCCGGGGCGACGGCAGACTCCACGCCATCAATCCAGAAAACGGCTTTTTCGGCGTCGCGCCCGGCACGTCCTACGATACGAACCCCATGGCCATGGATACATTGAAAGAGAACGTTATCTTCACGAACTGCGCCCTGACCGATGGCGGCGATGTGTGGTGGGAAGGCATGGGCGACGTTCCGTCACACGCCATTGACTGGAAGGGGCGGGACTGGCTCCCCGCAAGCCGCGAGGATGCGGCACATCCCAACGCCCGCTTCACCGTGCCGGCCTTGCAGTGCCCGGCCATCTGTCCGGACTGGGAGGACCCTGAGGGCGTTCCCATCGATATTTTCATCTTCGGCGGCAGGAGAAGCAGCGTTGTGCCGCTCGTGACCGAGGCCTTTTCGTGGGACCACGGTGTGTTCATGGGAGCAACGGCAGCCTCGGAGACCACTTCAGCGAACATCGGCGCGGTGGGCAACCTGCGACGCGACCCCTTCGCCATGATGCCTTTCTGCGGCTACCACATGGGCGACTATTTTCAGCACTGGCTCGACATGGGCGACCGGCTGGGGCCAAAGGCGCCGCGCATCTTTTATGTTAACTGGTTCCGGAAGAGCAGCGAAGGGAAGTTCCTCTGGCCGGGTTTCAGCGACAACAGCCGGCTGCTCAAGTGGATGTGCGAGCGCGTGGACGGCGCGGTCGGCGCCCTGGAAACGCCGATCGGCCTGATGCCCAGGGACGGCGATCTGGACCTCTCGGGCCTCGACATCGCGAAGGATACCATGACTGCGCTCATGGAGGTGGACCTGCAAGAGTGGAAGGCCGAGATCCCGGACATCGAGAAGCACTTAGCGCTCTTCGGCAGCCGGATGCCTGCCCGGCTCACAAAGCAGCTTGAGGAGATGAAGAAACGTTTGGGGTAGGAGACTCAGATTAATGCATCTTAAAGCAAAAAAGATTCGATCCTCAGGGGATGATCGTTATCCCTTCCTGATCTGGACGTTCTTGTAGTTGTCTTCCAGCTCTTCTTTGAGCCCCCGGAAATTTCCCATATCGGTCGTCCGGATGACCACCTTGCGATACCCTTCCCGGGTCCACTCATAGGACGTGAGGATTCCCTGCAGATGGAATCCATGGCGTCTTACGATGTCCGCGACCTCGCGGATCGAGCCCGGCCGGTCCTCGATGGTAACGCAGATGCGGTGGCCGCCGTGACGAACGCCGGTGATGTCCACCATGGCATGGAAGATGTCCTTGTCCGAGATGATCCCGACAAGACGTCCACCCTCGATCACGGGCAGGCAGCCGATGTTCTTGTCCAGCATGATCATCGCAGCTTCTTCCACCGGTGCGTCCGGCGCAGTGGTGGCGACCTTCGTTTTCATGAGATCCTTGATCTGGGTGTTCGCGAGGATATAGTGCAGTTCATAGATGTCAAGGGTCGTGGCCTTGGAGGGGCTGTACTCCTTGATGTCCCGATCCGAGAGGATCCCCTTGATCTTGTCATTCTTTATCACGGGCAGATGTTTGACGCCCTTCTCCTTCATGATAGTGATGGCGTCGGAGAGATAGTCGTCGGGGCCGACGGTAAAGACCTTTTTTGTCATCCAGTCGGATACATACATGGTGCACCTCCGGTAGTGAACCGAGAAGATCAGAAGTTAAGACGTTTTGAAGTTAGGATGTCTTGCGCCATGCTTTGTTTCCCACCTTCTCAACTTCTCATCTTCGCAACTTCTGCTTTTCTTTACAGTCCCAGATATGCCGCCTTGACATGCGGGTCGTTCAAAAGGTTCTTGCCCGTTCCCTGCATGACCACCTTGCCGGTCTCGAGCACATAGGCCCGGTCGGCAATGGCGAGCGTTTGCTTCACATTCTGTTCGACGATCAGGACCGTTGTCCCTTCCTTCTGGATCTTCCGGATAACATCGAAGATCTCCCGGACGAGGATGGGCGCCAGGCCCAGGGACGGTTCATCGAACATCAACAGCTTCGGGAGCGACATCAAGCCCCGGCCGATGGCCACCATCTGTTGTTCGCCTCCCGAGAGCGTTCCCGCCAGCTGCTTCCTTCGCTCCTTGAGACGCGGGAAGAGGCCGAACACCATTTCCTTCGTCTGCTCGCGTTTTCGCTTCGCGTCGCCCCGGAGCGATCCCATGTCGAGGTTCTCCTCGACGGTCATTTCCACGAACAACCTGCGCGCCTCCGGGCAGAAAGCCATGCCCAGGTCGATACGGTGGTACGCCTCGACCGTATGGAGCGAGGTTCCCTGGAACAGGATCTCTCCCTTTCTGGGCTTCAGGAGGCCTGAGACGGTCTTGAGCGTCGTAGACTTCCCCGCCCCGTTGGCGCCGATCAGAGCGACCACTTCCCCCTGCTTCACCTCGAAGGAAATGTCCCAGATCACCTGGACGTCGCCGTAGTAGACGTCTATGTTGCGTATCTCAAGCACTCTGCGCTTCTCCCAGGTATGCTTCGACGACCAGCGGGTTCTTGCCGATCTCCAGCGGCGAGCCTTCGGCGATCTTCTCGCCGTAATTCAGGACCACAATGCGGTCCGAGATTGACATGATCACCTTCATGTGGTGCTCGATGATCATGATCGTGATGCCTTTTTCCTTGATCTTCCCGATGATCTGAATGGACTCATCGAGCTCCGAAGGGTTGAGCCCGGCGAAGGACTCGTCCAGGAGCAGCAGTTCGGGCTGCGTTGCCAGCGCCCGCGCGATCTCGAGCCGCTTACGCTTGCCCAGCGGAAGGCCCTTGGAGATCACGTTCCGGTCGTCGTAGAGGGCGGTGAACTTGAGGATATCGGCGGCGATCGCGTCGGCCTCTTTGCGGTCCTTTGCGCGGAGAAATGCCGAGGCGACGACGTTGTCCAGCACGCTCATGCGCTGGAGCGGTTTCACGACCTGGAACGTCCGCGCGAGCCCGCGCTGGCAGATCTGGTGGGGTTCGAGGCCCGATATCTTTTCGCCCTTGAAAAAGACGTCGCCGCGCGAGGGATGGTAAAAGCCGTTCACGACGTTGAACAGGGTCGTCTTGCCGGCGCCGTTCGGACCGATGAGACCGAGGATCTCGCCCTTGGCGATGTCGAACGTGACGTCCTTCACGGCGGTAATGCCGCCGAAGAAGCGGGAGACCTTGTTGACCTCGAGCAGGCTCATGGAGCGGGCCTCCTCACGCCGAAGAGGCGCTTCAGCTTCGGAAAGTCACCGACGATGCCGTTGGGCAGAAAGATGATGATGACGATCAGCAGGACCCCGAAAAGTGTGTGGTGGGCGGTGCCGAGCTTGGGGATGGACCGGATGACCTCGGCGAGCAGCACCATGATGATGGCGCCCACGACCGGGCCCCAGTAGGTCGCCACGCCGCCGACCATGACGACCATGATGGTGATGATCGAGATATCATGGAGCGCGAAGACGACCTTGGGGTCGATGTACCCCATGTAGTTGGTGTAGAAGACGCCGGCAAAACCGGTGAGCACGGCGCTCAGGATCAGCGCGATGGTCTTGTATTTCGTGGTGTTGATGCCGAGGGACTCTGCCGCGTCCTGGTCTTCGCGGATGGCGACGAAATAATAGCCGAGCTTTGATTCGATGATCTTCCGGACCAGGTAGTAGGTCGCCGCAGCCACGCCGAGAATGATGTAGAAGTACCAGGTCTTGTCGATCCAGGTGCGTTCTCGGATCATGATGCCCAGGTCGCCGCCGGTCACGCCCACGAGATTTTCGGCTACAATGCGCATGATGACGCCCACGGACAGCGTCGCCAGTGCGAAGTACGGACCCCGAAGCCGCAGGCAGATGTAGCCGATGACCAGTGCGAAGAAGGCCACCACGAACACGCTTGCCGGAAAGCCCCACCAGCCCGAGATGCCGAGCTTGCTGTAGAGCATGCCCGCGGTATAGGCGCCGACGCCGAAGAACGCGGCGTGACCGAAGGAGACCTGGCCGCAATAGCCGGAGAGGAGGTTCCACGCCATGCCGATAACGGACCACATGATGACAAGAATGAGGATATGCATCAGGTAGCTGTTCAGGCCCAGGAGCGGCAGGAGGGCGAGAAGGCCGAGGACTATGTAGGTTATGTATTTTTTCATAGGAAAGACATTCAACGCAGAATGACGCTGAGTATATATGAAAATACGTATGAAAGAGAATCTGGTTTCATTGTTTTATCATAGGGTGTCTCAGCGTTTATCAGCGTTAGAGACCTTGTCGTTTTCATTTCCCGAACTTCCTGCTCCTGAGGAGCGACGCCACGCCGCCCGGGATGAAGATGAGCACGGCGACGAAGATCATGAACCGGCCGACCGGAGCCCACCCCATGCCGATGTACGTCGCGGTGAGCGACTCGAACAGTCCCAGGATCAGCCCGCCGATGATGGCGCCGACCGTGGAACCGAGGCCGCCCAGGATCGTGATGACGAACG
Source organism: uncultured Nitrospiraceae bacterium (assembly GCA_964412455.1). GTDB lineage: Bacteria > Nitrospirota > UBA9217 > UBA9217 > UBA9217 > JAAXXJ01. Next base: position 39,491 of record CAYPOT010000006.1, on the reverse strand, counting down.
AGATGAGCGTGAACTGGCCGCCGATATCGGGATAGATATAGTATATGGGAATGAACAGGCACCCCGCAGCGCCGACAAGCGCCGAGCCGAGGCCGAAGGTTATCACCCGCATCCGTTCGACGTTGACGCCCATCAGGAGGGCCGCGTCAAGGTCCTGGGCCGTGGCCCGGATCGACTTGCCCATGTCCGTTTTGGCAAGGAAGAACCAGAGGCAAGCCGTGATGAGAACGGCGAAGGTGAACGAAACGGACCAGGGAAAGGAGAGAGAGAGCTCGAAGGGGGCCGCCTTCCAGAGGTCGGTGAGGTACCACGCCTTGGTCGCGTACGAGACGGGCGTCTGTCGATAATCGGACTGAAAGATGATGGTTGCCACGTTCGCCAGCACCATGCCGATGCCCACGGTAAGGATCACCTGGTTCTCGGGAAGGATGGCGTCCACCTTCATTACGGGATTGATGAGGAACTTCTGGAGACCGACCCCGAGCAGGAAGAGGGCCGGCGCCGCGATGAAGACGGAGAGATAGGGATCGATATGGAGCCAGGAAAAGAGGACGAAGGCGATATACATGCCCACCATCATCAGCTCGCCGTGGGCGAGATTGATGATCTTCATGACGCCCATGATGATGGTCATGCCGAGGGCGATCAGGGCATAGAGCCCGCCGAGCAGTACACCGGAGATGAGGGTCTGGAGCAGGACTTCGGTCTGAACAGCGGTCATGAACTTCCCCTAAGGCAGTGCGGAATTCGGAGTGCGGAGTGCGGAGTGAAAATCGTTTCAGCGTATTTGTCGTTATTCCGCATTCCGCACTCGCCACTCCGCACTGAGGTTATCTCCGTTCCTTCCACGACGGGACCGGATAGACGTAGGGCTTGCTGGCGTGGTTCTTGGGCCAGATCGTTTCGAACTCGCCATTCTGCACCTGGATGGCCAGTGTCTCGGCGAAGTTCTGGTTCTGATAGCCGTCCTTGTCCTCGAACTTCACCGGGCCGAAGGCCGTCTCGAGGTCCGTAGCCCTGAGCGCGTCGCGGATGCCGTCCTGCGTCCAGTTCTTGGCCCGCTTCAGGGCGTCCGCCGTTACGTACATGGCTGCATAGGCTGACGCGCCGTGGTAGGACGGATAGTCATTGTACTTGGCTTTGTACTTTTCAGCGAACTCCTTGTTGCCGGGGTACTTGAGCTGCGGGGTCCAGAGGGTCGCGCTGACCACATACTCCGCGGCATCCTGGGCGCCCTTGATGAACTCGGGGATGGCGAATCCCGCTGCGCCGCCCGAGAAGAGCTTCGCGTCGAGCCGGAGCTCCTTGATCTGTTTCATGATAAGTTGGGCCTCATTCGCGTAGGCTACGGTGTAGATCACATCGGGTTGCGCGGCCTTGACCTTGGAAAGGAGCGGCTTGAAATCGATGGCACCGGTCTCGAATTTCTCGTTCAGCACGACCTCTGCGCCGATCTTCTTGGCGTCGCGTTCCATGGCCTCTGAACCCGAGGTGCCGAATGCCGAGCTCTCGTAGAGAATGACGATGGTCTTGGGTTTCACCACTTCCTTCAGGAACGACGTGAATGCGTCAGCGTAATGGTCATTCACCTGGTTCTGCCGGAAGACATATTTATAGTTCTGTCTGGTGATGGCGTCGTCGGCGCTGGCCACGACCAGGTAGGGCGTCTTGCGTTCCTCGGCCACGGCGGCCACAGCCTTCGCGCACGACGAGGTGTACTCGCCCACGATAACGGGCTGCTTTTTCACGTCAATGAGCTTTTCCACGATGGCACGGGCCGTTTCCGGCTTGCCGCTGGAGTCCTCGAAGGAAAGGACGATCTTCTTGCCCTTGACGCCGCCCGTGGCGTTGATCTCCTCGGCTGCGATCTCGTAAGACCGTTTCATGATCTCTCCGAACTTTGCCTGCTTGCCGGTGAGCGGCAGGGGAATGACAAGTTCAAAATCGTCCGCGGCGAGCACCGGGACGGCGGACAGGGTGAACACGAACAGGACAGCGATTAGCCATGACAGACGCTTCATTGAGGCCTCCTTGTAGGTGGGAATTGTTTCAGGCTATAGAAACTATTAATGGACCAATTAACTATATAAATAGCACAGCCCCGGTGAATTTGCAATGTCAAACTCCGGTTTGAGCCTGCCGGGAGGACCGGCGTCATCCGATGCTATTTGAGTTGCGCCTTGATGAACTCGCGGTTCAGCTTCGCGATGAACTGGACCTTGATGCCCTTGGGGCAGGCGGCCTGGCATTCGTAGTGGTTGCCGCAGTTGCCGAAACCCAGCGAAAGCATCTCCTCGGTCATGACGCAGACGCGGCGGGCCGCCTCGGTCCTGCCCTGGGGGAGCGTGGCGAGCTGGGTCACCTTGGCGGCGGTGAAAAGCATGGCCGAGCCGTTGGGGCAGGCCGCAACGCAGGCGCCGCAGCCGATGCATTCGGCGGCGTCCATCGCCCGGTCGGCGTCGTCCTTGGGGATGAGGATGGCGTTGCCGTCGGGCACGCCGCCGGTGTGGGCCGAGATGTAGCCTCCGGACTGGATGATCCTGTCCAGGGAGCCCCGGTCCACGACCAGGTCCCTGATCACGGGGAAAGCCCGGGCGCGCAGCGGTTCGACGTAGATCGTGTCGCCGTTCTTGAAGTGGCGCATGTGCAGCTGGCAGATGGTGGTCTTTTTCTGCGGCCCCTGGGGGATGCCGTTGATGACCTGGGCGCACATGCCGCAGATGCCCTCGCGGCAGTCATGGTCGAAGGCGATGGGGTCGTCGCCCTTTTTGACCAGGTCCTCGTTCACCGTGTCGAGCATCTCCAGGAACGACATGTCCGGCGTGACGTCCTTTGCTTCGTACCGGACGAGCCGGCCGGCTTCCTTCGGGCCCTTCTGACGCCAGACGTAGAGAGTTAGATTCATAAATACCTCGATGAAGCTCTGAAGGTAAGAAGGAAAGAAGGTAGGATGGAAAGAGTACAGGGTCTTACGCTTACCTTCTTAATTTCCTACCCTCTTACCTTCGTGGTTTACTTGTAGCTTCGTACTGCGAGCTTCACGTTCTCGAACGTAAGCGGCTCCTTGTGGAGTTCCGGCGTCTTGTCCGCGCCCTTGTATTCCCATGCCGCGACGTAGCAGAAGTTCTCGTCATCGCGCTTCGCTTCTCCGTCGGGCATCTCATACTCTACGCGGAAATGGCCGCCGCAGGACTCATTCCGGTGCAGGGCGTCGGCTGCCATAAGCTCGCCGAACTCGAGGAAGTCGGCGACCCGGCCGGCCTTTTCGAGCTCCTGATTCAGCTCCGTTCCGGTCCCGGTGACCTTCACATTCTCCCAGAACTCGGCGCGGAGCCGCGGGATCAGCGAGAGCGCGCTTTTAAGCGATCCTTCGCTGCGGGTCATGCCGACGTTCTCCCACATGAGCTTGCCCAGTTCCCGGTGAAAATCGTTTACCGTCCTTTTCCCGTTGATGGCGAGCAGCTTGCCCGTGAGGCAGGCCACATCCTCCCGCGACTTCAGGAACTCGGCATGGTCGGCAGTCACGGCCCCCGGAGCGGTCTTCGCCAGGTAATTGGCGATGGTATAGGAGATGATGAAGTACCCGTCGGCGAGTCCCTGCATCAGGGCGCTTGCGCCGAGTCGGTTCGCGCCGTGGTCGGAGAAGTTCGCCTCGCCCAGGACGAAGAGCCCGGGAATAGTGCTCTCGAGATTGTAGTCCACCCACAGTCCGCCCATGGCGTAGTGCGGCGCGGGATAGATGCGCATGGGCTGTTGGTAGGCGTTCTCCGCGGTGATCTGCTCGTACATCTCGAAGAGGTTTCCGTACCGCTCGCGTATCGTACCTTCGCCGAGGCGACTGATGGCGTTGGCGAAATCGAGATAGACGCCGCGGCCGCCCGGCCCGACGCCGCGGCCCTCGTCGCAGACCTCCTTGGCCGCGCGGGAAGCGATGTCGCGGGGCGCGAGGTTGCCGAAGGCCGGGTATTTCCGTTCGAGGAAATAGTCCCGCTCCGATTCAGGAATGTCGTTCGGACTGCGATTGCCGCCCTTGTCCTTCGGCACCCAGACGCGGCCGTCGTTGCGGAGCGACTCTGACATAAGCGTCAGTTTGGACTGATGGTCGCCGGTGACCGGGATGCAGGTCGGATGGATCTGGGTGAAACAGGGGTTCGCGAAGAGCGCCCCTTTCTTATATGCCCGGTACGCGGCGGTGACGTTCGAACCCGCTGCGTTGGTGGAAAGATGGAAGACGTTCGTGTATCCCCCCGAGGCGAGACAGACCGCGTTGGCCGCATGGGACGAGACCTCGCCGGTGACCAGGTCCCGCGCGGTGATCCCCTTTGCCTCGCCGTTCACGGTCACCAGGTCCAGCATCTCTGTGCGCGGGTGGAGCCGCACGCTTCCCGCCCTGATCTGGCGCATGAGGCTGCCGTAGGCGCCGAGCAGGAGCTGCTGGCCCGTCTGGCCGCGGGCGTAGAAGGTTCGCGAGACCTGGGCGCCGCCGAAGGAGCGGTTATCGAGATACCCCGCGTAGTCCCGGGCAAAGGGAACGCCCTGGGCGACGGCCTGGTCGATGATGCCGCCGCTCACCGAGGCGAGGCGGTACACGTTCGCTTCGCGGGCCCGGAAGTCGCCGCCCTTGATGGTGTCCATGAAGAGGCGCTCGACGCTGTCGCCGTCGTTGGGGTAGTTCTTGGCGGCATTGATGCCGCCCTGGGCCGCGATGCTGTGGCCCCTGCGCGGCGAATCCTGGAAGCAGAAGGCATCCACATTGTAACCCAGCTCGCCGAGGGTCGCGGCGGCAGACGCGCCGGCCAGGCCGGTGCCGACCACGATGATCCGGTATTTGCGCTTGTTGGCCGGGGAGACGAGCTTCATCTCCTGCTTGCGCTTGTCCCATTTTTCATGCAGGGGTCCGGAGGGTATGTTGCCGTCGAGGATCATAGTTTAGAATACCTCAAAGCGTTCTTGCCACAGCCAGAAGTAGGCGCTTCTAAGCGAGAGCACAGAGAATTATTTAATGTAGGGGCAACCCTGCGTGGTTGCCCAGTGCGGGCGGCCACATAGGGCCGCCCCTACCGCATTATCCCCGTCGCGATCAGTACCGGTACGGCGATATAGGCAAGGAACAGGAGTACCGCCGCGAGCGCGCCGACACCCTTGATGATCGGGAGGCTCTTGTCACTGTTCAGCCCCCAGGTCTGGAAGGAGCTCTGGATGCCGTGAGAGAGGTGCAGCCACAGCGCGATCATGGACAGGAGATAGACGGAAGCGATCCCGAAGTTCTGAAAGCTCTTTACGACCATCGTGAAGACGTCGGGCCGGCCCAGTGCGTCAAGGTGCCGCGCCGCGGCAAGGGCGGGATTCGTCACCTGCACGGTGAAATGGAGCAGATGATAGATAAGGAAGGAGCCGATCACGGCTCCCGACCAGACCATGTTCCTTCCGGCAACGGTCGCGCTCAGATCGTTCCTGACCACGTAGGACTGAGGTTTCGCCGCGTTGTTCTCCAGGGTCAAGGCAATGCCGTAGAATATATGGAAAGCGAACAGGATGATGAGTCCGAGCCGGAACGACCACACCAGGGGCGGCAGGGCGTGCAGATGCGCGGCATAGGCGTTGAGCCAGCCGAAATAGATGGTCGCATTCCCGAGGACGTGCAGGATGACGAACAGGACCATCAACTGGCCCGTCGCGGCCATGACCAGTTTTCTGCCGACTGAGGATGTGGGGAGGAGCATGGTGGATACCTCGTAACAATGATGATCATTATACCGAAAGCATTACAGCAGGACAAGAGCGATATACGGCAATCTGACGAATTCCTTGTGGCCATAAAGCCGCAGTTTTAGCTTGATAGAATGGTCGTATCGCTATAGAATTAGCTGCATGACAATGGTTGCAATTCCACGGTACATATATTAATATCACACCACAACTGCGCAACAGCGGGGTTATCCGGCCATGATCAGCGAGCAAATAATACAGAAAGCAGCCAGGCGTTTGGCGGACCAGTTCCATCCCGACCAAATTATTTTGTTCGGGTCCTATGCGCGCGGGACCGCCGATCGGCACAGCGACGTAGACCTTCTTGTTATTACGGACGATGTGAAGCGAAAAAATCGCATCAAAATGATGACAGAGATGGCCAGCGCGTTAGATGATCTGGGATTTTCCAAGGACATCGTTATTGTCACGCCGGATGAATTCGAGGTGGACAAGGATATTCCGGGAACGATCTCGCGGTATGTCTCGAAGGAAGGGAGGGTGCTCTATGAGCGGAAACGGCAACGCGGTAAAAAAGAAAACAGTAGAATGGCTGCGGCTCGCTGACGACGACCTGCGCCTTGCCCGTCATGCCTTCAAGCTCAAGAGCGCAGCGCCTTTCAAACTGATTTCCTACCACGCCCAGCAATGCGCCGAGAAGTGTTTCAAGGCATATCTCGTTTTCAATAAGATCGATTTCCCTTACACCCATGATCTAGCAGTGCTCCTGGAACTCTGCCCTTCCTCTGAGGATTGGACGAATGATCTCCGGAAAGCGGCAACCCTACTGCGGACATATGCTGTTACGACACGCTATCCGGGGAAAGATAAGGTTTCGAAGAAGGAGGCACTGCATGCTGTGGACCTTGCGGAAGAGGTTCGGAAGACAGTCGTCCGGGCACTTTCAAAGGAAGGGTTGAAAATATCACTTCGTTCCAAGTTATGATAATCATCCACAAAGTCAACGATTTGCTTTTCAGCCTCTTTCCGAAAGCATTGGAACAGGGAAAGAGCATGGAGGCCCTCAAGGAAGCCCTGATCGCCTACTATACCTTCGGTCCCTTCCGACCAAAGGTCGAGATCGAGGGGGACTTTGTAACAATAGAAATCGACACTTCTACTATTGCCAGTCAAAAGACTGAATTCGATACCGTGGTAAAGCATTGTGAACAAGGGAACTTCAAACAGGCGAAGCCGATTCTTGAAAAGCTCATCAAGAAGAACCCCACGAACTCGGAATATTATCGAATCCTGGGGCAGATATTGTCCGAGGAACGGAACATTGACGCGGCGGTGAACAATCTGCACAATGCCCTGCGATGGAACTCCAGGAACACTCACGCCTTGACCATGCTCGGGAACATCTTCGCCAGAAACATGAATGACATTCCCACGGCCATGACGTACTTCGAGCAGGCGCTTTCCGTGAAGCCCGATGACCACATCGCCATCAACAATATCGGCGCGAACCTGATGCAATTGGGCAGGATGAAAGAGGCTGAGAAGTATTTCCAAAAAGCGTACGCCCTCAATCCGAACTACGCACAGACCTTGTATGCCCTGGCCATGGTGCATAACATAAAAAACGATTATGTACTTGCTCTTGATTTTGTTCGTCAGACGGGCAAGAACTGCAGGCCGTCAGACCCGTTGTACAATCACTCTTTCGAGCTTGCCAATGAAGTCAGCAATAAGGCTGTTGAGAAAATCGATCCGATGGAGATGTTTAATGAGTTCTCGCAGAAATTGGCCGTAGCATCGGGAAAGAACATCGACCTGATCGAGGATGAGAATATCCCCACCCCGGCAAAGCTGGAGCTTGCCGAGAACTACAATCGGGACAAGCATGTCATTAGATACAAGAGGAGCAAGCCAGCCAGCCAGCCAGTGATTTCCCATCTCTTAATGCACGAACTGGGGCATCTCGACTTGACCGTGCGGGGCCGCAAGCGGGGGACCAATTATCTATTCGTAGCATCTAAGGAGCAGAAAGAACTATTTATAAGAAATAACGAGCCCACGATCGCCAGGCTGAACAGGCGTGGGCTCGATGATGCATCCATAGCCGGTTATATAACCTCCCTCTTCAACGGGATGAACAGTCAGATTTACAATGTTCCCGTTGACTTGTTTATAGAAGACTTCCTTTACAAGACCTATCCCTCGTTACGCCCGTTCCAGTACATTTCCCTTCTCGAATTTCTGAAAGAATATATTGCTGTTTCCAAGAACAGGGAAATAGCACAGGATACCCCTGTCTTTATCAGGACCGCTACCGTCATTCTGAGCCTTGTGAACGCCCACCAGTTCAAAGACCTCTATGGCTTCGATTTGAGCAGTCAATTCGAGGCAACCTCCCAGCAGTTAAAAATCTCTAAAGAATTGTACGCGGAGTATCTGAAGTATCAGAAGAACGACCGCGCCTTGGATGCTCATGAGCTGATCCGGCAGTGGGCAAAGAGGTTGGGCATTGAAAGTTACTTCAGCCTGATTGAGGAAACCGAGTTTCGAGCGGCGAAGATGGATGGTGCAAGCGGTGAGCCGGACCACTTTATCAATCCAGAATTGCAATCCCAAAAAACGCAAATAGATTTTGCCAAGGAACCGGCCGGGCAGTCAGCGGTCACCATGTATATGCTGGCGGCACTTCAATATTTCAACGGTCTGCCGCCCGCCAAGATAAAGGAAATCGGGTTTGAGATAGGACTCTTGGGGCAGCAGGGAATTGACCATGAAAATATGGAGCAGAGATATTACCTGAAGAGCATCCCGGATAAGGAATTCACGGGCTTGCAGATTCTGTCCTACATGTATGTTGCCTTTCACTTTATTGATCCTGCGCTTGAGATGGGATTGAACTTCAAGAAGGAGTTTGAGGCTGCACAGGGGCTTTTTGAGAGTGGCAAGAAGTAGGGTTTTTCAATAGGAGTGTCTTATGCCGCGTATCTTCGATAACATCGAGGAGAAACTTCTTCCAGCTCTTTGCGACATGCTGGACGTTGCCAAGCGTAGTGATTTCTGCGTTGGTTACTTTCGACTGCGGGGGTGGGATTGTCTGGCACCCTATGTCGAGAAACTTCCCGGCAGCGATCCGGCGGCATGTAGAGTTCTCGTTGGCATGCACCGCCCGCCTGGTATAGCAATGGAGGAAGCACAGAAAGCGATCCGTCGCGACGAAATACTTGACGGCCCAACTATTGCAAGACTTCGCCGAGAAGCTGCCGAGAGTTTCAAACAGCAGATTGAGTTCGGCGTCCCTTCAAACCAGGCCGAGAAATCACTTCGGACGCTGGCGCGACAACTTCGGGACAAAAAAGTCCAAGTTAAACTGTTCCTGCGTTATCAGCTTCACGCAAAGCTTTATCTTACTCACCGCGCTGATCCAGCTGCGCCTCTGGTCGCTTTCGTCGGCAGCAGTAACCTGACATTCTCCGGGCTCTCCAGTCAGGGCGAGCTGAATGTTGATGTTGTTGAACGAGACGCTGCCGAGAAACTCCAGAAATGGTTCAACGACCGGTGGGCCGACAAGTTCGCCTTTGACATCTCTGAAGAACTTGCAACCCTCATCGAAAATAGCTGGGCTGGTGAGAAGCTTGTTCTCCCTTACCATGTTTATCTCAAGATTGTATATTATCTTTCGGAAGAGGCCAGACGCGGCGAACGCAAGTTCAAGCTCCCCAAAGTTTTTCAGAATATTTTGCTCGATTTTCAAGAAAAAGCCGTATCGCTTGCTGCCCATTACCTTCACGCACGTGGCGGTGTTCTACTTGGCGATGTTGTGGGTCTCGGCAAGACCCTGATGGCTGCCGCTGTTGCGCGCATTTCTCAGGAAGATTTCGACGGCAGCAACACGTTAGTTATTTGCCCGCCAAAGCTCGAAAAAATGTGGCGCTGGTATTTCGCCGAGTACGGAATCATAGGCGATGTCATATCATTGGGCCGCGTAATTCAGGACCTCCCCAATACCCGTCCTTATCGCCTGGTCATTATCGACGAAAGTCATAATCTTCGTAATCGAGACAGCAAGCGCTATCGACATATCAAAGAATATATCGACCGTTTTGCGCCCCGCGTCATGCTATTGAGTGCTACCCCGTATAATAAACACTTCTCTGACCTCAGCAATCAACTGCGCCTTATGGCAGATGCCGATGTTGATCTTCATGTGAGACCTGAGATGTTCTTCAAACAGTGGGCTGCCGAGGGGAAAGCAGAAGCCGACTTCATCGCTCAGTTCCAGACATCACCCCGTTCAATACGCGCCTTTGAAGAAAGCATGTTTGACGATGATTGGCGTGATCTCATGCGTCTTTTTCTCGTTCGACGGACGCGCTCGTATATCATGGAAAAATACGCAAAATACGATCCTGAAAGGGACCGGTCCTATGTCATGCTCAGAGGTGAACCATTCTATTTTCCGAAGCGCCAACCCAAGACGATCGAGTTTGCCCTGGACAAGGAAAACAGCGAAGACCAATATGCGCACCTGTTCCAGGAGGAAGTAGTTTCCTTAATAGGACAACTGCACCTTCCACGGTACGGCTTGGCGCAATATGTTGACGAAAAAAGAACAGGCAAGGCAACTCCTCAGGAGGCAAAGGTCCTCGATAATCTTAGTCGTGCGGGTCGGCGGCTGCGCGGCTTTTGTCGCACGAATCTTTTTAAACGGCTTGAATCCAGCGGATACAGTTTTCTTTTATCTCTTCAACGACATATTCTGCGGAACATGGTTACAATTCACGCACTGGAGAAGGGCCTCTCTCTTCCCATTGGCTCACAAGATACCTCCATACTCGATGAGGCGATTACTGACACGGATGATGAATCCGAGGAGAATGGCGCTTCAGGTTCCGGCAGCGGCAATGGCGCATTGCCGCTGCTTACCCTTGCGGCATTCAAAAAACGTGGCTCCGAGATTTATGAGGACTATTGCGTAAACCAGGAAAAACGATATTCGTGGCTCCCGGCGAACTTCTTCAGAGCGGAATTGAAGGAACATCTTTTTGAAGATTGTAAGGCTTTATTGCATATTCTCAAAGACTCCGGTCACTGGGAGCCCACTACAGATGCCAAACTCGCCAGACTCCAGCAACTTGTCTCGAAAAAACACGCAAAAGAAAAAGTCCTGATATTCACTCAGTTCGCTGATACTGCCGAGTATCTCGGCCGCGAACTCGAAGTCCAGGGCGTGGCCGACTTCCAGGTGGTCAGCGGCAACAGTGACGATCCTGTATCCATTGCGCAACGTTTCAGCCCGGAAAGCAACGGCGGTCTGCAGCCCGGCGCCAAGGAACTCCGCATTCTTATCGCTACCGATGTCCTCGCCGAAGGTCAGAACCTTCAGGACGCGCATATCATTGTGAATTATGATCTCCCCTGGGCCATTATTCGGCTAGTGCAGCGCGCGGGCCGCGTTGATCGAATCGGACAAAAGCATGACACCATATCGCTTTATTCCTTCATGCCGGCCGAGGGTGTCGAGGATATTATACGGCTTCGGTCGCGTCTGAGCCTCAGGCTACGCCAGAATGGGGAGGTCATCAGCACCAATAGCAGCACCAATAGGGTCACAGCACCAATAGAGCACCAATAGGAGCACCAATAGCACACCAATAGGGTCAAGTCTTTCTCCGTGCATTTCGGTAGGAAACAGATTCAACATCGCCTTCCAACCAACTCACTACACACCGAAAGGGTCAAGTCTTTCTCCGCGCATTTCAGTAGGACACGGATTCATCATCGCCTTCCAACACACAGAACGTAGGGGACGTTAATATATGGCGAATGTTTAGTTGGTAGGTCAGGGAGAGTCACTCGACAAACCGACACAATGGCGAATACTTTGAGCGATGATCCTGACGTGGAAACAGGCCCTACCCGAGATCGCGGCGAACAGGTCTATGTTCTCTCGGTCGGGACTCTCAGTCAGTAGGTCGGGGAAATCGCAGCGAAACCCGACAAATACGACATGCCTCGGTAATCTCAACCGAGGACGACGAAATGCAGGAGATCACAGGCAAGGTTAAAGCTTCGCTTGACAATGAGGTCACTTTAGGTTACTATGACTACATGCAGACGAAAACTATAGGCATTCGTGAAATGAAGGCCCATCTGAGCGGCTATCTGAGGGACGTGAAGCTGGGTGAGGAGCTTCTTATCTCGGAGCGGGGTAAGGCCATCGCCCGCATTGTCCCGGTGGGCGCTCCGGCAGAGGAAGGCAAGTTGCATTCCGCTCTCGTCAAAATGGCGCTTATGGGCTCGATCATCCTTCCGCCGTCGTACAAACCGCCGCGCACGCCGAAATTCAGAAAAAAGGTGAAAGGCTCCCTCTTTTCCAAGGCGGTCATCGAGGACCGGCGATGATGCTCTATCTCGATACGTCCGCACTCATCAAGCGGTACGTGGACGAAGACGGGTCCGGGCGCGTGAATGAACTGTGGGACGGGGCAACGGGGATCGCAACATCGGTCGTCGCCTTCGCGGAAATGATCGCTGCGCTGAACCGTAAACTGCGGGAAGGTGTCTTATCATCCCGTGAGTACTCCCGGACGGCAGCTTCTTTTAAGAGCGATTATCGCAGCATCATTCTCGTTCCTGTCAGCGCGGGATTGAACGAACGCATTGAAACGTTGGCGCGGAAACACGCACTGAGGGGGTTTGATGCGATTCACCTGGCATCGGCGCTTGTGATTCGAAACAACGGAAAAATGGAAACGGATTTCGCATGCTACGACCGCGCGCTGAATGAAGCGGCAGGGAAGGAAGGTTTTCCGGAAATCCTCTAGCTGTCCTCGTACCGTATGGGGTCAGGCTTAGATAATTAGTTATTGACCCCGATCGCCTCTTCTAGGTCACGAGAGGTCACGAGAGGTCACGAGGGTCAAGTCTTTCTCCGTGCATTTCAGTAAGACACAGATTCATCATCGCCATTTACACGCTAATCTCCCGCGTTCCCGCTTTCCGTCAAATTCTTCGGGTCGAGGAGTCTGTCCAGGTCCTTCTTCGACAGGTCCGTCATCTCGGCGGCCACTTCCTTGATCGGCCTTCCTTCTTTATACGCCTTTTTCGCGATCTCCGCTGCCTTGTCGTAGCCAATGACGGGATTCAACGCGGTCACCAGGATAGGATTCTGTCCCACCAGTCCCGCGATCCGCTCGTTGTTGACCGTGAAGCCCGCTACGGCCTTGTCGGCGAGCAGCCGCGACGCGTTCCCCATGAGCGTGATGGACTGGAGCAAATTATGGGCGATGACGGGCAGCATGACGTTCAGCTGGAAGTTGCCGTGCTGGTTCGAAATGGTGATGACCACATCGTTCCCGGTCACCTGGGCGCAGACCATCATGACGGCCTCGCAGATCACGGGGTTCACCTTGCCCGGCATGATGCTGGACCCCGGCTGGAGCGAGGGGAGCGCAATCTCGCCGAGTCCGGCGATGGGGCCGCTGTTCATCCACCTGAGGTCGTTGGCGATCTTCATGAGCGACGAGGCCAGGGTCTTGAGATGGCCTGACAGTTCGACCGCCGTGTCCATTGCTGCCTGGGCTGCGAAGTGGTTCTGAGCTTCCTGGAAAGGAATGCCCGTGCGTCCGGCAAGCCTGCCGGCAACGATCGCGCCGAACTCCTTTGGCGTGTTGATGCCCGTGCCCACGGCCGTGCCGCCGATGGCGAGCCGGGCCAGCCGCGGCAGGCAGGACTCTATGCGCTCGATGCCCTGCTGAACCTGGTATGCCCAGCCGCCGAACTCCTGGCCCATCCGGACCGGCATGGCGTCCATGAGGTGCGTGCGGCCGGTCTTGACCACCGCGTCAAGCTCCGTTTCCCGTTTTTTGAGCTCGCTATGGAGATGGGTGAATGCCGGAAGGAAGACCTCCTGGAGCTGCAGATAAGCGCTCACATGGATCGCAGCGGGGATCACGTCATTGGACGACTGGCCCATGTTCACGTGGTTGTTCGGGTGCACCGGGGAGCCGAGCGACTTCGATGCGACAGCCGCGATCACCTCGTTGGCGTTCATGTTCGTGGAGGTGCCGGAGCCGGTCTGGAAGATGTCCAGCGGGAAGTGGTCGTCCCAGGTGCCCTCGGAAACCTCGAGGGCCGCCAGATGGATCGCGTTCGCGATGTTCGCGTCGAGCAGCCCCAGGCCCGCGTTCACCTCGGCGGAGACGGCCTTGATGAGGCCGAGGGCGCGGATGAAGACACGGGGGAAGCGGATGCCGCTTACCGGGAAGTTCTCGACGGCCCGCTGGGTCTGCGCTCCATAGAGCGCGTCCTTCGGGACCTTCACATCGCCGAGGCTGTCTTTTTCTATGCGGAAATCAGTCATAGGGCAGTTGTGAGGCAGTCGTGAAACAGTCAAACGTCAGTCGCGAAGCAGTCGAGATGCAGTCATCAACTGTATCCAATTATACTCATTTTCCCTGAATTTTGCATTCTGAATTTGCGTCGTGAAATACCGTCTCAAGTTATGGTTATTAATTAAGGCCTTCGTCATCCTATGGGTTGACCGTTAAGGTAATTGATTCTATAATCTAATACAAACGCCAATTTCATTTGTTGCGCTTTCACCCCTCACCTTTGTCCTCTCCCCCGGGGGGAGAGGGGGCATGTTGGGATGAAACAATATCTATTTCGTTCGTAGTTAGCACAAGGAGACAGGCAATGAACTACCTCTGCAGTCCCAGCTACAGCATCACCATCCGGGTGGAGATCGACAACAAGATCGGCATGTTCGCCAGGATCGCCATGGCCATATCGAGCGCCGGCGGCGATCTCGGCTCCGTGGATATCGTGCGCACCGAGCAGGGCAAGATCATCCGCGACATCACCGTGAACGCCCGCGACGAGAACCACGAAAAGGCCATCGTGAAGGCCATCAGGACCGTGGCGGGCGTCAAGGTCCTGCGCAGCATGGACCGGACGTTCTTCGTCCACCAGGGGGGGAAGATCGAGATCAAGAACAGGCTGCCCATACGGGACCGGAGCGACCTGTCTAAAATATACACGCCGGGCGTGGCCCGGGTCTGCATGGACATCCATCGCAACAAGGAGCATGCCTACCGCTACACCATCAAGGGGAATTCCGTGGCAGTGGTCTCCGACGGGACCGCGGTGCTGGGCCTGGGCGACATCGGGCCCGAGGCGGCGTTGCCGGTCATGGAAGGGAAGGCGATGATCTTCAAGGAATTCGCCGGGATCGACGCCTTTCCCATCGTCCTGAACACCAAGAACGTCGATGAGATCGTGAATACGGTCAAGAACATCGCGCCCGCTTTCGGCGGCATCAACCTTGAGGACATCTCCGGCCCGCGGTGCTTCGAGATCGAGGCCCGTCTGCGGAAACTGCTCGACATCCCGGTGTTCCACGACGACCAGCACGGCACCGCCGTGGTCGCCCTTGCGGCGCTCATCAATGTTGCGCGGCTCCTGAAGCGCGACCTCAAGAAGTTCAAGATTGTCGTGGTCGGCGCGGGCGCGGCGGGTACTGCGACGACCAGGATCCTGCTTGCCTCGGGTGTGAAGGACATCATCGTGTGCGACAAGGCCGGCGCCATATACGCGGGCAGGAAGCAGGACATGGATCCCTGGAAACGGGACCTGGCAAAGATCACCAACCCGCGCCGGGTGAAGGGGACCATCAGCGACGCCATGAAGGGCGCGAACGTGTTCATCGGCCTGTCGGCGCCGAAGGTGATCACCGCGGACGACATCAGGAAGATGGCGAAGGACCCCGTGGTCTTCGCCCTCGCCAACCCCGAGCCCGAGATCTCCCCCGAAGAGGCAATCGATATCGTGCGGGTGATGGCGACGGGCCGGTCGGACTATCCGAACCAGATCAACAACATGCTCGGCTTCCCCGGCATCTTCCGGGGGCTCCTCGATGTGCGCGCCCGCGGGGTGAACGAGGCGGTGAAACTGGCAGCTGCACAGGCCATAGCCCATTCCCTCGAAACCAACGAGCTCCACGAGGACTACATCATCCCGGGCCCCTTCGACCGGAAGGTGGCGGCCCATGTCGCTGCTGCCGTGGCCGAAGCGGCGAAGAAGACAGGGTTGGCACGATAAAGGAGGCAGTCATGACAGCCTGGAAATGCAATAAATGCGGAAATACGGTTAATGAGGAAGCGCCGCCCGAGGTCTGTCCCTCGTGCAAGGAAAAATGCGAGTATGTCGACGTGACCTGTTATATCCCCGAGTGCGGCGGGCCGGATTCCGGCAACATCAATCCGGACGTGTTTAGGAAAAAGGGCGATCCTGATAAGTGATAGTTGCCGTGGTTTCTGTTCCGTGACCCGTGACCCATGACCCATGACCTATGACCCTGTGACCTCCCATGCCAGTTTACCAGATACCTGACGAACTGCTGTTCCCCGACCCTGAACTTGCCGAAGAAGACGGCCTTCTCGGCGTGGGCGGTGACCTGTCGCCGGCGCGCTTGCTGCTTGCGTACGCCAGCGGGATCTTCCCCTGGTTCAGCAAGGGCGAACCGATCATGTGGTGGTCGCCTGACCCGCGGTGCGTGCTTCGGCCGGAGAAGCTGAAAATATCCACGAGCCTCCGCCAGGCGCTCAAGAAAAAAAATTGCGAGATCCGGTTCGATACGTGCTTCAAGGACGTGATACGCCATTGTTCCGCGGCGAAGCGCAAAGGACAGCGCGGCACGTGGATCACGAAGGAAATGGTCGACGCCTATATCCTGCTCCATGAACTGGGCTACGCCCATTCGACGGAGGTGTTCATGGACGGAGAGCTTGCCGGCGGCCTCTACGGCGTATCCATCGGCGGCATGTACAGCGGCGAATCCATGTTCCATCTCCGGCCCGAGGCGTCCAAGATCGCGCTGTACCACCTTGTCGAGCGGTTGAGGGAGCGGAAGTTCCCGCTCATCGACTGCCAGGTGACGAACCAGCACCTCCTGAGCCTCGGCGCCGAGGAGATGCCGCGGAAGGAGTTCCTGAAGCAGCTCATCAAGAACCGTGAGAAGAAGGGGCAGGAAGGAACGTGGGGGCGATAACCAACTCGTCATTCCCGCAGTGATTCTGAGCGGGAATCCAGCAGCCGTTGTGTAAGCCTGGATCCCCGATTTGATCATTCGGGGATGACGATCGGCGATATTTACAGATCGTTCAAAAATATATAAGCTCAAGTTGGTCGTTCGATTACTGGCTGTACAACGCTGGTTGTAATAATCGACAAAGAGAGGGCATCATGAACGATAAAAAGAAAGCGATCACCATAGGTGTCGTTCTGGTTGTGATCTTGTTGCTGGCCTTTTCTTTAAGACATCCTTTTTACAATTCAATGCTTGAGATGCAGAATAACGGGCGATATAATCTTGTGTCGTTACAAGCTGCAAATATCATTTCAATATTTCTAATACTCGCATTTTCTGCTGTATTTAGCGCGCTTGGATTTCGCAAGGCAAAAGAGAAGGGCTACAATGCCAAATTATGGGCGGTTATATGTTTTTTCAGTAATGTGTGGGGCTACTGGTACCTTCTGTTAAGGAAAAAAGGCGTATAACGACACCTCGCGATCCGCCGTCAATCTGCGATTCTGCGCTTCAT
Source organism: uncultured Nitrospiraceae bacterium (assembly GCA_964412455.1). Classification (GTDB taxonomy): domain Bacteria; phylum Nitrospirota; class UBA9217; order UBA9217; family UBA9217; genus JAAXXJ01. Next base: position 22,179 of record CAYPOT010000006.1, on the reverse strand, counting down.
TAACAAGGACCATCATGAAAACCAAAAAGAACCTCATCATAGTCGGCGACCGGGTCCTCATCGAACCGGACGAGAAGATGGACAAAACGCCGTCCGGGCTCTACCTTCCCCCCACGGTCAAAGAGAAGGAGAAGATCCTCGGCGGCCATGTCATCAAGACCGGGCCGGGGTACGCCATCCCGGACACGACGCCCGACGAGTCCTGGCACACGGGCAAGAAGGACGTGAAGTATGTTCCGCTCCAGGCCTCGGAAGGGGACTATGCCATCTTCCTGAAGGACGCGGCCATGGAGATCGAGTTCGAGGAGAAGAAGTACCTCATTGTGCCCCATGCGGCGATCCTGGCGCTGGTGCGGACGGAGCTGTCGGAGGAGGGATGAAGGACCGACGCGGAGCCAAAAGTAGGCGCTTCTAAGCGACGCGGATAGACCTGCCTGCTTGTCATCTCCCCTGACCCGAAATAACCGGAACCGAACGGCGTCTCTCGCAACCAAAAGTAGGCGCTTCTAAGCGAGCCGCAAAGGAACCATGTAACTCTTGGGGCCTTTCGTGTTTTAATTGAAAAAGCTGTGCAAATCAGAAGCCGGGAAAGGCTAAGATTCGTCCGCAGATTACACAGATTACACAGATTCAAAAAGATCGTCCTGAATCGTGTTTTAAAGATTAAATCTGCGTAATCTGCGTAATCTGTGGATAAGTTTTTCCTCCGAGCCTTTGTTTTTGTGGTCATTCCTTGTCTTTTCAACTTTATTACGAATGATTCGAATCTTGGTTATAAACCCCGATGATTTGGCCTTTCTTTGCGAGCTTGGCGGCTTTGCGAGAAAACGCACTGCTTTAAGGTTCATATGCAGTTGACATCGGCAGGGAAGGTGATAGAATTTAATCAGGATTATCAAAGTCCTGATTGAGGGGAGTTTGGGCTGCTGAATATGAAAAAGAACCTTACCCATAAAATTCTGGAAGCGCACCTCGTGGAGGGCCAACTGGTGCCGGGCTCGGAGATCGCCATCACGATCGACCAGACGCTGTTGCAGGATGCCACGGGTACGCTTGCCATGCTCGAGTTCGAGGCCCTGGGGCTCGACCGGGTGAAGGTCGGGCTTGCCGCCCAGTACGTGGACCACAACCTCCTCCAGACGGACAACAAGAATGCCGATGACCACAAGTTCCTCCAGACCGCGGCGGCGCGGTACGGCGTCCACTTCAGCAAGCCGGGCAACGGCGTGTCGCACCAGGTGCACATGGAGCGTTTCGGCGTCCCGGGCAGGACGCTCCTCGGCGCGGACAGCCATACACCGGGCGCGGCGGGCGTTTCGGTGCTCGGCATCGGCGCGGGCGGACTGGACATCGCGCTGGCCATGGCCGGCTATCCCTACTATCTTCCCTGTCCCGCGGTGCTCGGCGTGAAACTGACCGGCAGCCTGCCCGACTGGGTGAGCGCCAAGGACGTGATCCTCGAAATGCTGCGCAGATATGGCGTCAAGGGCTGTGTCGGCAGGATCATAGAATACTACGGCCCGGGCGTGCTGTCCCTGTCCGCCACAGACCGGGAGACCATCGGCAACATGGGCACCGAGACCGGCGCGACCACGTCGATCTTCCCGTCCGACGAGCGGACAAAGGAATATCTCGAAGCGCAGGGCAGGGGGGGCGCCTGGGTCCCGCTCGCGGCCGATGAGGGCGCGGCGTATGACGAGCACGTGGAGATGGACCTGTCGACGCTCGAACCGCTTATCGCGAAGCCCTCATCGCCGGGGAATGTCGTTCCCGTGCGCGAGGTTGCCGGCATCAAGGTGGACCAGGCCATCGTGGGCAGCAGCGTGAACTCGTCCTATCGCGACCTCATGGTGGCGGCGAAGATGCTCGAAAGCAGGCGAGTCCATAATGACGTGAACTTCAATGTGAACCCCGGCAGCAGGCAGGTGATCGAGAACGTGGCGCAGCAGGGCGGTCTCATTTCGTTTCTGACGGCTGGTGCGCGGGTGCATGAGTCGGGGTGCCAGGGCTGCATCGGCATGGGCCAGGCGCCGGGCACGGGCGAGGTAAGCCTCCGCACGTTCCCGCGGAACTTTCCCGGCCGGTCAGGAACCAAGGACGACAAGGTCTATCTCTGCTCGCCCGAGACCGCGACGGCTGCGGCCATCACCGGCGTCATCACGGACCCCCGGGACCTCGCGAAGGAGATGGCCTATCCCCGCATCGAGGACCCGAAGAAGTATATCATTGAGGAGAAGTCGATCGTCTTCCCGTCTGACGAACTGAGGACGACTGCGATCGTGCGCGGCCCGAACATCAGGCCTCTGCCGGTCCTTGCGGCCCTGCCGGATATGCTGACGCTGGAGGTCGTGCTGAAGGTGGGGGACAACATCTCGACGGACGCCATCATGCCGGCGGGGAACAAGGTCCTGCCGCTCCGGTCGAACATCGAGGCAATTAGTGATTTTGTCTTCTCGGCGGTGGCCCCCGGTTTCGCGCAGGAGGCCCGGCTGCGGGGTGATGTTGTGGTCATCGGCGGAGAGAACTACGGCCAGGGCTCCAGCCGGGAGCACGCGGCGCTGGCACCACGATATCTCGGCGTTCGCGCCAAGATCGTGAAGAGCTTCGCCCGCATCCATAAGTCGAACCTCTGCAATTTCGGCATCGTGCCGCTTACCTTTAAGAATCCGTCGGAGTATGATACTATACTGAAGGGTACGAAGGTCGTCCTCCCCGATGTGCGGGCGCATATCGAACGGGGGGACCGGGAGATACCGGTCGAGGTGGACGGCAGGACCATCATGACGGTGCTGGATGTTTCGGACCGCCAGCGGAAACACCTGCTGGCGGGCGGGACGTTGAACTTTGTGAAAGAAGAGGTCAGGAAGAAAGGCTAGACAGGTCAGGATCTTTGACACAGAAGGGGTGGATTGGTACGGCGATAACGGCGGATAGATCATGTAGGGGCAACCCTATGTGGTTGCCCTGAATAAAGGGCGGCCACGCAGGGCCGCCCCTACAAATTTCGCCTAGAGGCGCCTACTTTTGTCAAAGATTATTCCAGAGGTTAAGCCATGGCGGAAAATGACCGGGTGGGAAGTATCCTTGCGGAGCATAAGCGGATCGCGGTGGTCGGTGTTTCCGACAATCCCGAACGGCAGAGCTACGGCGTGGCGCATTATCTGAAGGACGCGGGGTACACGGTGATACCGGTCAATCCCAAACTGAAGGAGTTTTACGGAGAGAAGAGCTATCCTGACCTCCGTTCCATCCCCGGGCCGGTTGACGTTGTGGACATCTTCCGGACCCCCGATGCGGTGCCGGAGATCGTGGAACAGGCGATCGAAAAAAAAGTGAAGGTCGTCTGGATGCAGCCGGGGGCGGAGAACCCCGTTGCAGCGGAGCGGGCGAAGGCGGCGGGTATCGAGGTTGTCTCGGGGCTGTGCATGAAGCGGGAGCATGTGAAGAGAAACCCGTGAGAGGCGATAGGCGGATAAGAACAAAGACTTAAGGACAGGACCTTTGACACAGAAGAGGCGGATTGATAAGGCGATAAGGGCGGATAGATCATGTAGGGGCAACCCTATGTGGTTGCCCTGAATAAAGGGCGGCCACGCAGGGCCGCCCCTACAAATTTCGCATAGAGGCGCCTGCTTTTGAAAATCAGTGTCGCCTAGAGGCGCCTACTTCTGGCAAAGGTTTTTCTCTGTGTCCTTGTGGTGAATCTGATTTTGGGGGTACTCATGGCGGAAACGAACAATACCAAGAACATCGGCCTGCGCGGCGTGAAAGTGGCGGACACGCGCGTCAGCGACGTGGACGGCACGCACGGGATCTTGATCTACCGGGGTTACCCGATCGAGGAGCTTGCCGAGCATTCGACCTACGAGGAGACGGCCTATCTCCTGCTGCATGATGACATGCCCACGGTGAAGGCTCTGCGCGAATTCTCGGAAGGTCTCCGGACCGCCCGCGGCCTGCCGGGATATCTGATCGAGATCCTGCGGGCAATGCCGAAGGGCTCGTCTCCCATGGACGTGCTCCAGGCCGCGATCCCGGTCATTGCCGTGGACGATCCCGACCTTGCCGACGATTCACGGGAGGCCAACCACCGCAAGGCGATCCGGCTCATCGCCCGCGTGGCCGCGGTGGTCGCCGCCTGGCAGCGCATCAGGAACGGACAGGACCTCCTGCCGCCGGACGACGGGCTGTCCCACGCCGGGAACTTCCTGTGGCAGCTCCGGGGAAAGAAGCCCGATAGGGAAACGGCAAAAGACCTCGACACGGCCCTTATCCTGCACGCGGACCATTCGTTCAATGCCTCGACCTTCGCCTGCCGCGCCGTGGTCTCGACGCGGGCGCACATGTACGCGGCCGTGGCGGCCGGCGTGGGCGCGCTGTCGGGCAGCCTCCACGGCGGGGCCAACGCGGCGGTCATGAAGATGCTCGAAGCGCTGAAGGACGAGAAGGACATCGCGGCCTGGGTGCGGCGGCAGCTCGACAGCGGGACGAAGATCATGGGCATGGGGCATGCCGTGTACAAGACCACGGACCCCCGGGCGAAATATCTGAAGAACATGTGCTTCCGGCTCGGAAAGAAACTGAACGAGGAGCACTGGTGCCGGCTGTCCACGCAGATCGACGAGACGGCGGAGGCGGAGTTCGCGAAGCGGGGGAAGACGACGATCAAGCCCAATGTGGATTTTTTCAGCGCGCCGGTCTATCACCTCATGGGGATCCCCGGCGACCTGATGACGCCGCTCTTCGCGGTGTCCCGCATCGCGGGCTGGGCGTCCCATATCATCGAGGAGAAGTTCGGCGACGCCCACGGCGAGAAGCCGGCGCTGTACCGTCCGTCGTCGGAATATACCGGGCATTATTGCGGCAAGGAGGCGTGCACGTACACGCCGATCGAAGAACGGAAGTAACCCGAGTGCGGAGTTTGGAGTGCGGAGTGCGGAATCATTCTATGAAACCACAGGTTCTACGAACACGGGGGCGGCGATGAAAAAGAAGAGCGTGAAAACGACAGCGAAGAAGACAGCGAAGAAACAGGCGCCAAAGAAAAAGACAGCGAAGAAAGCGTCCCCGGTCAGGGGGGTGAAGAACATGAAGTCCACAACAAGCAAAGGAACACGGACGGAGAGAAGCATGATCCGTTCGGTCAATCCGTACACCGAAGAAGTGATGAACGAGTTCATGACGATGTCGCCCGCCGAAGTGAGGTCGATCCTTGCGCGGTCGCGGGCGGCGTTCCCAACCTGGCGCGCCAGGCCGATCACCGAACGCCTGGCCCACGTAACGCGGCTCGCGGAAGTGCTGCGGACCGAGAAGCGGAACTACGCCGAGCTGATGACGAAGGAGATGGGCAAGCCGATCAAGGACGCCCTGGCGGAGGTGGAGAAATGCGCCGCGCTCTGCGACTACTACGCATCGAACGCGGAGCGCTTCCTGCTGCCCGAAATGGTCGCCACGGAGGCGAAGAAGAGCTATGTCGATTTCGAACCGCTGGGCATCGTACTGGCTGTCGAACCCTGGAACTTCCCCTTCTGGCAGGTCTTCCGCGCGGCGGTCCCTTCCGTCAGCGCGGGCAACGTGGTCGTGCTGAAGCACGCGTCGAACGTACCGATGACGGCCCTGGCCATCGAGGACGCCTTCCAGAAGGCCGGCTTCCCGGCCGGCGTGTTCAAGACCCTGCTGATTGATCCCGCGGCGACCGTGAAGCTGATCGATGACGACCTGGTGGACGCCGTGGCGCTCACGGGCAGCAACCGGGCAGGCGAGGAGATCGGGGCCCACGCGGGCGCGAAGATCAAGAAGCTGGTGCTCGAGCTGGGCGGCTCGGACCCCTTCATCGTCCTGGACGACGCTGACGTGGAAAAGGCGGCGCGGACCGCGGCGAACAGCCGCATGGTGAACAGCGGCCAGAGCTGCATTGCCGCCAAACGGTTCATCGTCATGGAGAGCGTGGCCGAGGAGTTCACGAAGCACTTCATCGCCCGGCTGCGGGAGATGAAGATCGGCGATCCCATGGACGCGACCACGGACATCGGCCCGGTGGCGCGGAAGGACATCCGCGATGGCCTGAAGGCCCAGCTGAGCGACGCGAAGCGGAAAGGGGCGAAGACCGTCGAGCTGCCGCAGCCGATGTCGAAAGGCTATTTCTTCGCGCCCTGTGTTGTGCTGAACGCAACGCCGGACATGAAGGTGCTCTCCGACGAGGTCTTCGGGCCCATCGCGCCCATTGTTGTCGTGAAGAACGAGGATGAGGCGCTCGCCGCGGCGAACAACACCGAGTATGGCCTCGGCGCTGCCATCTGGTCGAAGGACACCGTGCGTGCCGAGATGCTTGCACGGCGCATCGACACGGGCTTCGTTGCCATCAACGACATGGTGCGGTCCGACCCGCGTCTGCCCTTCGGCGGCGTGAAGAAGTCCGGCATTGGCCGCGAGCTGTCCCATTACGGGTTGATGGAGTTCGTGAACATCAAGACGGTGGTGGTGAAGGAGTAGCGTACAAGTGCGGAATGCGGAGTGCGGAATGCGGAATGCGGAATAAAGAGCAAAGAAAAAGAGCTTGAGAAAGAGAATAGTCCTGTCTGGAAATGCAAATGCCCGTGTCATAAACCCGGGGCCTTGCTGGAGCATCCGGTGCCCTGCTGTGTTCCCTGTCCGCACTGCAAAAAGTACGTGGCGAGGGGGATCCTTAAGGAACATCTGAAGGACTGCAGTAAATATATAAATGAATAAAGGTGGGTTTTAATATTTGTAGGGGCGGCCCTGCGTGGCCGCCCTTTATTCAGGGCAACCACATAGGGTTGCCCCTACATGATCTATCCGCCGTCATCATAGCCGTGATCAGTGCAAATCTGTGTCGCCTGGAGGCGCCTACTTCCGGCAAAGGTTTTTGTATGATCTTCTCTGTGCCTCTGTGTCTCTGTGCGAACTATTCTATCAGGAGATTTCATGAAAGCATCGGACTTGTTCGTCAAACAGCTGGAAGCGGAAGGGGTCGAATACATCTTCGGCCTGCCCGGCGAGGAAAATCTCGACTTCCTCGAATCGCTCCGCACGTCGCCCATCAAGTTCATCCTCACCCGCCACGAGCAGGCCGCGGCGTTCATGGCGGCCACCTACGGAAGGCTCACCGGCAAGGCGGGCGTCTGCTTCGCGACCCTCGGCCCCGGCGCCACGAACCTCGTGACCGGGATCGCCCACGCGCAGCTTATCGGCGCGCCGCTCATCGCCATCACCGGTCAGAAGGCGATCCGCGACAACTGGCAGGCCTGTTTCCAGCTCATTGACGTTGTCAGCCTGATGAAGCCCATCACCAAGAGCGCCGAGTCCATCGCCGACCCGAGCACCATCCCCACGGTGCTCCGAAACGCATTCAAGCACGCCCAGGCCGAGCGGCCGGGCGCGGTCCACATCGAACTGCCCGAGGACGTGGCGGGAAACGAAACGGACGCCCGGGTCCAGAAACCGGGCCACAGCCGCAGGCCGGACCCGGACGCCTCGACGATCGAGGGCGCCGCGGAACTCATCAATTCGTCGAGCCATCCGCTGCTCATCGTTTCCGCCGCAGCGAACCGGAAGCTCATCTCGAAGGACCTCCGGGAGTTCGTCGAGCGGACGGGGATCCACGTGGTGCACACGCAGATGGGGAAGGGCGTACTCTCCGATGCGTCGCCCTACAGCCTGTTCGCCACGGGCATCCACAAGCGGGACTACGTGAACTGCGGCATCGACCGGGCGGATCTCATCATCACCGTGGGCTACAACATCGTGGAATATCCGCCCTATGTCTGGAACCGGGCGCTCGACAAGAAGATCATCCATATCGATTTTGTCGAGGCCGAAGTGGACCGGTACTACGATCCCGAGTTCGAGATGGTCGGCGATGTCTCCATGTCGCTCCGGCTGCTCGCCTCGAAGGTGACGCGGCGTGAGGACAAGGTGTTCGCGGACCTCCGGGTGTTCCTGGACAAGAAACTCAGCACAACCTGCGAGACGACCTTTCCCCCCCGGCCGCAGGAGATCGTCTGCCACGTCCGGAAGGCCCTCGGCGAGGACGATATCCTGACGCTGGACAACGGCATCTACAAGCTCTGGTTCTCGCGGCTCTACCGGACCTATAAGCCGAACACCTTCATCCTCGACAATGCCCTTGCCACCATGGGCGCGGGACTGCCCGCGGCCCTCGCCGTCAAGCTGCTCCATCCTGAGCGAAGCGTGCTGGCCGTGGTGGGCGACGGCGGGTTCATGATGAACGCCCAGGAGCTTGAGACCGCGGTGCGGCTGAACATCCAGGTCGTCGTGCTGATCCTGAACGACAATGCCTTCGGGTTCATCAAGTGGAAGCAGGAGAACATGGGATTCCAGAACTTCGGGCTGGATTACACCAATCCGGATTTCGCGCGCTTCGCCGAGAGCCACGGAGCGGTCGGCGTGACCGTGAAGAAGGGGGACGACCTCGCGGAGGTGCTCAAGAAGGCCTTCGAACTCCGGAAGGTAGTTGTCGTCGAATGTCCCATCGATTATACGCCGAACTTCGCGACCTTCTCGAAGGAGATCGAGGACGTGGTGTGCGAGATGTGATTTCATTAACTATCGTCGTACAAGTAAGTTCTTATTGTTTTTAAGGATCAGCCGGCTAATTTGCGCAAATGAGGTCGATGCGGCTGCACCCTCCCGGGGTTTAAATAACAGGAAAACATGTCTGGCCCTGTACCCGCCTGTACCCGCAGAATTCCGCTGTTGACTAATGGTAACATAAGTGTTACCGTAAGGACCATGGATGACAAACCGAAGAGTCATCGAATATGTAAGAGGCGGATCTTCACCCTTTGCCAAGTGGTTCTCGACGCTCGATGCGCAGGCAGCGGCAAAGGTGGCCGTTGCGCTCTATCGCCTGGAACAGGGCAATGTTTCTAATGTAAAGTCCGTCGGAAAAGGGGTGTCGGAATATAAGATCGACTTCGGACCAGGTTACCGGATCTACTTCGGTCAGGAGGGTGATGAACTGGTCATCCTGCTTGGTGGCGGGGCCAAGAAGACCCAGGATAAAGACATCCAGATCGCTCAGATGCTCTGGGTGGAGTATAAGCAGGCCAAAGCGAAAAGGAAATGAGGTGTCAAAAATGCCTATTACGCGAAAATTCAGAACAACCATCATGGACCGCGCGCTGAGCGATCCTGCATTCAGAAGACAGATGCTGACCGAAGCGGTCAATGAGCTGCTGGCAGGGGACCTCGATGCGGGGAAGGCCATGCTCCGCGACTATATCAACGCGACCATCACCTTCCAGCAGCTGGCAAAGAAGCTCAAGAAGACGGACAAGAGCGTTCACCGCATGCTGGGGCCGCGCGGCAATCCACGGGCGGACAACATTCTGGAGATCATCAAAATTCTTCAAACGAATGAACGGGTGAAGCTTCGGGTCGAAGCGCACAAGGCTGCGGCGTAAAGCGATTATAGACATTATCGATCTGACCGTAGCGGGTCAACCTTTTCGTAGAACGGGGATATCACTGACGGGTTTTCCATGAAGCCTTTGAGTAAAATATCAGGAAATCATGTCTGACCCCGAAAAGTCCTGTCAACAGTGCTCGAACCTTCTTTGTTGCTCAAGCCCTAGACCATGCCCATTGGCCCCGAAGATATAGCATGTGAACAGATCGACCGGATTCGTGAACTGGGAGGGCAGGAAGTGCAGGGTGCTGGCAATGCGAACCCTGAGGGATTTTGTGGAATGACATGAAAGTAGACCTGACCCTCGCGGGTTGGACGTAAAAGTGGTCAACCTGTACGCGAAACAGGGCTGGCTATTCGCGAGGTCGAGTTCAAGTTCGGCTTCGGCGCTGCGTACTACCTGTTGTGCAACAGTATAGACCTGACCCTAGGAAGTTCCTAGGAAGTTCCCGGCTTCGGCGCTGCGTACTACCTGTTGTGCAACAGTATAGACCTGACCCTAGTGACCCTAGGAAGTTCTAGGAAGTTCCCTAGGAAGTTCCTGAGTTACTAAACGCCATCCGCTTCTTCGAGGATCAGTGAGTCACGGGCAAGAGGGGGCAAGCTGTGACCGGCATCACTGAAAACAAGACGGAGTGACTATATTGGGGCGCAAGCGGTCGTCCACAACAAGCTTGATGGGAGTGCCCCGACATCTATCGTGCCGAGGCTACTTAACATACCGTTTGAATTTAACTTTCCACAATCGGCGAACAAAATGTTGTCTTGCAAGCAGATACTTGGGTTTGGCCATTACCTGTTAGGAGGCTCGCCGATGCAAGAACCGAATAAACAAACCACCCTGTCTTCCTTCGGAACCGGCTGGCGGCATGTCCTGTTGTCGTTCATTGTAATCGGCTCACTGGCGTTCATGCTATCGATGCAGCCCTTTGGACAGAATCCGGACTATCATGACTTTGCCGACCGGCGCGCATTTTTCGGCATTCCAAATTTCTTTGATGTCATGTCGAATATCCCTTTTCTGCTGGTCGGGATGGCGGGCATGAGCTTCTGTTTTGGAAATCGATTGGTGAGTTTTCGACCTGCATGGCTTACGTTTTTCGCAGGCGTGGCGATTGTCTGTGTTGGTTCTGGGTATTATCACTGGAACCCCACCAACGAGACGCTGGTCTGGGACAGGCTACCTATGACAATTGGATTCATGGGATTATTCGTAGCGGTCTTGGCAGAGTATGTGAGTGCGCGGCTTGGCAGATTTCTTTTGGTGCCTGCGTTACTGATGGGTTTATCCAGTGTATTTTATTGGCACTGGTTCGATGACTTGCGGTTCTATGTGTGGATTCAGTTTATCCCGCTACTGACAGTTCCGATTTTAATGGTGCTGTTCCGACCGAGGTTCTCCCACCAATGGCTGCTCCTGGTGGCTCTTGCGTGCTATCTGCTAGCCAAATTTGCGGAAGCCTATGACCGGGAGGTGTTCGTATTCACTCAGAGTCTTTTCAGTGGCCATTCGTTTAAACATCTTCTGTCGGCGTTGGGTTGTTTCTCAGTGCTGGTGATGCTCAAAACGAGGAGACCGGTCGACGATGAGTCCACCCCGTAATTCCATTTCCCGATCAATAGTGCAATATCGTAGGGGCGTGATTTATCGCGCCCTTCTTCTGATACATGAATAGATCAGGGCGCGATAAATCACGCCCCTACCGAGTTATTTGACCTTTGAAATAGAATTGGAATAACAACATGCTCGAGAAAGATCGGGCAACCCGATGCACGAATTGCCAGGCATCTCAGCACGGCTATTGAATGTTTGCTTCAGAGTAGATCGATTGGCTGGTTTGGGTCGCCCGTCACCAGTGTCTGCTACTGGGTGACTTGAATAAATTGACCTGAACGTAAAGCCCCACTGTCCGCTTTCAAGATGGCTATAAACATAGCTCGACGGGCAAGTCCGTGTCAGGAAGAGACCGTGAGCGTTTCGCACTATGTGCGCTGGCGCACTGTTTAACCGCGCTTGAAAGCTTATGGTGATGTGCCATGACGTTCGGTCAATTCTGCGTCATGCACGTTGGATTTCAATTCATCAGCATTTTCTAAGAAGGGAACATACATCATGTCAAATACCAATGAAGCTAGCGGTCTCCATAAACAGGCTGCAAGCGATCATGAAGAAGCAGCCAAACACCATCGCAAAGCAGCGGAATGTCACGATCAGAACAAGCTGAGTGATGCTAAGGTCAGTTCCAAGAGCGCAATGGATTGTTGCAATAAGGCACAAAAACATTCGGCAACTGCATGCGAGTGTTCGGCCAAGTAATAACTGCGTGAAAACGGCTGCTGGTTTTAGGACGACTCAGATTTTGATTAGTAATTTTAAAGCTGATATCAACTGGAACCAGCGCCTACAAAATGTGCGTACGGTTGACGCCTGACGTGAAGCCGTACCAGTGCGACAACCGATTCAACAGAGGAGAGACTTATGGCTAAATGCGATGGATGCGGAAATGAGTACGATAAATCTTTTCAGGTGATGGCTCTGGGTAAAACCTATATTTTTGATAGCTTCGAATGCGCGATCCACGCACTTGCGCCCACCTGTGCACATTGCGGTGTACGCATCGTCGGGCATGGCTTGGAGAACGGCGGCCGGATGTTTTGCTGTAATCACTGTGCGACGAAGGAGGGCGTGACGGAACTGCGCGATCGTTCGTAAATCGCGTTTTTTATTGATGTTTGAGACAAGGAGATAGACATGCAAAAGCTTAAAGATTTGATGAGCCGTGATGTGCAGATTATTAGCCCGGATGGAACGATCAAGGAAGCTGCGCAACATATGCGCAAGGGTAATTTCGGAATGATGCCCGTGGGAGAAAACGATCGCATGATCGGAACGATATCAGATCGCGACATTGTCATTCGCGCCGTGGCCGAGGGCAAGGATCCGAGCACCAAGGTGCGCGAGATCATGTCCGAAGGTATCGTCTGGGCATACGAGGAAGATTCCGTGGACGATGCGGCAAAGCTCATGGGCGATCGTCAGATTCGACGCTTGCCGATTGTGAACGCCGATAAGCGACTCGTGGGAATCGTGGCGCTGGGCGATTTTGCCGTTGTGAGCGCCGATATCGAGGTCGCCGGTGAAGCGCTTTCGGAGATATCGAGACCCTCTTGATTTAGTCCGGCTGCCGCCATGAACAAAGGCGACACTGGTTTGGGCTTGACATTTCTCGCACTGGCTTTCGCGCTGACGCTCGATCGCATCATGAACGGCATATGCTGACCTTTCTTCGGTTGGGTGTCGGGTGGCATCGGCCGCGAGTTGACCATGTTCATTTTGCGGCCGATGCGAAAGCGCATGCTGGCGATGCAGGCCGCTGTTCGGCAAGATACGGCGCGGCCGATACTCATGCCAAAAGAAGCGCACCGAGCATGACGCATGAACAGCAAGGGTTAGAAACTTGTGCGAGAAGCCGTCATGCGATAACGACGACTTCCGCATTTCCTTCCTTGCGCAACCAGCCGGAAGTGATGATCAATGCGTCGAAAAACTTCGACGATCAGGGCAACCTGACCGACTAGCAGACCAAGGACCTGATCGGCGAACTGCTCGCGAACCTTGTCAAGAAGGCAGGCAAGCGCAAGGCTTGAAGCGGCAGGACGTAGCCGGCACCTCACCTCGTTGTGCGCTGAAGCCGGAATGAAGCTGGAGACCAGCGTCCAGTCGCCGTGCAGTCCGGGCAAATAGATGAGCGTGGGCGAATCATTTACGCCATGAACACGCATTTGGATTCGTTCGGGCTCGTTCACTCCGATGAAGCGCGGACTGCTGAGTCCGTGCGGACATTTCTCCATCAACTCGTGGACTCGGCGATCCGCGCTACGGTCAAATCATCTTATCCAGTTCGCGATAGTTCACCTTGCCGGTGCCGAGCCTGGGAATCTCGTGGATGAACTTCACTTCGCGCGGGACGGCGATGTTAGGCAAACCTTTCGCTTTGATCGCGGCGCGTATCTCATCGAGCGTCAGCTTCGCTTCATTGGAAATCGCGATGAGTTTCTCGCCTTTATCTTCGTCAGGGCGAGAAACCACCGCTGTCTGGCAACGCAATCCGTAATGCGGAAATGCCCCGTCCAGCGCGTCTTCGACCGCAGTGAGGCTCACCATTTCACCGCTGATTTTGGCGAAGCGCTTCAGTCGGCCTAGAATGAACAAGTAGCCTTCTTGATCCACGCGTACGATATCGCCAGTGTCGTACCAGCCGCCGAGCGATTGGAACTTCGCGTTCGCCTCCGCGTTGAGATAGCCCTTCATCACGTTGGGACCGCGCACGAACAAGCGCCCGCCTTCCGCGACGCCTTCGACGCCTTCGAGTTTATATTCCATGCCCGGCATGAGCCGCCCCGCCGAGCCATACTTTGCTTGCAGCGGCGTGTTCCCGCTCACGCACGCAGCGCACTCGGTCGTGCCGTAGCCTTCGAGGACGCGTATACCGAAACGGTGTACCCACGTCGTTGCGGTCGTTTCCTGCAACTTCTCCGCCGCAGAGAACATGTAGCGCAGGCTGCGGAAGTCATAAGGGTTGGCCTTGCGCGCGTAACCGTTCAGGGATGTGTTGGTGCCAAGCATAATGGTGCAATCGGCGTCGTAAAACATCGTTGGCACCATGCGGTAGTGCAACGGCGATGGATAAATGAACACGAACAACCCGCGCACGAGCGGCAGCAACGTTCCGACCGTTAGCGCGAAGCTGTGGAAGAGTGGCATGGCATTGAAGATCCGGTCGTTGTCCGCGAGGTCGGTCACGGCGAGCATCTGTCGTACGTTCGCGAGAATGTTGCGGTGCGTCAGCTCAACGCCTTTCGGCACGCCTTCGGAACCGCTCGTGAACAAAACGACTGCGGCTGAATTTGTGTCCACCCGCGCGCATGGCAGTCCGGCCGAAAAATTTTGCTTTAATAACGCGCGCAGTTTTGCGCTGCCGGAGATTCGCGCGCGAATGTCTTCGAGATAAACGAAGTCAATGCCTGCTTCGCTTAAAGCGCTCACATCGAGCTTCGCGCGCTCGAGAAATGCGCGTGACGTGATGATTTGCTTCACAGTTGCGAGTTGCGCGCACGAAAGCAGGATCGTCGGCCCTGTGGAGTAGTTAAAAATCGCCGCCTCCTTGCCGAGCGTCCACAGACTCAGCAACACGACCGGCGTGGCGTTCTCGTTCGGCAGCAAAACGCCCACCCTCTTCACGTCTCTCGACAACGCCTTGTCGAGTTGTCGGGCCATCAAGTCCGCGCTCACGAGCAGTTTCTTGTAAGTGAGCGCCGCATTCACGTCCTGTAACACGACGTGTCCCGGAAAACGCGCGGCGGCCTCGACCACAGCTTCGGCCAGTGTTTGCGGGCCGAACTGCATCTCAACTTCGAACTGCTGCCGCACCATCTGATCGCGCAGCCAGTTTGTGAACAGCGCGCGCGTTTGCGAAGTGCTGAGGTGCTCGACATGCGGCGCGATAAGCACATCGCTGAAGTGCGCGGTGATGCGCGGGAACCATTTCGTCCGATTGGGATTCGGCGACATGGGCAGACGGTGCGCGCCGCGCAAGTAGCATGTGATGACCTTCGCGCCCGTCTTGTGCAGGAGAAACCCGGTGCCGTCGAACAGTTTCATCAGCGTGCCGGTGCGGGAAAGCCGTCCTTCAGGGAAGAGCGCGAGTCGGCCGCCTTTCGTCAAAAATTCCGCCATGTATTTCACTGCGTAAGGCGAATCGGTGTCGATCGGGAGCGTGCGGCGGTTGATCATGATCTTGCGGTGCAGCCACGACATGTGCGCCGTACGCTCGGAGACGACGCCCTTCCAATCCTTATCTGTGCAGACGAGCAGAAACAACCAATCGAGCCACGACACGTGATTGGGGAGCAACAGCACCGGTCCTGGCGTCTTCAACACTTCCTCGTTGTAGGCGCGGAAGCCGAACAGCAGCCGAAGCAAAAAGCGCAGCAGTGTTTTCATTTTTCAACCAAGGGATGAACAGGGATTAACACGGACGCACCTGCGAGGCGATATTGAGAAGTCTTGACCCGTGATTGAAAGAAACGATGACCCTGGCGGAACTTTGGCGTGCAATTCATCGCTCGTTTCGATAAAACCGCGCCGAACCGAACGCCAAGGATCTTCGCTTTCAGTTCCGTCACTTTCGCGGATGGATTCTTCTCATCGTCCTGATTAAAGCCAGGCAGGCCGTCGATTTCGAAAATCTCGATCGATGCACCTTCGGGCGCGAGCTTCTGCGCCGCGCGCAAGGCGGATCTGTTGAAGGACGCTTTGCGGATACTGCCCGCGGTGCCGAGAATCTTGACGTTGTCAGCCATGGATATCTCCTATACTATATATACTATATCAATAATCAGGTCAAATGGAAACGCGCGTGTCCGCTGCCGGTATGACGTGGACGTTCTACGCAATAACATGGCCTGCGGAAAGCTATTTCTTGCTGGAGAACCTACGGGGTACTTCGCGCGGTGAATCGCCTGGCGCGCTATTTTTTCGTCGCGGTCTTCCTGCCGGTGGCCGATTTCTTCGAAGAGGCTTCTTTCGGCGGCGGCACCTTGCCGCCCGCGCGTCGCGCTTCGGACAGTCCGATCGCGATCGCCTGTTTGCGGCTGGTAACCTTCTTGCCGGAACTGCCGCTCTTCAACGTGCCCGCCTTGAGCTCCTTCATTACCTTCTCAACTTTCTCCGACGCCTTCTTGCCGTATTTGCTCGATGCTTTTACAGGCAAGCTTGAAAAACTATGCAGTTGACTCATCGTAATTCTCCTGTTAAACGATAGAAAGTGGAACTCAGCGACCCGCTGTTCTATCCCGGAATGCAAGGTCGAATAAAGCCAATATAGCGAATTCCAGCAAACACATTAGGCGAAAAATCGCGCGCACACTGTGCGGGAGCACACATAACAACCGCACAATACGCGATTTCCTCGGGATTATTTTTTTCGCCTGCAGACTGATGCCCGCGTTGGTGCACGATCGCTTTGATATTGGCGACTTCGAGTCGGATTTCGTCGTAGCGCACTGTGCTGTGGCGCTTCCCGTAGCGTAATTCACTGTAACGCTTTCGACACCCGGCACCTTGCCAATCCGCTTTTCCACTTCGAGCACGGTCAATACCGACAGCATGTCGCGCCCTTCAATAACGCTCGTTTTCATCGTGCCTCCTTAACGATCTTCATACTCAAAATGGCTTGTTACAACTCAGATCACTTCGATCACTTCGCGAGCTGACCGTTTATGTGTCCGCGGCGTGTATGACCTGCGTCAATTCAGGAGCGCCCGGGGCGTCATCTCGCCGACCCCATGCGCGACTCGCCAGCTTGCGCAATTCGCTGAACCACAGCACCACGCTGGCCATCGCAATGCACACCAGCCACTGATCAAACGCCAGCGGCACCGTGCCGAAAGCAAGGTTGAGGAAGTCGATGTTGACGACCGCCACCTGCAACAGCAGAGACAGTGCGACAGCGCCCCAAAGCCACGGGTTGACAAACAGGTGCGTGAACGCACTCGTGGTGTCCGAGCGCGCGTTGAAGGCGTTAAACAAGTGGGCGAGGACAAGCACCGTGAAACCCGCAGTGCGCGCCGTGGCGAGGTCGTGTGTGCCCTCAATCAGTCCGCCCGGCAGGTAGATGTCGATCGTCAGCAGCGTCACGACTGCCACCACCAGGCCAATCTGGATCACCCCCGCCCATATGCGGGCGTCGATCACGCGCTCACTCAGCTGCCGCGGCTTGCGGGCCATCACGTCGTCGGATGCCGGGTCGACGCCCATTGCCAGGGCCGGCCAGGAGTCGGTGACGAGGTTGATCCACAGGATCTGCGTGGCGAGCAGGGGCAGCACCACTGCCCTGCCGCCGCCCTCTGTTGTGCCTGTCAACCCGATCACTCCCGCCCCCACGACACCCAGGAAGACGGTCAGCACCTCGCCCATGTTCCCGGACAGCAGGTAACGCAGGAACTTGCGGATGTTGTCGAAGATTCCGCGACCCTCGCGCACAGCCTCGACGATCGTAGCGAAGTTGTCATCGACGAGGATCATCTTGGCCGCTTCCTTCGTCACCTCGGTCCCGGTCACCCCCATCGCGATGCCGATGTCGGCCGCTTTCAGCGCGGGTGCGTCGTTGACGCCATCGCCGGTCATCGCGACGACGTTCCCATCGGCTTGCAGTGCGTCGACGATGCGCAACTTGTGCGCCGGCGATACACGCGCGTAGACGGACGTCTTGCGCACTGCGTCGGCAAAGGCCGCATCGTCCAGCCCATCAAGCTCTAGCCCCGTCAGTGCGGTTGCGCCTGCCTCCACGATGCCTAGATCCGCAGCGATGCGGGCGGCGGTGCGCGGGTGATCGCCGGTAATCATGATCGCCCGGATGCCAGCCCGATGAGCCTCGCGAATGGCAACCACCGCTTCCTCGCGCGGCGGGTCGATGATGCCCACGGTGCCCACGAACACGAGGTCGCGCTCCAGCGATTCCGTGACTTGTGGATCCTCGCTCGGCGCGAGGGGGCGGTAGGCCACGGCCAGCGTGCGCAGCGCCGCCTCGGTAAGGGTGTCGACATCTGCCAGCAGCCGCGCCCGCAGCGCGTCATCGAGTTCAACGATCTCCATCCCCACCCTTACCCGGGTGCATCGCTCGAGCAAGACGTCCGGGGCACCCTTGGTGATTACCACGACTTCGTCGTCGTGCTCGTGGTCGAGCTCTATCGTCGACATCATCTTGCGATCAGACGTAAACGGGATTTCGCCGATGCGCTCGAAACGCTGTTCGCGCCGCTCGCTGACGCCCAGCTTGCGTTCGGCCACCAGGAAAGCCGCATCGGTGGGGTCGCCATGAATCTCCCACTCGCCGCCCGCCCCCTGGCGCAGGTCGGCGTCGCCGGCCAGGCTGCCGCCGCTGAGTACCACGATGTTTTCATCACGCAACGGTCCGGCTGCCAGTTCGGTGCCTTCCTGCTCCACCCTTCCCAGAGGCGCATACCCCACCCCGGTCACGTGGGTGTTGCCCGAGGCAGTCATCACCTGCACGATGGTCATTTCCGCGCGGGTCAGGGTGCCGGTCTTGTCCGAGGCGATGACCGAGGCGGAGCCCAGCGTCTCCGCAGATGAAAGCTTCTTGACGATCGCGTTGTGCTTCGCCATCCGCTGCACCCCCAGGGCGAGCACCACCGACAGAATTGCCGGCAACCCTTCGGGCACGGCCGCCACCGCCAGGGACACGCCGAGCAGCAAGACGTGAATCACGTCGGCGGCGCTGCGGATATCGGACATCAGCAGGATGGTCCCCACCACGACGGCAGCAATGATGACGACCGCGATACCGAGCATGCGTCCGATGCGTCCAATTTCTTTTTCCAGTGGTGTTGGCTCCTCCGCGGTGGCCTCGAGCATTTCTGCAATCGAGCCCATCTCGGAGTCCATCCCGGTCGCCGTCACCACGGCGCGACCGGTGCCCTGCGCGACGGCGGTTCCCTTGAAGACCATGTCGAGCCGATCGCCGAGCGGCGCCAGTTCAGGCAACGTGGTGGCATCCTTGAGCACCGCTTCGCTCTCGCCCGTCAGGGAGGCCTCCTGCACGCGCAGTGATGTGGCCTGAACCAGACGCGCATCCGCCCCGACGGCGTCACCCTCGCCGAGCACGAGCAGGTCCCCACGCACCAGTTCGGCGCTGGGCAACCGCAGCACCTGACCGTCACGCAGGACCGCGGAAGTCGCCGCAGTCATTCGGGCCAGTGCGGCCACGGCGTCCTCCGCCTTGGCTTCCTGCACATAACCCAGAACCCCGTTGAGCAAGACGATCGTCGCGATGACGAGTGCATCCACAGGCCAGCCAACCAAGCCCTCGATCACCCAGGCCACCAGCGCGATGGCAACTGCGGCGAGCAACAGGTAGACCAGGGGATCATGGAAGTGCGACAGGAAGCGACGCCACGCGGGCCGCCGCGGAGCAGAGCGGAGTTCGTTGCGGCCGTTTTCCGAAAGACGGCGCGACGCCTCCTGTGAAGTGAGTCCGTTTTCGAGGTCTGCGCCAAAAGCTCTCGCTACTTCGTCAGCATTTTTGACGGAAGGATCATCGAGACTGCCTGCCTTCTCCATGGTGGATGCGGGAGTCATAGCGGGTGCGGGGGATGGAGGCGGCGCACCCGGCGCCGTTTCGATTGCGGGAGTGGCCGGTGCGGCTGTGGAAGTTTTCGGTGCAGCGACTGCGGGCGTTGGGGCGGAAACTGCCGCAGTTTCTGGTGTTGGAATTTTAGTATGCTGATGTGCGGGCTTATCTGCGGACTTATCTGCGCTCACATGCTTGGGTCGGGATTTTCCTGCGGATTCATGTGCGCGTTGGTGTATGAGTACCTTGATATCGGCCACTTCGAGCAGGGTCTCGTCGTAGCGCACCGTGGCGTTTCCCGCAGCGAAATTCACTGTAGCGCTTTCTACACCCGGAACCTTGACTATCCGCTTTTCCACTTCGTCCACGCTCAATACCGACAGCATGTCGTGCACTTCAATAACGCTCGTTTTCATCACACTTCCTTAATGGCCGTCATCTTCATTCAGGGTAATCGGATACGTATCCATGACGTCATCTCACTGCAGTCTTTTACTCCAGAATGCCCATGCAATTCCATGGAGTGCGCCAAACACAAAACCAGCGACGGTGAACAGCGCGAATCCCGTCAGGTAAGCGAGGGGACTACCGGAGATTGGCAACGGACTGGCCGGCGCAAGTGCAGCAAGCAGCCCGAAGGGCGGAAACAGAACGTCGAAAATGGCGCATAAGATATATGCCACACTCAGAGTCACCGTCAGCGAAAGCGCATGTACTTTCCAGGAGTCAGCTTTTGGCTCAGCGGCTGTGGGCGTTGAAGATTTCGCGGCCGGTGCGGGTACGGCGGCGGGTGCGACGGGGGCAGCTTTTGGCACAACGGTTTCGGGCGTTGAGGGCTTCGCGTCCGCCGCAACTGGAGATGGTTTCGGCGGAACAGCTACCGTTGCTGATGGCGGCGCGCTCGGCGCCGGTTTGCCAGCTTGGCCTTCGGCGGCGGGAGCGGTCGACGCGGGCATGGCGGCGGGCGCGGCCGGGGCAGTTTTCGGCACAGCGGGTTCAGGCGGTGAAGTAGAGGCCGGCGCAGCTTCCGGCGTTGGTGCTACAGCAGGCTTATGGTCGGGCTTGTTTCCGCTCTCATTCTTGGGTAGGGGTTCGTCTGCGGACTGATGCACGCGTTGGTGCACGATCACCTTGATATCGGCGACTTCAAGTCGGGTTTCGTCGTAGCGCACTGTGGCGTTTCCCGCAGCGTAATTCACTGTAACGCTTTCGACACCCGGCACCTTGCCAATCCGCTTTTCCACTTCGTCCACGGTCAATACCGACAGCATGTCGTGCACTTCAATAACGCTCGTTTTCATCGTGCCTCCTTAATGGTTTTCATATTCAAAAGGACCGTCTGGGGTCAGACATGATATCCTGACTAACGGCTATTTCTCCAGTCCCTCTGTGTCAATATAAGTGAGACACCTCCCCTAGCTAAATAGGAAATCTATAGGGTCTTTACAGGCTGTTGAAAAACTCCTGACGAATTGTTTTGATATTATCATGCACGCCTGATAAAGTACAGCCACTTCGCGCGAAGGAGGCACACTTGTTAGGAGAACACAGCAGAAGCGAGCCCATGTTCTACTACGTCAGGATGGACGAACTGATCCCTGAAAGCCATCTCCTGAGACTGGTGGACAAGCACATCGATCTGAGCTTTATCAGAAGCAAGGTAAAGCACCTTGGGGACTATTGGGGTCAGACTTAAATATTGGCGTGCCCAGCGAAGGGTCGCACACACTTGCGGGTGCAAGTCCCGCCATGGCAGAAAGCCAAAGCCATGTAGCTTGGATGGCAGGAGGTGAGGGAAACGTTGCCTTTTGAAGCCCATCGACAAAGCCCTGTATAGCAGGGTGAGCAAGTTTCCGGGTCGCAACGAAAGTGAACGTATACGTATACGTAGCCTCGTAAAAGTTAGCTCCATTGGCCGAGCCTTTCAAGATTAGGCGAAGGCAGCATTCTCTTACTGACCCTGGCTGTATCGTAAGAGGACAGTGGCGGGGTATCAGCGACGACACGGAAACGACATCTTAGGACATCTTAGGGTCGGACATCGACATCTTAGGGTCAGGTCTTTACATTTGACATTAGCTTATTAAGAAAACTCTAGTGTACATCCCTCATAAGAATAACAGGCTCCATGAACTTTTTTCATTCAAGCCCTATCAGGGCGCTGACCCTGCTACAGCTCAGTTCTTATTTTTCGGTCTTGATGCGAACTATGATCCGAATATCGGAGAAATGAGCTGCTTCTCGGAAATCGTTTCTTATCTTGCGGATGGGGTAGGGTACTGGAAGCAAAAAGGGTATCATCATCCCTTCCGGAATCCGGACTACCGGAGAGACGGTGCACTTTACCATAAGCGTTTCCCTCTGAGATTGGATTTACACCGGATCAAGCGGAGCGCGTTTCCTTTGTTGAGCTGATCGATGTTCCCACTTCCGGACGGAGCAACCTGAAACCCGATGATTTAAAGCCGTTACATTTAGATCGACTCCGGGATTGGGTTCTGGCCGGTAAAGCAGCTAATATATTTATAAAAGCGTCCTGAAATACCCAGCAGCTATGCTGCTGGGATGAAAAGGACA